>JAZOUD010000027.1:0-20352 GCA_045658005.1 Clostridia bacterium | reverse complement strand
GTGCCGAAAGCGTCCGTCCCCCTTGCTGAAGGGCAGGCGCAATACCTGGGCGGCGGGGATCGTCTATGCCATTGCCGCCAACAATTTCATATTCGACAAGTCCATGCCGGTTCACCTGACCGCCGACGAATTGAGCCGGCCTTTTGGCGTTGCCCCATCCACTGCCGGTAACAAGGCGGCTGAGATTCGCAAGCTGGTTCGCATGTCTCCCTGGGATACGGAATGGCTGTTGCAGGAACTGATTGAGGACAACCCCGCCATCTGGATGCTCTCTGTGGACGGTTTTATCGTGGATGCCCGGGATTTGCCCCTGGAATTCCAGCAGGAAGCCGCACGCAGAGGCTTGATCCCCTATGTACCCGCTCCAAGGCAGAAAGAAGAACAGCCCGAGAAGCATTCGGAGAAGGCCGATAATCCTGCTCCAAGTTCCTCAAAAACTTGCGTCCCGGATGATTCCCCTTCCGAACCCGCTCCTCCTGCTGACTTCTCCGATATCTATGACCGTTTTCGGACAGTCTGACCATACAGAACCCCCGGGACATCGCGTCCCGGGGGTTTTGCCGTAGCCCGACATTCAATAGATGACGATCACTGTGCTGCCCGGTTTGCAATGCTCGAAAATCCACCGCGCGCTCTTCACCGACAGGCGGACGCAGCCGTGCGAGGCCTTCTGTCCCAGGGCATAGAGCGAATTCTCCCGCAGCGTATCGGTGTTCTTCTCGCTGTAGAGCACCGAATGGAACATGATGTCCCCCTCGATGACATACGAATAGCGGGCCCAGACATCGAACTTGGAGAAGTGATGCCACACGTTGCAGGGTCCTCCATCCAGGTAGATCCCCCTGGGGGTCGAATTGCCCAGCCCGGTGGAGCAGGTAAAGGTCTGGGTCTGCGTATATTCGCCGGACTCATCCGATTCATAGACATAGACCCTCTGTTGGTCAATGCTCACCTCGACTCTGTAGGGGAACACCTTATAGATCGCGTACGTAGAGAAGAGCCGGTCAAGGGTCATGGTATCCGGAAAGCCCGATTGCGGCAAGTGATTTGCCTTCTGGAACGCCGTGATGGCATCCCGGGTCCTGTCGCCGTAGCTTCCGTCTATCTTGCTCTTGGACAGGTAATACAGGGTGTGCAGCCTCCGCTGTATCCGGTAGGTCATGTAGGTGTCCGACGCGGTAAAGGCGATGGGCAGGCTGCTGAACAGCTTGCCCGTCAGCAGCTGCTGGGCCTCAACGGACAGTGTATTCTCATCCTCAAAGAGAAAAGCCTTCGGGCTACCGATGCTGGCGAGGTAATCATGCAGCTGGGCGATGCCCTGGGCAAGGCCCGGACCGTAGGCGCCGTCCGGCATGCTTATGGTCATTCCGCCGTTGACCAGGGCTTCCTGTACCTGACGCACCGCCGCGCCTTCGTCGCCGCAGGCGATGGCGTGCATGACGAAGTGCTCCGCAGCCGGCGCATCCGCGCTGAACAGTGCGTCGATAAACACCCGGTCATAGGCGCTTCCCTGTATCCCCGCCGCAGCGCGAAACGCCTCGGCAGCGCTGAGGGCATATTCATCGAATGCTTCGTCGGGAACGGCATCCATGTAGCCAAGTCCGCTCAGACGGCGCTCCACGCGCAGGACCTCACTGCCCTCTTCACCCGCCCGGATATCCTCGAGGTAAGAGGAGTATTCGGGATCATACAGCGTCAGCAGGGTCACCGGCGTCGCGTCGCCGGTGGGTTCGACGCCCAGGGCTTCTGCCTTCCCCTGGGCCTGCAGGTGCTTCTGAAAGCGGGTGACCGCGGAGGAAGTCCTGGCGCCATAGCTGCCGTCCGCCTCTGCGCCGAGGAAGCCGTATTGGATCAGCTTTTCCTGAAGCGCGATCACCTGATCGCCCTTCGAGCCCACGCGCAAGCGCCTGGGCAGTGTTTTTGCCCCCTCTGAAAACAGCACCTCACGGGTCTCATCGTCCGGCAAGCCGGTCGCTTCGAGGCCATGCACCGCCTGGAACTGCTTCAATGCAGCCTGAGAACGCGCTCCAAACGCGCCGTCCGCGCTTCCATTCAGGTAGCCCAGGTCGATCAGGCGCTGCTGCAACGCCCGTATATCCCCCAGCTTTTCGGCGAGCCCGGACAGGGCTTCGACCGTCGCGTCATTCAGTTCGCCCGTCTCCTCCAGGTCGTGTTCACCCTGAAAGCGCTTCAACGCAGCGGCCGTCATGGGACCGTAAATGCCGTCGGCCGCTCCGTACAGATAGCCCAGATCGATCAGGTGCTGCTGGGCCTCTGCCATTTGCGTGCGCGTCTGCGGCACCTCTTCCCTTAAGGACGCATCGTCCGATGGCGTGGCCTGCTGAGCCTCTTCTTCCTGCGACACTTCGGTTTCCGGCGACGATTCCACGCTTTGACCCACAGTGGGAACGTCCGCCGCCTGTGACGCGCCGGATTCCGCAAAGCCGTTGACACCTGTCACCGCAAACCCCAGTGCCACGAGCACCGCCATCGTTTTAATCGTATATCTCATGGGTTAGAACCTCTGTCTTTATTTCGTATTGTATAATAGTATCCTTACGGATTCCATTGTTCAAGCGCTCTATTGTTATGAAACGCGCAACATTCCCAACCGTGGGGTTAAATATGAACGGCAAAAAGACATATATTCAGGCAAATTTTAGAATTAATCATTTTTTCTATAGACAGACAGCCTTTCATTTGATAAAATAGAGTGTAATGGGATGTGGTTTCATCCAACAAGTTTGAAAGGAGTATTACTTTCTATGAAGAGAATCGTAAGTTTTGTCCTCGCACTGGCGCTGATGTTTGCTTGTGCAGCCATCGCCGAGGGCACGAATCTTTCTATTACCACGGGCAAGCCCACCAGCGAGCCCGCCCACACGATGGTGTGCCAGATGGACAATGAGCCCCCGGCCCGTCCGCAGGTTGGCATCGGCTCCGCTGATATCGTTTACGAGACCGAGACCTACAACGGCGGCTATACCCGCTATACCGCGGTGTTCAACGATATCATTCCCGATCAGATCGAGGCCATTCGCTCCGCCCGTATCGTGCATGCCGACATCTACAGCGAGTACAACGGCGCCTTCATCCATTTCGGTGGTCAGAAGTACGAGGGCAGCAGCGTTTACGACTACTTCGGGACCATCAACATCGGCAAGCGCTGGGACGGCATTGGCTATGACAACGGCAGCCAGAAGAGCGACTTCTATCGCGATCACAGCCGCCGTGCTCCCAACAACGTGATTTGCCGCCTGCACAATCTGCTCGAGAAGACCGATTGGACCGGCATCACCTGCAAGTCTCCCCTGAAATTCAGCGCCCAGGCGGTCATTCCCGCTGCGGGTGATCAGGTGAACAGCTTCAGCATCCCCTATCGCAACGGCTACACCCCGTCCTATGAATGGGATCCCTCCATCGCCCAGTACCGCCGCCTGTACAACGGCAAGCCCTATGTGGACGGCGCTACCAACGAGCAGGTGACCTGCGACAACGTCATCGTGCAGAGCATGGAGTACGCCTGGTACAACGGCGAATCCGATCGCCCGAAGGTGACCACCGTCGGCACCAACAAGTGCCACTACTTCATCGGCAGCAAGCACTTCACCGGCTACTGGGTGCGTGACAGCATCAGCAGCAACACCACCTACTATGACGACAACGGCAACGAAGTCCTCTTCAACCCCGGCGTCACCTTCATCCAGCTGCTCAAGACTGAGAAGAGCGTTGAGATCAACGGCTGATAACAGCACATTCCAAACCCCGCCGAGTGGCGGGGTTTTTCATTGACTTGTACAAATAAAAATCCCATGCGCGCGCATGGGATTTTATTTGCGTCAGTTAATACGACTTAAATCGACTCCGCGTGGGCCAGCAGGTATTCCTCAGCCTCGCCACACCAGAGGTTGTTGTTCCTTCCGCAGATCTCGGCCAGCTTTGCGAACACGGGGTTCGTCTCCCCCGCCTTGGCGAAATCGTCGATGGCGGTCAGGGGCAGGTTGATGTTGGTGTAGATCAGCTTCTTCCCGCCCGGGATCTTCGGCAGGTTCAGGGTGGTCTCGGCCACGGCGTTCAGTCCGCCCACATGGGTGATCATGCCGGAGGGATTCATCCTGCCTTCGGCGATCATCTCCAGCGCTTCCTTCATGTCATCGGTATTGCCGCCGGAGGTACCCACCAGGTGATGCGCGGCATAGTGCACATTGTAGAAATTGAAGTTGGCGCTGAGAGCAGGATTGGTGGGACCGGCAAAGAAGTTCAGGCAGCCGTCGTAGGCAAGTATCGCGTCGCCTTGCTCGATGACTGCGGGCACCGGCGCGAACACCATCACGTCGTCATAGCCCTTGCCGCCGGAGATCTCCATGAGCGTCTGGACGGCGTTCTCACGGGTGTTTGCATAGACCAGCTTCACGCCGTGCTTTGCCGCTTCCTCCACGGTATAGATGGACGCGGCGCGGTCCAGGCGCGGCTGGTCGATGTCGGTCACCACCAGCAGGCCGGGCTTGCGGTCGCAGTGGATGGCGTAGTCGATGGCGCCCAGTCCCATCGGTCCTGCGCCGGCCAGGATTGCAAGGTTGCCGCCCTCCTTGATGCCCATCTCATGGGTGTAGACGCCCTGCTTGGTGTGGTACTGGGCGTGGAAGGTGCCGATGATGCAGCTCAGAGGCTCGGACAGGGAGCCATAGAAGAATTCGCTGGCGCGGTATTTCAGCAGGCAGTCCTGCTCCATGACCTCGGGAAGCAATACGGCACGCTGGGAATCGCCGCCGCAGAACTCAAAGGCGTAGCCGGGAGTCTGCATCGTGTCCTTGTAGGAGATCGCAGGCTGGATGGTGAACTTGTCCCCCTCCGCGTACTTGCCCTGCCACTTTGCGCCGACCTTTTCGATGATGCCGCAGAACTCGTGGCCGACGATGGCCGGATGCTCGGCGATATCGTTGGGCACGCGCTTGTGGTTGGAGCCCTGTATGGCCGCCTTGTAGCTGGACATGCAGATGGAGTCGGAAATCACCTTTACCAGAATCTCGTCCTCTTTGATCGCCGGCAGTTCAAAGGTGTCCAGCCGCAGATCGTTTTGCCCGTGCAAACGCACCGCTTTGTTCAACATGCTTTTTCCTCCTTGATTTTCCCGTTTCGTTTCTGTGCAAACCATCTGTGCGTTAAATGCAGCGGTACCTTCCGTGACGGCATTCAAAACCTGTTTGCCTCTCAGATGCCGCTGCAATCCTGCCCGTCAGTGCCGTCCACGACCGGCGCCGCCGCCGCTGCTGCGACCGCCGCCGCCGCTGCCACCGCCGAAGCCGGAGGAGCGACCCCCGCCAAAGCCGGAGGACCGGCTGCTGCCGAAGGACGACGACCGCGAGGCGCCGCCGCCACCGAAGGACGATCCGCCACCGCCGAAGAAACCGCCGCCGGATGGCCTTGAACGGGGCGGCGCGGACCGGATCGTCGGTCCCGTGTGCCAGACCGTGCGGGTGGGGCGATAGCCGATGCCCATGGGTGGCGGGGGCGGAGGCGGCATGATGCCCACGCGCCGACGGGCGCGCCGGCCCTTGCTTATCAATATGACCAGCACGATGAGCAGTATCACGGCTATCACAACGCCGAAGCCGATGCCGGAATCGTCATCTTCATGGTAATCGCGGTAATCCCCGTTGACCGCGCCTTTGCGCCGGGTACCGCTGTAGCCGCCGAAGCCGTTGGCCGCCTCGCTCCTGGCGATATAGTCCTTGTATGCCGCGACGCCCTGGGCCGCGGTCACATCGGCGCTGTAGGTGGTGGCGATACGCTGAAACACCGCCTCATAGAACTTCCTGACGCCCTCCTCGTAGCGCTTGGCCGCGAAATCCTGTTCCAGATATTCGTCGTAGTACTCCTTGATCGTGGAAGCGGAAAAACGCCGATCCAGGCCGGAGCCCGTGCGGGCGTAGTAATCGTCATCCTCGATGGCCAGCAGCAGCAAAAAGCCGTTGTCCTTGGCCGCATCGCCGATACCCCAGCTGTTGAACAGCTCGTAGGCGTAGTCGTCGATGGCGTCGCGCCCGGTGCTGTCCACCGTGACCACCACGATCTGTGCGCCGCAGGCGTCATAGAGCAGCTTGTTGGCAAAGAAAATCTCGCCCTCCAGAGCCTCGGACAGCACATTGGCGTTGTCGAGGTAATAGAAGTCCGGGCCGGGCGACACGACCTTGGCCAGCGCCGGCACGGCCATGAACGCAAGCAGGACCAGCGCCAGAGCGCATACCCTGATAAGCCTGTTCTTTCTCATGTTCAACCTCCGAAGGTGGCCAACGCGCCCTGCCCGGTGACGGTGGCCACCAGGCTGCCGGGAAAGCCGCTGATCAGGCCGTTGTAGGACGCCGCCAGCTTGGGATATTCGTCATACTTGATCATGTTGACGTTTTCCCAGAAGTTGTCGTAGGCGACCTTGAAGTTTTTGAAGTCGTCGCCCTTGGCGGCCTTGTACATGGCGTCGTAGAGCTGGTCCACCGCAGTCTTCAGGGCTTCATAGGCGGCGAAGCGGGCATTGGTATCCGCCTCTGTCGCCACCTTCTGGCCCAGCTGGGCCACGTTGTCGATAAGCGGGGAGGCATCCATGTGCAGCCCTGCCTCCGATGCCATCAGCGCGGCGTTCTCCCCGGCGGAATCCAGATAGGCATCCACGCTGTGGCGGGTGGCCGTGCTGGTATCCGCCCCGCGGTCATACACCGTCAGAACCTTGCCCCGCTCACGGGCAAGGCCCAGGCCGCCCAGGCCGAATATGCTGACGATCACGCAGACGGCCAGCACCGCAAAGGCCAACTTTCTGTTCTCCGAAAACCGCATATAGAACACTTCCTTCCGAGGCATCCCGACTGTGCCCGCATCGCATCATCAAGCGTCAAACCGGTGCGCAGGCGCGCGGACCTGCACGCCGGTCGACCGCTTGGACAGTGAAATTTTACCGCATCTCCATGATCTTGGCGCGAAGCTCGCCTTCGATGGTCGCCAGCTCCTGCTCGGCGGCGCGGCGCTTCTCCTTGCCCTGCTGCTGGATCTCCAGCACCTCGTCCATGGTGTCGATGAGCAGCTTGTTGGTGTGCTTCAGGGTCTCGATGTCCACCATGCCGCGCTCGGCCTCCTTGGCGGTCTCCACCGTGGCCATGTGCAGCTTCTCGGCGTTCTTGGTCAGCAGGTCGTTGGTCAGGTCGGTCACCGCCCGCTGGGCCTTCATGGCGTTCTCGGTGTGGGCCAGGCCCAGCGCCAGCACCATCTGGCTCTTCCACAGCGGGATGGTGTTGACCAGGGAGGTCTGGATCTTTTCTGCCATGATCTGGTTGCTGGACTGGATCAGGCGAATCTGGGGCGCCATCTGGATGGAGATGTTGCGGGTCAGCTCCAGGTCGTACAGCTTCTTCTCAAAGCGGTCGGCCTTGTCCACCAGATCCTTGGCAAACTGGGCGTCCTCGGGCAGGCCGGAGGCCGCAGCCTTCTGGCGAGCCTGCTCCACCTCGTTGGCGCGGAAGGACTCCAGGCGCTTCTTGCCGGCCACGATGTACATGGACAGCTCCTTGAAATAGACCAGGTTCTGGTCGTACAGCTTGTCCAGCATGGCGATGTCCTTGAGCAGCTGGATCTGGTGCTGCTCCAGGCCCTCGACGATCTTGTTGACGTTGACCTCTGTCTGGTCGTACTTGGCCTTCATCAGCTCCAGCTTGTTGACCTGCTTCTTGAACAGGCCGAAAAGGCCGCCCTTGTCGGTTTCGTCGGTATCGAAGCCCTTCAGCTCCGTCACCAGGTTGGCGATCATGTTGCCGACCTCGTCCAGGTCCTTGGTCTGCACGTTCTTCAGGGCCGCGTCGGAGAACTGGGAGATGTTCTGCTGTGCCGCCGCGCCATAGGAGAACACCAGATTGCTGTCGCGCACGTCGATCTTCTTGGAGAAGTCGTCGATCATCTGCTGTTCCTCTTCGGTGAAGTTCTGCATGTCCAGCGTGGCCTGCTGGACCTCCTGCTTGACCTCGGCCTCGGCCTTATCCAGCGCCTCGGTGGCCTGCACCGCCGCCTGAACGGCGCTGTCCAGCTCCTTCTTGTTCTCGTCCTCGAAGGGTTCAAGGGTCAGCTTGATTTCGTCTGCCATGGTGATAACCTCCTAATAAATATATGGTAGTGTTTGCAGATACAGTGGCTGTGTGAATCGATCAGTGGCCGCCGAGGGTGAGCCTGATGCCATCCTTCGTGGTCTTTTCCTCCTCAACAGGCGCGGTCTCGGCGGGCGCGGCCTGCTCCGCCGGGGCGGGACTGCCGACCGCTTCGCGTATGGAATTCATGTCGGTCCTGATCAGGTTATCGCCGGAGAGCATGGTCTGCATCACCTTGATCTCCGCGTCGATGTCCATCTCGTCGTCCTTATACAGGTTGTCGGCGCACTTTTCGAAGGCATTGGCCGCCAGGCCAAGGCTCGATTCGATGGTCTTCATCGCCGAGGTGATGTTCTCGCCCTTGCTGGGGGCGTTCATCAGCACCTGGTACTGCTCCATCAGCTTTTCAGAGGTGGGCAGGTAATAGCTCATAAAGCGCCGCACCAGCGCGACCTTCTTCGGGTCGCGGTTCAGCTCGTTGAAGATCTGCTGACCGGATGCGTACATGCGATCCAGGTTCCCGGTGATCTGCGGGTCGGGTATGGCCTCGTTGGCCTTGCGCAGATTCTCCAGGCGCTGGCGGGCCACCTCGATCTCCCGATCCACGGCGGCATCGCCGGTGGTGATCATCTGCTCTACCTCGCGGCCCGGGAACAGCGCCGAGCCAGCGAAATAGCCGCCCACCGACAGCGCTACGGTCACCAGCAGCCCCGGCAGCTTCATCAGCAGCTTCGGGAAAATCAGTCCCACCACCAGCCATATCGCCGCCGCGATGTAGATTGGAATCGCCGATTTGATGTGTACCTTCTTCATTGTGAAGCGCCTCCCGTTCGGACAATTTAGATTTGGCCGTCTGTCTCGCTGGCTCGGATGTCCAGCTCCACCGGGCAGTGGTCGCTGCCCATGATATCCGCATGGATCTTCGCGTCGACCATGCGGTCCCTCAGCTTTTCTGAAACGATAAAATAATCGATGCGCCACCCGGCGTTCCTCGACCGGGCCCCGCCGATGTAGCTCCACCAGCTGTAGGCGCCGGTGACATCCGGATAGAAATAGCGGAAGCTGTCAATGAAGCCGGCGGCGAGCAGCTGCGTCAGCTTGCCCCGCTCCTCATCGGTAAAGCCGGCGTTGCGGCGGTTGGTCTTCGGGTTTTTCAGGTCGATCTCCTGATGGGCGACGTTCAGGTCACCCGTGAGGATCACGGGCTTGACGGCGTCAAGCGCCACCAGATAGGCCCGGAAGTCGTCCTCCCACTGCATGCGGTATTCCAGTCGCTTCAGCTCGTTCTGGCTGTTGGGGGTGTAGCAGCATACCAGGTAGAAATCCCGGAATTCACAGGTGATGACCCGGCCCTCGTGGTCGTGCAGGTCGATACCGATGCCCGTCTTCACCGAAAGCATGGGCACCCGGGACAACACCGCCGTGCCGGAATAGCCCTTGCGATCGGCGCAGTACATGACCTGCTCATAGCCGGGCATGTCAATGTCGCACTGTCCCTTCTGCATCTTGATCTCCTGAAGGCAGATCACATCGGCGTCCAGGCCGTTCACGCTCTCATAGAAGCCCTTCTGCAGCACGGCCCGCAGGCCGTTGACGTTCCAGGAGATCATTTTCACGAATATAACACCTTCCCAAATACCTTTGTGCTATAATAATCAGAGGAGAAAGTACGCATACCCCCATGAATACACCCATTATATCACACTTTCTTCGATTTGCAAACCTATTTTATTCAAAATGATAAATTTGGAGATGAATATCCATGACATTGACTGAAAAAGCGGTGCTGGCCGAGCGGGCTGCCCGCGCCTCCGGCGAGATGCTGGAGCACCACGGGGCCTTCAAGGTCCGCCGCAAGGGCGAAAATGACTTCGTCACCGAGATGGATTTCAAAAGCGAGACACTGATCCGCGAGGTTCTGCTCACCGCCTGCCCCGAGGATCAGTTCTTCGGCGAGGAGAGCGGCGGCGCGACCCGAGCGCCGGGGCGCTGGATCGTGGACCCCATCGACGGCACCGCCAACTTCATGCGCGGGCAGCGGCTGTATACGATCTCCATCGCCTACGAGCACGACGGCGCGCTTCAGATCGGCTGCGTCTACTGCCCCGGCACCGACGAGCTGTTCCTGGGGGTGCGGGGCCACGGGGCGACCCTGAACGGCCAACCGATCCACGTGTCTGACACCGCCAGCCTGCGGGACGCCATCGTCCACATGGGCTTCGGCGTGCGCGTCCCGCCGGATCGCGAGCGCACCCTCGCCGTCTTCCCGGCGCTGCTGCGCAGTGTCAGCGACGTGCGGCGCACCGGCTCCGCCGCCTACGATATGTGCTGCGTGGCCGCCGGTCGCGCCGACGCCTACCTGGAGCTGGGCATCAACCTGTACGACTACGGCGCGGGCTACGTGATCCTCACCGAGGCCGGCGGTCGCTTCTCCGGCTGGGCGGACAGCGAGGACGGCCTTGTGAGCGGCAACCCGCTGGCCTCGAACGGGGTGATCCACGAGGCGATCCGGCAGATCGTCAAGGGATGATACGGGAAGACAAATACTGATTTATCGAGCTTTGCTCGATAAATCAGTATTTGTCAAACACCACAGGGCGGCATTTCTGCCGCCCCTATGCCTACCACAGCTCCACGATCCCCACGCCCGGGAAGTATTTCTGCAATATCTGCTGGGCGGTACGGCCCTCCTCGGCCATCTGATACGCGCCCCACTGGGAAAGGCCCACGCCGTGGCCGAAGCCCCGGCCCTTGAAGGTGACCGCATCCCCGTCCACCGCAACGCTTTCGATCAGCGTGCTCTTGAGCCTGTTGGCCCCGATCTGTATGCGAAAGGAGGGCGCGGAGACCGCCTTGCCGTTGACCAGTATCGCCTTCGCCCTGCCCGATTCCCCCTTCTCGCCCAGCTCGACGGTCTCCACCGCGCCTACCCGGGTGCCGGCGTCGGCGCAGGCCTTAGCCACCTGCGCCTTGGTGAAGGTGGCCGTCCAGGCCTTGACGTCCTCCGGCGCCCGGTCCGATTCCCCGGAGGGCGCGGGCTTCAGGTATTCCGGGTCGCCGCCCTTGTACTCCAGCGCCACGGAGGGCAGTTCGGTCATGCCCCCGGAATGGGCGTGGAACCAGGCGTTGGGATATTCCCCCTGCCAGGACAGCGCCATGCCCCGGGTCTCGTCCACCGCCTGCCTGACCCGGGCATTCACGCTGTTTGGCACGTAGGCCTGGGCCTCCGCCACGTCGGTGGAGATGTCCGCGCCTTCATACTTCGACTGCTTGTCCTGGCAGAACTTCAGAACGAAGGTGCGCGCCAGTATCGCCTGGGCCTTCAGCGCCTCCATGGGCCAGTCGTTCTTCATCTCCCCGGCCACGACCCCCATCACATAGCGCTCGATGTCCATGTCGGAGGTCTTCTTGTCGGATACGTCGTATACCGACAGCGTCGGGACCCCGTCCTTCCCGATCTCAAGCCGCTGGGGCAGCTTCGGCAGGTTGGCCTTTGAATCGCTCAGCCGCCAGTTGACCGACGGGTCGCGGTTCTGCATGCAGCCGAAAAGGACCAGCGCCGGCAGGGCCAGCGCCAGCGCCGCTGCAAGCTTTTTCTTCATGTTCATTCAAACACCACCTCGGCTTTATTATGCGTTCTTTCACTGCCGGTATGCGCTGAAAGCAGCGCAATTCACTGTTGCGCGATGTTTTCGTTTCATGTATAATCAATTTATTACTTTCCATCCGAAGGAGATACCCGCCATGAAGATACTCATCTGCAACGCCGGAAGCACGTCGCTGAAGTTCAAGCTCTGGGACATGCCGGCCCTCGCCGTGCTGGCCGAGGGCAAGGTGGAGCGCGTGGGCTCCGCTGACGCCATCTTCCATTATTCACGCGGCGATTTTTCCGTCAAAAGGGACGGCCTCGCCATCCCCGACTATACCGCCGGCATCCAAATGTTCCTGGACGCCCTGTCCGCGCCGGAGGGCGGCGCGATCGCAGCGCTGACCGAGATCGACGCCGTGGGCTTCAAGACCGTGCTGGCCAAGGGCTTCTACGGCGTGCACCTGCTGACGGATGACGTACTGGAGGGCATGCGGGCCTACCTCTCGGTCGCCCCCGCCCACAACGGCCCCTACCTGGAGGCCATCGCCGTGTTTGAAAGGCTGCTGCCTGACGCGCCCAGGGTGGGCGTATTCGAGACCGCCTTCCACCGCACGATCCCGATGGCCCGCCGCATCTTCCCGGTGCCCTACGAGTGGTATGAGAAGTACGGCGTGATGCGCATGGGCTATCACGGCGCCTCTCACGGCTACATCGCCCGGAAGCTGGCGGGAAAGCGCCGGGTGATCTCCTGCCACCTCGGGGGCAGCGCCTCGATCTGCGCGATACTGGACGGCAAGAGCATGGACAACAGCTTCGGCTTCTCTCTGCAGATGGGCATCCCCCACGCCAGTCGAACCGGCGACGTGGACGTGTACCTGGTGCCCTTCCTGCTCCAGCAGGGGCTGACGCTGGACGAGATCTACGAGGGGCTGGGCAAGAACGGCGGCCTGAAGGGCATCTCCGGCACCAGCGGCGACATACGGGACGTGGACGCCGCCATGCGCGCCGGCAGCGAAAGGGCCAGGCTGGCGCTGGACGTGCTGGCCACCCACATCATACGCTACGTCGGCGCCTACACCATGGAGCTGGGCGGCCTGGACGCCATCGCCTTCACCGGCGGCATCGGGGAAAACTACGCGCCGCTGCGCCGCACGGTCCTGGAAGCCATGGCCCACATGGGCATGGTCATCGACGCCGAAGCCAACGAGCGCGGCACGGGCGAACGACTCATTTCCGCGCCGGATTCCGCCGTCGAGGCCCATGTGATCCCCGCCAACGAGGAGCTGATGGTGGTTCAATCGGCTTACGATTGCATTAATTCCAAATAAATTGGAAAAATGTGCTGTAAACTATAGATTTTTTGGCGAAGATGTTGTATACTATATTATGATTTGGTAACGGGGTCAAATTGACACCGATGCCACAACAATATGAAAGTAGGGATAGCGTGAAAAAGAAGAAGTGTATCGCCATGCTTCTGGCTGGCGGTCAGGGAAGCCGCCTCGGTCTTCTCACCAAGGTCATGGCCAAGCCGGCCGTGCCCTTCGGCGGAAAGTATCGCATCATTGACTTTCCCCTGTCCAACTGCACCAATTCCAACATTGACACCGTGGGCGTGCTGACCCAGTACCGGCCCCTGGAGCTGAACAGCTACATCGGCTCCGGCCAGACCTGGGACCTCGACCTGAGCTATGGCGGCGTTTACGTGCTGCCCCCCTATGCCACCGCCGACAGCAGCGAGTGGTACAAGGGCACCGCCAACGCCATCTACCAGAACTTCGGCTTCATCGAGCAGTTCGACCCCGAATACGTGCTCGTCCTCTTCGGCGACCACATCTATAAGATGGATTACAACCGGATGCTCTCTTCCCACATCGAGCGCAACGCCGACGTCACCATCGCCGTGCGCCCCGTGCCCTGGGAGGTCGCCCCGTCCTTCGGCATCATGAACGTGGACGAGAACGACGCCATCATCGAATTCGAGGAGAAGCCGAAGCAGCCCAAGAGCAACCTGGCCTCGATGGGCGTCTACATCTTCACCTGGAAGGTGATGAAGGAATACCTGACCGCCGACGCCGCCGACCCGAAATCCCAGAACGACTTCGGTAAAAACATCATCCCGAACCTGCTGAACGACAAGAAGGCGCTGTACGCCTACGCGTTCACCGACTACTGGAAGGACGTCGGCACCATCGCCAGCCTCTGGGAGGCCAACATGGACCTTCTGAAGACCCCGCCGGAGTTCGACCTGACCGACCCGCGCTGGAAGATCTACTCCCGCACGCCGGTCATGCCGCCCCACTTCATCGCGGACGACGCGGTGGTGGAAAATTCCATGGTCACCGAGGGCTGCGAGATCGACGGCATCGTGCGCGACAGCGTGCTGTTCGCCGGCGTCACCGTCGAAAAGGGCGCCGTGGTGGAGGACAGCGTGATCATGCCCGGCACCACCATCAAGGCCGGGGCCGTGGTGCGCCGCGCCATCGTCTCCGAGGACTGCGTGATTTCAAAGCGCTGCGAGGTCGGCGAGGTCGCCGGCGATATCGCCCTGATCGGCCAGGACACCGTGCTGCCCGAGGGCTACGTGGTAAAGGCGGGCCTGCAGGTCGACAACGATGCTATTTCCCGAAAGGAGGGCGCCTGATATGAACGATGTCATGGGCATTGTCTACACTTCTAAGGACGACCTCACGCTGCGCGAGCTGACCAGCCAGCGCGCGGTGGCCGCGATTCCCGTGGCCGGCCGCTATCGCATCATCGACTTCACCCTCTCCAGCCTGGTGAATTCGAACATCCACAACGTGGGCATCATCGCCCAGAAGAACTATCACTCGCTGATGGACCACCTGGGCTCCGGCAAGGACTGGGATCTGCACACCCGCAACAACGGCCTGTTCATACTGCCCCCCTTCCTGACCCGTGAAAACGGCGGCGAGTACAGCGGCGTGCTGGACGCGCTGAAGGCCAACTTCGACTACCTGCGCCGCTCCCGCCAGGAGTTCGTGATCCTGACCAACAGCGATTACGTGATGAACACCAGCTTCGAGCCGATGATCCAGCAGCACATCAAGTCTGGCGCGGACATCACGCTGATGTACAAGAAGGCCACGCCCGAGATCACCGAGTTCACCTCGTCCTCCAAGAATGACCACTGCTACCTGGGCATCGGCGAGGGCGGCATCGTCAACGACATCGAGATCAACCCCAACGCGGCCAGCTATGACAACCTGTACCTGAACGTCATGATGATCAAGCGCACGATGCTGATGTACATGGTGGACCAGGTCATCTCCCATGGCAGCCACGACTTCTACGCCGACATGCTGCGCCCCTACATCAAATCCGGCGCGCTGAAGATCATGTCCTATGAGGAGAAGGGCTACTACCGCCGCATCGAGACGATCCGCGGCTACTTCAACTTCAACATGGACCTGCTCAAGCCCGGCGTGCGCAAGGAGCTGTTCGGCGCGAACCCGGTCTACACCAAGACCCGCGACTCGGTGCCCACCATCTATCGCGGCAACGCGAAGATCAAGAACTCCCTGATCGCCGACGGCTGCGTGATCGACGGCGAGGTGGAGAACTGCGTGCTGTTCCGCGGCGTCAACGTGGGCAAGGGCGCGAAGCTGAAGAACTGCGTGATCATGCAGGACGGCTACATCGAGGAGGACGTCGAGCTCGAAAACGTCATCTTCGACAAGGCGGTCACCATCCGCAGCCACAGCCGCCTGGTCGGCCCGGGCCAGTACCCGATCGTCATCGGCAAGAACATCACTCTGTAAGCAAAACCTCCTTCCGGGGGCAAAACGCCCCCGGAAGGGAATAAACGTAAACCCGCGGTATAACCCGTTTCAAACCCGGAAACAATCATACCTATAGGAGGAAACAGAGCCATGAAAATTCTCTTCGCAACATCTGAATGCATGCCGTTTGTCAAGACCGGCGGCATCGCGGACGTGATGGGCGCGCTGCCCAGGGAAATCCTGAAGGCCGGCGAAGACGTCCGCGTCATCCTCCCGCTGTACAAGGCCATCGGTGCCGAGTGGCGTGAGAAGATGCAGCATATGCTGTATTTCTACATCAACCTCGGCTGGCGCAGGCAGTATGTGGGCATTGAAACGATGGTATACGGCGGCGTCACCTTCTACTTTGTGGACAACGAGCAGTACTTTGGCCGCGACTACATCTACGGCATGGGCGGCGACGAGGGCGAGCGCGTCGCCTACTTCTGCCGCGCCGTCATGGAGGCGCTGCCGAAGATCGATTTCATCCCCGACGTGCTGCACTGCAACGACTGGCAGACCGGCCTGATCCCGGTGCTGCACAAGCTGCAATACAAGCACCTGGAGCTGTTCGCGAACATGCGGACGGTCTACACCATCCACAACCTGCAGTACCAGGGCCTGTTCCCCATCGACACCATCGAGGACCTGCTGTACCTTGGCAACCTGGCCTACACCAGCGACGCCCTGGAGTTCTACGGCATGTGCTCCTGCATGAAGGGCGGCATCGTGTTCGCCGATGAGATCACCACCGTCAGCCCCACCTATTCCCAGGAGATACAGACCGCCTACTACGGCGAGCGGCTGGACGGCCTGCTTCGCACCCGGGTGGACCACCTCTGCGGCATACTCAACGGCATCGACACCGAGGAGTTCGACCCCGAGAAGGACCCGCTGCTCACCCAGAACTACACCCCGGACACCTACGACAAAAAGGTCGAGAACAAGCTGGCGCTGCAGCGCGAGCTGGGCCTGACCGTCGACGCCAATGTGCCGATGATCGCCATGATCACCCGCCTGGCCGGCCAGAAGGGCCTGGATCTGGTGGAGTGCGTGCTGCCGGAGATCATGAACACCGGCGCCCAGCTGGTGATACTGGGCATGGGCGAGAGCCGCTACGTCGACCTGTTCAGCTGGGCCCAGTGGAAGTACCCGCTGCAGGTTTCGGCCAACTTCCAGATGAACAACGCCCTGGCCCACAAGATCTACGCCGCGGCGGACCTGTTCCTGATGCCCTCGCTGTTCGAGCCCTGCGGCCTGAGCCAGCTGATCTCGCTGCGCTACGGCACGCTGCCCATCACCCGCGAGACCGGCGGCCTGCGGGACACCGTGCTCGCCTACAACGAATACACCGGCGACGGCAACGGCTTCACCTTCCTCTACTACAACGCCCACGACATGCTGCACGTCATCGAAAACGCCGTGCGCATGTTCCACGAGCAGCGCGAGCTGTTCAACAGCCTGGCCATACGGGCCATGAAGGGCCAGTACGGCTGGGACCAGTCCGCAAAGAAGTACATCGAACTGTATGAAAAGCTGATCCCGGAGGCCGCGAAGAAGCCCGCAAAGAAGAAGGCGGCGCCGAAGGCCAAGGCGGCTGAGGACGCCGCGGAGAAGGCCAAGGCGGCTGAGGACGTCGCGGAGAAGCCCGCCACCCGCAAGAGAGCTGCCAAGCCCAAGGCGGAGGCTGCCGGGGCCGAAGCCCCGGAAAAGAAGCCCGCGACCCGCAAAAAGGCCGCCAGCGCCGAGGACGCGCCGAAGAAGCCACGCGCCCCCCGGAAGAAGAAAGAGACCGCCGAATAAGGAAAATGAATTTGGAATAACCGATGTCAATCGGCATCGGTTATTCCCTTATGATCAACCGACAGGAGCACGAGCATGGATAATCGCGATGAGATCATACAAACCCAAATGGACCTGATCAGCACGCTGGTCAACAACAACCTGCGGAACATGGCAAGCGACATATGGAGCGTTCCCGGGCCCAAGTCCCCCAACCCCGGCCCGTCAAAAAAGCCCGTGGACGCGCCGCAGCCCGGGAAGGCCCCTGCGCCTGCGGCAGCGGCCAAGCCCGCCGACGCCCAGCAGGCCGCCGAGGAGGAGACGCCCCAGGAGAACATCGAGGACCTGAAGAAGGAGCTCGACGAGCTGATCGGCCTGAAGGGCGTCAAGCGGGAGGTCAACAACCTCATCAACACCGTCACCATATACAAGCTGCGCCGCGAAAACGGCCTCAAGACAGTGGACATGTCGCTGCACATGGTGTTCTCGGGCAACCCCGGCACCGGCAAGACGATGATCGCCCGGCTGATGTCCCGCATCTACAAGAGCCTGGGCATGCTCAAGAAGGGCCACCTGGTGGAGGTGGACCGCTCGGGCCTGGTTGCGGGATACGTGGGCCAGACCGCAACCAAGACCAGCGCCGTGATCGAGAAGGCGCTGGGCGGCGTGTTGTTTATCGACGAGGCCTACGCCCTGAACGGCAAGACCGAGAACGACTTCGGCCAGGAGGCCATCGACACGCTTCTGAAGGCCATGGAGGATCACCGGGAGGACCTGGTGGTCATCGTGGCGGGCTACGACGGGCTGATGGACCAGTTCATCCACTCCAATCCAGGCCTGGAATCCCGCTTCAACCGCTACCTGCACTTCGACGATTATACTGCCGAAGAGATGATGGGCATACTGGACCTGCAGCTGAAGAAGGGGCAGTATGTGCTGACCGAGCAGGCCCGCAAGGACGTGGCCGATTACATCGCCGCCGCCAACACCAGTTCCATCTCCTTCGGCAATGGGCGCGGGGTGCGCAACATATTCGAGCGGCTGCTGGTCGCCCAGGCCAACCGCCTGGCCCAGGCCTCGGACATCACCAAGGACGACCTGATGACCATCACCGAGGCCGACGTTGCCGCCGCCCGGAGCACCGACGAGAAGATCCTGGCTGCGGAGAAGGCGCAGCAGGCGCTGATACAGTCCGCCGAGGACACCATTGCCGAGCTTCAGCGGCTTGCCAAGAAAGTGCCCGTCAAACTGGACAAGCCTGTGAGCGACGGCCCCGAGGAGCCGGACCCCCCGGAGGAAGAGGCTTAGCCCGGTCCCTCAGACCCGTTTCGGCGCGCATGCGCCCCACGGGCGACACCCACACCCCGTCCGACAGGAGGTGTCCTCCATGAAGAAAACCGTCGTCGCCATCCTCGCGCTGGTGCTGGCGCTGGCGCTGTGCACCTGCGCTTTGGCCAGCACTGTCGTCGTCACCGGCGACGCCAACGCCCGCAGCAACCCCAGCCTGAACGGCTACAAGCTGGGCGTGGTCACCCAGGGCTCCTGGCTGACCTACAGGAACGTCTACTCCGTTGACGATCGGGGCGTGATGTGGTACGGCATCATCTTCGACGGCGAGGACGCGTGGATCTCCTCCCGGTACAGCTACGTGGTCTACGACGACGGGGACGACGACGCCAATGGCGACTATCCCGTGGTGTACGTCCACCGGGATTCCCACGTTCGCGACGAACCCGGTCTCTACGGTGAATCACTCACCGTGGCCAGGGCCGGGGCGGTGCTGCGCTCAGGCGGCGAATCCCGCTGGGACGACCGGGGCGTGGAATGGTATTACGTCTGCTGCAACGGATACTGGGGGTGGATATCCTCCAGGTACACTTCGGCGGCGGGTTGATTTCAATACGGCAAGAGCCGCGGCTTTCCAGAGCGTGGAAAACCGCGGCTTTTGCCGTTTCATTGAGCCTTTGTAACTTTATTTCTACATTTCTCTTTCAATCATTGACAATCCTGCCGTATGTGCTTTAAGATATAGGATAGCTATAAATGTGCTGTTCATCCGATAATTGTATTGATTTGGAGGTTCTTGACTATGCTAAAGCAAGGGCGCAAGCGCGAGGCGAAGGGCCTTGCGGTTCTCTATTTCATCATTGGCCTGATCATACTGCTGATCATACTGGCTGTGATTTACTTCGCGCTGGCCAAGCTGGACTATTCCGACAAGCTGGATCCTGAAGCGACCATGCGGCCTTATGTCGAGCAGACCCAGCAGCCTGTGGTTGAAGCCGACCCGTATGAGCCTGAAGCGCCAACCTCTGAAAGCGACGGAGGCGAGGAGGCGCCCGAGGACGAGGTGGACCTGACCGAGCCCACCGAGGCGCCGACCCTGGAGCCGACGCCCGAACCCACGCCGGAGCCCACCCCCGAGCCCACCCCCGAGCCCACGCCGGAGCCCACGGCACTGCCGGCAGAGAACGTGGCACAGCCCATGAAAAAGCTGCCCAACCTGCCCACTGAGCCCTCTGAGAACGGCAAGATCGGTCTCACCGCCAGTTTCGTCTCCCCCGCGGACGACAACAAGCTGATGTACCTGGCGGGCTATGGCTATGTCAACGAGGAAGCCTTCGACGGCGCCGCCGCCAAGAGCTGGCTTGTGATCACCGAGGTCGCCTCCGGCCAGAACATCGGCTATCCGCTGACCAACACCGCGGGCGTTTCCGGACTGCCCCACTCCGACGCCGTCTGCCAGAACGCCACCGCCTGCGACTTCGAGATCACGCTGGACGTCAGCCAGTACAAGGAGGGCATCTACTCCATGGCGCTGGTCGTCGGCTACAAGGACGGCAAAAAGAACGTCTTCAAATATTACCCCTTCAGCAGCGACGTGAAATTCACGGTGCTGGACGGCAAGGTGGTCACCCCCGCCCCCGCCGCGGAATTTGAATAATCATATACCAACCAGCGCGCAATACGGCGGCGCATTGAGCGCCGCCGTATTGCGAAGTCGGAGGCCCAAGCGGGTCTTAGGAAGACAAGCAAGTTGTTCAACTCCTTGGCTCACAGAACGACATGGCTACGA
>JAZOUD010000026.1:0-7085 GCA_045658005.1 Clostridia bacterium | reverse complement strand
CGGACTGCGCCGCCATCGACCGGCAGCTGGGGGCGCTGGCGGTGAAGAACATCTTCCTGACCACGAAGAACAAGAAGCGCTGCTTCCTGTGCGTCTGCCGCCCGGACGCCCGCTTCCACACCGCGGACATCTCCAAGCAGGTGGGCGCCTCCCGGCTGAGCTTCGCGCCGGAGGCAATGCTGTTCGAGCGCCTGCGCTGCCACGGCGGCTCCGCCAGCCCCCTGGGCCTGATCTTCCCCGAGGCCCGGGAGGTTATCCTGATCGTGGACAGCGCCCTGCGCGAGGTCCAAACCCTCGCCTTCCACCCCTGCGACAACACCCAGACCGTGGCGATGGCGGGAAAGGACTTCTTTGATAAGTTCCTGCCGGCGGCGGGGACGGATGTGAGGGACGTTTTAATGAAGAATGAGGAATGAGGGACAGAAAATGAGGAATTAGGAATGAGGAATGAGGAATGGCGGTTGAAATCCTTCGGATTTCTTGATTGATATAACGGATGGGTTGGGTAAATACTGATTTGTCGGGGAGACGCGGTACCCAACAGCCTTCCCCTTGGAGGGGAAGGTGGCCCGCGAAGCGGGTCGGAAGAGGTGTCACCGCTGCGATAAGATCGTCTATCGGAATAGACGAACGAGGTGTAACGGGGACACCTCTTCAGTCTGCTTCGCAGACAGCTTCCCCTCAAGGGGAAGCCTTTTGGGCGCGACAGTAGGTATTTTTCCTTAAGTTGATGACATTGCCCTCAAGGGGAAGCCTTTTGGGGAACCGCTCAACAACCCTACAAATCAGAATTCCCCCACGCCCGCACAGCTGCGAAGGAAGAAGGAACGGCTCCCATCAATAAAAGAAATCCGCAAGGATTTTCGAAGCGAAGCGAGTCCTTTAGGGCACAACTATTCCTCATTCCTAATTCCTCATTTAAAAGCGCTTGTCCATTTAACCTTCCTTGTCTACACTCTTACGGGCGCCCAAATGGCGCTTTGAATCCTGAACGACAGGAGCGTGAGAAAGATGCTTGGTGGAGTCATCGGCACGGACGCCTATGTCAGGGCGCGGAAGCTGGGACTGAAGTCATACCACAACAGCCTGCAAAAGCGGCTGAACCCCTCGCTGCCGGTGCTGGAGGAGATCGCCCCCCAGCTCAATACCCTGGGGCGGGTGTCCCTGGGGCTGGTGCAGGTCCCGCTGACCAAGGTCGTGGGCACGGCCTCGAAGGGCCGCACCAACGCCTTTGCGCCGAACTTCATGCCGGTGTTGGACCCGGGCTCGGAGTTCGCCCGCAAGTGGGCCACGCTGTGCGAGAGCGTGGTGGAGCAGGGCATGAACCAGCCGGTCAAGGCGCTGGAATATTTAAATCAGTTTTACCTCGTGGAGGGCAACAAGCGCGTCAGCGTGATGAAATACCTGGATTCGGTGTACATCGAGGCGGAGGTCACCCGGGTGATGCCGGGGCACACCGACGACCCGGTGAACCAGCTGTACTATGAATTCCTGCCCTTCTATGCCGATACCGGCATCAACTACCTGTGGTTTTCCCGACCCGGCAGCTACGCCAAGCTGTGCGCGCTGACGGGTCACACGCCGGGGGAGAAGTGGTCCAGCGAGGACCTGAGCGACTTCCTGGCGGCCTACATGCGCTTTCGCGCCGAGTACAAGGCCCGGGAGGCGATCAGCGACGCGGGCAAGCTGCCCGCCACCACCGGCGACGCCTACCTGATCTACCTGGCCGCCACCGGCTACGCCGAGGCGCCGAGGAAGTTCGAGCCCCAGATCCGGGACGAGGTGAAGGCGCTTTGGGGCGAGTTCGAAAAGGAGAAGGAGCCGGAGAACGTCGCGCTGATCATGAAGCCGGCGGAGCAGAAGCAGGGCAGCCTTCTGAACACGCTGTTCGGCCCCTCCAGCGTGAAGGTGGCCTTCCTTTACCACCGGGACCCCTACCAGTCCGGCTGGACCTACTGGCACGACCTGGGCCGGCTGAACCTGGAAAACGAGATGGGGGATCGGGTCAAGGCCACGGTCTGCGTCTGCCCGGACGCGGCGAACTTCGAATCGGAGATCGAGCGGCTGATCCAGGAGGGCAACAAGCTGATCTTCACCACGTCGCCGGTGATGCTGGCGGCGTCGATGAAGGCCTCGATCAAGCATCCGGACGCCCGGATACTGAATTGCTCGCTGCTGGCCTCCTGGCAGCGGGTGCGCAGCTACTACCTGCGCATCTACGAGGTCAAGTTCCTGATCGGCATGATCGCCGGGGCGCTGACCACCAACGACAGGGTGGGCTACATCGCCGACTATCCCATCGCCGGCGTGGCCGCCAGCATCAACGCCTTCGCCCTGGGGGCCCGGATGGTGAACCCGAGGGTCAAGGTCTGCCTGGCCTGGTCCACCCGGAAGGACTTCGACTCCGACGATCCCTTCGGCGATCCGTCGGTGCAGATGATCTCCAGCCTGGACGTGGGCGCGCCCAGCCACCACGCCGTGGAATACGGGCTCTACACCCAGGTGGACGGCGTGAAGGAGAGCCTGGCCATCCCCGTGCTGGATTGGAGCCGCATCTACGAATCCCTGACCCGCAGCGTGCTGAAGGGCAACTGGAAGGACACCGGCACCGACAAGCCCAAGGCCGTCAACTACTGGTGGGGCCTGTCCTCCGACGCGGTGGACCTGGTGATGTCCCAGCGCATGGACATCGGCCTGAAGCGGCTGGTGGAGCTGGTGAAGGAGCACATCCGCGAGGGCGTGTTCTGGCCCTTCGAGAGCATCATCCGCGACCAGGCCGGCGAGATCCGCTGCCCCGTGGACGGCAGGCTCAGCCCCGCCGACATCATCGCCATGAACTGGCTGGTGGACAACGTGGTGGGCGGCTTCCCCGCCATCGACGAGCTGAAGGACGAGGCCCGGGCCCTGGTGGAGCTCCAGGGCATACGGGAGATCGAAATGCCCTCCCCGTCCAACTTCAGCTGGAAGGCGGAGGAATTGCAGGCAGAGGCGAAGAAGTAATCATCACAAAAGGGGCGTCAGGTATGAAGATCATGGTGCTTGCGGACGTTGCGGACAAGGCGCTTTGGGACTACCTGGACCGGCGGCTGTTGGAGGGGATCGACCTGATCCTCTCCGCCGGCGACCTGCCCGCGGAGTACCTGTCCTTCCTGACCTGCTTTACCAACGCGCCGATACTCTACGTCCACGGCAACCACGATAAGAGCTATGACAAGAAGCCCCCCGAGGGCTGCACCTGTGTGGACGACGACATCTGCGTGGTGGGCGGCGTGCGGGTGCTGGGCCTGGGGGGCAGCATGCGCTACCGCCCGAACGAGCCCTACATGCACACCGAGCGCCAGATGGCCCGCCGCGCCAAAAAGCTGTGGTGGAAGCTGCACAGGAACAGGGGCTTCGACATACTGCTGGCCCACGCCCCCGCCCGGGGCGTCGGCGACCTGGAGGACCTGCCCCACCGGGGCTTCGAGACCTTCCTGGCCCTGATGGACCGCTGGCACCCCCGCTACCTGGTCTACGGCCACGTCCACCAGGAATACGGCGCGCTGGGGTTCCAGAGGGAAAGGAAGTACGGAGAGACGGTTTGCGTGAATGCGTATAAACGATATGTCATCGAAATTTGAACCGGATGACGTATAAAAAATTAGGAATGAGGAATTAGGAATTCCTCATTCCTCATTCCTCATTCCACCAAAGGAGGCCGCCGACGATGCTGAAACCCTATAAGACCCTCCTGCGCGACGCCCAGGAGGAGTTCATCGTGAACAAGTCCCGGTTTATCGGGCACGGGCGGCCCTGCGAGACGGAGGCGGCGGCGCTGGCGTTTCTTTCCGAGATGCGCGCGAAGTACAAGGACGCCACCCACAACTGCTACGCCTACATCATCGGGCCGAACATGGGCGTCATGCGCTACTCCGACGACGGCGAGCCGGGGGGCACCGCGGGCATGCCCATCATCGAGGTGATGAAGGCCCGGGGTGTCACCAACTGCGCCGTGGTGGTGACCCGCTACTTCGGCGGCATACTGCTGGGCGCGGGCGGGCTGGTGCGGGCCTATTCCCAGGGGGCCGTGGCGGCGCTGCGGGCCTCGGGCGTGGGCACGATGCACCCCACCGCCCGCTACCTGATGGAGATCGGCTATCCCATGATCAACCGCATGGACTTCTTCCTGAAGGACGAGCCGGTGACCGTGGAGGACAAGACCTTCACCGACGTGGTGACCTACACGCTGGTGGTGCGCTGCGCCGACGAGGCCGGCTTCCTGGCACGACTGGCGAATATGTCCGACGGGGCTGTGGAGCCGCTGCGCTACGAGGAAATCTACCTGGCCTGGCCCGAGGAGGACGCCCCGTGACCGGCCACGTCATCCCCGAAGGGGTTCCGGCGATGCCGCTGGAGCGCTACCTGAGGCGGGCCTGGCCCCTGATGCCGGGCCGCGTGCTCCGGGATGCGCTGAAAAAGAAGGACGTGCGCGTCAACGGCGCGCGCAGCGGGGCCGATGCCACTGTGCGGGGCGGGGACGAACTGGCCATCTATCTCGACGACAGGTGGCTGGCGCCGGCGCCGGAGATCCTGTTCAGCGACGATAAGCTGATCGTGGCCGTCAAGCCCCAGGGCCTGCCGGTGGACGTGGACCGGGACGGCGTCGGCGCGGACACGCTGCTGACCCGCCTGCAACGCCGCTGGCCGGAGGCCCGGCTGTGCCACCGCCTGGACGCGGCCACCGGCGGCATCGTGCTGGCGGCGGCGGACGAGACCGTATTGCGGCAGGCCCTCGACGCCTTTCGGGACCATGCAGGGCTGCGAAAGGAATACCGCGCCCTGGCCGTGAACCGGTTTGACAGAGCCGAGGGCACGCTGGACGCCTGGCTGGCCAAGGACGCCCGCCGGGGTGAGGTTCGCGTCCTGCACAAGAATGCCCCCGGCGCGAAGCCCATCCGCACCCGCTACCGGGTGCTGGGGCAGCGGGGGAACGGCCTGACCGACCTGGCCCTGGAGCCGGTCACCGGCCGTACCCACCAGCTTCGCGCCCACATGGCCGACTTCGGCCACCCCCTGCTGGGCGACGACCGCTACGGCGACCGCGAGGCCAACCGCCGATACCAGTGCGCCCGGCTGTGCCTGTGGCACGGGAAGCTGACGGTCACGCAGGACAGCTCGCTGGTCGACTACCGGGGCATGACGTTCCAAGCGGATGCGCCGGAGTGGGACAACTACTGATTTGTCGAGCTGTGCTCGATGAATCAGTATTTACGGAGGTACACGCAATGCCCATCACCATGATCGCCACGGACGTGGACGGCACCATCCTGCCCCGGGGCGGGGTCATTTCCGACGCCACACGGCGGGCGGTGGGCCTGTGCCGGGCGCGGGGCATCCCCTTCGTCATCGTTAGCGGGCGCTGGATCGGGGCGTTGGGGGACGTGATCCGCCAGTGCGGCACCGAGGACCAGCCCGTCGTGATCGTCAACGGCAGCGCGGTGCTGGGCCCGGACGGCGAAACCTGGCACGAGCGGTTCATGGACCCGGCGGACGTGGAAGCGGTCTATCGGGTGCTGCGCCGCTACAACGTGCAGATCAACAGCTACGTGCCCGGGGCGCTGTACTGCCTGAACACCCCGGCGCTGGCCCATCCCTCCTCGATGATCAAGGGCTACCTGGGCGGCGGCAGGCTGGTGCTGGACGACGGGGCCGCCTTCGAGGCCGAGGCGCTGCAAAGGGTCTACAAGCTGGAGGGCCTTACCGAGGACACCGAGCTGCTTACCGAGGTCCGCGCAGCCCTGCGGGAGGAGACCGACGCCCGCGTGACCTACTCCTCCTGGCGCAATGTGGAGCTGATGTCCCACGGCATGGGCAAGGCGGCGGCGCTGGAATGGCTGACGGGCAGGCTGGGCCTGGATCTTGCGGATTGCATGGCTTTCGGCGACAACGCCAACGACCTGGACATGCTGCGGGCTGTGGGCTGGCCCGTGGCCGTGGGCAACGCCACCGACGAGGTGAAGCAGATCGCGAGGATCGTCGCCGACACCGACGCCCGCGACGGCGTGGCGAAGGTGATATTCAATCTTCTGGAGGCACAGCCATGATGCACATCGTACTGGTCAACCCCGAAATTCCCCAGAACACCGGCAACATCGCCCGCACCTGCGCGGCCACCGGGGCGAAGCTGCACCTGATCGAGCCCCTGGGCTTCGAGCTGAGCGACAAATACCTGAAGCGGGCGGGGCTGGACTACTGGCACATGATGACCTACGAGGTCCATAAAAGCTGGGAGTCTTTTTGCGCCGCTTACCCCGATGCCGTCCTCCACTTCGCCACCACGAAGGCCCCCCGGGACTACTGCGCCGCGAGCTACGGCCCCGACGACTTCCTGGTGTTCGGACGGGAGACGAAGGGCCTGGACGAGGACCTGCTGGCGGCGAACTACGCCCGCTGCGTGCGCATCCCGATGCGCCCCGACGCCCGCTCCCTGAACCTGTCCAACTCGGTGGCGATCCTGCTCTACGAGGCCCTTCGCCAACAGGGCTTCCCCGGCCTGAGCGGGGAGGGGCATCTGCACCACACCGAGGTGGCGGGGGACTGGCGGGATTATGTATGAAAAAACGCTGGCATGGCCAGCGCTTTTTCGTGAGGGATCGTGGAATGCCGATTTGTATCGGAAGTGAGAAATCAAAGTGGGACAAGAGAACCGTCCGAGACCACTGAAAAAGTCTGCATGCTGTGAAATGTTGAACAATCACGAATGCAAATATGCATTTCTCTTGGATTATTAGAGTAAATCGCCCTCATTTGTTCGAGAATTTGCATATTGTCTGCCTTGAAATTCATTCATTCGGGACGCGGGCACTTTTTCAGCAGTTTCGAACCGTCCCCGTGTCCCGGCACCTTCCCCACAGGGGAATGTCATCAACTTAAGCGGCGCGGTCCCCAACAGCCTTCCCCTTGAGGGCAATGTCATCAACTTAAGCGGTGCGGCCTCCAAAAGCCTTCCCCTTGAGGGGAAGGTGGGCCGCCGCTTGCGGCGGGTCGGAAGAGGTGTCCCCACTGGGATAAGATCGTCTATCGGAATAGACGAACGAGGTGTAACG
>JAZOUD010000025.1:0-57192 GCA_045658005.1 Clostridia bacterium | reverse complement strand
AAGTGGAAAAAGCAGCGATATACAACGCCCGCCGCGGCAATGCTTAGCTCCGACACCCGTTGTATATTCGGGTATGTGGCGGCGCACGTTGGTCATTCCTCGATCAGGCAGACGTTGGCGTAGTGGGTCAGATAGGTCTTGCCGTTGATGGTGACCTGTACCGCGTCCGAATCGTCGAAATCCAGCCACGACGAGACCTTCCCGTCGACGACCTCCCCATTGGGCAACTGTATGATCGCCCGGTCGAAGCGGTATTTCGTGTCGATCAGCCGGCGGTTGCCGTGGGTGGACTCCCAGTAGATGATCAGCGCTGCCACCAGCAAGGCGACGATGACCGCAATGATGATGATGACTTTGGTCTTGGGCTTCATGGTGCTGTGCCTCCTTTGGCATGTTGATTGTATGAATGGTTACAGTATAGCACGTTTTGAGGGAAATGCCAATGGAATTCGTGATGGAGATGGGTTGGGTGAAGAGGTAAATGCTGATTTGTCGGGGAGAGGGATTAGGGATTAGGGATTAGGGATTAGAAATAGTGGCTGGCGCTGGCGGCGGGGACGATGCTGAAGCCCAGGCGTGACAGCGTGGTGGCCGCGCGGGGAAAGGGGGAGCGCCCAAGCGTGTATACCCCTGTCCCGGAGACGACGCCCCAGCCGGAGCAGGCGCTGTATTTTGCGACCAAGGAGGGCAAGTACTACCATACCGACGCCGATTGCATGGGTATGCGTAACGCGCTGCCGATCACCGAGGCCGAAGCACTGGCCGACGACAAACAGCCCTGTCCGGTGTGCGTGACCGGAGAAACGGCATCAGAGGAAAGCACCGCAGAGGAAGCGTCACAAACCCTGAACGCGGAGATCGCCGTAGACTGGGTGAAGCATCTGGATGAGAGATCCGCGAACGCCCAGGGCTTCTGGGTGTACCTGTCCTCCGAGCCAAACAGGGCATGGGTGTTCTACGCCACCGACTATGACGCCAGGGAAGCGGTGTTTGAGGGTGGGGCCTGGTTTCTTGGGGAACAAGCAGTGTCCCTGGGTTATTCCCGTGATGTGAGCGACTGGTTGTTCTGCACGCCCAAGGATACGAAAGGTTCAATGTTCTACGGGGATAAGGAGAGCTATGCCTTAGACGGTGAGCCTATCGCCTATGGTTCGGAGCTGTTCGCCAGCGTCACACGAACAACCGACGGCGTCAATCGGGTTCACGTCTGGAAGGTTGGGGAAGATGGAAAGGTTATCGAGGTGGACACCGGGGACAGGCTGTGTGGCATCGGCGCGTCCGGCGGAGCGCTGTATGGCCTGACGGAAAAGGAATCCGGGGATCGGTGCTTCCTGCGTGAGTACGACGGACAGCTCTACCAGGTCTGCGGCCAGCCCGAGGAAATATCGGCGGTGGAGAAGCTGCCCGGCGGCAAGGTGCTGCTGGAAGAGCTGCGGTGGGGCGGATTTACCGTCACGGATTGCCTGTATCGAAGCATGGGGGCGGATACCGAGGCGGAGGTCGTCACCGTCAACCTGGAGCAGGACGGCAAGCCTTATCACGTCTATCTGTTTCGGGAAACCGTGTCAGAGGAGTTGGATTGTGAACGCGGCTGGGACGACGACATGGACGTTTTAACGGGCGTGGGTTCAAATGAACAGGTCCTTCGGACGGGAGAT
This sequence comes from Clostridia bacterium, assembly GCA_045658005.1. Lineage (GTDB taxonomy): Bacteria > Bacillota > Clostridia > Christensenellales > Aristaeellaceae > UBA2862. The sequence continues at coordinate 55,534 of JAZOUD010000025.1, read as the reverse complement.
GATGGGTATGCAGTCAAGCAGCCCTGCCCGGTGTGCTGGAAGTAGGGGAGGAATAATACAAATACTGATTTATCGAGCTAATGCTCGATAAATCAGTATTTACCTTCCCCAATTATCCAGCGCCCGCTTCAAATACTGCCCCGTGAAGCTCTGCTCGCATTCGGCCACTTCCTCAGGCGTGCCGGTGACCACCACGGTGCCGCCGCCGTCGCCGCCCTCGGGGCCGAGGTCGACGATGTAGTCGGCGGTCTTGATCACGTCCAGGTTGTGCTCGATCACCACCACGGTGTTGCCGGACTCGGCCAGGCGGTCCAACACCTGGATCAGGCGCTCCACGTCCGCCACGTGCAGGCCGGTGGTGGGCTCGTCCAGCACGTAGATCGTACGGCCCGTGGCCTGGCGCGACAGCTCCGTGGCCAGCTTGACCCGCTGGGCCTCGCCGCCGGAGAGGGTGGTGGCGGGCTGGCCCAGCTTCACGTAGCCCAGGCCCACGTCCCGCATGGTTTCCAGCTTGCGGGCGATCTTCTGGATGGGGCGGAAGAACTCCAGCGCCTCGTCCACGGTCATCTCCAGAACCTCGTAGATGTTCTTGCCCTTGTAGCGTACCTCCAGCGTCTCCCGGTTGTAGCGCCGACCCTTGCACACCTCGCAGGGCACGTAGACGTCGGAGAGGAAATGCATCTCGATCTTGATGATGCCGTCTCCTGAGCAGGCTTCACAGCGCCCGCCCTTCACATTGAAGCTGAAGCGGTTGGGCTTGTAGCCCCGGGCCTTGGCGTCCGGGGTGGCGGCGAACACGTCGCGGATCATGTCGAACAGGCCGGTATAGGTGGCGGGGTTGGATCGGGGCGTGCGCCCAATGGGGCTCTGGTCGATGGCGATGATCTTGTTCAGCTGCTCCACGCCGTCGATGCCGTCGTGGGCCCCGGCCCGCTGGCGGCTGCGGTTCAGCGTCTTCGACAGCGACTTGTAAAGGATCTCATTCACTAATGAAGACTTGCCGCTGCCGGACACGCCGGTCACGCAGGTGATGACGCCCAGGGGCAGCTTCACGTCGATGTTCTTCAGGTTGTTGGTCCTGGCCCCCCGGATGGTCAGCCAGCCGGTTGGTTCGCGCCGGGTGGCTGGGATGGGTACGAATTTCTTACCCGAAAGGTATTGCCCGGTCAGGGAGTCGGGGTTCGCCATGATCTGCTCGGGCGTGCCCTCAGCCACGATCTCGCCGCCGTGGATGCCCGCGCCGGGGCCCACGTCCACGATCCAGTCGGCGTCCAGCATGGTCTCCTCGTCGTGCTCAACGACGATCAGCGTGTTGCCCAGGTCCCGCAGGCCCTTCAGGCTGTTCAGCAGCCGCCGGTTGTCCCGCTGGTGCAGGCCGATGGAGGGCTCGTCCAGTATGTACAGCACGCCCACGAGGCCGCTGCCGATCTGGGTGGCCAGGCGGATGCGCTGGGCCTCGCCGCCGGACAGCGTGCCCGCGCTGCGGGAGAGCGTCAGGTAGCCCAGACCGACGTCGGTCAAAAAGCCCAGCCGGGACTGGATTTCTTTCAAAATCTGGTGGGCGATGATCCGCTCCCGCTCGGTCAGGGTGATGCCGTCGAAGAAGGCCCGACAGTCCCGCACGGACAGGTCGGAGATCTCGGCGATGTTGCGCTCCTTGATGGTCACTGCCAGTGATTCCTTCTTCAACCGCTTGCCGGCACAGTCCGGGCAGGGCACCTGGCTCATGTAGCCCTCGTACAGCGACTTCATGGCGTCGGAATTGGTCTCCCGGTAGCGGCGCTCCAGGTTGGTGACGATGCCCTCGAAGGGCGCGGAGAACGTGCCGCCGCCGTCACCCCTGGTGTAGTGGATCTTCACCTTCTCGCCGTTCGTGCCGTAGAGCAGGATGTTCACGGCGCTCTCGGGCAGGTCCTTCACCGGCGTGTCCAGGGAGAAACCGTACTGCTCGGCCAGGGCGGTCAGGTAGGTGTGGGCCATCGAATCGAATTCGCCGCTGTTCCAGCCGGAGACCTGTATGGCCCCCTGGTTCAGGGACAGACTACGGTCGGGTATGACGATGGCCGGGTCTATTTTCATCAGCATGCCCAGGCCGGAGCAGGTGGGGCACGCGCCGTAGGGGTTGTTGAAGGAGAACATGCGGGGCGTCAGCTCGCCGATGGAGATGCCACAGTCCGGGCAGGCGTAATTTTGGCTGAATAACGTGTCCTCTCCGTCGATGACGCTGGCGACCACCAGGCCCTCCGCCAGCTTCATCGCCGTCTCCAGCGAATCGGTGAGGCGCTGCTGGATGTCCGGGCGCACGATGAGGCGGTCGATCACGATCTCCACCGTGTGCTTCTTGTTCTTGACCAGCTTCGGCGGATCGGACAGCTCGCACAGCTCGCCGTCGATGCGGGCGCGGACGTAGCCCTGCTTGGTCATGTCCTCCAGCATCTTCACGAATTCGCCCTTGCGGCCCCGCACCACCGGGGCCAGTATCATCAGCTTCGTGCGCTCGGGCAGGGCCAGGATCTGGTCCACGATCTGGTCCACGGTCTGTTGCTGGATGGGCTTTCCGCACTTGGGACAGTGGGGCACGCCGATGCGGGCGTACATCAGGCGCAGGTAATCGTGGATCTCCGTCACCGTGCCCACGGTGGAGCGGGGGTTGCGGCTGGTGGTCTTCTGGTCGATGGATATGGCGGGGGAAAGACCCTCGATGTAGTCCACGTCCGGCTTCTCCATCTGCCCCAGGAACTGCCGGGCGTAGCTCGACAGCGATTCCACATAGCGCCGCTGGCCCTCGGCATAGATGGTGTCGAAGGCCAAGCTGCTCTTGCCGCTGCCGGACAGGCCGGTCATCACGATCAGCTTGTTCCGGGGGATGACGAGGTTGACGTTTTTCAGGTTGTGCTCCCGCGCGCCCTTGATGATGATTTCGTTGATGTTCAATGATACTTACCTCATTCGAGTCGAAGCGTTCTTTGTTCGTGTCTGTTTCGTGGTGGAAATACTGATTTGTCGCGCTGCGACAAATCAGTATTTGTACGCGCCCGAAATCACCTTTATTCCCCCGCATACGCGATGCCATCAATCTGGAACAGCAGGCCGTCCGGGCCACCCGCGTGGGCAAATTCGGTCTGTATGGACTTCCTGACGGGGTATTTGCCGTTAAAGCGTGCCTTGATGACCTTCTCCATGACGGGGATGTTCCACACGTCCCGGAACAGGCAGTCCATCTGCACCACGTTTTCCAGCGTCAGGCCCACCATGGCCAGCCGCTTCTCCATCTCGTCGATGGCGCCGTTGACCTGGGCCTCGATGCCCTGGCCCACGTTGCCGGCGCAGTAATTGAGGAAGACCAGATTCCCGGCTTTGATGACGCCGGAATGGGCCCATTCCTCGTTGACATCGTATCGCTCGATTGCGCTCATGCTTCCGCCTCCTCTTCCAGTGCCTCAACATAAAAGCTCACCGGCCTGAACCCGTCGTTGCAGCTGATCATGGCAGACCTTGGGTCCTTCATCCAGCCGTCGTAGAAGTTCTCACCGCCGTGGGCCAGCGTCATCACGAAGGGGGAGAGGGTCTCCCAGGCGCTGTCGCACATGCCCTCGGGCTTCGCCCAGCCGTTGCAGGTGAAGGTTCGCCCCTCCCACATGCCGCAGGCGTGCTCGATGGGGTTCTCATATTGAGCCATTAAGTCGTCATACCGCGCCATGCGTTTGACGGTGATCCTGACCTTTTTCATGCTGCCTCCGATATATTATCCCGGATTCCTGTGGGTCATCTTCTCGCGTCGTCTGCGCTTCTGCCGCGACTGCTCGCCGCTGGCCATGACCTTTTCGCCCTTCAGGGCCAGCATCTGGTCGCGCAGCTGGGCGGCCTTCTCGAAGTCCAGGTTGTTGGCGGCCTGGAGCATCATCTCCTCCAGTCGCTCGATGGCCATGCGCTTCTCCTCCTCGTCCATGCCGGAGGCGGCGCCTGAATCGTCGGGCTTGCGGGTGACCTCCATCAGCTCGCGGATGGCGGTGCGCACGGTCTGGGGTTCGATGTGGTTTTCCTCGTTGTACTTCTGCTGGATCTCCCGGCGGCGGTTGGTCTCGCTGATGGCCCGCTGCATGGAATCGGTGATGGCGTCGGCGTACATGATGACGCGCCCGTCCACGTTCCGCGCCGCGCGGCCGATGGTCTGGATCAGGCTGGTCTCGCTGCGCAGGAAGCCTTCCTTGTCCGCGTCCAGTATGCAGACCAGGCTGACCTCCGGCATGTCCAAGCCCTCGCGGAGCAGGTTGATGCCCACCAGCACGTCGAATTCGCCGCTGCGCAGGCCGTGGATCAGCTTGATGCGCTCCAGCGTCTCCACGTCCGAGTGCAGGTATTCCACCCGGATGTCCATCTCCCGAAGGTACTGGGTCAGGCTCTCGGCCATCTTCTTGGTCAGCGTGGTCACCAGCACGCGCCCGCCGGCCTCGGTGACGGTGCGCAGCTCGCCCAGCAGGTCGTCCACCTGGCCGGTGGCGGGGCGCACGATGATCTCCGGGTCGATCAGGCCCGTGGGCCGTATGATCTGCTCCACCACCTGCTCGGCCCGCTCCAGCTCGTAGGGACCGGGGGTGGCGGAGACGTAGATGGTCTGGCCCGCCCGTTCCTCGAACTCGTGGAACTTCAGGGGCCGGTTGTCGTAGGCGGCGGGCAGGCGGAAGCCGTAGTCCACCAGCGTGCGCTTGCGGGCGAAGTCGCCGTTGTACATGGCCCGGATCTGGGGCACGGTCACGTGGGCTTCGTCGATGAAGATCAGGAAGTCCTTGGGGAAGTAATCCATCAGCGTGAAGGGGGCCTCGCCGGGCTGGCGACCGTCGAAGTAGCGGGAATAGTTCTCGATGCCGCTGCAATAGCCGATCTCCCGCATCATCTCGATGTCGTAGTGCACCCGCTGCTCCAGCCGCTGGGCCTCCAGCAGCCGCTCGTTGTCCCGGAAGTCCTTCAGCCGCAGGGCCAGGTCCGCCTCGATCTGCTCGATGCACCTATCCAGCTTGTCCTTGCTGGTGGCGTAGTGGGAGGCGGGGAAGATCAGCACGTGGTTCATCAGCCGAAGCACCTTGCCGGTGACCATGTCGATCTCGCTGATGCGCTCGATCTCGTCCCCGAAGAACTCCACCCGCACGCCCCGCTTTTCCGACGCCGCGGGGATGATCTCGATCACCTCGCCCCGCACGCGGAAGGTGCCGCGCTCGGGCTCGAAGTCGTTGCGGGTGAACTGGATGTCGATGAGGCGGCGGATCAGGTCGTCCCGGTCGATCTCCATGCCCTCCCGCAGGGATACAGACAGCCCCTCGTATTCCTCCGGGTCGCCCAGGCCGTAGATGCAGCTGACCGAGGCCACGATCACCACGTCCCGCCGCTCCGCCAGCCAGCTTGTGGCGCTGTGGCGCATGCGGTCGATCTCGTCATTGATCGAGGAATCCTTCTCGATGAAGGTGTCCGTGGAGGGGATGTAGGCCTCCGGCTGGTAGTAGTCGTAGTAGGACACGAAGTAGCCCACCGCGTTTTCCGGGAAGAACTCCCGGAACTCCGCGGCCAGCTGGGCCGCCAGGGTCTTGTTGTGGGCGATGACCAGCGCCGGGCGGTTGGCGTTCTTGATGATGTTGGCCATCGTGAAGGTCTTGCCCGACCCGGTGACGCCCAGCAGCACCTGGTGCCTCATGCCCTTCGCCAGCCCCTCGGTCAGCTTCTCGATGGCCTGGGGCTGGTCGCCGGTGGGCGAATATTCGGAATGGAGCTTGAACATGGACATAGATGGTTACTCTCCGGGTATTTTGATGAATCCATTATACCACCTGAGGGGATGGTTGAAAACAGGATTGGAGAAGTTTAAACTGATGTTCGAAAGAAAATCGCCGAGAATTGCCGTGTTTACGGGGGCATCGGCGATTCTTTTTTGGTTTACCCTAATTCATACCCTATTTTATCGCATCCTACCAGTACGCAGCGAGTTTTTCCGCGCCGGTTTTGCCTGCATCGTTGTCGGTGTAGGCTGCGTAGATGTCGAGGGTGATTGAGGTATGCTTGTGTCTCAGGTTATACTGTACGGTCTTGATGTCGACACCAGAGCGGAGGGCGACGACGGCATAGGAATGCCGAAGGTCATGGGGGCGAAGGGTTGGCATGTTCAAAGGTTCGCGGCTGCGGTTGACGGCATGGCAGATGGCTTCCTGGGCCAGGTTCCAGCCGTCGGGTTTGCGGAAAACCAGGTCGCGGGTGATGTCGGCCTCGTGCCAGTTAACACCATCGGCGAGGCGCTGGCCTGGTCCTTGCGATGCTGTTTGAGCAGGACAATGGCCTGGGGGTGAGTTGGATCGTGCGGACTTCGCCGTCCTATGGTGGCTCGACGCGGCTATCATCACGATTTACCTGGCGAAGCTGGCGCTTGACGCGCATGGTGGCCGCGTTCAGGTCGATGTCAGCCCAACGCAGGACGCACAGCTCGCCTACGCGCAGGCCGGTGAGCAACACCTTCTCAACGGGGTTGTCGTTGCGAATGCCCGTTTCGATGGCGCAGCTCATGTAGGCGGAGAGGATACCCCGGGCGTGCTTGATTGTGGCGGGAGACTTGCCTGTCTTGGTCATGTCCGAGAGTATGTGGCGCACGTGAACGGGGAAGAAGACGGCGAACTCTACTTTACCGAAGGCGTGACGCATGTGTTTGTCGATCACTAACCGGTAGGTGTCCACGGTGCGGTTGGTGGTGTGGTCCTGGTAGTCGTGCAGCTAGGTATCGAATCACTGGCTCATGGACATGGTGGACGGCTCCAGCCAAGTGCTGTTGTCCACGCTGTGAGTGACGGCATGGAGGGCTTCGCTCCAGGCCATGGGTGTATTTGCGTATACACTTTGCTGCTTGTCGTCGGAGCCGGTGTAGCGGCTCTCGTAGGTACTGCCCTTGCGCTTGTGGATGGAGCCCATGCCATTGAGAGCGCGGGTGCCGGATTTGGACATGGGGGTCACCTTCTGTAAAACTCGATTAGTCACAATCCACTTGAATCCTCTGCAGCATTCTCGATCTCTGTTTTTGCAATCCAGTGTTCTATTTGTTCCAAATTTTCTTCTGAATGTGGAGCAGAATATGAAATCACTACTCCTGTACTCTTTTTGCAGATGCCAACGACTGCTCCATCATTGTTAACCCAATAAGTATAGCTATATGATAGACTATTATCCTCACCGACATAAGCAGTATCGCCATAGATATTTGCAAGTTTCTGAACTAAATCATCATAACAAGCATCTAAATCAGCCGGAGAAAACTCATATTCTCCGAGATATAGACACATTGTCCCTGGAGTTCTGTAATTATCATAATTGCCAAGACCAGGTCTGAACATGAAAAACAAATGGGTTGTGACATCTTTATATCCCGCAACTTTAGGCACTTTATAAAATAACAAACTTCCACCACAATTAGATTCACTGCCCGCAAAACAATTGGCTGCCTCTTTGAAAATCGTCCAATGGGGCGTTGTGCATCCTCCGCGAGAAAACCAATCAGAATACTTACCCCAATTCATTTCATCGGCCAGTTTAATAACCGTCGGATAATCAGAATACCACTCAAAGGATGAGAAATGAATGTCAACATCCGTTATAGCCTCGGGAAGAGGGCAAGGAGCAGCATAAGCCGAAGAGATAATCGTGAACAGAAGGGTGAAAACCAACAACTTCTTCATGGGTATACCTCCTTATATCAGCGGCGGGACCGGGACCCGCATTGGGTCGTTTTTATGCTTCAACTGCCACCTGAGATGGTGGTCATTTCGGGACAGATACAAATCTCGTAGGATCACCGACTGTTTTAGGTATTCGCTCCTCTGTGATAATTCCATATCGTTCGATAGCCTGTTCCCTTGTAATAGCAATGTGATAGAGGATTGAGGATTCACCTGATCGTTTTAAAACACCATCTCGAACGAAGTACTCTATATAATACCTTGCTGTGTTTACTGATACCCCCATTTCTTCGCAAAGATTATCGGCGGATACTATGCGACGTTTATAGACATAATTAAATACTTTGGATAGTTGAGAAGCAGGATTCTTGTCAATACAGAATATCACTTTCCTGCTCCCTGTTGAGGGATATACACACAATAATCCAAACTCATTACGACCATCACAGTTACCAGCATCATGTAACGGACATTCACAATAGACAATCCGGGGACTTTTCCCGGTATAATCGCGCCCATACTCCATCTTGACAGGCTTATTAAATCGACGGCAGAAGTGGAAATCAAGATAAGGGTCAAATTGATATCCTGTTTTTTCTGCGAGTTCAACGATTTGTTGAAATCGTTTCGTATTAAGAGAGCGTATTTGTGCATAGCCTCTATAAGTTGGTGGGATCAATTCCGGAAGCAATGATTTCAATTCCTCGTGTTCTTTATGATGTCTCCATTTTCCTTCCAAATAATATTTGCTCGATAAATGATCGGCTTCCTTTGATTCATCAAATGGATTTGTCAACAAAAAGGGATTATTATGCCTGAATACGCTCTCGAATCGATCACCTTCGATAAACATTCCATATTGGTAAAAACATCTTATGACTTGTAGATAATCATCCCGTTCCCAATTAATTGGGGATGCATCCATCATGTACAAAGCTGCCTGTATGAATAGAGCCAAGTGTTGAGTGTCGTCGATACTACTGCATCGCATCTTCAATATATACGATAAATCTATGCTAAAATCTTTCATTACCTTGCAGTGCATGTCAAAATCAGGTATTCGTAAATTGACGATACTTGATACCTTTTCGGGGTAATAAACCTCTCCGTCAGATACAATAACCGTATCTTTATCATATGCAATACTACGATCTTCATACAACGAAAGTGATTTGTTTCTTGGAATTAAATCATAAAGATAACCATTTCGAAAGAATGCAGTTTTTCTGTTGGCAGCCATTAATTCAGAGTAAAGAGCGGTATCATGTCTTTCACAAGCTCGGCAAAGACCTGTGTTTGCATTTATATGTGCGAGCAAGCCGAGTTTTCCGCAACGCGAGCACGTTTTCATGATGCACCTCGTCATATTTAAGTCAAAACCTTATGATACAATAGATGCTCCTCCGGAGAGTATCAAAGAAACTGATGTTCGCCTACGGCTTGCAAATCCCGCACGGCGAATAGCCCCTGGCGATCAATGCCTCCCGCGTCCCGGTGAAATCCTCCCGATTCCTGATGCTCATGTTCCTGATGCCGGGGCATTCGGGAAAGTGGAATTTCTTCGAACGCTTGTTGAGTACATAGGACCTTGTGATGCCGGTGATGGCGTTGGAGAAGCTCTGGAGTTCCATCGCGGCTTTGACCATCACGACGTAGGTCTGGAGGGTTTCACAGCGCTGGGCGGAGACCGTGCCGAAGGAGAGGCGCGCTTCCTCGCCTGCGATGTAGCGGCAGGATTCCCACCCGCCCAGGTCCAGCGCGTCCAGGTACAGCTGTGACAGCGCACCTGAGTCGCCGGACATCGTGAACAGCTGTTTTCCGTCGCTCCAGAGCATGGCGGCGGACCCGTCGCCAGTCAGGGTGTAGTCGCAGCGCAGGATGCTGCCGCTGCCCTGCGCTGCGACGGGATCAAGGCCCCTGCTCCGAACCAGGGAGGTCAGATCGTCACCCTCCGCAAGGGCTGCCGTGCAGAAGATCACCAGCAGGACGATGGCGAGCAGCTTTTTCATGGATATCCCTCCAGAACATATTCCCCGCATATATAGTACAATGGAATGGCCAATGTGTCAATGATTCCCTTGTCATTCCTCCCGGAAGCTGGTATAATAGACGCAGATTTTTACGAAGGGGTGATCGGATGCCGCTCTACCCGATCGAAGTCAGCCGGGAATGGCACACCGGCGCGGGGGATGGCCCGGAGGGGCTTTTCTGCCTCGGCGACGCCGTGGAAAACCTGGAGGCACTGCTGCCGGAATACGAGGGAAAGGTCAAGCTGGTGTACATGGACCCGCCCTTCATGACCGGGGATCGCTTCTTCATGCGGGTGCGCGTGGGTGAGGATCAGTGGAAAAAGGGCCGGGGCGGCATGGCGCTGGAGGCCTTTTCCGATAAAATGAGCCGGGAGGAATACCTGGGCCTGCTTCGGCAGGTGCTGACGCGCTGCCATCGGCTGCTCAGCGACACCGGCATGGTCTTCGTGCACATCGACTACCGTGCCCACCCCCACGTCCGGCTGCTGCTGGACGAGATCTTTGGCGAGGAGAACCTGCTCAACGAGATCATCTGGGTCTACCAGAGCGGCGGGCGCAGCGTGAACCACTTCAGCCGCAAGCACGACGTGATACTGTTCTACCGCAAGACGGCGAAGTATGACTTCAACATCGAAGCCGTGAAGTCGGTGCCCGCCCAGCCCAAGCCCAACCACATGCGCCGACACGTGGACCCAGACGGCAGGGTCTACCGCTCGATCAAGACCAACGGCAGGGTGTATACCTACTACGACGACGAGCCAGTGGCCCCCACAGACGTGTGGCAGGACCTGAGCCACCTCCAGCAGAAGGACCCGGAGCGCACCGGCTACGACGCCCAGAAGCCGCTGGCGCTGCTGGAGCGCATCGTGAAGTGCGCGTCCAGGCCGGGGGAGTGGGTGCTGGACCCCTTCGCGGGCAGCTGCACCACACTGGAGGCCGCCAGGCGGGGCGGCAGGCACTTCATCGGCATCGACCGTTGCCCGCTGACGCTGAACATCGCCCGGCGCAGGCTGGCAGGCGCGGATTATGGCATAGAGCTGCCCGGGCCTGTGGACGCGGCCCCGGTTTGCGAGGCCTCCATCCGCTCGGGCGTGGGCTTCTTCCACGTCACCCTCGAGGGCTTCGACGCCGGCATTCCGGGCCTGCCTGAGGGGTGCGCGCCGATGGACGCGGTGGACAACTGGTCGGTGGGCTACCTGCGCCCGGAGGGCTACCGGGTGATGGCGGAATTTGCCAGGACCCGCAAGGAAGGCGCGCTGCGGCGGGAGCTGGCTGTGCCGGTGTACGGCGGCGAGCTGGCCCTTTGCGTGGGCGACGTGACGGGCCGCAGCTTCTACTATGCGCTGGAACGCATATAAGTTATCTCAAAGTTCATACTGATGCAATATTTATAACCTATAATACGAACCGTGTTATCAAGAGGGAAAGTCCTCTTTGGATACCATCCCGGGAGGTTGGAAGATGCTTCTGCATGTGGGCGACCTGGTGAAGATGCGCAAGGCGCATCCCTGCGGCAACGACGTCTGGCGGATCACCTACGTGGGCGCGGACATCAAGATGCGCTGCGAGAAGTGCCAGCGCATCGTGATGCTGGAACGCCCGGTGTTTGAAAAGCGGGTCAGGAAGCTGCTGGAGAGCGCCGGGGAGAACCAGGCGTGAAAGCCCCGGGCGGCCTTATAAGGCTGATCCTGGCGCTGGCCCTGGCGGCGGCGCTGGCGCTGGGCCTGCGGCAGTGGGCCTGTATTACCGTCCGCGTGGCGGGCACCTCGATGCAGGACACGCTGCAGGCCGGCGACGTCGCCCTCGTTACCCGGTTCGACTACCGGCGGGAGGGCCCGCAGCGGGGTGACGTGGTGCAGTGCGTCTTCCCGGGCCGCAGCGACACCTACATCAAGCGGGTGATCGGGTTGCCCGGCGAGGCGATCCGCTTCTCGGGCGGCACACTGACGGTGGACGGACAGCCGGTGGCGGAGCCCTATGTATCGACGCCTACCGAGGATTACGAGGTGCGCCTGGGCGACGGGGAATACCTGGTGCTGGGCGACAACCGGGCGGACAGCTACGACAGCCGCATGGCGGACATGGGCCCCATAGGCGCGGACGCCTTTATCGGGCGGGTGCGCTGCGTCATCTGGCCGCCGGGGCGCATCGGGCCGGTGCGATGAATGAAGATGGACAAGGAGAGTTTGAATATGGAAGGCAACAACGGCAACGCGCCGCAGGAGAAGCAGCTCAACAAAGAAGTCGAGATACAGGTCAACGAAAAAGATGAGCTGCAGCTCAACGAGGAAGCTGAGAAGCAGACCAACGAGGAAGCTGAGAAGCAGCCCAATGAAGAGGCTGAGAAGCAGAGCAGGGAAGAAGCCGAGAAGCAGATCTCCGAGATTGAGGAGAAGGTCGCGAAAAAGAAGAAGAGTTTCTGGAAGGAAGTCAAGGAATGGGTGGTCGCGCTGGTCGTGGCCCTGCTGGTGGTATTCGTGATCCAGACCTTCCTGTTCAGGATCATTCGGGTGGACGGCCACTCGATGGACACCACGCTGGCCGACGGCGAGCGGCTGTTCGTCACCGTGACCGACGTGAAGTTCGGCAGCGTCCAGCGGGACAGCGTGGTCATCTGCCACTATCCCAACCGCTACAACAACTTCCTGGGCATCATCCCGATGCAGACCTACTTCGTCAAGCGCGTGGTGGCCATTCCCGGCGATACCATCTATCGCAAGAACGAGGTGACCCACGTCGTCTATGAGAAGGACGGCCAGACCGTGGACGAGATGCTGGATGAGCGCTACGGCGACTACTTCCCCAACGGCAGCCCCGACGACTACGATCCCTATGTGCTGGGTGAGGACGAATACTTCGTGGTGGGCGACAACCGCTACAACAGCCACGATTCCCGGGACTGGAGGGACGACGACCCGGATATGGACGTGGGTCCGATTTCCAAGGGCATGATCGTGGGCCGCGTGCGCCAGGTCATCTGGCCGCTTGGCAGCTGGCGGGCCGTGCACTGACGGAGGAGGGCCTATGCATAATAAGAAGCTGATACGCATCATCGCCATCGTCCTGGCGGTGCTGCTGGCGGGCGGCGTGGTGTTCGGCGCGCTGTTCAGCAGCCTGGCCGAGGAACAGACCAGGGTCGGGAATACCGGGCGACATCAATGCGAGCTGACGATGGAATACCTTGCCGGAGAACAGGCGCTGCAAATCACGCAGCGCCTTGTCTATTGTAACGGTACGGGCCGCCGGTTGACGGAGGTCGTGTTTTACGCGGCGGGGAACCTGTTTCGCCGGGAGAACGCCCAGATGTACGGGGCGGACGACCTGGAGCGGGTGTTCTTCGCGGGCTATACCCCGGCGGGCATCGACCTGCGCGCGGTGCGCTGCGACGGAAAACCGACCGATTTCGGCTTTCAGGGCGAGAACGAGAACTACCTGCGGGTCAGCTGTGACGTGGCGCCGGGCGGCCAGTGTACCTTTGAATTCGATTACTACCTGCTGCTGATGCGCTGTGGGGCGTTCCAGGGCGTGGGGGACACCGACGTGCGGCTCAGCGCCTTCTGCTTCGTCCCCGGGGTGCTGGACGCCGGAACCGGACAGTTCGACATGAAGACGCCCTTGGCCCATGCCCGCTGGCTGGACTGCGAGGCGGCGGACTACCGGGCGACGCTGACGCTGCCCGAGGGGTGGCTGCTGTGCGCCACGGGCAGCGCCAGCCTGGTTTCCAAGGCCGACAGCAGCGCGGTTTGGCAGGTCGAAGCCGAAAACGTCCGGGATTTCGCCATGTCCTTCGGTCGCCGCTGGCGCAGCTACGAACGGGAAAGTGCCTCGGGCGTGCGGGTGCGGGCGCTGACCAATGTGCGCGGCGCGGCGGGGCGAATGCTCGACGTGGCCGCGACGGCCATTGATCAGTGCGAAGCCTGGTTCGGCCCCTTTCCCGCGGATGAACTGGAGCTGGCCCAGTCCGACGCGCCCCTGGACGCGATGGTGTTTCCGGGGGTCGTCTGGCTGCCCTCGGCGCTGCTGGACCCGGGCCGGGTGGACGACCTGGCCCAGCGCATCCGCTTTGCCGTCGCCCAGCAGTACTTCGGCCTGTCGGCCTGGGTGGAGCCCTCGGCGGACGCCTGGCTGAGCGATTCGGTGAGCGAATACGTCGCCTGCCTGCTGCTGGAGGCGGCCTCGGGGCGGGAGCGCTTCCTGGCCTACGTCAACCGGGATTGGGTCAGCGCCCTCCAGCAGACGGTGCCCGGCGGCCTGAACGTCACCAGCGACGCCATGCGCTTTGATGCCGACAGCTACAAGCTGGTGGTGCGCCAGCGCGGCGCGGTGGTGCTGCACGAGCTGCGCCTGGCCATGGGGCTGGAGGGCCTCGTTGCCGGCCTGAAGCGCTTCCGGGAGATGGGCGCGGACGGGCACACCCTGACGGAAAGGGAATTCGTCGCCGCCATGGACGCCGCCACCGGCGAGAGCTGGGAGGCGTTTTTGACGGACTGGCTGTTCAACGTGGGGGACTATGTGCAGCAGGACATGAGCTGGTACGAATAAAAAAACAGACGCGCAGGACTCTTCGGTCCTGCGCGTCTGTTTGCAAGGCCTTACGCCTCCTCCGGCATGATGGAGGCGGTGACCAGCTGGGCGACGGCGGCGAAGCCCTCGTCGGAGGCGGGCGTGAAGATGAACTGTACGTAGTTGCCCGACTGGGTGATAAATATCACGTAGGCGGCGTCCACGTCCGGGATGCTGAAGGACGCGGCGTCCAGGCCGTTGAGGGTGCAGCGCTCGATCTCCGTCGCGCCGTTGGCTTCCAGCTGGGCGACCGCATCGTCGATCGTCAGGCCTTCGTATCCATCCAGGTACTGGGCGTAGATGCCCGCCGAACCGTCGGACACTTCGAACTTGCCGATCATCTCGGCGGGGTCGTCCTCAGTGGGCTCCAGGTTCTCGTAGATATCGGGAATCCAGAACTGCAGCGCGACGTCCTCGAAGGTGTACCAGCTGCCGGGGATCTCTGCGGCCGCGGCCTCCGCGTCCTCCCAGTTGATGTCGGGAACCTGTTCGGCCAGCGCGCAGGGCAGCGCCAGCAGCAGGGCCAGCGCGACGAGGGTTGCGAGTAGCTTCTTCATGGGTTGTTCCTCCTTTATATTCGCCCGGTTGAACCGGGTGATGTCGGTGAAAAGAATCGGGCCGGTTTACGGCGCCGACGCTTCATGCGTGAACCGCGACAGCAGCAGCTCCTCCAGCATGACCAGCTCGCTTTCGGGCGCGTCGATTTCCTCAGGCACGTAGACCAGGCCCACCGCGTAACGGGTGACCGCCGCCAGCATGATGTGGAAGGAGCTGGAGAACATGGACGTCTCGGAGATGTCGTCGCGCAGCGTACCGTCCCGCCGGCCCCGTTCGCACAGCCGGTGGAACCGCTCGTGCAGAATGCCGACCATCTGCAGATAGGGCTGCCTCTGTGCTTCGGTGCCCGATTCATGCTGCAAATAGCTGTTGAAATTGTAGTTGAACCGCAGGATATCCCGGTGGTTCCTGTACAGGTCCAGGAAGGAATCCAGGTAGAAGCGCAGGTATTGGGCGCCGGTCATGCTTTCATGGGTCTCCAGCGGCACAAAGGCGTCGTGGTGCGCGATGTATTCGTTCCACTTCCAGGTGCCGATGGCGACGACCAGATCCAGCTTTGAGGCGAAGTAGCGGTAGAGCGTCGCCCTGCCGACGCCGCTGGCCTTTGCCACCTCCGGCATCGTCACGGACTCTATGCCCTTTTCGGAGAAGAGACGGAAAGCCGATTCCAGAATATGGCGCTCCCTGTCCAGCTTCCAATCCTTGCCTGCTGTATAATCGTTCACGCCTGCGCCTCCAAACGAAAAAATGAGATTCGGCGTCTCGATTATACATCAGGCCAGGTCGGATTGCAAGGGGGATGCAAAAAATAAGCACAGACTGGCAATCCATGAATGTTAAATAATGGGAAAAATCGTGACAGAGGCGCGAGGCGGAGCGTGAGGGGACCTCATCCGACCCGCTGAGACGCGAAGCAAGTCCTTTAGGGCGCGGGCCACCTTCCCTACAGGGCAATGTCATCAACTTAAGCGGTGCGGTATTTAAACAGCCTTCCCCAGAGGGGAAGGCTGTTGGATACTGCATGAGCGCGACAAATCGGTGTTTGCCAGCGACCGAACAGTTCCCCCGCCATGAACAAAAGCGCCGCGCGAATCCCCTGTGGGGGGATCGCGCGGCGATCAGTTTATTCCACGGAAACGGCCTCGCTCAGCGCCTCCCATTCCTCATACAGCCCGTCGAGGCGGGCCTGGGCCTCCCGGTGCTCCCGGGCTACCCGGGCGGATTCAGCGGGGTTCGAGTAGATCTCGGGCTTGCCCATCTGTTCCTCAAGGTCGGAAATCAGCTGCTCGGTGGCGGCGATGTCCTCCTCGGCCTTCTTCAGCTTCGCCTGGAGGGCCTTGGCGGACTCCTTCGCCAGCCGCTGCCGCCGCTTTTCCTTGTCGATCTGGGTGCGGGTGGCTCCGCCGGCGGACCATTCCTCCTCGCCGGCGGCCTGGACCCGTTTCTTCTCGAGGTAGTCGTCGTAGTTGCCCAGGTATTCCACCGCGCCCTCGGGGCTCATTTCAATCACCTTGGTGGCGACGCGGTTGATGAAGTAGCGGTCGTGGCTGACGGTGAGCAGCGTGCCCTCAAAGTCCTCCAGCGCGGCCTCCAGCACCTCGCGGCTGTCCATGTCCAGGTGGTTGGTGGGCTCGTCCAGCAGCAGCAGGTTGTCCTGCTTCAGCATCAGCTTCGCCAGCGCCACCCGCCCGCGTTCGCCGCCGGAGAGGGTGCCCACCGGCTGGAACACGTCGTCGCCGGTGAGCAGGAACAGCGCCAGCACCCCGCGCACCCGATCGGGCTCCAGGCGGGGGAAGTCGTCCCACACCTCGTTCATCACGTCCTTCTCCGGGTGCAGGCCGGCGTGCTGCTGGTCGTAGTAGCCCAGGTCCACGTTGCTGCCGAAGTCCACCGTGCCGTGGTCCGCGGCCAGCTTGCCTGCGATGATGTTCAGAAGCGTGGACTTGCCCACGCCGTTGGGCCCGATGATGGCCACCCGGTCGCCGGCGCGCAGGTGCAGGTTGAAGTGCTCGAACAGCGTGCGGCCCTCGAAGCCCTTGGACAGGTCCTTCAGCATCAGCACGTCGTCGCCGGTGCGGCGGCGGGCGGGGAAGTTGAAGCGCACCTTCTGCTCGCTGACGGGCCGCTCGATCCGTTCCAGCTTTTCCAGGCGCTTCTCCCGGCTCTCCGCCGCCTTGATGGACTTTTCCCGGTTGTACATGCGATAGCGGGCGATGATGGCCTCCTGACGGGCGATTTCCGCCTGCTGCAGCTTGTACTCCTTCAGCTGGCGCTCCAGGTTTGCCTGGCGCTGCACGGCGAAGCGGTCGTAGTTGCCGGCGTACTGGGTCAGCCGCTTCATCGAAAGCTCGGCCATGCAGTCGCACACCGCGTTCAGGAAGTAGCGGTCGTGGCTGATGACCAGCACCGTGCCCCGGTATTTCTTCAGCGTCTCCTCCAGCCACTGGGTGGAGGCCAGGTCCAGGTGGTTCGTGGGCTCGTCCAGCATCAACAGGTCCGGCTGGGTCAGCAGCAGCCGCGCCAGGCACAGCCGGGTCTTCTCACCGCCGGAGAGCAGGCTCGCGGGCTGGGTCTCCCGCCCCCGGGCGAAGCCCAGGCCGGCCAGCACGCCCTGTATGCGGCTGGGCCATTCGTAGCCCCCGGCGTCCTCGAAGCGGTCTACCAGCCGGGAATAGGCCCGGGAGAGCTGGTCGAAGGCCACGGGGTCGTCGTGCTTCTCGGCCATCTCGTGCTCCATCTGGCGCATGCGCGCCTCCATCTGGCGCACCGGCTCGAACACCCGCTCCAGCTCCTGCTGGATGGTCAGCTCGCTCTGGATGTCCGCGTCCTGGGTCAGCATGCCCACCCGCATGCCCTTCACCAGCGATATCGTGCCGGAATCCGGGGCCATGTCGCCGTTGATGAGCCTGAACAGCGTGGATTTGCCGCTGCCGTTCACGCCCACAAGACCCATGCGCCCTCCAGCCTGCAGGGTCAGGTTCACGTCCTTCAGCACCTCGTTCATGGCGAAGGACTTGTTCACATTTTGGAGGGTCAGAAGTATCATATGGGAGACCTTTCTTTATCAATAACGCGTCGCATGATCCGCATCCGCACGCCGGTGTCCTGGATCAGCAGGTCGCCCTTCATGCGGGCGAGGGCCCAGGCGGTGTAGATGTCGCCCGCGGAGCCGGACAGGTTGGAGATCTGTACGATCCACAGCGGCCAGAACCATGCCTGCGGCAGCCATGCGATGGCGATTTGCAGCGCGGCACCCCAGAACACCACCGGCGCGAGGGCGGTGATGATGTGGGACTTCCTGTCAAACCACGCCGTGCTGCCCGCGTAGGCATAGGGCAGCTTCAGCCCGTAGGTGGGCCTCACGCCGGAAAGGACGAACATGGCGATGCCGTGGACCAGCTCGTGCAGCGGTATGTAAAGGACGAGGGCTAGCCCCAGGCAGGGCCACATATACCACCTCGACGCCATCAGCCGCCAGGAGGGCCCCACCGGCACGGCCAGCAGCCCGACGATCACCGGCACGGCGATCAGCGCCAGCGACAGGACCAGCATCGCCTTTATATGCCTGCGGTTGCGCATGAAATCCAGCGTCCCGGCGTAGCGATAGCCCTTTGGCAATGTTGCGTAGTTCACGGTAGATTCCCTTCGGCGAATCGGCTCCACCGTCCGCTTGCCCCGCAGGGCAGCACGCCGCCGGCGGTGACGGGGAGGACGATCTCGTCCGCGACGACGCTGCCGCCCCGGGTACGCGCAACGGTCATGGTCAGCATGTTGTTCAGCACTGCGGGCTGCAGGCCGGTGGTGTAGCTGTTAAGCAGCATGAACAGCGCGTCCTCGGCCAGCACCTTTTCGCAGGCGTCCACCAGGCCATAGAGCTCGTTTTCAAGCTTCCACACCTCGCCGCCGGGGCCGCGGCCATAGCTGGGCGGGTCCATCAGTATGCCCTGGTAGGCGTTGCCGCGGCGGGCCTCCCGCTGCACGAATTTCAGCGCGTCGTCGATGATCCAGCGCACCCGGGTCTCGTCGACGCCGCACAGCTTCCGGTTTTCACCGGCCCACTGCACCATGCCCTTGGCCGCGTCCACATGGGTCACCTTCGCTCCGGCCATCGCGCAGGCGCAGGTGGCCCCGCCGGTGTAGCCGAACAGGTTCAACACCCTGATGGGCCGGTCGGCCCTTCGGATCAGGTCCGCCATCCATGCCCAGTTGACCGCCTGCTCCGGGAACAGGCCGGTGTGCTTGAAGCCGGTGGGGCGCACGTAGAATTTCAAATCGCCGCAGCTCACCGTCCAGCGGTCCGGCAGCGTTTTGAAGAATTCCCATTCGCCGCCCCCCTTCTGGGAGCGGTGGTACCAGGCGTCCGCCTTCTGCCACAGCTTTGGCTGCTGCTTCGGCCATATGGCCTGGGGGTCGGGGCGACGCAGTACGATGTCCCTCCAGCGCTCCAGCTTCTCGCCGTCGCCGGTGTCGATGACCTCGTAATCCTTCCAACCGGACGCAATGAACATGTCAAACACCTCACTATTCTACATTATATGGGGTTTTGTGGCACGCTTCAATCAAATTTGTATAAAAAATGATTCCCAGAGGTAGATTGTTAAGGGAAAATGTGTTATAATGACTATCAAACAAAATACGGAGGCGCGTCCATGAAGATCGGCATACTCGGCGGAACCCTCGATCCCGTCCACAACGGCCATATCGAAATCGCCATGGCGGCGATGGCGGCGCTGGGGCTGGACCAGGTGGCGCTGATGCCGTCGGGCGACCCGCCCCACAAGACGAGGGCCACCGACAGGCTGGACCGGCTGCGCATGGCCGAGCTGGCCGCCGAGGGCAGGCCGGGGCTGTACGCCAGCGACCTGGAGATCCGTCGACAGGGCCGGACCTATACGGTGGACACGCTGTCGACGCTGGCGGTGGAGCATCCCGAGGTGGAATGGACCTACATCCTCGGCGCGGACGCCCTGAACAAGCTGGATACCTGGAAGGAATTTCCCCGCATCGCCCGGCTGTGTTCCTTCGCGGCGGTCAGCCGCCCGGGCTGCGACGAGGACCTGGCGCGCCTGCGGGCGGGGGCCATCTCCAGCTGCTACCATACCCGGGTTGACCTGCTGCCCGTCAGCGGCCCGCCGCTGTCGTCCACGGCGGTGCGCAAGCGGGTGGCCGAGGGCGTGCCCATCGACGACTGCGTGCCGGGGCCCGTGGCCGACTACATCCGCCGGAAGGGACTCTACCTCTGCAAGTACAGCGAGGCGCAGATACTGGACCGGCTGAAGGGCATGCTGACCTGGCACCGATTCACCCATACCCTGGGCGTGGCCGACACGGCCCAGCGGCTGGCGCCGAACTGCGGCGTCGAGCCCCTGCGGGCGCGGCTGGCAGGGCTGCTGCACGACTGCGCCAAGTCCATGCCGCTGGACGAGATGCGGGAATTGGTGGTGAAGAACCTGCCCGACATCGACGAGGAGGAGCTGGATACCCGGGCGATCCTCCACGCACCGGCGGGCATGGTGATGGCCAGGGACGTGTTTGGCGTGCGGGACGCCTCGATACTCAGCGCCATCCGCAAGCACACGGTGGGGGACGGGCAGATGTCCCCGATGGACGCGCTGATCTACGTCTCCGATTTCATCGAGCCGGGGCGCGAGCCCTTCCCGGGGCTGGAGAAGGCCCGGAAGCTGGCGGAGAAGGATATCTACCGCGCCATGGTCTGCTGCACCCAGCTGACCGCGAAGCACCTGAAGTCCCAGGGCAAGCACGTACACCCCAGGAGCCAGGCGCTGCTGGACCATTACGACAAATGAAGGCAAAATACAACAACAGGAGGTTTGCAACATGATCGAATCCAAGGCATTGGCTGAGAAGATCGCCGGTATTCTGGACAAAAAGGGCGCGACCGACATACAGATCCTGGAGGTCGGCCACATGACCTCCATCACCGACTTCTTCGTGGTCGCCAGCGGCCGGAACGTGCAGTCCGTGCACACGCTGGCCGAGGACGTGGAGGAGCACCTGGCCGAGGAGGGCATCGAGCCCCGCCGCAAGGAGGGCAAGAACGGCGCGCGCTGGATCGTGCTGGACTACGCCCACGTGATCGTGCACATCTTCCATCCCGAAGAGCGCCAGTATTACAACATCGAGCGCCTCTGGCAGGACGGCACCAACGACGAGCACTACGAAAGCAAGATCGACAAATGACAGGCAACACAACTTTAACTTGCGGTGAATGTTGGAAAATGATATACTGCGATTAATGCGATGAGGGAGACGAGTAAGCCGCTTCCAACGCACCAGAGAGCCGTCGGCGGGTGAAAGGCGGTTGCGCGAATCGGCTGAATACACTCCGGAGCACCGCGCCGAAGGGCCATGAGGCCTGCGTAGGCCGCGGCGGGCGCGCCCGATACAGCGCGGGAACGGCGGATAGGCCGTTTCGTGAGGGCGACGGTCGCGAGGCCGCGCCAAATAGAGGTGGTACCGCGGGTTATTCCCCGTCCTCTGCGCAAGCGGAGGACGGGTATTATTTTATTTGGAGGCCGATTCACATGCCAATTACCGAGATTCTTGAAAAAAATGCCAGGAAGTACGGCTCTGAGATCGCACTGGTGGAGATCAACCCCGAGGTGCGGGAAGATCGCCGCGTGACCTGGAAGGAGTACGAGCTGATTGAGCGCGGCGCGTCTGAAGAGTTCCGCAGGGAGATCACCTGGGGCGTGTTCGACGAGAAGGCCAACCGCTGCGCCAACCTGCTGCTCAGCCGTGGCATCAAAAAGGGCGACAAGGTGGCCATATTGCTGATGAATTGCCTGGAGTGGCTGCCGCTGTACTTCGGCATACTCAAGACCGGCGCGCTGGTGGTGCCCATGAACTACCGCTATTCCGCAGACGAGATACAGTACTGCGCGGATCTGGCGGACGTGGACGCCATGTTCTTCGGGCCGGAGTTCATCGGCCGCGTGGAGGAGAGCATCGACAGGATGCCCAGAGTAAAGCTGCTGTTTTACGTGGGCGACAACTGCCCGACCTTCGCAGAGAACTACCTGCACCTGGCGGCAAACCAATCCAGCTCGGCGCCGAACATCGACCTGGAGGACGAGGACGACGCGGCCATCTACTTCTCCTCGGGCACCACAGGCTTCCCCAAGGCGATCCTGCACAACCACGAGAGCCTGATGCACGCCTGCAAGACCGAGCAGAAGCACCACGGCCAGACCCACAAGGACGTGTTCCTGTGCATCCCCCCGCTGTACCACACCGGCGCGAAGATGCACTGGTTCGGCTCGTTCCTGGTGGGCGGGCGCGCCATACTGCTCAAGGGCGTCAAGCCCCTGACCATCATCAAGACCGCCGCCGAGGAGCACTGTTCCATCGTGTGGCTGCTGGTGCCCTGGGCCCAGGACATACTGGACGCCATCGACCGGGGCGAGATCAACCTCAAGGACTACGACCTGTCCGCCTGGCGGCTGATGCACATCGGCGCCCAGCCCGTGCCCAAGAGCCTGATCAAGCGCTGGAAGGAGAAGTTCCCGAACCACCAGTACGACACCAACTACGGCCTTTCCGAGTCCATCGGCCCCGGCTGCGTGCACCTGGGCGTGGAGAACATCGACAAGGTGGGCGCCATCGGCATTCCCGGCTACGGCTGGCAGGCCCGCATCATCGACGAGCAGGGGGGCGACGTTCCCCAGGGCGAGGTGGGCGAGCTGGCCGTGAAGGGCCCCGGCGTCATGACCTGCTACTACAAGGACCCCAAGGCCACCGCCGAGGTGCTGCACGGCGACTGGCTGTGGACCGGCGACATGGCCATGCGGGACGAGGAGGGCTTCATCTATCTGGTGGACCGCAAGAAGGATGTCATCATCACCGGCGGTGAAAATCTGTACCCGGTACAGATCGAGGACTTCCTCCGGGCCCACAACGACATCAAGGACGTGGCCGTCATCGGCCTGCCTCACCCCCGCCTGGGTGAGATCGCCGCGGCCATCATCGAATTGAAGCCCGGCGCGACCACCACCGAGGAGGACATCGAGAAGTTCTGCCAGGCGCTGCCCCGCTACAAGCGGCCCCGCAAAATCATCTTCGCAGACGTGCCCCGCAACCCCACCGGCAAGATCGAAAAGCCGAAGCTGCGCGAGATCTACGGCGCAAAGCAGCTGGTGGCCGAGCAGGTGGGACGGTAATTTAAAATTTACAAAACCGTTTCTCAAAAGACAAACATTGCGGTTGTCACTGTGGTAAAATGCTACCACGACGATATACTATCGAAAGGGTATGATCAAAATGAGCCAGAGAGTCCACAGGATCTACAATCCTGCGATGGAATGCATCAGCCGCGACGAGCTGACGGCCCTGCAGGGGCAGCGCCTCGCGGCCACCGTGAAGCGGGAATACGAGAACGTGCCCATGTACCGGGCGCGAATGGACGCCGCGGGGATAAAGCCCGAGGACATCCGCAGCCTGGAGGACCTGAAGTACCTGCCCTTCATGGAAAAGACCGACCTGCGAGATTACTACCCCTTTGGCCTGCTGGCTTCGCCGAGGAGCGAGATCGTGCGCATACAGGGCTCCTCCGGCACCACCGGCAAGCCCATCGTGTCCGGCTACACCCGCAACGACATCGACGTCTGGAGCGAGATGATGGCCCGCACGCTCACCGCTGCCGGCGCGACGAAGGACGACATCGTCCAGGTCACCTACGGCCTGGGCCTGTTCACCGGCGGCTTCGGCGCCTACCAGGGCGCGGACCGGCTGGGGGCCATGGTCATCCCCATGTCCAGCGGCAACACCCAGCGCCAGATCCTGATGATGAAGGACCTGGGCACCACGCTGCTGTGCTGCACGCCCTCCTACGCGACCTACCTGGGCGAGACCATAAGGGAAATGGGCATCGACCCCGCAAAGGACCTGAAGCTGAAGGCGGGCTGCTTTGGCGCGGAGCCCTGGACCGAGGAGATGCGCCAGCGCATCGAGGAGCTGCTTTGCATCGACGCCTGCGACATCTACGGCCTGACCGAGATCTCCGGCCCCGGCGTGGCCTTCGAGTGCCTGGAAAAGAACGGCATGCACATCAACGAGGACCAGGTCATCGCCGAGATCATCAACCCCACCACCGGCGAGCAGCTGCCCTACGGCATGCACGGCGAGCTGGTGTTCACCACCATCACCAAGACCGGCCAGCCGATGATCCGCTACCGCACCCATGACATCTGCACGCTGACCGCCGACAAGTGCGCCTGCGGCCGAACGCTGGCCCGCATGGGCCGCATCGTGGGTCGCACCGACGACATGCTGGTCATCCGCGGCGTGAACGTGTTCCCCAGCCAGATCGAATCGGTGCTGGTAGGCGCGGACGGCGTGGCGCCCCACTACATGCTGGTGGTGGACCGTGTGAACTCCTCCGACACGCTGGAGATCCAGGTGGAGATGACCGAGGACATGTTCGGCGACACCGTGGCCCACATCGAGAACGTGCGCAAGTACATCACCGACCAGGTCAAGTCCGTGGTGGGCATCGCCTCGAAGGTGAAACTGGTGGCCCCCAAGTCCATCCCGCGCAGCGAGGGCAAGGCCAAGCGAGTGATCGACAAGCGCAATTTGCATTAAGGAGGGTGGAGCGATGTTTATCAAACAGATTTCCGTATTCCTCGAAAACCACAACGGCGCGCTGCGGGAGATGACCGAGCTGCTGGGCAAGGGCGGCGTCGACCTGCTGGCCCTGTCCGTGGCCGACACCCAGAACTTCGGCATCATCCGCATCATCGTCTCCAGCGAGCAGACCGACGCGGCGCTGCTTGCCCTGCGGGACAACGGCTATATCGCCAAGATGAACCACGTCATCTGCGCCGAGGTGCCGGACCGCCCGCTGGGCCTGTGCGAGCTGCTGGGCCTGATCGAAAAGGCCGGGCTGTCCGTCGAATACATGTATTCGTTCCTGCGCGCCTCCAAGGGCGGCGAGGCCCACATGATCCTGCGGCTCAGCGACGGCAAGAAGGCCGCCGAGCTGTTCCAGATGAACAATGTCAAGACGCTCTCCCAGGAGGACGTGGACGCGCTGTAAATGCAGGCTCGGGCAACCCGGTGCGTTTACTGCCGGCGCGCCCATACAGATTCCCCCTCGCGGATGTGGCTTCAGCCGCGAGGGGGTCTTTTTTTGCCATCATGTCATTGCGGCGCCCAAAGGCCTTGCCTGCCAATGATGCCGCCCGGACAGGGGACCCGCGGATCATGGGAAAAACGATCAGGATGCGGTTGAAATACCTCTTTTTATATGTTATCATAGAGCTGTGGAAAAAAACGGACGGCTAAAAACCCTCAAGGGGCTTCCCCGCGGAGACAGAAGGGCTTTATGGCGGTTAGCGGGCCGGCGGGATTCGTCCGGCGTGGGATATGAACCAGACAGGTTGTGCGGATCTGCTTCGCGCGTGGAAAGGATGGCGATCGGCCATGAGAAAGACAGGAACCGGGTGGATTGCCGCAATACTGTGCGGCATGCTCATGGCGTTGGCCGTCCTCCCCCTGCCGGCAACGGCGCTTTCCGAGGGCGACGCCGGGGAAACGCTGACGGTGGGCATACCCGGCGACAGGTGTCCCATATTCTATTCGGATCCGGATACCGGCGCGCCTACGGGCATCGGCGTGGATCTGATGCGCTATGCGGCGGAGGGCGCGGGCTATCGTCCGAGCTTCCGGGTCATCGGGGAAGGGACGCTCAAGGAGGCCCTCGACAACGGGGAATACGACGTCATCATGCCCCTCGGCAGCGCGATCACCAGCGCCTCCGGACAATCGACCGCGGTGACGGAAAACCTGTTTCAGACGCCCTTCACGTTTGTCACGAAGGGAAACCGGGCGCTGCCTCCGTTGGATCAACTGCGCGTGGGCATGCTGCGCTCACTGGGCGGCGGCATTGAAACGGTGCGCCAGCTCTATCCCGATATGGAAATTGTCGAATACGAGACGATGCGTGAGAGCGTGCAGGCCCTTCGCGCGGGCGAGGTGGACGCCCTGCTGCACAATTCCTATGTCTGGAGCTATGTGCTGCAAAAGCCCTCCTACAGCGATTTGACGGTGCAGCCCTCGACGGTGTTTTCCATGGACTTCCGGGCAGGCGCGCCGGATACCCCGGAGGGCAGGGCGGTGATCGAGCGGCTGAACGGGGGCATTGCGCTGCTGACGGATACCCAGCGGCAGGCCGTGATACTGGATTATACCTCCCGGCGGCTGTACCGGTATGACCTATCCGATTACCTTCACCGGTATGGGCAGGTTTTGCTCCTGGCGCTGCTGCTGTTTGTCGCGCTGGCGGTCATTGCGGCCCAGCGGATCCGCGCCATCCGCAGGGAGCAGGATGAAAGGATTCGCCAGATGCTCGACCACGACGCGCTGACCGGCCTGCTCAGCATGAACGGATTCCGCAAGCGGGTTGAGGAGCTGCTGCGCGCCCATCCGGACGCGCCCTATTTCCTGACCTACAACAACGTCAGGGATTTCAAGTTTATCAACGACAGCCTTGGCCGTGAAGCGGGGGATGAGCTGCTCAGGTTCTGGGCGCGCAAGTCGATGGAAAACCTGTCGGCTGACGAGGCCATGGGAAGGGTCGCGGCGGATCATTTCGCCGTTCTGCGGCGCATTTCGGACGACAAACAGATGAAATCGGACGAACGGAACGTAGTTGAACCGGTCAACAATTTTTTCATCGATCAGGGCAAGGATAACCGGGTGCAGATCTGCAGCGGCATCTATGTGCTGACGCCGAAGGACTTCCGAGAGATCGACGTGGACCATATGCTCGACCTGGCCAGGGTGGCGGAGAAGAAGGCCAGGGAGAACAGAAAGGGCGATTTTGAGTTCTACAATCGCGAGCAATGGGAGCGGGGAAAGCGCGTCGCCGATATCATCAACTACCTTCCCAAGGGCATGAAGTCCGGGGATATTCGCGTCTGGTACCAGCCGCAAGTCAATTATGAGACGGGCGAAATCACCGGCGCGGAGGCGCTGTGCCGCTGGGATCACAGCAAGCTGGGCTGGCTGCAGCCGGCGGGCTTTATCGAGACGCTGGAGGACGCCGGACTGATCTATGACCTGGATTCCTTTGTCTGGGACAGGGTCTGCCAGGATCTGCACAGATGGAACACACAGGGATATCACAGGGCTGCCTCCGTGAATGTCTCCCGGGACGACATCAGCGATGACCGCGACATCCCCGGCCAGTTTTCCCGGCTGATCCAGACCTACGACCTGACGCCGGACCAGCTTCGAATCGAGATCACCGAGACGGCCTATGTGGAGAACCACGACATCCTGATCGAAACCACCCGGAAGCTGAGGTCCCTTGGCTTCCAGGTGGAGATGGATGATTTTGGAAGCGGCTACTCCTCGCTGCACATGCTCAAGGAGGTGCCCGTGGATCGCATCAAGCTGGACCTTCACTTCCTGACGTCGTCGGGCGACCCCGTAAAGAGCCGCACGATCGTCAGCTGCATGATCAACATGGTGCGCCTGCTGGGGATGCAGATGATCGCAGAAGGCGTGGAAACTGTCGAACAGGCGGAGTTCCTCGACAGCCAGGGCTGTTCTGAGATGCAGGGCTACTACTTCTACAAGCCCATGCCGGTCGAGGATTTTGAAGTGATCATGCATAAGGGATACGGTATCTGATCAGCCGAAGGGAAGCGCAGGCGGACGCTGGAATCACCGGACACGATACATACAGATGACATCGCGGATTCCAATCGCGATCCGGGCGGGCAGGAGGGAAAGCGCGCA
Organism: Clostridia bacterium; assembly: GCA_045658005.1. GTDB lineage: Bacteria > Bacillota > Clostridia > Christensenellales > Aristaeellaceae > UBA2862. The sequence continues at coordinate 27,912 of JAZOUD010000025.1, read as the reverse complement.
AGGCCTACAGCGAGCTGATCAAGAGCTTTGGCAGGATAAGGGCCTGCATGCGCGCGTTCTACGTCTACGGCTTTCGCCGCCAGGCCAAGAGCTTCACCGACCGGGACATCATGCTCCACTTCCACCTGCCGGACATACTGGCGGTGTCGGGCAGCCAGCCCCTGTTCGACATCATGGAGGCGCTCTCGGACCGGCTGAACACCTTCGATACGCCGGAATACCCGGACGAATCCACCGTGCGCCGGGTTACAGGACCCGGCAGCTGTTGCGCTCGATCAGCTGGCCGTCGATTTGCAGGTGCATGGCGGGCCAGGAGCGATTCTGGATGCGCATCCGCAGCAGCTTTACGGCCAGTGAGCCCAGCGTGCTGCGGGAGATGCGAAGGGTGGTCAGCGCGGGCGTGGAAACCGCGCTGAAGGGGATGTCGTCCACGCCGACGACGGAGAAATCCTCCGGAATGCGGTAGCCGGCCTCTACCAGGGCCTTCATGGCCCCGATGGCCACGGAATCGTTGTCGGCCACGAACGCGGTGTGGGGCACGAAGCGCCCCTCGTCGATGGTCCGCTTCATGGCCTCGTAGACGCTGTTGAGCGTCGACCCCAGCACGCAGGGCTCCGGCAGCGGCAGCGCCAGGGCGCGCATGCGCTCGGCATAGCCCCGATAGCGCTCCTGGCAGTTGTGAACCGGCAGGTCGAACTTCAGGTAGCCGATATCCCGGTGGCCCAGGCCGTACAGGTAGTCCACCGCGCCGGCGGCGATGGCCTCGTTGGCCATCACCACGCTGTCCACCCCGCCGTAGTGCAGGTTGTTGTCCAGCACCACGGTGGGCACGGGGATCAGATCCAACAGGGGATAGTGCTCCGGCGTCAGCTCGGAGCCGATCAGGATCACGCCGTCCGGGGGCGTCTGCATCAGCGCGTGCAGGGTCTGCGGCGCGTTCGCGGCCTCGCAGCGGGCCATCACCAGCTCGAAGGCATGGCGGCGGCATTCGCTTTCGATGCGGTCGATGATCGAGGCGATGAATCCCTGGTTTTCCTCGGTGGCGCCATGGGTATGGAACTTGATCACCATCAGCCGGGCGTGCTGGGGCTTGCTCTTCTTGCCCGCGGCGGTGTAGCCGTTTTCCTCGATGATGGCCAGAACCTTGCGACGGGTCTCATCGCTTACGCCCCTGCGGTTGTTGATGACCAGCGAAACGGATGCCGGCGAGACGCCCGCAAGCGCGGCAATTTCCCGAACAGTCATGGTGATCCCTCTCTTCGTCTGCCCGAGGGCTGCCTATACCAGGCAGCCCTTTTTGATGATGATACAGGCGTACAGCGCGCGCTCGGTGGTGACCACCGTGGCGTAGGCTTTTTTGGCGCGCTCGTAGAATTCAAAGCGGTCTATGGTTGCAAACTTCGTGCCGGGCTGGTGCTTTTCAACGATGGCGTGAAAGCGCTCCCAGATGGGCGGGTCGCCGTCCAGCGTGCCGGGTACCACGCGCATCAGCGTCACCGGCGCATCCACGAATTCGTCCAGCGGGAACAGCTGCAATATGGCGTCCAGCAGCACGTCGGCGTTCTGGCCGTCCTGGCGGGCGCAGCGCTTACCCATCGACTCGGCGGGGAAGTTACAGTCGCCAATGACCAGCTCGTCGCCGTGGCCCATCTCGGCCAGGATCTTCAGCAGCTCGGGGGTGATGATCGGCGGGACGCCCTTCAGCACGGGGATCCCTCCTTTGCCTTCGCTTCCTTCTTCCGGAAGATCTCCTTCAGGGATTCGCTGTAGGGGGGGCGGGCGATGCCGTACTCGGTGACGATGCCGGCGATCAGGTCGTGGTCGGTGACGTCGAAGGCGGGGTTGTACACCTTCACGCCCTCGGGAGCCATGCGCTGCTTGTACCACATCTCCGTGACCTCCTCCGGCTTGCGCTGCTCGATGGTAATGGCGTCGCCGTCGGGGATGCTCATGTCGATGGTAGAGGTGGGCCCTAGCACGTAGAAGGGGATGCCGTAGTGCTTGGCCAGTATGGCCACGCCGCTGGTGCCGATCTTGTTGGCGGCGTCGCCATTGGCGGCCACCCGGTCGCAGCCCACGAACACGACGTTGACCCAGCCGTTCTTCATGACCTGGGAGGCCATGTTGTCGCAGATGACGGTGGTGTCCACGCCGTCGGCGAACAGCTCGAAGGCGCTCAGCCGCGCGCCCTGGAGCAGGGGACGGGTCTCGTCGGTGAAAACCCGGAAATTCATGCCCCGCTCACGGCCCAGGTGCAGCGGCGCCAGGGCGGTGCCGTATTTGGAGGTGGCCAGCTGGCCCGCGTTGCAATGGGTCAGTATGCCGTCGCCGTCCTTGATGAGGGTCAGGCCGTACTCGCCGATGGCGCGGCACATCCGAACGTCCTCCTCCTTGATGGCGATGCTCTCGTCGCGCAGCAGGGCCACGATCTCGGGGATGGGCTTGTCCCGGTTGTCCAGAACCACCCTTTCCATGCGGTTCAGCGCCCAGCTGAGGTTCACCGCCGTGGGACGGGAGGAATCCAGGTAGTCCTTGTCGGCCTTGAATTGCTTATAGAAGGTATCGAAGTCGTCGGCGACGATCTTCCTGGCGGCCAGGTAGATGCCGAACGCCGCCGCGCAGCCGATGGCCGGCGCGCCGCGCACCTTCAGCAGGTAGATGGCGTCCCAGATGTCCTTGATCTCGGTCAGGTGCAGCACCTCCACCACGGAGGGCAGCCGGGTCTGGTCCAGTATGAGCAGCGCGCCGTTTTCGTCGTCCAACGCCACGGTCTCATAGCTCATGATGCTCTTGTTTTCCTCTGCCATGGCCCTTTCCTCCTTACTTGGCGGCCTCGTCGGCGCGCAGCACGGCGTTCACGAAGTCCGCGCCGGTCTTGAAGCTCTCGCGGTGCAGTATGTAGTCCTTGCCGCAGAGTATGTTCACTCGCTCGGCATGGTCCCGCTTATCGGGGTCAGCGATGGTGGTCACGTCCTTGAGCTGGGCCATGCCCACCGTGCGGCGGTGCAGCTCGGTGCCGGCGTAGCCCGCGGTGTCCGACAGGATGCTGTTCAGGTAGAACTCCCGGAAGCCGGACACCTTGGCCATGGGCTCGGTGACGTTCTCGTCGAAGCACTTGAGGAACTTCTCGCAGAACAGGTCCATGGTGTCGCGGATGGCGTCCAGCGCCCACTGGCAGAAGGCCTCGTCGCCGGCGGCGCGGCCGTTGTCCCAGGCGAAGATCAGGTTGGCCACCACGTTGCCGATGTCGTAGCCCATGGGGCCGTAGAAGGCGAACTCGGGGTCGAAGACCTTGGTGGAATCCTTTTTGACAAATATGGAGCCGGTGTGCAGGTCGCCGTGGATCAACGCCTGGGCGTTGTTCATGAACTCAAACTTCAGCCGGGCCACGGCCAGCTTCAGGGCGTCGTCGTCGTAAAGCTCCTTCTTTACGAATTCGGCGTTGGCCGGGAACGTCGGTTTCCTTCATCAGGAAGTAGGTATCGTACTGGGACATGGGGTCATCCTTCCTTTCTATATGATCGATGGGGGTCAGTTGTCGTTGTGAACGACGTCCTTCAGATTGCTCTCGGTGGGCGCGCCGACAGGCCGGCCACCGGCATGGATGCCCAGGTTCGACCGGATGTCCAGCAGGGCGTCGATCTGCCCCTCGCTGAGCACGTTGGCCCGGCCCAGGAAGCGGGTGGTGTAGATGGTGATCATGGCGTAGTGCTCCACAGCCTCCAGCCGGTAGAAGGCCTCGGTGAGGTTGCGGCCCCATGTGATTGGCCCGTGGTTGCCCAGCAGCACCGCGTTGTAATCCTTCGCGTAGGGAGCGATGGAATCCGGTATGCCCTGGGAGCCGGGCAGCTCGTAGTGCACGCAGGGCACGACGCCCAGGTTGACCAGGGCCTCGGGATAGATGGCCTGGTCCAGAGCCATGCCTGCGATGGCAAAGGCGGTGCTGACCGGCGGGTGGGCGTGGCACACGGCCTGGGCCTCGGGGTTTTCCTGATAGATGCGGATGTGCAATGGCGTGCTGTTCAGTCAATGTTTATTATAATAATAGGCACTGACAGGCCGGCAGGGCGTCTGCCGACCAGATTATATCCATCATGAAGGAGGAACCTCAAGATGAAGAAAATCCTGGCTATCGTTTTGGCTGCGATGCTGCTGCTCATGACCGTGGGCGCCGTGGCTGAGACCGCAAACCCCGTTGCCGGCAAGAAGGTCAGCTATGTGCACATTCTGCCTTCCGCCACCATCTTCCAGATGTGGTCCGACTCTTCCCGCAAGCTGTGCGACGCGCTGGGCGTGGCCTATGACGACATCTTCTGCGACGGCGATTTCATCAAGTGGCAGGAAACCATCGAACAGAAGTGCTCCGCCGGCTATGACGGCCTGGTGGTCTCCCACGGCAATCAGGACGGCTCCTACGAGTTCCTGAGCCGCATGGCCGAGCAGTATCCCAACACCAAGATCGTGTGCTTCGACACCCAGTTCAAGACCGGTGGCGAGACCATGAAGATCCCGGGCATCACCCAGATGTTCCAGCAGGATAAGTCCCTGGTCACCGTCCTTCTGGACGAGATGGTCGCCAAGTTCGGCGAGGGCGTCCGCCTGGTGAAGGTCTGGCGCGGCCCCAACTACAACAGCCCCTTCGATCGCCGCCAGGTTGGCTGGGAAGAGTATGAGCAGGCCGGCAAGATCGTTACCGTTGCCGAAGTGCAGCCCACCGTGGACAGCATGGACAACGCCAACACCGTGACCGCCGCCGCGCTGCAGACCCTGAAGCGCGAGGACGTGGACGGCATCATCGCCTACTACGACCTGTACGGCCAGGGCGTGTTCCAGGCCATCATGGAGAACCCGAACTTCAACGGCGAGGCCGGCGAAGCCCTGCCGATGGCCTCCGTCGACATCGATCCCGTCGACGTGACCAACATGCAGAACCATCCCGAGATCTGGACCGCGGCCGGCACCACCGACTGGACCCTGAACGGCGAGATCGCGATGCGCATCCTGCTTCTGGAAATGGCCGACGAGTATGACAAGATCTACGACCCCGCCACCGGCGAATACGGCGTGGACATCGTCGAAGTTCCCGGCTCCGCCATCCTGGCTTCCGCGCTGAAGCCCGAGAGCACCGTCGAGAACCTGGGCGAGATCGCCAACGAGACCTACGGCAACCTGAGCTACCTCTCCGTGGCCGACTGGATGCCCGCTGATCTGATCCACTGATGAACTGCTGCGCGGCGCACCCGCCCGGTGCGCCGCGCTCTTTTTTGAATTTGCGCGCGATCGGCGGGCGACACTGACATCGCTTGAATTGCGCGGAATTGGGCAACCGGCAAAGCGGTTTTCATACTTTGTGAATAAGAAATGAGGGAAACTCATGGAGCGAATCGTACTCTCCACCGAGAATGTATCCATCGAATTTCCGGGTGTCCGTGCTTTGAAGGACGTCAACTTTGAAGTCGGCACCGGCGAGATTCGGGCAGTCGTCGGTGCGAACGGCGCGGGGAAGTCGACGTTGATGAAGGTCCTTTCCGGCGCATATCCCCACTATACCGGCACAGTCAAGCTGAACGGACAGCCCGTGGAGGTCCGCAGCACGATGGACGCCAAGAGAATGGGCGTTCAGATCGTTTACCAGGAAGTGGACACCGCGCTGGTGCCCACGCTGACCGTGGCCGAAAACGTGATGATGAACCACATGGTGGAAGACAAGGGCTTCAATCCCTTTGTCAACTGGAACAGCGTGCGCCGGGAGGCGCGCAAAATCCTGGACAGCCTGAATATCAAGGTCAACGTCCGCTCGTTGGTCCAGGACCTGACGCTGGCACAGAAGCAGATGGTGCTGATCGCCAGGGCCATAACCTCAGAATGCAACTTCCTGATCCTGGACGAGCCTACCGCGCCGCTGAGCGACACGGAGACGGAGGAGCTTTTCCGCCTGGTTCGCCACCTTCGGGAGACAAAGAATATAGCGATCGTATTTATATCGCACCGCATCAACGAGATCATTCAGATCTGCGACAAGTACACCGTGATGCGAAACGCCGAGATCGTCGACACCCGGGATATCACGCCCCAGACCACCACCAAGGAAATCATCGAGATGATGCTTGGCGTCAAGTTCGAGGAGAACTTCCCGAAGGAGATCGTCCCCATCGGCGAAACCCTGTTCGAGGTGGAGCACCTGCGGGATATCGACAACAAGGTCAACGACGTCAGCTTCTATGTGCGCTCGGGCGAGATCGTGGGCATTGCCGGCCTGGTCGGCGCAGGCAAGAGCGAGCTGTGCAAGACCATCTTTGGCGGTTACAGGAAGGCCGGGGGCAGGGTGAAGCTGAAGGGCAGGGAGCTGAAGATCGGCATTCCCACAGACGCCGTCAAGCAGGGCCTGGCCCTGGTGCCCGAGGAGCGCCGCAAGGAGGGCGCGCTGGTCAGCGAGACCGTGAACTTCAACCTGGCGGCGGCGTCGTGTCCACTGGCATGCTGCCCAATCGCCTGAAGGAGAGGCTGGGCCAGCCCGCCCGCACCCTGCTGGGCGAGGATTTCAAGGCCATCGGCCTGAATCCCGCCATCATCATCGGCGTGATGCTGGCCAGCGTGCTGTTGGCTTATATCTTCCTCGAGCATACCAAGTACGGCCGGTTCATGTACGCCATTGGCGGCAACAAGCAGGCGGCCAAGCTCTCCGGCATCAACGTCAAGGGCTATCGCTACCTGGCCGGCATGATCACCGCGCTGTTCGTGGTGGTGGGCGCCGTGCTGGTGGCCTGCCGCCAGTCCGCCGCGTCGGTCAACTGCTGCGACAACTACTTCATGCTCAGCCTGGCCGCCGTGTTCGTCGGCCGTTCGGTCGGCGGCGCGGAGAAGCCCAACGCACTGGGTACGCTGGTTGGCGCACTGCTGGTGGACGTGCTGGAAAACGGCTTGAACATCATGGGCGTGAACTTCTACTTCCTGCCCGCCGTCAAGGGCATCGTGATGCTGCTGGCGCTGGTCGCGGCCTACGCCACCAAGCGGGAGAATTGACAGGGAAGGAAGAAACGGTACAAAGAAAGCGCAGGGGCATCGGACGATGCTCCTGCGTTTTTTTGTGCGACGGCCAGCGAAAGGAGGTGTTCGCAACTTTTTTGCCGGGATAATTGGGACAAAAGGTGTATAATCAATACCGTTCACCGCTTCACGACAGTATCGCCCGACGACCGACTCTTACAAAGGGGAGAATGTCGCATGTGTGAATGCTCCGTTTTCCCGGTCATCGACCTGCCGGGCACGGGCCGCAACATCCGGCGGCTCCGCGAGAAGGCGGGCGTGACCGTGCGGGAGCTTCAAGCCTACTTCGGGTTTGAATACCCGCAGGCCATTTACAAGTGGCAGCATGGGGAGTGCCTGCCCAGCGTCGACAACCTGCTGGCGCTGGCCCGGGTGCTGCGGGTACCCATGGAAGACCTCCTGGTCTACGAGGACCGGGAGGTCTCGTATTTTTGGCGATGCGTATTGTTTTGTTGTATGTAAATACTGATTTATCGGGGGAGACAAGCCGGAACATCGCAAAGCGAAGGTCGCTGGGTTGGAGCCGTATCCCTTGTCGGTGTCGGGTTCGTCTCCCCAGGTTTCCTCCCTGTACCCGGATGCGCAGAGCACATAGAATTTGTTGGCGACGCGAAATTCACCAGTGTTGGCGACGGGTTCGTGAATGCCGGGGTCGGCCTCCTGAAACAGGCGGATCGCATTGGAATCGTTTATCGTCAGGGCAAGCACGAGCTTCTTGCCGTTGGATGTCCTGACGGTGATCTTGACCTTGCCAGTCACCTCGCTCATGACGGTGATCTCATGGGAGCCCTCATCGTAAAAAATGGTCAACATATCTTCCTTGCTGGTGCTGACGCTTTTTATCGGGCTGGAAGGAATAGTAACGCGCAAAACATCGTAGGTGAACATTGACATCACCATATCCACCCTGCCGGACCACTACCCGGTGAAGCCCGGCATGCGCCTGGCCAGCATGCGCATCGTGCCCCTGGTGACCCAGGAGCGACAGATCATCCAGGCGGAGGCGCTGTGCAGGGAGCGCCCGCTGCTGCGCCTGTTGCCCTACGCCCCGCGCAGGGCGGGCGTGATCGTCACCGGCTCGGAGGTGTACACCGGCCGCATCCAGGACAGGTTTGAGCCGGTGGTGCGCGGGAAGCTGGCGGCGTATCCGGGCGAGGTCCTGGGCGTGACGCTTTGCGACGACGACGCGGATATGATCGCGGATGCCGCCCGTTCCTTTCTGGACAGCGGCGCGGATTTCCTGATATTCACCGGGGGCATGTCCGTGGACCCGGACGACGTGACCCCGACGGCGGTGCGGCGGCTGGGCGCCAGGGTGGTCAGCCACGGCGCGCCGTCCCAGCCGGGGAACATGACCCTGGTGGCTTACCTGGGCGACGTGCCGGTGCTGGGCGTGCCGGGAGCGGCGATCTCCAGGCCCACGACGCTGTTCGACGTGCTGCTGCCCGCGATCTACGCCGGGGAGGCCGTCACGAAGGCGGACCTCATACGCCTGGGGGACGGCGGCCTGTGCCAGCTGTGCCAGCGCTGTCACTTTCCAAACTGCACCTTCGGGCGCTATTGACGAGTTTCCGGGAGATTCAGATGAAGGATCGCTTTGGCCGCGGGATCACCTACCTGCGCCTGTCCGTCACGGAGCTGTGCAATCTCCGCTGCCGCTACTGCATGCCGGCGGAGGGCGTTTGCAAGCGCCGCTACGATGAGATGCTGAGCCAGGCGGAAATGCTCCTGGGCCTTCGCGTCGCGGCGGAGCTGGGCGTGCGCAAGCTGCGCGTCACGGGCGGCGAGCCGCTGGTCAAGCGGAATATCCTGGGCATTTGCGAGGGCGCCGCGCAGATCCCGGGCATCGAGGAGATTGGCCTGACCACCAACGGCACGTTGCTGCCCGGGCTGGCGAAGCCGCTGAAGGCGGCGGGGGTGTCCCGGCTGAACATCAGCCTGGACACGCTGGACGAGAGGAAGTATGCCTGGATGACCCGCGCGGGCGGGCTGGACCTGGCGCTGAAGGGCATAGAGGCGGCGCTGGACGCGGGCTTTGAGCGCACGAAGCTGAACGCCGTGCTGATCGGCGGGTGGAACGACGACGAGATCCGTCCGCTGGCGGAGCTCTCCCGGCGCTGGCCGGTGGACGTGCGGTTCATCGAGCTGATGCCGATGGTCGGCAGGGCGGCGTTCGGCCCGGAGGCCTTCATTCCCTGCAGCCGGGTGCTCCAGGTGCTTCCGGAGCTTGTGCCGGCGGGCGGCGACGGCGTGGCGCGCATGTACCGCCTGCCTCGGGCGCAGGGCAGGATCGGGCTGATATCGCCGCTGAGCGCCCCCTTTTGCGCCGGCTGCAACCGCCTGCGGCTGACGGCGGACGGCAGGTTGAAGCCCTGCCTGCATTCCCCGCTGGAATTTACAGTGAAGGGCCTGGATCGCGAGGGCATGCGCCGGCAGTTCCTCGCGGCCTGCGCCGCCAAGCCGGAGGGCCACGCCCTGCTGTCCTATGCCCGGCCGAGCAGCGCCAACCGGAGCATGAACCGCATCGGCGGATGAGCGCTCTTCAGGTGCCCGGAAGGAGTTGACGGATTCCAATGGAACAGCGGGCTTTGACCCATATTGACGGCGAGGGCCGCGCGCGCATGGTGGATGTGGGCGAGAAGGGCGTCACCTGTCGAACGGCGGTGGCCGCAGGGCGCGTGCGGTTGAACCGGGCTGCATTTGACCTCGTTCGCAGCGGCGGCGTGAAGAAGGGCGACGTGCTGACGGTGGCCCGGGTGGCCGGGATCATGGGCGCGAAGCGAACGCCCGACATCATTCCGATGTGCCACCCCATACCGTTGAACGGCGTCGAGCTGTCCCTGACGCTGGACGAGGCGCGGCTGTCGGTGGAGATCACCGCTGCGGTTTCTGCGGACGGAAGGACGGGGGTGGAGATGGAGGCGCTGACCGCCGTGTCCGTCGCCGCGCTGACGGTGTACGACATGTGCAAGGCGGTCCAGCGGGACATCGCGATCTCCGACATCCGCCTGCTGAAAAAAACGGGCGGCGTTCACGGGGACAATGAAAGGACGGATGCGTGATGGGCTATACGGCGGCGGTGCTGACGGTTTCCGACAAGGGGGCCCGGGGCGAGCGGGTGGACACCAGCGGACCCGCGCTGCGCGGGATGCTGATTGAGGCGGGCTATGCGGTGGTCCACACCGCGATATTGCAGGACGAACGGCTGCAGATCGCCGAGGTCCTGAAGAAACTGTCCGACGAGGGCGTGGCGCTGGTGTTGACCACCGGCGGCACGGGCTTTTCGCCCCGGGACGTCACCCCGGAGGCGACGCTGGACGTGATCGAGCGCCAGGCGCCGGGCCTGGCCGAGACCATGCGGGCCGAGAGCATGAAGCTGACCCCGAGGGGCTGCCTGTCCCGGGGCGTGGCGGGCATGCGGAAGCGCACCCTGATCGTCAACCTGCCGGGCAGCGAGCGGGCGGCCCGGGAGAACCTGACGGCCATACTGCCCGCGCTGGCGCACGGCCTTGAGATGCTCCTGTCCGAGGGATCCGCCGACTGCGCGACGCCCCCGTCGCCGAAGACGCGGCAGGCCCCCTCCATGGACGCCTGGCTGAGGGAGGCCAAGGGCTCCTGCGACCTGGCGCGGACGGGCATGTTCCTGATCCACAACGGCGTGGTCCGGGAGGACGCCAGGTCCCGCGTGCGCGACGGCGACGCCGACGCGAAGCCCGTGAAGGGCATGCGCTTCTCGGCGGACGACGAAAAGGTGCGCCAGGCCGTGGCCCAGACCCTTGAAATGCCGGGCTTTTTTTTGCCAGGGCGTGGATGAACGAGGGGGAACTGGCGGTGGGGGACGACATCATGTTCGTGATGGTCGGCGGCGACATCCGCCCCCGGGTAATCGAGGCGCTGCAATTCCTGGTGGGCAGGATCAAGACGGAATGCGTGACGGAACAGGAAATCATGTAAGGAAATAGAGGGTGTAACAGTATGAACGGGAACGGTAAATCGTCGGAGTACAAGCTGTTGACAGGGCTGTGTTTTTTAAGCTCCTGCCCTACCAGGTATTGCTGCTCATCATCACATCGGTGAACGGCATCGTGGACAGCCTGTACGCCAGCCACAACATCGGGCAGAGCGCCATGAGCGCCATAGGCCTGTTCGGGCCCCTGAACCATTTCCTCTATGCGGCGAGCATCATGTTCGTCAGCGGTTCGCAGGTCCTGTACGGCCGATATCTCGCGCGGGACCGTAGCAGGATCAACCACCTGTTCACGGTGACGCTGATGACCGCGGGCGGGCTCGGCCTGCTGACCAGCGTGCTGCTGGTGATTGGCGCAACGACGGGCGTGACCCATTTGCTGGTGAACACCCAGCCGGACCTGAAGATGCTATTTGTCCACCTCCCCAACCCTCGCTCCCAGGCCGCGCGCCAGCGCGGCGTTCACCAATCGCCTGTCGTCTGTGATGGATGACAGGCGATCGTCTTTGTAGACGGCGAACAGCGTCGGGGCGTCGGGGCGCGCGGCCTTCAGGGCGGTGCCTACGGCGCAGTCGGCGCCCACCGCGCATACCCGCGCGGGGACGGGGCCGTCGATGGGGCGAAGGGTGCCGAGCACGGCTTTCATCGGGGCGCCCGCAAACGCCCGGCGCTCGTCGGCGGCGCTGGCCCAGATGAATACCGCCGCGAACAGGAAGGACAGGTTGACCCTGTGCCATCGCACGGCGAAGGCGGCGCAGGCAAGCAGCAGCATGGCCGCCACCGCGCGGCCTGCCCGGATGCCGATTTCAAGCGCCTTCTCCCGCTTGAGCTTCAGGGAAAGCAGGGCGTAGGCGATCCGGCCGCCGTCCAATGGCAGCGCGGGCAGCAGGTTGAAGGCCAGCAGCACCAGATTGATTTGCATGAAGGCCAGCGCGAAGCCGGGGGAGAGCATGCCCCAGTGGGCGAGGGCCCCGGCGGTCACCACCAGCAGGGCGTTGGCCAGCGGGCCGGCGGCGCAGACCGTCGCCAGGCGAAGGGGCGACAGGCCGTAGGGGTTTTCCATGGCCATGGCGCCTCCGAAGGGCGTCAGGCGAAGGCTTGCGATGCCCACCCCCAGGGCATGGGCGGCCAGCAGGTGGGCAGCCTCGTGGAAGGCCAGCGCCACCGTCAGCGCCGCCGCCTCTGCGCCGGTCCCCAGCATGGCCGCAGCCAGCGGATACAATAGCGCCAGCGGATGGACGACGATCCGCGTGTGTCCGACGCAGAGCGACATCTACAGCCCCAATGCTTCCGTGGGGTCCACGGATTCGCCGCCCTGGCGCAGCTCGAAGTAGAGGCCGTCCTCGCACGCGCCCAGCCGCTGGCCCCGGGCGATGCGGTCGCCGGACTGCACCGTGACCTCGCTGAGATTGGCGTACAGCGTTTCCCGGCCCTCGCCGTGGTCCACCAAAATCCCTTGGGTGCCGCCGGAGAGCGGGCTGACGGCGGTGACGGTGCCGGCATCGACGGCGCATACGGGCCGGTTGCCCGCCTCAAAGGCCAGCCAGGGCTGCAGCGCGCTGTAGGGGTGGGTGAGCGCCCCGTCGCATGGCCTGGACAGCGCGGTGTTCCCGGATACGTTCAGGAAGACCAGCGCGGATTCCGGCATGATCTGGCGCACGAAGGTCAGCTCGCCGATGGAATCGTCCAGGTTGATGTGCATGGTCAGGGCCCGCTCGATGCCCTCAGTCGCCTTCTGCGCCCAGGGCTGGCGCAGGTTGCCCAGGGCGAGTATGCCCAACAGCAGCGCGCAGGCGATGGCGCTGTTGCGCAGCAGCTTGTCCCCATGGGTCAGCGCGGCCTTTGGCCTGCGCTGTCGCCGCTTCCTTCGCCGGGACGTCGGCGGCTCGCCCTCCGCGGCATCGGGCCTGAACTGGGTGTGAATGCGCAGCGTGCTGTTTTCAGACATAAAAAATCCCTCCCGTCGGGAAAGGTTATGCGGGGAGGGGGATTGAAATGAGGAATGGGGAATGAGAAATGGGGAATGAGGAATGAGGAATGAGGAATGAATTACTCCCGCTTCAGCGCCACGACCTTGGCGCCTGAGGTGTGCTGGCGCTGCTCGTGCTGGCGGGAGCGCATCACCACGTTCAGCACCAGGCCGATGCCCATCATGTTGGTCAGCATGTTCGAGCCGCCGTAGCTGACGAAGGGCAGGGGGATGCCAGTGACGGGCAGCAGGCCGATCACCATGCCGATGTTTTCCACCACGTGGAACAGCAGCATGGCCATCACGCCCACGATCAGGTAGGAGCCGTAGGGGTCCTTGGTGCGTATGGACAGCACGATCAGTCGCCCGATCAGCAGCGCATAGCCCAGCACCAGGGCGATGCCGCCCGCCAGGCCGAAGGATTCGCACACGATGGCGAATATGAAGTCGGTGTGGTCGTCGGATATGTAGCCCAGCGACGCGAAGCTGCCGGGAGAGACGATGCCCTTGCCGAACAGGCCGCCGGAGCCGATGGCGATCTGGCCGTTGATGATCTGTCGGGCCTCGTCGGGGTAGGCCTCCGGGTTCAGCCACATCAGTATGCGGGTGAAGCGGAAGTTGTCCGAGGCCGAGTTGTTGATGAAGTACCACAGCGGGATCATCATCACCACCATTGCGATGATGACGCCCCAGATCAGCTTGCTGTTGGTGCCGGAGACGAACACCATCACGCTGAACACCGCCACGTACACCAGCGCCGTGCCCACGTCCGGCTGGAGCACCACCAGGATCATCGGTATGCCCATGTAGATGGCCAGGGGGATGATGTCGTGGATGGTCATGATGGGCTTTGTGCGCACCGAGAAGGCCTTGCCCAGCGCGATGATAATGGCGATCTTGCACACCTCGGAGGGCTGGAAGCCGCGGTCGTTGCCCCAGTTGAAGAAGGCGGTCATGCCGCCGCGGCCCGCCTGGGCGATCAGCAGTGTCAGCGTCAGCAGTATGATCTGGGCGGCGTAGATGGTGTTGGCGTAGCGCTCGTAGAGCTGGTAGGGGAAGAAGATGATAAAGGCCATGGCGACCAGACCCGCGCCGATCCAGAAGAGCTGCAATCTGGGATAGGTGATCGACTGGGTCTGAAGCATCTCGACCACGTTCGCCGGGGCCTCGGTGACCTGGCTGGAGGTGGCGCTGAATATGCACACGACGCCGAACAGTGAAATCACCAGCACCATGATCAACAGGGGCCAGTCGAAGTATTTCATCAGGCTCCTGTCGAAGCGGTTGTCCCGTATGTACTTGAAAAATGCCTTGATTCTGGAAAGCATACGTCTGTCCTTGCAGTTTGTGTTGCAGCAGCGGCGTCTGCGCCGCCACCGATGGCGGCCTGGAGGCCGCCGCTACATTCGTCGGTATCCGTGAGGCGAAAGTCAGTCCGCCATCGTGAATTCCCTGTCCATGGTCGAGGTCTCGCTGTAGCCCAGGCTGTCCAGGTAGTAGTTGATCACGGGACGAATGGCCCAGGCGGAGTAGGCGCCGGCGTAGCCGTTCTGGATGTAGCACACCACCACGACCCTGGGGTCCTCGGCGGGGGCGTAGGCCACCATCCAGCTGTTGTTTTCCACGTCCAGCTCGGTGCGCTGGGAGGTACCGGTCTTGGCGGCGATTTTGTACTTGTTGTCCAGGAAGAACTTGGCCGCGGTGCCGCCGGCAACCTCGTCGGTAACGTCCTCCATGCCGGCGCGTATGGCCTGGTAGTAGGCCTCCTGGGTGTTGATCTGGTTGGCCACCACGGGCTGCTTCTCCAGCACCACCGTGCCGTCCGGGGCGATGATCTTGTCCACGATCTGGGCATCGTAGACCGTGCCGCCGTTGACGATGGCGCTGACGTACCGGGCGACGGCCACCGGGGTCACCTGGGTGATGGACTGGCCGATGGCGCACATGATGGTCTCGTTGGGCGTCCAGTAGATGTCGGCCAGGTAGGTAACGAAGGTGTTGACCATGTAGTGGCTGGAGATGTACTGCCGGGGCAGCCCGATGTCGTACTGGAGGATCTCGCGGATGGGCAGGTACCACTTCTCCTTGCTGTCGTAGGTGACCGCGATGCGCATCAGGTCGTTGAGCGCCTTCTCGAAAACCTCGTTGGAGACGTTCATCCTGCGCTCGGCGAAGACCTGCTCCAGCTCCGTCTTCATGGCGGTGTAGGTCAGCAGGGGCTTGGCGGTGTTCTGCCAGGTGGGGGAATTCTCCGGGTCGTACAGCATGTTCTGGTTGCCCACGAAGCTGGTGGCCTCGCCGGGCAGCTCGATGTTGGTCTTGCTGGTCAGGCCCAGGGCGGCGGCCCACTGGTACAGCCGCTCGATGCCCAGCCGGTAGCCCACTGTGTAGAAGTACATGTTGCAGCTGTTCTTCAGGGCCTTTTCCAGGTTCTGGTTCTGGTGGTCCTCCGGGGTGGAGGTCCAGCACTTGGCGGGACGGTCCGCGTTGGTCTCGGTGAAGCCCTCGGCACGGTCGTTGATGATCTCGTCGGTGGTGATCACGCCCTCGGAGAGGCCGCCCAGCGCCGTGCACAGCTTGAAGATCGAGCCGGGGGCGTCCTTGGTGCCGATGGCCCGGTTCAGAAGCGGGTTTTCACCCTCAAGCACCTGGTTCCACAGGGTGGGGTCCACCTTGCCGTCGTTGAACATGCTCAGGTCGAACTGGGGGATGCTGACCATGCTCAGCACCCTTCCGGTATAGGGGTCCATGGCCACCATGGCGCCGGTCTGGGCCAGCTGGATCTCGCGGCCCTCCTCCGCGTACTTCTTCAGCACGTCCTCGTTTTCCCGCAGCCAGTGGCCCCGGTGCAGCGATTCGTTCTGCTCCACGCGGATGTCGTCGATGGCGGCCTGCAGCTTCTGGGCCATATAGTTCTGCAGGTCCACGTCGATGGTCAGCACCACCGAATTGCCGTTCGCCGGCGGGGTGTAGGACAGCTCGCGCACGGCCTTGCCGCGGGTGTCCACCTCCACGGTGCGGATGCCCTGGCGGTATTCGATGTAGGGGGACAGCTGGTCCTCCAGCGAGCGCTCGATGCCGTCGGAGCCGATGTAGGCGTCGTTGGGGTAGCCCTGGTTCTGGTAGGTCTCCAGCTGGGTGGCGGAGATCTTGCTGGTGTAGCCCACGATGTGGCAGGCGGTCTCCCCCTGGGGATAGACGCGGGAGGAGCTCTCCTCCACGTCGATGCCCAGCAGGTCCAGCGAGCGCACCTCCACCTCGGAGACGGTCTCGTAGCCCACGTCGTAAGCGATGGTGACGGGGGTGGGCTTGAAGGCGTTCATGCGGGATTCCTGCCACAGGGCCAGCACCTTGACGATCATCTCCTCGTCGGCGTCGTTGCCCAGGGCTTCCAGCACGCGGTACTTCTCCACCAGGGTCCGGTACAGGTCCTCCTCCTCGACCTTGTTGACGTAGAAGTTGCTGCGCCACTGGCTTTGGCGGGTGGTCTCGACGGCGGCGCTGCCGGAGCCGCTGTCGAAGTGCCACTTGCCGTCCTCGTCCTTCTTCAGCCAGAAGTCGTTGACGGTGGTCTTGCCGTTGGACTCGATCAGCTTGATGACCTCCGCCAGGGTCCTGGTGTAGGCCAGGCGGTCGGCCTCGCTGTTGCGCAGGGGATCGCGGTAGAAGGTCACGTTGTAGCTGCGGCGGTCGTAGGCCAGGGGCACCATGTTGGTGTCGTAGATGGTGCCGCGCATGCCGTAGAGCGTTATGGTCTTCGCCGAACGGGTCTGGGCGCGCTCGGTGTAGGCCTCGCCGTCGGTGCGGATCATGAAGTTAATGCGCACAATGAACGCCGCGAATACCAGCACCAGTATGCCGGAGAGCAGCAGCATGCGCTTGAAATAGGGCTTCAAAAGGATTTCACCTCCCTGTGACGGGTGGGAACGCGGCGCTTTTCGCCCACCAGTATGGCGTAGGCCACGGGGCGCAGCAGCAGCGTCAGGACGGCGCAGATCGCAGACCGTATGCCGATATTGATGAAATAGGCGGGGCGCAGCTCGGCGGTGTTGAAATACTGGACCACGAACAGCGCCAGCTCGCCCAGGGCGTACAGCACAAACACCCACGCCACCCGCTGCACCCGCTTGCGGCCGGCGTGGCGGCGGGCGGTGCGCAGGCGTTCACCCGGGTTGTACAGTATCAGGCCGATCAGAAAGCCCACGGCCATGAAAAAGAAGGTCATCATGCCCAGGGTGCCTGTGGTGATGTCGATCAGCAGCCCGCCGATGGTGCCGTAGAGCAGTCCGCTCATGCGCCCCATCAGCATGCCGATCAGGAACACGGCCACCACGGTCAACGGCACCGTATACACGCCGCCGTAGACCACGGGCAGTATCGTGGTGTCCAGCGTGACACAGGCCAGTATCATCAATAGCGGCGCAAGTCTGCGAAGCAAGTTTCAGTTACCTCCATAGGGAACTGCCGAATGAGGCATTCTCAATTCCTCATTCCTCATTCCTCATTTCTCATTCCTAATTCCCCCTGGCCCATTCGTCCTCGGGCAGGGTCTCCAGGATCTCGGGCGTCGCGCCGGCGGAGGGATAGCTCCAGGTCTCCTCGGCCGGGGTCGGGGAGGGCGTGGGCGTGGCGTTTGGCGCCGGCGTGGCGGTGGCGCCGCCGGTCTGGGCGGCGGTGCCCATGGCGGGCAAGGCCTCGTCGGAATCGGTCTCGATGATCTCGCGCAGCACGAACACCTCTTCGATGTGCCGGAAGTCCACCGACGGGGTGACCACGGCGTAGCTGCCCTCGCTGCCGGCGTCCATCGATATGGCGGTGATGGTGCCGATGTGCAGGCCCTTGGGGAACAAGGAATCGGTGCCAGAGGTGATGACGGTGTCGCCGGGCATGACGCTGTTCAGGCTGGGCAGGTAGTAGATATGGCATTGGGCGTCGGTGGAGGTGGACGCCACGCGCCCCCGCATGATGCCGTTGTCGCGGGTGCTCTGCACCATGCAGGCCACCGCGCTGCGGGAATCCACGATGCAGATGACCTTGGCGTAGTTCATGCCCGCCTCGTACACGCGGCCGATCAGGCCGTCGCCGTTGACCACGGACATGCCCGCGCCGACGCCGTCGGATTTGCCCCGGTTGATGGAGAAGGTCTCGAACCACTGGCCCGGCTCCCGGGCGATCACCCTGGCGAAGATCGGGTCAAGGGATTCATAGCGGCTCCTGGCGTCCAGCTGGTTCTTCAGGCGCTCGTTTTCCCGAACGGCCTCCTGGGCGCTGTTCAATTGCAGGCTCAGCTGCTGGTTTTCCAGGGACAGCGCCTCATACTCCGCCTCCAGGCGGTCGAAGTCCCGCCAGCGATGCACGAAATCCTTGATGCCGTTGGCCGCGCCGGTGAACACGCTCTGCACCCGGCTGAACAGCGATCCGATGCCGTTTTCGGCGATGGAGATCTCGTTGCTGTTGCGCAGCACCAGGAAGAAAATGACGGCGGCGACCACGATCAGCACCAGTATGGAAAACAGCACGCGCCGGCGCGCGTTGCGCCTGCGCCGCAATTCCTGTGACGACAGTCGCGCGCCGCGCTTCTTCTTGCCGGTGCTCTTGGCTGTTTGCTTCTTCTTAGGCATTTATCTGTTGTCTCCCCTTTGAGGAAGGTGATGGCGTTTATATTTCGATCAAACACCCGCTCTGCTCGAACTTCTGCATCAGCCGGTCGTTGGAGGCGATCATGCACAGTCCGAGGGCGGTGTCGTCCTGGGGGTTTTCGTCGATGCTGACCTTCAGGCCCAGCATTTCGCCCAGGCGTTCGCTCAGTCCCTCCAGCAGCGCCCCGCCGCCGGACAGGTACAGCCCCTGGGGCAGTATGTCCTCGGCCAGCTCCGCAGGGATGTTTTCGAAGGCGTCCCGTATGTTTTCCACCAGCGCCTCCAGGGGCGGCTGCAGGGCGTTGTGCACGTCCGCGGCGGTGATCTCCACGGTGGTGGGCTTGCCGGTGGCGGCGTCCCTGCCCCGCAGCGACGCCTTTTGGCGGATCAGCGTGGGGGAGCGCATGGCCGAGCCCAGGTCCACCTTCAGGTCCTCGGCGGTGCGCTGGCCGATGATCAGGCCCTTTTCCCGGCGTATGTAGCGCATGATGGCCTCGTCCATGCCCAGCGAGCCGACGCGCAGCGTTCGGGCGGCCACCACGCCGTTCATCGACAGTATGGCCACGTCGGTGGTGGAACCGCCGATGCACACCAGCAGCGAGCCCCGGGGCTCCTCGATGGGCACGCCCGCGCCCAGCGCCGCCGCCACGCAGGAGCGCACCATGGCGCTTCGGCGCGCCCCGGCGGTGCGCACGGCCTCCTCGAGGGCGGCCTGCTCCACCCGGGTACAGCCCTGGGACATCGATACCACCAGCCGGTTCTTCTCCAGCGCGCGCCGCTTGCCCAGCGCCTTTTCCGCCAGCCGCTGCAAGAGCGCCGTGGTCAGCTCGATATTGCCCACCGCGCCGTCGCTGATGGGGGAAAGCAGCGCCACGTCCTTGGGCGTGCGTCCCAGCATCTGCCGGGCGTCCCGGCCCACGGCCAGGATCTGGTCGATGTCCTCCCGCAGGGTCAGCACGTAGCTGGGCTCCCGCAGCACGATGCCCTCGTTTTCAAGACATATCGTCACATTGGCGGATCCCAGGTCGATGCCCACGCCGCCGGATGAAAAAACACCCATCACAAACCTCCGGTTTTGAATGAGGAATGAGGAATTACAAATTAGGAATGAGGAATTAGGAATGAGGAATGAATGGCGAGCGGTGTGTCGTGCCGGTCGTCGATTCAAATCGCTGTTCCGTTTGAATTACATTCCAAAGCCTGACAGCATTTCCCTGACCTCTGCCACGGGGAAGCCGACCACGTTTTCATATTCTCCGTCCAGTGCGGACACGAATGGGGCCGCGCCGCCCTGTATGGCGTAGGCGCCGGCCTTGTCCATTGGCTCGCCGGTGGCGATGTAGGCGTCGATCTCTTCAGGGGTGATGTCCCGGAAGGTGACGCCGGTGCGCACGGTGCGCATCTCGCTTTCGCCCGTTTTGGCGTCCAGCACGCAAACGCCGGTAAAGACCTCGTGCTCACGGCCCGACAGCGCGGCCAGCATCTCGCGAGCTTCCCTTTCGTTGGCGGGCTTGCCCAGGGGCGCGCCGTCCAGCGAAACCAGCGTATCCGACGCGATGATCACGCCGTCCGTGTAGTGCGTCGCCGCGGCGCGGGCCTTGCGCCCGGCAAGGGTGTGCACGATATCCCGGGCGTGACCGGCCACGTGCTCGTCCACGTCGGGGGTACAGATTTCAAAGGTATAGCCCATCCGCGCCAGCAGCTCGCGCCTGCGGGGCGAGCCGGAGGCCAGGATCAGGGGACGTTTTGACTGTTCAGACATACATAAAACCTCTGTAACACAGACTTCTCCGCATAAAACACCATCAAATATTATACCACACATCGGGCGGGAATTAAAGCAATTTGGGTTTCCAAATGGATTTTGTCACGAACATATTACACGCAGAAAACAAAGAAGCGCCGCGCTGGATGGGATGCCATCCGGCGCGGCGACGGGGACGTGTGTCTGTTTTTAACAGACTTCGGTCTGCTATAAACAGACGACGGTCTGGAACCTATGTGGCTTCGTCGGCGGCAAAGCCCGCCTTCAGCAATTCGTCGATGGCCTGTATGATCCCGGGGGTCTTGTATTCCTTGCCATCCAGGCCGAAGATCATCGTGTCGGCGAAGTTGTCGGCCAGCGTTTCCTCCGGGTCGATGACATAGTCGGTTTTATTGCCGAACACGTCCCGGAAATTGGCGGCGTCCTCGGCGGTGTACATCGTGGACAGGTCGTCGATGGGCACCAGGCCGGTGGCCATCCCGTCAAAGAAGGAATCGCCCGCCTTGGCAAAGGGCATCCGAGTGATGAACACGACCACACAGTTCTTCATCTCCCCGTTGATGTCAAAGGCGGCGTAGGAATTGTGATGCCCCACGTCCGGGTTGGAGATGATCTGCTCCCGGATCTCCGGGGAGAATACATAGTCCTCGTCCACGACGGTGAAGCCCAGTATGCCGTACATCGCCGCGCGAAAGTCGGGGTGGTTGCGGGTCAGGCAGTGGAACAGCTCGTGGGCGACGAGGACGTCAAATTTCTCCTGAATGGAAGGATCGTCCGGGTAGGCCAAAATAGAATCAAACACCGACTGCCCCATGTAGATCTGCGTGCCGTGGGTGTAGGCCGCGGCGTCGCACTCCTCAGCCATGGTGGTCTTGGCGAACACGATGTCCTCCAGGGGCGGCAGTACATAGCCCCGCTCGGCGCAGTTCTTCTCGATCAGGGCCATCGCCTGGTCGATGCGCGCCTTTTCGGCGTCGGTATAGTCCCGGGTTTGCTCCGCGGCGAAGACTTCCAGTTCCTCAAGGTTGGCGTCCAGCTTCTGCATGCGGAAGTTCAGGTCGTTCTGGGTCAGGTTGTCGTAGTAATCCCGGTTGGACAGCAGCAGCTGGGCGGCCTCCTTCGCGTCGGCGAAGCGATAGCCGATCCCGCCACCCTCCGCCAGGCAGGCGGGGAGGAGGAGGGAAAGGATCAGGAGCAAGGTGAAGGTCTTCTTCGTGTGCGTCGCCTCCATTTAATACAGATTATTCGTAACGATTCAGACAGGTAACTACTGATTTGTCGCTCCGCGACAAATCAGTAGTTGTACGCGACAGCCATTACTTCCCAATCAGCTGCGTCAGCAACGCGTTGCTGCGCTTGAGGAAGTCCACCATCCGGTCGGCCACCAGGGGCTGGCGGGCCATCTCGGCCAGGTCGGCCACCTGGGCGCAGACGGTCTCGGTCTGCTCGTTTTCCTCGGCGCTCTGCAGCCATTTCACCAGCGGATGCTTGTCGTTGAGCACCAGGGTGCGCTTTTCGGGCAGCTTCAGGTCCTTGCCGCCCCAGCGGCTGGACATCTCGGTGAAGCGCCGGTTCTGCTCGTCCACGGTGATCATCGAGATCAGCTCGTCGTCCTTGAAGGGCTTCAGCTGCACGTCCACGGTGTCGTCGCCCATGGCCTTGCGGAACAGGCCCTCCAGCTTCACGCGGGCGTCCTCGCTGACCTCGCCCTCCTCGGTGAGGCTGTCGGCGGCGGCGTCCACCCGCTTGAAGCTGACCTTGCCGTCCCGCTCGGTGTACTCCAGGAAGCTGATGAAGTTGTTGTCGATCAGCGTATTCAGCAGGATCACGTCCCGGCCCTGGTCGTTGTACAGCTTGATCATCTGGGCCTGGCGCTTCTCGTCGCTGGCGTAGTAGACCACCTTGTCCTCGCCGTCCGGGCAGTTCTTGTTGAGGTACTCGTCCAGGGTGACGTATTCGCCGCCGGTGGTCTTGTAGATCAGGGCGCTCTTGACCCGGTCATAGAACTTCTCGTCCTTGATGCAGCCGTACTTCACGAAGGGATGGATATCGTCCCAGTAGCGCTGGTAGTCCTCCCGCTTCGTGTTGAACTCGCTGACCAGCCGGTCGGCCACCTTGCGGGTGATGTAGGCGGCCATCTTCTTGACGTAGCCGTCGTTCTGCAGGAACGAGCGGGAGACGTTCAGCGGCAGATCGGGGCAGTCGATGCAGCCCTTCAGCAGCAGCAGGAATTCGGGGATGACCTCCTTGATGTTGTCGGCCACGAACACCTGGTTGTTGTACAGCTTGATGACGCCCTCGCTGGCGGTGAACTCGTTCTTGATGCGGGGGAAGTAGAGTATGCCCTTCAGGTTGAAGGGATATTCCGCGTTCAGGTGGATCCAGAACAGCGGCTCCTCGTAGTCGTTGAACACTTTGCGGTAGAATTCCTTGTATTCCTCGTCGGTGCACTCGTTGGGCCGCTTCATCCACAGCGGATGGGTGTCGTTGATCTGCTGGGGCTCCGGCGCCTTCTTCGGCTCCTCGCCCTCCTTGGGTTCCTCGGGCTTGACGACCTCGCTGACGAAGATCGGCACCGGCATGAAGGCGCAGTGCTTTTCCAGCGTGCTGCGCAGGGTCCACAGGTTCAAAAAGTCCTTGTCCGCCTCGTCGATGTACAGCGTGATGGCGGTGCCCCGCTCGGTGCGGTCCGAGGGCTCGATTTCGTATTCCATGCCGTCCTCGCTCGTCCAGCGCACGGCCGGGGCGTCGGAATAGCTCTTGGAGTCGATGACCACCTTGTCCGATACCATGAAGGCGCTGTAGAAGCCCAGGCCGAAGTGGCCGATGATGCCCGCACCCTCGCCCTTGGTGTCCTCAGTGTACTTGGTGATGAAGTCCGTGGCGCCGGAGAAGGCCACCTGGGCGATGTACTTGACGACCTCCTCCTCGGACATGCCGATGCCGTTGTCGATGAAGGTCAGCGTGCCCTTCTCCTTGTCGGCGATCACGTCAACGCGGTCCGGGGCGTCGTCGCCCTGGGCCTGGCCGTTGTTCACCAGCCAGCGGTACTTGCGAATGGCGTCGCAGCCGTTGGTGACCAGCTCGCGCACGAAGATGTCCTTGTCCGAATACAGCCACTGCTTGATGACCGGCATGATGTTCTCGGCATTGATGGAAACAGTTCCCTTTGACATATTGTTACCTCCGAATTTCGTTCAAGCCGCCTTCATCATATAAAAGGCGGCTGTTTAAATTGTGTTTACACGCTTAATTATAATCTGAATCGGCGGGTTGTCAAGAGGAATTTTAGCACTCAATGACGTAGAGTGCTGATAAATCTGTGTTACGCAACCCAAAATACAGCAAATTCAACTGACGGTTGCTTGCAAATGACGGTTGAATGTGCTATAGTGTAAACAGGCGAAAGCCTATTGAAAGAATGACATCCGTAAGGAAATGGAGGCGGAACAGATGATTGACAACATTCAAGTGGGAAAGACGATCGCAAAGCTGAGGCAGAACAAGAACATGACCCAGCAGCAGCTGGCCGCGGCGCTGAGTGTGTCGCATCAGGCTGTTTCCAAGTGGGAGACCGGGGCGGCCCTGCCCGACGTGCAGACGCTGGTGGCGCTGACGCGGCTGTTCGGCATCACCATCGAGCAGCTGCTGGAGGGCGAGGTGCTGGAGGATCGCGTGGAGCCCCCGAAGCCGGCTTCTCCCTTTGACGAGCCGATACAGAATATAGGTAACTTCGTCAACAACATCGTAAACGGCCTCTTCCGGACCGACAGGAAGGACGCGGAGGACGACGGCGCCGAGGACGCCGTTGCCGAAAAGCCGGCCCAGGAGCAGGAGGCAGCGAACGCCGAAGCCCCCGAAGCCGGCGAGGCCGGGGAGGAGGCCAAGCCCTTTGACGTGCAGACGCTGTTCCAGATGGCCCCGTTCATGAGCAAGGCGGCGGTGGACGAGCTGCTGCTGGAGAATCGGGACAAGCTGACGCCGGCGGACATCGCCCGCTTCGCGCCCTACGCCAGCCAGGAGTGCCTGGAGAAGCTGATCCAGACCAACGACGCCCAGCTGGACTGGGACGTGCTGCGCAAGGTCGCCCCGTTCCTGAGGCGGGATATGGTGGACAACCTGGCCCGGACCGCGGCCAAGGGCAAGCGCACCGTCCGGCGCGCAATGGACCAGTCCGGCATCAATGCCGACGATCTGGGCCGTACCATGCAGGACGTGGGCCAGAAGATCGGCGAAGGCGTGGAGCGGGCGCTGCGCAGGGCCAGCAAGCTGGGCGGCGAGGTGATGGAGGAGATGTCCTCGGCCATCAACGGCATGGTCGAGAGCGTCAAGGAAAGGCAAAGCCGCGCCGAGGCGCTGCGCAGGGCCGCCTGCGAGCGCGCCCTGCAGGACGAGAACTGGGAGTGGCTGGCGGACCACGTGGGCGACATCAAGGACGAGGAGCTGCTGCGCCAGATCGCCCAGAAGGCCAACGGCCTGGGCATGCACGACTGGGTGCTGGAGCACCTGAACGGCTACGCCGATACCCGCACCATCGACGCCGCCATCGAGGCCGGCAACTGGGGCTGGCTGGGCGACCACGCCTGGCAGTTCGAGGACGACCTGCAGGAAAAGATCGCCCTGGCCGCCGCGAAGCAGGAGAACTGGCAGTGGCTGGCCACCTACGCCGAGCAGATCTCTCTGGAAAACTGCGCCGACGAGATCGCCATCGCCGCCTACAGGGCCGAGGCGCGGGTGCTGGCCACCCAGATCGCGACCCATTGCGCCAGCGACGCCCAGCGGGAAAAGCTGGCCGACGTGGTGGTGGAGGCCGAGGACTTCGACTACTTTAAGCAGCTGGTGGACATCCTCAGCCCCGAATACATCGGCAGGGTGCTGGTGGCCCAGGCCCAGGCGGGAAAATGGGAGACGGTCAAGCGGCTCGCGGAGAGCGCCGATACCGACAGCATCGAAAAGCTGATGGAGCTGGCCATCGCCGAGGGCAACTACGACGCCATCGACGCGCTTGACAAATACCTGTAAGCGGCAGGCGGTGCGGTCCTTATCATCAATAGCATTGACGGCATTGTCCTTTAGGCAATGCCGTCATTTCTGTATACCTACCACAATGAATGGGTGTCTATCACCTGGCAGAACTGCTCGCTGCGGGCGTGGCTGAACGGCACGTTCCTGAGCACCGCCTTTACATCGGCGGAGCAGGCGAAGCTGCAGACGGTGACCGTGAAGGCGGAGGACAATCCTTATTATGGAACGGAAGCGGGGAACGACACGCAGGACAAGGTCTATCTGCTGAGCATTCGCGTAGCGGCGAAATCCCATCTCCAATCCATCTTAAATGGAAACAGGTGACGCCATGGCCGCGAAATATTCCGAGCTCACTGTCATTACCCGGGCCAAGGAGCTGTGCGAATACATCATGACAGTGACCTCGTTGTCGTATTGACAACTCGCCCAACATAGTATATACTATGTATAAACCAACCGAAAGGCGGTGCGCGCATGCAGGTACAGATCAAGCCCTGGGGAAACAGCCAGGGAATACGCTTCTCGCGGGAGTTCCTGAGAAGCGCCGGATTCAGTCCGGACGACACGCTCACAGCAGAAGCTGTCGACGGCCGGATCATCCTCAGCCGGGCCTTTGCCCACCGCAGCCTCCGCGAGCGGGCCGCGGCCTACGGTGGACGGCTGAACCTGTCCGATGAGGTCGAATGGGCAGAGCCGGAGGGGAACGAGGTATGGTGACGCCGGCCGTGGAGCAGGGCGACCTGTTGCGGGTCGGCGGCATCAAGTGGCCCGTCATCGTCGTCAGCAACAACTTCTTCAACGAATCGGGCAGGGTCGTCGCCTGCCCCATCCTGCCGGACGCGGTAAAGGGGCCGCTGCACATCCGCCTGAAGGACTGCCCCGTCGAGGGATATGTGCTGTGCGAGCAGATGCGATATATCGACCTCAAGGCGCGGCGCTGGTCCAGGCTCTCCGCTACGCATTACTTCGACATCATGGACATTTCAGACGCCGTCATGGGCATCTTCGACTGGCAGCAGCTGTAAAACCGTGGGAGAAGGGTAACTATTTCTATGAATGTACCTCGTAGGGGCGCTCTCCGAGCGCCCGCGGGCGATTGGAAATCGCCCCTACGGAACACGCGGGGATGGTTTTCTGTGTCGGTATAGAGTGGCGAGTCGAAAGTGTGCCTGCCGAACATCCACAGAGCCATCCCCGGTATCATGCCAAAGACAGGGGGTTGTCAAACATTCCTAGGTGCGCTATAATGGTAAGGGGAGTTGAAACGCGATGCCAGAGATACACAGGGAATACCGGGACCGGCTGTTTTGCTACATCTTCGGCAGCGAGGCGCACAAGGAATGGACGCTGAGCCTCTACAACGCCGTGAACGGCACCGCCTATACGGACCCGGAGCAGATCAGCATCACGACCATCGAGCAGGTGCTGTACATGGGAATGCACAACGACGTGGCCTTCCTGATCTCCGACGAAATCAATCTCTACGAGCAGCAGTCGACGCCGAACCCGAACATGCCCCTGAGGCTGCTGCAGTACACGGCGAATATCTATGAGCGGCTGATCTCCCTGTGGAACAAAAACAAATACGGAACCACATTGATCCGGTTGCCTGCGCCGAAGCTGGTGGTGTTCTACAACGGCCTGGCGGATCAGCCGGAGGAGCGCACGCTGAGCCTCTCCGACGCGTTTGCGGAGGATGTGCGGGACGAAGCGGACATCTCCGTTCGCGTGCGGATGATCAACATCAACAAGGGACACAGCGCAGGCGTTGTGAACAGCTGCAAGCCGTTGAATGAATACACCTGGCTGGTGGACAGGGTACGCACTTACGGAAGCCAGATGCCGCTGGAGGCGGCGGTGGACCGAACGCTGCGGGAGATGCCGGAGGACTATCTGATCAAACCCTGGCTGGAGGCCAATCGGGAAGGGGTGAAAAGAATGCTGCTGACCGAATACGACGAAGCCAAGACCATGGAGCTTTTCAAGGAAGAGGGCCGCGCCGAGGGCCGCGCCGAGGGCCGACTCGAAGGTCGCGAGCAGGGCTTTGCCCTGGGCATGGCGCGCCTGGCGCGACTGATGTCGAAGCTCCTTTCCCAGGGCAGGGGCGCGGACGCGGAGCGGGCCGCCAACGACGAGGATTACCGCAACCGCCTGTTTGAGGAATATGGAATCGATTAAGACCTTAACGGGCTCATTGAAAACGAAGCGGGCGAAATGTGGTTTGCTGCCGCAGAGTCTCGGAGTTTGGCTGATGCAGGCATCGATTCCATCGAACGAATAAACCGTCTATTCGCACAAACAGGAGAAGGTCGAAAAGGCCTTCTCCTTCATTTTGCGATTGATACTCCTCTCAGTTTAGCCCAGCGATTCCGTGAGCATCTTTTCCGCCCTGGCTGCGTCAAGCCCCCTTGACTTGCCGCCAGCAAGCCTGCGGGGTCTTTCCTTGCCAGAACGAAAAATCCGCATCACGGCTTTCGCTGTTCTAACCTGAGAGTAGTAT
>JAZOUD010000024.1:0-45210 GCA_045658005.1 Clostridia bacterium | reverse complement strand
CTTCGGTCTTGGAAGACGCCTCGGTCTGCGCGGGCGCTTCGGTCTCGGAAGGCGCGTCGGTCTGCGCGGGCGCCTCGGTCTCGGTAGGCGTCTAAGTCGGATCGTAGCCATGTCGTTCTGTGAGCCAAGGAGGTGAACAACTTGCTTGTCTTCCTAAGTCCGCTTGGCCTCCGACTTCTTCGGTCTTGGAAGACGCCTCGGTCTGCGCGGGCGCTTCGGTCTCGGAAGGCGCGTCGGTCTGCGCGGGCGCTTCGGTCTCGGTAGGCGTCTCGGTCTGCGCAGGCGCTTCGGTCTCGGAAGGCGCGTCGGTCTGCGCGGGCGCTTCGGTCTCGGAAGGCGCCTCGGTCGGAGCCTCTAAGTCTTCCCCTGGCGCAGATGCGGAAGCAGGGGAAGCTGGCTCGCCGTCAGGCGAGTCTGATGAGGTCGTCTCCTCCTCCGCTTCCTCGTCGGTAGTCTCTATATCAGCGGGGACCTCATCCGCCTCGCTGTGCTCGCCACCTTCCCCATCAGGGGAAGGTTTTTGGAGCGCTTCGGTCTCGGAAGGCGCGTCGGTCTGGGCGGGTGCTTCGGCCTCGGAAGGTGCTTCTGTCGGGGCGTGTGCCTCGGCCTGTGCGGGTGCTTCTGTCTGGGCGGGCGCTTCAGTTTCCACAGGCGCTTCAGTCTCGGAAGGCGCGTCGGTCTGCGCGGGTGCTTCTGTCTGGGCGGGCGCTTCGGTTTCTGCGGGCGCTTCAGTCTCGGAAGGCGCTTCGGTCTGCGCGGGTGCTTCTGTCTGGGCGGGCGCTTCGGTTTCTGCGGGCGCTTCAGTCTCGGAAGGCGCTTCGGTCTGCGCGGGCGCTTCAGTCTCGGAAGGCGCTTCAGTCTGCGCGGGCGCTTCGGTTTCCGCCGGCGCTTCAGACTCTGTCGGGATGTCAGTCTCCTCGGGGACGCCGGTTTGAACAGGCGCCTCTGTAGGCGCAGGCGCTGGGGTAGCTTCGCCCTCGGCTTCTTCGATCTGGCGGGTGAGCGCGTCGATGCGATCCTGTGCTGCGGCCTGCTGGGCCTTCAGCTCATCCAGCGCGTCGTTGGCCGCCTTCAGTGCGGCTTCGCCTTCCGATATCTCCTCGTCCAGCCCTTCGATCTGCTGGCGCAGGGCGTCGGCGTCCAGCAGCTTCAGGTCGTCCAGATACTGCTGCTGACGGGTGCGCTCGGCGTCCAGAGCGTCCCGCTGGGCCTGAACTTCGGCGCGGGCGTCGGCGAGGGTGGGATCCGCCAGTGCGGCTTCGGCTTCAGCAAGCTGTCCCTCAAGATTCTCCTTTTGCAGCCTCAGCTGGGCCAGCGCGTCGGCGATCTCCTTGAGCTGCAGGCGCTGGTCCTCGTCCATGTTAACCAGGGCCTCGAGGGAGGCGACGTTTTGCGCCAGCGCCTCCCGCTGGGCTGCGGTTTCGGCGCGCTGCTGTGTCAGCTGTTCGATGGCAGGCCCGACCTGGGCCTCGGCTTCGTTAAGGCCTTTTTCGGCTTCGTCCAGCTGCTTCATGGCCTTGCGCTTGGCCCGGGAGAGCTTGCCTTTGCCGTCGGACAGCTGGGCCTGGGCGTCGTTCAGCTCCTTCTCCACGTCGGCCAGCTCTTTGTCCACGTCCCTGAGTATGGCGGCGTTGAGCACGTCGATGCGGCTCTGCTCTATGGTGACGTCGATGCGCTGCTGGATGACGCCGGAGGCCTCTGCCGACGCGACGCCGTTGAGGGCCTCGAAGGCGGGCACCAGCTCGTCCTCCACGTAGTTGGAAAGGGCCAGTATGTCCATGTCGTCCCGTGTGACGGAGAGTATGGCCACGGGCAGCATGTCGGGATTCAGCTTCATGGTCACCGGCGCGCCGACGTCGTCGCTCCAGTCGCCCCGCAGCTGGTCCAGCCGGGAGGAGATCTCGATCAGCGCGGTGTCCATGTTCGCCCCGTCGTTGAACTGCATGATGACCACGGAGACGTTGTCCCGCGACGACGAGGTGATCTTCTTCACGTCGTTCAGCGGGGCGAAGGCGGCCTCCATGGGCCGGGTCAGCTCGTCCTCCACCTGCTCCGGCGTGGCGCCCACGTAGCTGGTGTACACCACCACATAGGGCAGGTTCATGCTGGGCAGCAGGTCGGTGGTCATGTGCTGGAACGATATGACCCCCAGCACGATCACCAGTATGATGCCCACAATGACCGTATATGGCTTTTTGACGCTGTATTTGGAGAACATGCCGCGCCTCCCGATGGACATAATTGTGGAATTTATATCTATTATATTACAATTCTATCCGCATAATATGAATTGAAAATAAAGAAAATCCGACACTATTATAATCGCAGGGATGGACGATGTCCATTGATTTTATATATTTAACCTTGGATGCTGTCATTTGCGAAAGCGGGTTACAGGCGGGCGAGGATGATCGAAAAAGGTTCAGTATGGCTTGGAGGAAGCGGATGACGGATGGCGTTTATCAGATGATACGGGGTACCTTTGACGGCAGCTTGTGATGCCAAGCAGGTAGTCTACGCTGGTGTCGAAGAATTCAGATAGAAAAATCAGGGATTCCGGACGGTTCTCTTGTCCCACTTTCCGACCGGAATTATCACCCGAAACCCTGAGTTGATCGTGGGACAAGGGGACGGTTCAAGATTCCTGAAAAACATCATCCTTCCCTCGGTACAATATGACCGTGGGAAGGATGTGATTATTTATGCAAGGGGCAGCGCGCAAATGAGTGAAGGTGGCTGTTACCGCGTCGTTCGGCGGGGCAACGGCAGGCACAGCCTGTTTGAGGTGACGCGAACACCAGGGAAATACGGGAATTGTGAAGGCCGGTGAAGCAAACTCAATCCAACGGTTACCCGTGAATCGTTTACATTCTTCATGGAAACGTGAAGAATATATTTTTTTAAAATAAACCGAACAAATCGCGAATGTGCACCGTCTAATCACTGAAAATGCCAAATGCTGGAGATGAAAGCGGCGGGTTCCGAAAGGGATCGAACGAAAAGACGTGTTTGATGCGCATTAAAAGGAGGATGTGGACATGAAGCGAATGGAGTTGCGGTGGATTTCGATGCTGTTGGTGGCGATTATGCTGTTGACGGGTTTGCCGGCGGCGCTGGCGGAGGGGTACGACATCGTGGTGACTCAGGCGGACGGCGCTGGTGTGGAGTTGAACGGCATGGATTTGGACGACCAGCTTGAGCTGGGCGAGGATGCGATCATCGCTCCTGACGGCGTGCTGGCGGAGGGGCTCGAACTGGATCTGGACATCCTCGACGGGGATTTGGCGCTGGCAGAGCCAGAGGGGGAAGCAACGCAGGCGGTAGAGGACGATGGCGAATGGGAATCCAATGCCTCGGGCATCCCGGCAATCCGGTATCAGGCGCATTCCCAGAAAAAGGGGTGGCTTGCCACGGTTTCCAGCGGGGCAACCGCCGGCACCACGGGTCAAAGCCTGCGGATGGAAGCACTGAAGATTACGCTGAGCGACAAGAACACGAGCATGGTGAAGTACAGGGCCCACGTCAGCGGCATCGGCTGGCAGAGCTGGAAGAAATCGGGCGAAATGGCGGGCACGACGGGCCAGGGCCGGGCGCTCGAAGCGGTGCAGATTCAACTTCAGGGCAGCTACGCCAAGAAGTATGACATCTACTATCGCGTCCACGCTTCGAACAGGGGCTGGCTTGGTTGGGCCAAAAACGGAGCGATGGCCGGCTCTACGGGCATGGCGATTGGGCTTGAGGCGATCCAGATCCGGCTCGTCGGGAAGAACTGCAAGTTCAGCACGGGCGGTTCGCCTGAGCTAAAGCGGCCGACGCTGTCGTACAGGGCCCATTGCCAGGATAAGGGCTGGATGGGAAAGATCCTGGACGGTGGCACGGCCGGAATGACGGGCAAGTCCAAGCGGCTGGAAGCGCTGAGGATCAGCCTCAAGGACTTCGACGGCAAGAGCGCCATCACCTACAGGGCGTTTGTAAACAACCAGTGGCAGAGCTGGAGGGACTCGGACAAGGATATGGGAACCACGGGCCAGAGCCGCGCCATCGAGGCGGTTGAAATCAAGCTGGGCGACAGCCTCGCGCCGTTCTTCGATCTGTACTATCGCATGCACGTGGCAAACCTGGGCTGGCTTGGCTGGGCGCGCAGCGGCGAGCCCGCCGGATCTACCGGCGGCGGGGTCCAGGCCGAGGCCATCCAGATTCGGCTCGTCAACAAGGGGGTAAAATTCGACCGGGGCGGTTATGCCTGGCATGACTGGGCGAGAACCGAAGCCATCCGGCTAAAACATTACATGGACGTGTCGATGAAGCAGTCGTACAGCGGTCCCTGCTGCGCCTACGCCTACGCTATCGGCCTGAGCGTGCTGCTGAAGCAGAGCTTCGATCCATTTACCTTCTATTATGGTGGGTTGTGCCATTATGACAAGGGACACGTCGGAGAGTATCTGGCTTTTGACGGCGCGGCGATATACGCAAACCTCAAGGCGGGAAAGCCGACAATGGTCCATTACAGGTTCGGGAAAGGAGGCCAGCATTGGGTGGTCGTGATCGGCGTAAACAGCGGGGCGCTGATCGACAGGCTTTCGCCGGGAGATTTTATCGTCATCGACCCCAATTATGGCGATGAACGTCAGATGACGCAAGCCCTGGGTTACGCAACCTCCAACAGCTATGCCATGAAGCTGTTCTATTGACGGGTTGCGGTACCGGGGCCGCGAGGCCCCGGTTGGCGTGGTATACACATGCGTTGCAATAAAATACAAGGGAGGTCCTGTCATTGAAGAAGTTAATATTTCACAGCCTGTTGACCGTGCTGCTGATCGTTGCGCTGCTGGCGCCTGTCGGGGCGCTGTCGGAAGAACTCGAGCTGCCGCAGGAGACAGTCGGCGCGGAGGATAACCCGCTGCTGTTGGGCGCGGAGGACGAGGCGCTGCTGCCTGAGACGGCGCTGTCGGAGAGGCTTGAGCTGGCGCAGGCAAATGTCGACGCGGCGCAGCTGCCCAACGCCGTCGAGGCACAGCCGTCCGGCGCGGAGGCGGCGGGCGATGCGGTTGCCAACGGCGCGAAGAAGCTCACCGTATCCGGGAAGAAGACCGTGAAACTCAAGGTGGGCGTGTCCTATCAGCTCGTGGTACCTGGCAGGAAGATCGAGCGCTGTAAATCCGCGAACAGCAAGGTCGTCAAGGCCTACGCGAATGGCCTCATCACCGTCAGGAAGAAGGGCAGGACGACGGTGACAGTGAAGGCCAAGGGCAAGAAGGCCTTCGTGCTGACTGTGAAGGCGGTCAAGGCGCCTGTGGAGCTGTCGGGATATTTCCGCAAGAACGCCAAGAATGCCGCGAAAAAGCTGGGGTTGACGAAGAAGAAGAACGGCACCATACAGGGCTACAACGGCTCATTGAAGTATACCCGCTATTACAAGGGCGGCGTGTCGCTGTACAATTTTCACTTTGCAAACAACGATGGGGAGGTGCACAGGATCCGGATTGAGGATACCGCCGCCTACACCCTGGTCGGCGTGCATGTGGGCATGCCGCTGGAGCAGGTCAGGAAGAAGCTAAAGAAGTACGAGTACGGAGATTCCTTCTATGATTTCGGTGACCAGCTGTATTATGTGATCGAATGGGGACCTGACATGGCCTACGTCAGAGCGCAGCTGAATGTGGGATACTGGAACGGCAAGGTGAACTGGCTGGAGTACGGCGCCGAAATAGACTGAAGCAGGTGCCTGATCGGTTGTTACAGCCCACAGTCCCCATGACAATCGGCTGAAGAAGATATTGACTTTATCATAATAACATTATACAATACCTCGAATGGGATTATTCCGGGGTTCGATAAGGAGGGCTGCTCAATGAGAAAGGTGACATATCGAAGTCTGCTGGCTGTGTTGCTGATTGCGGCGTTGCTGTCGCCTGTGGCGCTGGCAGAGGGGCTTGAAGTGGCGCAAGAGGCGGTCGACGTGGTGGAGGACACCGTACCGCAGATTGACGCGGTTGACGCAGAAAACGCAGCACTGCTGGTTTCTGAGGTTCCGCTGGTGGAGGGGCTCGAGCTGGAGCAGGAGACCGTCGACGCGGCGGATGTACCTCAGCCGATCGGGGCAGAGGACACGGCGGTGGCCAACGGGGCGTCGAAGCTCTCGGTTTCCAGAAAGAAGACCGTGGAGCTCGAGGTTGGCAAGCGCTATCAGCTCGTGGTGCCCGGCAAGAAGATCAGAAGCTGCAAATCTGCCAACAGCAAGATCGTCAAAGCCACCGCGAAAGGGCTGCTGACCATCGTGAAGCAGGGCAAGACGAATGTCACGGTAAAGCCCGAGGGCGGTAAGGCCTTTGTGCTGACAGTGAAGGCAAGCAAGACGACCGATCTCATCGGCTACGTCATGGCCGATTACGAGGGCTTTAACAAGCTGATCAGCAGATTCAAGCTGAAAATGAAGAAGGGGCGAGAAAGCTCGGCTGTGTTTTACAGCAATGGCGTACTGGAGGTCATGATCGGGGACAACTACGGCGATGTCACCATCCCCGAGAAGGCCGGGAAGAAATACAGCCTGGATGGCGTAAATCCGACGATGACGTACAGGAAGGCGGCTGAGCTGCTGACCAGAAAGGGATGGAAAAAGGGATACAGTGACAGCACGGTCTGCTACTACGAAAAGATAAACGGAGACATGGAATACAGCATCGCCCTGAAGAAAAAAAACGGGGGCAGGCTGGCCTCGATATCCGGCGGATTCAGCGGCCTGTAATGCCTTTGGCAATCCGGCGATTTAGAGGAGAATGATCGTCATGAAAAAGAAGATCGCATTGTTGCTTGTCGTTTTGATCGCCCTGTCCTCCGTCACGGCTTTGGCGGACTATGGCGCGATTCTGAAGAAGGATGCCAGGATATACGCGGATGCGAAGATGAAAAACGCGCTCGGCACGATTCCAAAGTACATCGCCGTGATCGTGAAGTCCGTGAAGTCAGGCAGGGCGAAGATCATTTTCCGGGGATACACGGTCTACATGAAGAGCAAGTACCTGTCCCGGCCGTGGATCGATTTCCAGAAAAAGCGGAAGAAGCAGGGCATTGATCACCTGGAGGACTGCCTGAGGTATGTGAAGAAGCACTGCTATGTGTATGATTATCCGAGTACAAGCGCAAAGAAGCTGAAGCGTGTCAAGAGGGGCAGGGTGCTGACCGGCTTTAAGGAGAAGGGCGGCTGGTCGATCGTGATGGATAAGACGGAGAAATACTATGGGTACATAAAGACGTCAAACCTTGAAGGAATCAGCGGGGGAGACGGAGGGCATTATCCGTTGGGGTGACAGAATGCTCTGGCGACATGGACATGGAACAGAGGTATAATAATGAAGAAACTC
Source organism: Clostridia bacterium (assembly GCA_045658005.1). GTDB lineage: Bacteria > Bacillota > Clostridia > Christensenellales > Aristaeellaceae > UBA2862. The sequence continues at coordinate 37,849 of JAZOUD010000024.1, read as the reverse complement.
ATCTGCACCGCTCTGGTGCTGCTGCTGACAATCTGCCCGGTGACTATGGCGGAGGAAGGCGGGGCTTCGGACTACAGCTTCACCTTTGCCACCACGGACCTGGACGGGAACATCGTGACCAGCGCCGAGATCTATGCGGGCAACAAAATCACCATGATCAACTTCTGGGCGACCTGGTGTCCGCCCTGCGTGGGCGAGCTGGCGGAGCTGGCCGAGGTTCATACCCAGCTTCAGGAGGCGGGCTGCGGCGTCGTCGGTATACTGATGGATTCCTATGACCCGGAGGCCGTCAGGACGGCGAAGGCGTTGATGGCCCAGAACGGCACCAACTATCCGGTGCTCGCCCTCGGCGAGGACCTGTACCCGCTGGCGCAGGTGATCAGCGTGATTCCGACCACCGTATTTGTGGACAGCAGCGGTACCCTCGTCGGCACGCCCATCATCGGGGCCCTTGTGGACCAGTATGTGCCGACGGTGAAGGCGCTGTTGGAGCCGTAAGGCCTGGAAACAGGGCGGCTTCTTCAAAACATAACCTGTACAACATAGAATTAATTTGATTAATCCCGCCACATGGGGTATAATAAAAAAGCTGTGTGGCGGGATATTTCTGTGCATTTTTGCCGGAAGTGCCGGGAATGACCAAGAACCGCCGGCGGCGAAGAATGGGATGAACCGGAAGGTTGCGGCGAAGAACCCTATCGAGCCGGTAATTTCCGGGGACTATGTCCGACAATCGGACGGCGGAGCTCATGCCCGTCGAATGAAAAAACAATAGAACACGCCCGGCAGCGTGTGCACGGCCCCTCAAAGGGGTATGAGTTCAACAGGAGGAAAGAACATGGCAAACCAGAAGATCCGTATCAAGCTCAAGGCCTATGAGCACTCGATCATCGACCAGAGCGCAGAGCGCATCGTCGAGACCGCCAAGCGTACCGGCTCCCAGGTCTCCGGCCCGATCCCCCTTCCCACCGAGAAGGAAATCGTGACCATCCTGCGTTCCCCCCACAAGCACAAGGATTCCCGCGAGCAGTTCGAAATGAGGACGCACAAGCGCCTGATCGACATCCTGCGGCCCACCCCCCAGACGGTAGACGCTCTGACCAAGCTGGATCTGCCGGCGGGCGTTGAAATCGAGATCAAGCTGTAAGAGACAGTTTCTCGCGGCGAAGGGCGGACGGACGCGCTCACCGATGCCGATCCTGCGTTACGGCGCGGCTGATCGTCCGGTTGAGGCCATTAGCCATACGGCTTATCTAATAGAAGGGTCGAGAGACCCGGAAGGGCAAACTGCAAGACGGTTTGTTACTAAGTAGAGAGGTGTAACCATGAAAAAGGCAATTCTCGGCAAGAAGATCGGCATGACCCAGATTTTCGTATCTGACGGTCGCCTGGTGCCGGTCACCGTGGTCGAAGCGGGCCCCTGCACTGTGACGCAGGTGAAGACCCAGAAGACCGACGGCTACGAAGCGGTACAGGTCGGTTTCGACGAGCTCAGCGAACAGCGGGCCAAGAAACTGCTCAACAAGCCCGAGCAAGGTCACTTTGCCAAGGCCGGCGTCAAGCCCGCCCGGCACCTGCGCGAGTTCCGCTTTGAGGACATCAGCGGCTACAGCGTGGGCGATACCATCAAGTGCGACGTGTTCGCCGAGGGCGACAAGATCGACGTCATCGGCACCAGCAAGGGTCACGGCTACAGCGGCGTCATCCAGCGCTGGAACCAGCACACCGGCCCCATGGCGCACGGTTCCAAGTACCATCGCGGCGTGGGCTCCATGGGCGCGAACTCTGACCCCTCCCGCGTGTTCAAGAACAAGCACATGCCCGGCCAGTACGGCGGCGATCGCGTCACCGTGCAGAACCTTGAGGTCGTCAAGGTGGACGCCGAGCGCAACCTGCTCATGATCAAGGGCGCTATCCCCGGTGCCAACGGCAGCCTCGTGATGGTGCGCGACGCGGTCAAGGGTTAATAGGAGGACGCAATCATGGCAAACGTAAAGGTATTCAACATGCAGGGCGCCGCAGTCGGTGAGATCGCCCTCTCCGACGAGGTTTTCGGCGTCGAGCCCCACATTCCCGCGATGCACGCGGTGGTGCGCGCCTACATGAATGCGCAGCGCCAGGGCACCCAGTCCGCCCTCACCCGCACCGAGGTGCGCGGCGGCGGCCGTAAGATCTATCGCCAGAAGGGCACCGGCAACGCGCGCCATCACGGCCGCAGGGCCCCCCAGTTCACCCACGGCGGCGTCGTATTCGCCCCCAAGCCCCGCGGCTATCGCATCAGCGTGCCCCGCAAGGTGCGCAGGCTGGCAATGAAGAGCGCGCTGTCCAGCAAGGTGCAAGAGCAGCAGATCATCGTGGTCGACAAGATCGCGCTGGCCGAGGCCGAGGCCAAGACGAAGAACATCGTCAAGATGCTCAAGGCGCTGGGCGCCGACAAGAAGGCGCTGATCGTAACCAAGGACGCCGAGCCCATGGTCGTTCGCGCCGCGAACAACATTCAGGACGTCAAGACCACCTTCGTGGGCAGCCTGAACGTGGTGGACATCCTGAACTGCGACAAGTTCATCATTTCCCAGGACGCCGTGAAGCTGGTTGAGGAGGTTTATGCAGAATGAAGAGCGCATATGACATCATCAAGAAGCCGGTCCTGACCGAAAAATCCTACCAGGACATGGCCGAAAAGAAGTTCACCTTCCAGGTGGACGTCCGCGCCAACAAGACCGAGATCAAGCAGGCCCTCGAGAGCATCTTCGAAGGCGTGAAGGTCGATTCCGTCAACACCATGCGCACGGTCGGCAAGATCAAGCGCCAGGGCCGCACCTCCGGCCGCACCCCCGAGGTCAAGAAGGCCATCGTCACCCTGAAGAAGGATTCCAAGCCGATCCCGTTCTTCGAGGGCATGGCCGAGGAGGAATAAGCTCCGTTTAATTGGGAATTTGGAATGGGGAACGGGAAATTGAATCGCATGGTTCGACCACCGTTCAAACCTTCCTGCCCTCAGATGGGCGCTTCCCTTTGAGGCCGAAAGGCCTCCACAATGGCAAGGCCCGCCGATAAAGGGTCAAAGAAAGAAAGGGAGAAACAAGACAATGGCAATCCGAGTGTACAAGCCGACCTCGCCCGCAAGGCGCTTTATGTCGGTTTTGACCTTCGAAGAGGTCACCAAGAAGACGCCCGAGCGCTCTCTGGTCACCGACCTGCGCCATCGCGCCGGTCGCAACAACCAGGGCAAGATCACCGTTCGCCACCAGGGCGGCGGCGCGCGTCGCAAGTACCGCATCATCGACTTCAAGCGCCAGAAGGACGGCGTGCCCGCCACCGTGAAGGCGATTGAGTACGATCCCAACCGCACCTGCTTCATCGCCCTGCTGGTCTACGCCGACGGCGAGAAGCGCTACATCCTGGCGCCCCTGGGCCTGAAGGTGGGCGACACCGTGATGTCTGGCCCCACCGCCGACATCAAGCCGGGCAACTGCCTGCCCATCGCCAACATCCCGCTGGGCACCCTGGTGCACAACATCGAGATCAAGGTCGGTCGCGGCGGCCAGATGGTCCGCTCCGCCGGCACCGCCGCCCAGGTCATGGCGAAGGAGGGCGATTACGCCCAGATCCGCCTGCCCTCCGGCGAGGTCCGCAAGGTGTCCATGACGGCCCGCGCCACCATCGGCCAGGTCGGCAACACCGACCACAGCAACGTGCGCATCGGCAAGGCCGGTCGCAAGCGTCACATGGGCATCCGCCCCACCGTCCGCGGCGTCGTGATGAACCCCTGCGACCATCCCCACGGCGGCGGCGAAGGCCGTTCCCCGGTGGGCATGCCCGCCCCGATGTCTCCCTGGGGCAAGAAGACCCAGGGCGTCAAGACCCGCAAGCATCATAAGTATTCGGACAAGCTGATCATCAGCCGTCCCAAGAAGAACAAGTAAGGCCTGAAAGGAGGCAAACCATATGAGCAGATCAGTCAAAAAGGGTCCCTTCATTCAGCCCGTGCTGCTCAAGCGCGTGCAGGAAATGAACGCCAGCGGCGAGAAGAAGGTGCTGAAGACCTGGTCCCGTTCCTCTACGATCTTCCCGGATTTCATCGGTCACACGGTTGCCGTCCATGACGGCCGCAAGCATGTTCCGGTCTATGTAACCGAGGATATGGTCGGACACAAGTTCGGCGAGTTCGCCCCCACCCGTACCTTCAGGGGCCACGCCGGTGAAAAAGCGTCGTCTCGCAAGTAACGGAAGGAGATAGAAAGATATGGCAACTCGCATTAAAGAGAAGGCCGCGGCGCGCCAGGCCAATGCCGACAAGCGCCCCCGCGCCACTGCCAAGTACGTCCGCGTAGCTCCCCGCAAGGCGAAGATCGTTGTGGATCTGATCCGCGGCAAGCAGGTTGACGACGCGCTGGCAATCCTCATGTATACGCCCAAGAGCGCCGCGCCGGTGGTTGAGAAGCTGCTCAGCAGCGCGATCGCGAACGCCGAGTACAAGGAAATGGATCGCTCCAGCCTGTACGTCGCGGAGGTGTACGCCAACCAGGGCCCGACCCTGAAGCGTTACTGGGCGCGTTCCCACGGTCGTGCCGACATGATCAAGAAGCACACCAGCCACATTACGATCGTGCTCGACCAGAAGTGAGGGAGGATTTAAAATGGGACAGAAAGTTAATCCCCACGGCGCCCGCGTCGGTGTCATCCTGGACTGGAGCACCAAGTGGTACGCTGGGAAAAAGGATTTTTCCAACAACCTGATTGAAGATTACAACATTCGCAAGGCCATCCCCAAGATGATCGAGGAGACCACCAAGAAGTCCGCCCGCGATGCCCGCGGCGCGAACCCCAGCATCTCCCGCATCGACATCCAGCGCGCAGGCACCAAGCTGCACATCAGCATCTACACCGCCAGGCCCGGCGTAGTCATCGGCCAGGGCGGCGCGGGCGTAGAGGCCCTGAAGAAGGCGCTGGAGAAGATGACCGGCCGCCAGGTGGCGCTGGACATCATGGAGATCAAGAACCCCGATACCGACGCCCAGCTGGTTGCCGACAGCATCGCCGAGCAGCTGGAAAAGCGCATCTCCTTCCGCCGCGCCATGAAGCAGGCCATCAGCCGCTCCATGAAGGCTGGCGCCAAGGGCATCAAGACCTCCTGCTCCGGTCGTCTGGGCGGCGCTGACATCGCCCGCTCCGAAGGCTACCACGAGGGCTCCATCCCGCTGCAGACCCTGCGCGCCAACATCGACTATGGCTTCGCTGAGGCCAAGACGACCTACGGCCGCATCGGCGTCAAGGTGTGGATCTACAAGGGACAGGTCCTGCCCAAGGACGGCAAGAAGGTTCTGCAGGGCTACACCGACCTGAGGAATCCCTTCGGTGGCCGCAACGACAGGAGAAGGAACGACCGCGGTCCGCGCGGTGAGCGCAGGGGCCGTCAGGATCGTCCCGAGCGCAAGGAAGGAGGCAACTAAGCAATGCTGATGCCCAAGAGAGTCAAGCACCGCAAACAGCAGCGCGGTCGCATGAAGGGTAAGGCCCAGCGGGGCAACTTCATCGCCTATGGCGAGTACGGCCTCGTGGCGACCCAGCCCGGCTGGGTGACCTCCAACCAGATCGAGGCTGCCCGTCAGGCCATGACCCGTCGCACCAAGCGCGGCGGCCAGGTCTGGATCAAGATTTTCCCCGACAAGCCCATCACTGCCAAGCCCGCTGAGACCCGAATGGGTTCCGGCAAGGGCGCCCCGGAGTACTGGGTGAGCGTCATCAAGCCCGGTCGCGTGCTGTTTGAGATGGCCGGCATTCCCGAGGAGACGGCCCGCGAGGCTCTGCGCCTGGCCGCCCACAAGCTGCCCATCACGACCAAGTTCATCAAGAAGGAGACCGTGGCGGAGCAGGCCAATACTGAGATAGGTGGTGAAGAGCAGTGAAAACCAAGGACGAACTGAAGGCCCTCCAGGCCAAGACCATGGCCGAGCTCGACACCGACCTCAAGGACAAGAAGAGCGAGCTGTTTAACCTGCGCTTCCAGCTGGCGACCGGTCAGCTGCAGAACACCGCCGCCATCCGCGACTGCAAGAAGAGCATCGCGAGGGTGAAGACCGTCATCCGTCAGCGCGAGCTGGCCGGCAAGGCATAACGCGAAAGGAGGCAACTGAAAATGGCTGAAGCAAGAGGCATGCGCAAAACTCGTATCGGCGTGGTTGTTTCCGATAAGATGGACAAGACCATCGTCGTCGCGATCCGCACCCGCGTCAAGCATCCGCTGTATGGCAAGATCATGAACCGCACCAACAAGATCAAGGCTCATGACGAAGAGAACCAGTGCGGCATCGGCGATACCGTGAAGATCATGGAGACCCGCCCGCTGTCCAAGGACAAGCACTGGCGCCTGGTTGAGATCATCGAAAAGGCGAAGTAATAAAGAGTAACCCTCAAGGAGGAAGATTAATATGATTCAGCCTCAAACCCGTTTGAAGGTAGCCGATAACTCCGGCGCTAAGGAAATCATGTGCTTCCGCGTGCTGGGCGGCTCTTTCCGCCGCACCGGCAGCGTGGGCGATGTGATCGTCGCTTCCGTGAAGTCCGCCAATCCCGGCGGCGCCGTGAAGAAGGGCGAGGTCGTCAAGGCCGTGATCGTCCGCACGCGCAAGCAGTATCGTCGTCCCGACGGCACCTACATCCGCTTCGACGACAATGCCGCCGTCATCATCAACGAACAGAAGCAGCCCAGGGGCACCCGCATCTTTGGGCCCGTGGCTCGCGAGCTCCGCGAAAAGGATTATATGAAGATCGTTTCGCTGGCGCCCGAAGTGCTTTAATGGAGGTGCTACCATGGCAGCAAAGCTTAAGGTAAAGGTCGGCGATACCGTCAAGGTCATCGCTGGCGCCGACAAGAATAAGAAAGAAAACACTGGCAAGGTCCAGAAGGTCTTCCCCGAAACCGGCAGGATCATCGTCGAAGGCATCAACATGGTGAAAAAGCACCAGAAGCCCCGTGGACAGGGCCTGCCCGGCGGCATCATCGAGAAGGAAGCGGCCATCGACGCCTCCAACGTGATGGTGATCTGCCCCAAGTGCGGCAAGCCCACCCGTATCGGCCATGTGTTCATCGAAGGCGAGGGCAAGGCTTCTCGCCGCAAGCGCCGCGTGTGCAAGAAGTGCAAAGCGGTCTTTGACAACTGATGTTAAGGGAGGATTAGCACAGTGGCTAGATTAAAGGATAAGTACCGCGCGGAAGTGGCCCCGGCGCTGAAGCAGCACTTCCAGTACAAGAACGTCATGGAAATTCCGCGCCTGGAGAAGATCGTTATCAACATGGGCCTGGGCGATTGCAAGGACAACGCCAAAGCCCTGGAGGTGGCTGTCAGCGAGCTGACGACCATTTCCGGCCAGAAGCCCTTGGTGACCAAGGCTAAGAAGTCCATCGCAAACTTTAAGCTGCGCGCCGGCATGAACGTGGGCGCGAAGGTCACCCTGCGCGGCGACAGGATGTATGAATTCGCCGACAAGCTGGTCAGCATCGTGCTGCCCCGCGTGCGCGACTTCCGCGGCGTATCCACCAAGGCCTTCGACGGCCGTGGCAACTACAGCCTGGGCGTTCGCGAGCAGCTGATTTTCCCCGAGATCGAGTATGACAAGGTTGAAAAGATCCGCGGCATGGAGATGATCTTCGTCACCACCGCCAAGACCGACGAGGAAGCACGGGAACTGCTCCGCCTTCTGGGCATGCCGTTCCAGAATGCTTGATTGAAGGAGGAAATTCAACGTGGCTAAGACAAGCATGAAGATAAAGCAGGCCCGGCCCGCAAAGTATTCCACCCGCGCCTACACCCGCTGCCGCATCTGCGGTCGCCCGCACTCTGTGCTGCGCAAGTACGGCGTGTGCCGCATCTGCTTCCGTGAGCTGGCCTATGCGGGCCAGATCCCGGGTGTACGCAAGGCAAGCTGGTAATCCGGCAGTTTAAGGAGGTAACGAAATGGCTGTTATTAATGATCCCATCGCGGATATGCTGACCCGGATCCGCAATGGCCTGATTGCCAGACACGACAGCGTGACGATGCCCGCTTCCAATATGAAGAAGGCCATCGCGAAGATTCTGCTGGACGAGGGCTACATCAAGTCTGTCGACTATGTTGATGACGGCTTGCAGGGGCAGATCAAGATCGTTCTGAAGTATGTTCAGGGCAGGGAATCCGTCATCAAGGGCCTCAAGCGCATCTCCAAGCCCGGACTGCGCGTTTACGCCAGGAGCAGCGAGATTCCGAAGGTCCTGGGCGGCCTGGGAATCGCCATCGTGTCCACGTCCAAGGGCGTGATGACCGATAAGGAAGCCCGCAACGCGGGTATCGGCGGCGAAGTTCTGGCCTATATCTGGTAATATATTTGGAGGTGCACTAGAATGAGTCGAATCGGTAGACTTCCGATTCAGGTTCCCGCCGGCGTGACCGTGACCATCGCGGACGACAACACCGTGACCGTCAAGGGCCCCCTGGGCGAGCTGAGTCAGAAGGTTAACAAGGATATCAAGGTCGAACAGGTCGGCACCGAGATCATCGTGTCCCGCCCGTCCGACAGCAAGCCCCACCGCTCGATGCATGGTTTGTACCGGTCCCTGATCAACAACATGGTCACCGGCGTGACCAAGGGATTCGAGAAGAAGCTGCACATCGAAGGCGTCGGCTGGCGTATTGCCGAGTGGAACAAGAACCAGTTGACCGTGGCTGTGGGCTATTCCCATCCCGTGATCGTCGACGCGCCCGCGGGCATCGAGTTCGACGTTGACAAGAGCAACGTGAACTTCTCCGTCAAGGGCATCGACAAGCAGCTGGTCGGCGCCATCGCCGCAGACATTCGCGCCATCCGCAAGCCGGAGCCGTACCACGGCAAGGGCATTCGCTATGAGGGCGAGTACGTCCGTCACAAGGAAGGCAAGGCCGGTAAGAAGTAATGAGGGAGGTTACCGCAAATGTTTAATAAGCGTGATCGCAACGAGGTTCGCAAGATCCGTCATGAGCGCGTACGCAAAAAGATCAGCGGGACGCCCGATCGTCCCCGGCTTTGTGTGTTCCGCAGCAACAAGCACATCTACGCTCAGATCATTGACGACGTGGCCGGAAACACCCTGGTCGCCGCCAGCACCGTGGAGAAGGATATCGCTTCCCAGCTGAACGAGTGCGACAAGAAGGGCGAAGCCAAGATCGTCGGCAAGATCATCGCTGAGCGCGCCGTCAAGGCCGGCATCAAGGAAGTCGTCTTTGATCGCGGCGGCTACATCTACACCGGTCGCGTGGCCGAGCTGGCAGCTGGCGCTCGCGAAGGCGGTCTGGACTTCTAATTAGGAGGGTACAACGCAATGCAGCGTAGAGAAGAAGACAACAGATATTTGGAAAAGCTGGTTGCCGTAAACCGCGTATCCAAGACCGTCAAGGGCGGCCGCAACATGCGGTTCTCGGCCCTGATGGTTGTCGGCGACACCGAAAACCCCGGCACCGTGGGCTGCGGCATGGGCAAGGCCGTTGAAATCCCCGAGGCCATCCGCAAGGGCCTGGAGGAAGCCAAGAAGTCCATGATCACCATCCCCCTGAACGGCACCACCATCCCCCATGAGGTGGTCGGCGTGTTCGGCACCGGTCGCGTGAAGATGCTGCCCGCGCCCGAAGGCACCGGCGTTATCGCCGGCGGCCCGGTCCGCGCCGTCCTGGGGGCCGCCGGCATCAAGGACATCGTGACCAAGAGCATCGGCACCAACAACAAGATCAACATGGTTCGCGCCACCCTGGCAGGACTCAAGCAGCTTCGCAGCGCCGAACAGGTTGCGGCCATGCGCGGCAAGACCGTCGAAGAGCTGCTCGGTTAAGGGGGTACAACGAAATGAAGCTTAAGATTACGCAGACCAAGTCCACCATCGCCTGCCTGAAGGATCAGATCGCCACGGTCAAGGCGCTGGGCCTCCATCACGTCGGCCACACCGTCGTGAAGGAAGACAACCCGGCCATCCGCGGCATGATCTTCAAGGTCAAGCATATGGTTAAGGTCGAAGAGATTGCAGAATAAGGAGGTCTGGTCACCATGAAACTTCATGATCTCAAACCCGCCGTGGGCGCTACCACGGCCCCGAAGCGCCTCGGGCGCGGCACGGGTTCCGGTCTGGGCAAGACCTCCGGCAAAGGCCACAAGGGCGCCAAGGCCCGCTCCGGCGGCGGCAAGCGGCCCGGATTCGAGGGTGGCCAGATGCCTCTGACCATGCGCCTGCCCAAGCGTGGCTTCACGAACAAGTGGCGCGTGGAATATGCGACCGTCAACGTCGAGCGCCTCAATATCTTTGAGGACGGCGCGACAGTTACCCCCGTCGAGCTGGTGGAATCCGGCATCCTGAAGAACGTCCAGGATGGCGTGAAGATCCTCGGCAATGGTGAAATCACTAAAAAACTCACGGTCAAGGCGACGAAGTTCACCGAGAGCGCGAAGGAAAAGATCGAGGCGGCAGGCGGGAAAGTAGAGGTGTTCTGATATGCTTGAGACATTGAAGAACGCTTGGAAGATCGCCGATCTTCGCAAGAAGATACTGTACACGCTGGGCATGCTGCTGATCTACCGGCTGCTGTGCTACGTGCCCACCCCGGGCGTCGACACCAGCCTGATCGCCTCCGCCCTCGAGCGCTACAGCCTGCTGGGCTTCATCAACTCGATGACCGGCTCTGACCTCTCCAACTACACCATCATGGCCATGGGCATCACCCCGTACATCAACGCGAGCATCATCATGCAGCTGCTGTGCGTGGCGATCCCGAAGCTGGAGGAGATGCAGAAGGAGGGTGAAGAGGGCCGCAAGAAGATCGCCCAGATCACCCGTTACGTCACCGTCGGTCTCGGCTTCATCCAGGCCATCGCGCTGACCATCGGCCTGCATGCCAATGCCACCAACGGCTTCCTGGGCCTGCTGACCATCGGCTTCTGCCTGGCGGCCGGCACCGCGATCGCCATGTGGATGGGTGAGCGCATCACCGAGAACGGCATCGGCAACGGCATTTCCCTGCTGATCTTCGCCGGCATCATCTCCAACCTGGCCCGCAGCGTGGGCACCAATGTCGTCAACATCTTCAGCCATCCCGAAGCCGTCAGCATTCCCGCTGTCATCGCCTCCGTCGTGGTGTTCGTCATCCTGGTGGTGGGCATCGTGCTGGTGGACCTGGCCGAGCGCCGCATCCGCATCCAGTATGCCAAGCGCATGGTCGGTCGCAAGATGTACGGCGGCCAGAGCACCCACATCCCCCTGAAGCTGAATGCCTCCGGCGTGCTGCCCTTGATCTTCGCAAACGCGATCATGCAGTTCCCGGCCACCATCCTGGCTTTCTTCCCGAATTCGGCGGCGAACCAGTGGTGGACTACCCATGTCAGCTCCACCCACCTGCTCTATCAGGTGATCTTCGCCCTGATGATCTTCGGATTCACCTTCTTCTATTCTGAGATTTCCTTCAATCCCGTTGAGATTGCCAAGAACATCCAGAATAACGGCGGCATGATCCCCGGCATTCGCCAGGGCAAACCCACCAGCGACTACATCAAGAAGATCACGCACCGCATCACCATGTTCGGCGCCATCTATCTGGCAGTGCTGGCCGTGATCCCCATGATCATCTACGCGATTGCGGGCGTGAGCCTGCCCTTCGCGGCGTCCTCCCTGCTGATCGCTGTTTCCGTCGCGATGGAGACCATGCGTGAGCTGGAGAGCCAGATGCTGATGCGCCACTATAAGGGATTCCTGAACTAATCCCCTGGAGGAAACCATATGAAACTGATCTTTCTGGGCCCTCCCGGAGCCGGCAAGGGCACACAGGCAGCCGGTGTGAGCGCGCATCTTGGCGTGCCGCACATCTCCACGGGCGACATGTTCCGCTCGGCCATCAAGAACCAGACCCCCACGGGTCTGGAGGCCAAGCGGTACCTGGACGCCGGTGAGCTGGTACCCGACAGCGTGACCATCGCGATGGTGAAGGAACGCCTGAGCATGGACGACTGCAAGCCGGGTTACCTGTTGGATGGTTTTCCCCGCACGGTGGAGCAGGCGATTGCGCTGGACGACATCAGCGCGCCCGACGCCGTAGTGGATATCGACGTGCCCGATGAGCGGCTTCTCAGCCGCCTCACCGGGCGGCGAATCTGTGGCAAGTGCCAGGGCACCTTCCACATTTCCAAGCTGACTGACGAAAAGGTTTGCCCCGTTTGCGGCGGCGAGCTCTACCAGCGCAACGACGACAAGCCAGAGACGATCTCCACCCGGCTGAAGGCCTACCACGAGCAGACCGAGCCGCTGATCGGCTATTACAAGGGCCTGGGCAAGCTGCGCACGGTCAACGGCGACAGCCAGCTGGAGGAGGTCTTCAAGGCCATCCTCGCAACACTGGAGTAACACAGACATGATCACGATCAAGAACGAATCACAGATAGAGAAAATGCGCAATGCGGGCGCTCTGCTGCATGAAGTGCTGGAGACCTTGCGCAGGGAGATAGAGCCGGGTGTCACGACGCACCACCTGGACCAGATGGCCGAAAGGCTGATCCGCGCCGGCGGGGGAATCCCTTCCTCCAAGGGCTACAACGGCTTTCCCGCTTCGATCTGTGCTTCCGTCGACGATCAGGTGGTGCACGGTTTTCCCAACAAGAACAAGCTCCGCAAGGGGCAGCTGCTGTCCGTCGATTGCACCTGCATACTGGACGGCTGGCAGTCCGACAGCGCCTTTTCAGTGGTGGTGGGCGGCGGAAACGACGAAGCCCAGAAGCTGGTGGACGCGACGGAGTATTGCTTCTGGCTTGGCGCGCGCCAGGCGGTGGCCGGAAATCACCTGGGGGACATCGGCAACGCGGTGCAGACCTATGCGGAGGCCCACGGCTACGGCGTGATCCGCGACCTGTGCGGCCATGGCATCGGCACCGAGATGCACGAGGATCCCAATGTGCCCAACTATGGGCGGCCCGGGCGCGGCGTCAGGCTGCAAGCGGGCATGACCATCACCATTGAACCGATGATCGCCATGGGGACCTGGAAGGTCTACCAGGAGGACGACGGCTGGACCATCGTCACCCGGGACGGCAAGCCCTGCTCCCACTACGAGCACACGCTGTTGATCACCGACGGCGAACCGGAGCTGCTGTCCTGGCCCGGGAAAAAGGTGTCGGAGGTTCTGAAATGATGAACGCATGGCCGATTGATATTGGCAGCGTGGTCATATCCAAGGCCGGTCGCGACAGGGGGAGACCCTTTATCGTCGTAGGCGTGGTGGATGATGATTTTGTGATGGTCGCCAACGGCGCCCTGAGAAAGATGGACCGCCAGAAGAAAAAGCGGCGCAAGCACCTCAAGCCCACCGGGCGTGTGGTGACTGAGTTGAAGGAGCGGCTTTCACAGGCAAAGCCTGTAGAAGATCATGAATTGCGCACCTGGTTGAGCGAGGAGGAGGAAAAGCTTGTCCAAGTCTGATGTTATCGAAGTCGAAGGCGTTGTCACGGAAGCCTTTCCCAACGCCATGTTTGAAGTCCAGCTGCCCAACGGGCATAAGATACTGGCCCATGTCTCCGGAAAAATGCGCATGAACTACATCCGCATCTACCCCGGCGACAAGGTAACCATTGAGCTCTCGCCCTATGATCTGACCCGCGGTCGCATCACCTGGCGCTCGAAGAGCTGATTCACATTTCCTGTCAGATCGTTTCAGCCGAACGGTTGAACGGCTGGCGCGATCCGATGAAGATAGGAGGTACTGTCATCATGAAAGTGAGACCTTCCGTAAAGCCCATCTGCGAGAAGTGCAAGATCATCAAGCGCAAGGGCCGCGTCATGGTCATTTGCGAGAATCCCAAGCACAAGCAAAAGCAGGGCTGATCAAAACAAACCTTCCTCCGCACACAGCAGCTGTGTGCGGAGGATTTCTATGCGCCAGAGCAAACAGGGGCATTCCAAATGAAAAACAACATTGACAAACGGACGCTGTTCGCGTCTATGCCGGTGCCGAAGGCGCTGATGACGATGGCTATTCCCACCATCATCAGCCAGATGATCAACCTGATCTACAACATGGTGGACGCCTTTTTCATCGGTCGCACCGGCAATTCCTATATGATGGCCGCCACCACCGTCACGCTGACGATGGTGATGATGAACGTGGCGCTGTCCAACCTGTTTGGCATCGGCGGCGGCAGCCTTGTGGCGCGGAAAATGGGCGCTGGCGCGCCGGAGGAGGCCCGGAGGGTCAGTGCCTTCAGCGTATACGCGGCGCTTACGCTGGCGATTTTCTATTCTGCGCTGATTGGATTGTTCCTCGATCCCATCCTGCGCTTCCTGGGTGCCTCAGAAGCCACCATCGACTATGCCCGCAGCTACGCGCTGATCGTCATCGTCATGGGCAGCGTGCCCAGCATACTGTCCCTGACACTGGCCCACCTGCTCAGAAACGCTGGCTTTTCGGGCCGGGCCAGCATGGGGCTGAGCCTGGGCGGCATACTCAACTGCGCGCTGGACCCGTTGTTCATGTTTGTGCTGCTCCCACGGGGGCAGGAGGTGACCGGCGCGGCCATTGCCACGACGCTGTCCAACCTCGTGGGGTGCGTCTACCTGCTGTGGGCCTATGTGCGGGCGACGGGGGAGGCGTCGATGAGCCTTCGCCTTCGGGATGCCCGCGCGGTGAATCCGGAAAACAGGCGGGCGCTGTTTGCCGTGGGCGTGCCCTCAGCGATCCTCACCGGACTGTTTGACTTGGCCAACATCTGCGTGAACATCATCGCTGCCTCCCACAACGACCTGGTGCTGGCGGCCATGGGCATCGTCATGAAGGTGGAGCGCGTTCCCAACGCTGTGAACATCGGCATCTGCCAGGGCATGCTGCCCATCGTGGCCTTCAATTTCGCCTCGGGCAATCATCAGCGCATGAAGGAGGTCATACGCACGGCCCGCATCATTGGTCTGGCCGTCTCTTTTGTCTGTATGATCCTGTTTGAGCTCTTCGCGGACCAGGCGGCCGGTGCGTTTCTCAGCACCAGCGCCGGGGATGCGGCCACGGCTGTGGCCACCGTGGGCTACGCGGCGCGCTTCCTGAGGATACGCTGCCTTGCCTCTCCGGTGCAGTTCATCAACTATTCCACCTCCTACGGCATGCAGGCCATGGGTAACGGCAAGGGCACCCTTCTGCACGCCTTCGTGCGGGAGCTGGTATTCTATATCCCCCTCATGTTCCTGCTCGACCGCCTCTTCGGCGAGGTTGGCCTGGCGGCGGCTTTGCCGGTGGGCGAGGCCTGCGGCGCGGCGTTTGCGCTGTGGCTGATGAACCGATGGCTGAGGAAGCATAGTGGGGAAGGGGAATTCTGATTTGCCGCTGGGCGACAAATCAGAATTCAGTGGTTAGTGAAGGAGAAGCGCCTGTTGTAGCGGCGGCAATCTGCCGCCAGGACATTCTCTATTCGCAGGGGAACTGATGGCGGCTCATGCGTCGCCGCTACAATTCGTAAGATGTCGTGGCAGTTGCGGAAGCTGCCATTCCTATTGCCTCGGCGTCAGCTCGATAAAACAGAAGTTTTCCGGCAGCGGAGACGTTGGCGCACAGCAAGCGCGACCGGGGTAATATTATTCGGACTGCAATGCGTCGTAGCCCTCTTCGCCGGTGCGGACGCGCACGACGTTTTCGACATCGGTAACGAAGATCTTGCCGTCGCCGATGTGGCCGGTGTGAAGCACGCGTTTGGCGGTTTCGATGACCAGGCGGACCGGGACCTTGCTGACCACGATGTCCACCTGTACCTTGGGCAGCAGTGTGACCTCGACAGGCGTGCCGCGGTAGTATTCCGGCTTGCCCCTCTGGGTGCCATAGCCCATGACGTTGGTGACCGTCATGCCGGTGATGCCGATCTTGTTCATGTTCTTCTTGAGGGGCTCCAGGCTGGCGGGGCGGCAGATGATGCGCACATTGGTGTAGGCAGGCGCGTCGGGGGCCTTTTCCCTCGCCGCACGCGCTGGCGCTTCGTAATTGCCGGCGGGAATCTCCACGGGCTTGGCATCTTCCACGGTGCTGTCGGTCATGATGGTGAAGCCGGAATAGGCGGTGTACAGGCCGTGCTCCGAGCGATCCAGGCCCATGGCCTCGTCCTCCGCGCTGGCCCGCAGGCCGATGGTCGCCCTGATGATGGAGAACACGACGGTGATGACCACCGCTGTCCAGGCAATCACCGAGCCGACGCCCAGCAGCTGCATGCCCAGAAACCTGAAACCGCCGCCGTAGAACACGCCTTTCATCGTGGAGACGCCGGTGGCGAACAGGCCGGTCAGTATCGTGCCCAGCGCGCCGCATACGCCGTGAACGGAGATCGCGCCGACGGGGTCGTCGATCTTCGCGATCTTGTCAAAGAACTCTATCGCCAGCACCACCGCGAAGCCGCAGCACAGGCCGATGATCGCCGCGCCGAAGGGGTTCACAGCGTCGCAGCCGGCGGTGATGCCCACCAGACCCGCCAGCGAGGCGTTGAAGGTCATGGATACGTCCGGTTTACCGTAGCGCAGCCAGGTAAAGACCATGGTCGTCAGCGTCGCTACCGCGGCGGCCAGGTTGGTGTTGAAGAACACCAGGCCGGCGGAGACGATCAGCGCGTCACTGTCCATGCCCACGGTGCTGGCACCGTTGAAGCCGAACCAGCAGAACCAGAGTATGAATACGCCCAGCGCTGCAATGGACAGGTTGTGGCCGAGAATGGCCCGGGGCTTCCCGTCCGCGCCATACTTGCCGATGCGGGGCCCCAGCAGCTTTGCGCCGATCAGGGCACATACGCCGCCCACCATGTGCACGCAGGTGGAACCGGCGAAATCGTGGAAGCCCAGTTCCGCCAGCCAGCCGCCGCCCCAGATCCAGTGCCCGGACACGGGATAGATGAACAGCGATATGGCCGCAGAGTAGACGCAGTATGCCGAGAACTTCGTGCGCTCGGCCATCGCGCCGGAGACGATGGTGGCGCTGGTGGCGCAGAACACCGTCTGGAAGATGGCGTAGGCCCACAGCGGCACGCCCGCGGGCAGTATGTGGCTGTAGTCCTTCAAGATGAACGGGTCGATCCAACCGAAGGCCGCCGTGCCTGCGCCAAACATGATACCGAAGCCCACCAGCCAGTACAGAGGCGTGCCGATGCAGAAGTCCATCAGGTTCTTCATCAGGATGTTGCCGGTATTCTTGGCCCTTGTGAAGCCGGCCTCGCACATGGCGAAGCCCGCCTGCATGAAGAAAACCAGCGCTGCCCCCAGCAGCACCCAGATCGTGTTGACGGCGGAAAATGTCATAATGAACGCTCCTTTCCTGATGGGTTCCAAAAACAAAAGCGCAAGGGCGGCGGTGAGACGGTCCTCACTGCGCGCCCTTGCGCTTTGCTCTGAAATTGGGGTTATTGTATGCGTGTTACCCGGATTTGTCAAGAAAACAGATTGTTAATTGCCGCTACGGGGAACGATGATGGCTTGAAGAGCTGCATAAACGGCGAATCGATCGATCAAATCCTGCAAAGATGAGGCAAATACAAAAAATAACAGGACTGATCGCAATATTTAACATTTTGCGCCCAATAGATGTAAGAAGAAAGGCGGAGACTGTGGTATAATCATTCGGTATGACGGAATTCCGGAGCGGCTGACGCGCCTGTGCGCGTTTTCCGGGTTCCTTCACATAACCACGGGGATTGTCCGTTACGCCAGACGGCAAACCCCAGGCGAGAGCCCGGTGGCTCCCGGTCCGGCCTCTGGGACGGACTGATGTTGCCGGAACTATGTAAAGGCAATATCGCCGATTACAAGTCATAGCATAGAAGCATGTTGGAGGTGCAAACAACACATGGCACGAATTGCTGGTGTCGACCTTCCCAGGGAGAAGCGAATCGAGATCGCCCTGACGTACATCTACGGCATTGGCCGCAACATCGCCGACGATATCATCGAGCATACGGGCGTCAATCCCGACACCCGCGTGAAGGATCTGACCGAGGAAGATATCGGCAAGCTGCGCGACTACATTGACCACCATGTCAAGGTAGAGGGCGACCTTCGCCGGGAAGTTTCCATGAACATCAAGCGCCTGATGGAGATTGGCTGCTATCGCGGCCTGCGGCATCGCCGTGGTCTCCCTGTGCGCGGCCAGAATACGAAGCAGAATGCCCGTACCCGCAAGGGCCCGAAGAAGCAGGCTGCCGGTAAGAAGAAGAAGTAATCAACGCAGATGAGCGTCCGGCAAAGCCGGACTGGGGCCCAGGCCATTTGGCTGGCCGGGCCGAAAGCCGTCACCCACCGCAGGTGAGGGGACGGGGCGAAAAATTAGGAGGATTAATACGCTATGGCAAAGCCGAAGCTGAAAAGGGTTACCCGCAAGCGCCGCGAGAAGAAGCTCGTGGAGCGCGGTGCGGCCCATATTCGTTCTTCTTTCAATAATACCATCGTGACGATCACCGACACGAACGGCAACGCGCTGAGCTGGGCTTCTGCCGGCGGACTTGGCTTCCGCGGCAGCAAGAAGTCCACGCCCTTCGCCGCCCAGAGCGCTGCGGAAACCGCCGCGAAGGCTGCGATGGAGTATGGCCTGAAGACCGTCGAGGTCTATGTCAAGGGCCCCGGCTCGGGCCGTGAGGCCGCTATCCGTTCCCTGCAGGCTGCCGGCCTGGAAGTGAACATGATCAAGGACGTGACGCCCATCCCCCACAATGGATGCCGCCCGCCCAAGCGCAGAAGAGTATAATAGAGAGGAGAAACCGACATGGCAAAGAATACACAGCCCGTATTGAAAAGGTGCAAGGCACTGGGCTTGTCTCCTGCGGTGCTTGGTTACTCCAAGGAGACCAAGCGTAATCCCAAGCCCCAGATGCGCCGCAAGCAGTCTGAATACGGCAAGCAGTTGATGGAAAAGCAGAAGGTCAAGTTCATCTACGGCGTTCTGGAAAAGCAGTTCTATCATTACTATGAGATGGCCGAGCGCAAGCGCGGCATCACCGGCGAGATCATGCTCCAGTACCTGGAGCGCCGCCTGGACAACGTGGTCTTCCGTATGGGCTTCGCCGCCACCCGTCGCGAAGCGCGCCAGCTGGTGAACCACGGCCACTTCAATGTCAACGGCAAGCGTTGCAACATCCCCTCCGCGCTGGTCAAGCCCGGCGACGTGATCGCCGTCCGCCAGAAGAGCCAGACCTCCGAGAAGTTCAAGGGCCTGATCGAGGAGTATGGCAAGAAGTCCATGCCCCAGTGGATCGAGAAGCAGGCTGACAGCTTCGAGGGCAAGATCGCCGCAATGCCCGCCCGCGAAGATATTGACTATGAGGTTTCCGAGAACCTGATCGTCGAGCTTTACTCCCGCTAATTGGTGGGGCACAAGCCGGTCGCCCTCTTTGGGCTGGGCCGGCCCCTCCCCGCGTATGTTTGGGCTCGGCGGCCAGACCGCGCAAGCCGTAAAGATACGTTTTCTTTGAAAAGATTAGCACTGCCCGGGCCAATGGGCCGCCATCCTGGCGGTGACCAGGGGCACGGGGCAATGAACGCCCTTGCGGTCAAACGCAAAGGCGACGAGGAGAGGAGGAAACGCTGAGTGATCGATCAAATCGAAAAGCCCAAAATTGAACGTGTGGAAGTCGGCGAGAACAACCGCTACGGCAAGTTCGTCGTCAACCCCCTGGAGCGTGGCTTTGGCCAGACCCTGGGCAATTCCTTGCGCCGCGTACTGCTGAACTCGCTGCCCGGCGTGGCTGCGACCAGCGTGCGCATCGAAGGCGTGCAGCACGAGTTTTCGACCGTTCCCGGCATGAAAGAAGACGTCGCGGAACTGATCCTGAACATCAAGCTTCTCTCTGCGAAACTCTTCACGGAGCAGCCCAAGACTGTCTCCATCGATGCGCACGGTCCCTGCGAGATCACAGCGGGCGACATCAAGGCGGATGACGAGGTGGAAATTGTCAACCCCGAACTGCACATCGCGACGCTTTCCGAGGGCGGGCACCTTCAGTGCCAGATCACCCTTGAAAAGGGAAGAGGCTATGTCTCCGCGGAGCGGAACAAGCAGCTCGCACAGGAGCGCAACAAGGTTGTCGGCATGCCCATCGGCGTGATTCCGGTGGACAGCATATTCACTCCCATTCGCAAGGTGAGCTATTCCGTCGAGGACACCCGTGTGGGCCAGGTCACCGACTACGACAAGCTGACCATCGAAGTGTGGACCAACGGCAGCATACTGCCCAAGGAGGCCCTGGCCTCCGCCGCGCAGATCCTGACCAACAACATGCGCCTGTTCATCGACCTGACGGTGAACGTCGTCCGCGTCGATTACAACGAACCTGAAATCGACGACAAGAGCAAGGTCCTGGAGATGACCATCGAAGAGCTGGATCTCTCCGTCCGTGCGTTCAACTGCCTGAAGCGCGCCGGCATCAACACGGTTGCCGAGCTGGTGCAGCGCAATCAGGAGGACATGATGAAGGTGCGCAACCTCGGCAAGAAGTCGCTGGAAGAGGTGGAACAGAAGCTGATCGCTCTGGGCCTGGCTCTGAAGGCCAGCGACGAATGACCGGGATATTGATACGAGATAAGCATCAAGGGAGGAACCAGAAATGGCCAATCGCAAGCTGGGACGGCCGACCGACCAGAGGATGGCGATGCTTCGCAACCAGGTGACCAACCTGATCTGGTACGGCAAAATCGAAACCACTCTGGCGCGCGGCAAGGAGGTTCAGTCGCTGGCTGAGCACCTCGTGACCATCGCCATGCGCCAGTGCGACAATACAATCGAAGTGACCAAGAAGCACATGAACGACAAGAAGCAGGTGGAGGAGCTGACCGTGCAGAACGACAGCCCCGCGCGCCTGGCTGCCCGTCGTCAGATCATGCGCTACCTGTATGACATCCCCGCCGTCCAGAACGAGGGCGAGGACAAGGACGATTTCAAGAAGCGGCAGAAGGACGTCAAGCATCAGGTCGTCGAGAAGCTGTTCCGTGAGATCGCGCCGAAGTACAAGAAGCGCGCAGAGGAAAAGGGCCAGGGCGGCGGCTACACCCGCATCGTCAAGAAGGGCCCCCGTCGCGGCGACGCTGCCGAGATGGTGATCCTGGAGTTCATCTGATTATACTCCTCTCAGTTTAGCCCAGCGATTCCGTGAGCATCTTTTCCGCCCTGGCTGCGTCAAGCCCCCTTGACTTGCCGCCAGCAAGCCTGCGGGGTCTTTCCTTGCCAGAACGAATAATCCGCATCGCGGCTTTCGCTGTTCTAACCTGAGAGTAGTATTAAAAGGTATCATGAAAATATGGCGCCTTTCCCTTGTTTCGAGGGAAGGCGTCATTTTTCTGTCCAGATGTAGTGACAATTTTATGACCGCTTTTCGAAATTTCGGCATTAGTTTCTATTATGACAAAATAAATGTTGACACAATGGGCGTAAGAGTTATAATATAACTGTGAAAGGTTGCCAGATACTCGGGATATAAAGCGAGGTGTAGATATATGAAACGGATTTTGACAGCGTGTCTCATCGTGGCATTGTGCCTGGTTGCCATCGGTTGCGCAGCATTCGCGGAGCGTGAGGATGAACTGTTTATCGATATGGAGGCAGACAGCCTTATTCTGCCCGATGATGCGGCGACGGTCGGCGACGATTTGGAACTGGGATTGGATGCCGGAGGCGTCGACGTGGGCGAAGCGGTATCGCTGGATCTGCCGGAAGTGCTGCAGGATGACGCGGATGACGACGATTCGATCGTATCGAACAAAACGGTGATCAAAAAGTACATTCGGTATAAGATCGAGGACGGTGAGGCCTCGGTCGTCTCCGCCGACAGGGCCGTTTGCGAGGCGGATATTCCGGAAACGATCAAGGGCTGCAAGGTGACAAGCATTGCCCCGGGTGCGTTTGCAGGCTGCGATCAGCTTTGGACCGTGACGATTCCCAATACCGTGACCGAGGTCGGCGAGGCCGCCTTCTCCGATTGCCCGGCGCTGGTCTTCGTAACGCTGCCTGAGGGCCTTGAAAGGGTTGGCGATTACGCGTTCAGAAACTGCACCATGATCTCCCATTTTGAGCTGCCTGAGGGCATGGTCGAAATCAGCGAGGGCATGTTTGAAAACTGCACGAAAATGTGGAAAATCACCTTTTCTTCCACAGTGCAGAAGATTGGCGACGCGGCGTTTTACAACTGTGAAGCGTTGAGGGAGTTTTCCCTTCCAGAGGGCCTTCAGGAGATCGGCGAGAGCGCCTTTGAGGGTTGCAGAGACATGAGGAATGTGACGATCCCTGCAGGGGTCGAGGATATTCCGGAATTGGCCTTCAAGGATTGCTCGGAACTGAATATAGTGACCCTGAACGAAGGCCTGAAGACCATCGGGATGGGCGCCTTCGGGAATTGTAAGTCCATGCGATCGATCAAGCTGCCGAACGGCGTGGAGTTTATAGACCGTCTTGCCTTCGCCTATTGTGAAGAGATGACGACGTTGAAGATCCCCGGCAGCGTTGTATCGCTGGGCTATGGCGCCTTCTTCCACTGCGTGGATGTCCAGGAAGTTATTCTGAATCCGGGCGTGAAGCAGATCGACGATTATTGCTTTGCCGAGTGTAAGAAGCTTACCAAGGCGAGCATTCCCGAGACCGTCGAATACATTGGCAACGAGGTATTTACGCTTGGCAAGGCCGCCCGCGTTGACAAGGGCGAGATTCTGATGGACGCTCCTCTGAAGCAGCCGCGCAAACTGAAGATCTACGGCAGAAACAATACCGCGGCTTCAGCCTACGCGAAAGCATATGGCATTCCCTTCGTCGTCAAGAAGGTCCAGGCAACCAGCCTGTCCATCGCCGAGGGCAAGAGCGTGACGATCTATGTGGGTCATACGCTGCAGCTGACGGCAGTTCAGGAGCCCTCCAATGCTGAAATGGCCGTGAAGTGGAAATCCAGCTCCTCTTCGGTGTCGGTCAGCAAAACAGGTCTTTTGACCCCGAAGCACTCCGGCAAGGCGATCATCACGGCCAGGACGGAGAACGACAAGAAGGCGACCATCGAAGTCAAGGTTGTCGACGCCAAGTCTGTCAGCATCGACGAGGGCAAGAGCCTGACGATGAAGGTGGGCGAGAAACTGCAGCTGAATGCCACAGTGTTGCCTGAAGAGGTGGAATCCAAGCTGTCCTGGTCCAGCGGGAACAAGAAAATCGCCACCGTCAGCAAGACCGGCTTGGTGAAGGCAAAGAAAAAGGGCACGGTGACCATCACCGTGAAAACCGCCAACAAGAAAAAGGCAAAGATCACGATCAAGGTGGTCAAGTAAAACACCTCAAGTCTGCGCTTGCCCGGATAGGGCAGGCGCTTTTTTTGTCAAAGCAGTTTTACATATTGTCCTTGCCCTCATACATAAATTGCCGTATAATGGAATAGATATAATGGAAGTACAGGCGTATTTGTCGTTTGTACGGATGGGAAGGTTCACCTTGGGAAAGATCATCGCGATAACGAACCAGAAGGGCGGCGTGGGCAAGACCACCACCGCTGTGAATCTCAGTGCTTGCGTAGCCGCGCAGGGAAAGCGCGTCTTGCTGGTGGACATCGATCCCCAGGGCAACGCCACCAGCGGCTTGGGAAAGAATGAATACGAGGGCCCCACGGTGTATGACGTGCTGATCGGCGAAGCGGAAGCGCGTGAAGCCGTTGTGGAGACCGGCTTTGGCCCGCTGAACCTGATGCCCACCGCCATCGAGCTGGCGGGGGCCGAGATCGAGCTGGTGGCCGTGGAGAACCGGGAGCAGCTGCTGAAGAACGCGCTTTCGAGCCTGCGGGACGAATACGATTACGTCTTTATCGATTGCCCGCCGTCGCTGAGTCTGCTGACGCTGAATGCGCTGACCGCTGCAGACAGCGTGCTGATCCCGATCCAGTGCGAATACTACGCGCTGGAGGGCGTGGGCCAGCTGGTGAACACCGTGAAGCTGATGCGCAAGAAGCTGAACCCCGGGTTGGCTGTCGAGGGCATACTGCTGACGATGTTCGACGGCCGAACCAATTTATGCGCCCAGGTGGTGCAGGAGGTGCGCACCCATTTCCGGGAAGAGGCCTTCGAGACGATGATTCCCCGCAATGTGCGGCTCAGCGAAGCGCCCAGCTACGGCCTGCCCATCCACCTGTACGATGCCCGCTGCAGCGGCGCGAAGGCCTACCAGGAGCTGGCGCAGGAGCTGCTCTCGCGCAATTAGGAATGAGGAATTAGGAATGAGGAATTGGAGCGTGTTTACAGGGAACGCGCTTTGATATCGGAGGATTCGTATCATGGCGAAGAAGATTCAACGGGGCCTGGGACGGGGGTTGGGCGCGCTGCTGGGCGAGGACGTCGTCGCGGAGGCTGCCCAGGAGGCCCAGGCGGAGTCCCAGCAGCCCGCTGGGTCGGTGGACGCGGTGCGCATGCTGCCCATCGGGCAGATCGATCCCAACCGCGACCAGCCCCGGCGCAGCTTTGACGAGGAGGGGCTGAAGGAGCTGGCGGCGTCCATCGAGGCGGTGGGCGTGCTGCAGCCCATCATCGTGGCGCCCAGCGGTGAACGGTTCACGATCATCGCCGGCGAGCGGCGCTATCGGGCGTCCCGGTTGGCCGGGCTTGACGAGATTCCCGCCATCGTGCGGGACTGGGACAGCCAGAAGCGGCTGGAGGCCGCGCTGATCGAGAACCTGCAACGCGACGACCTGAATCCGGTGGAGGAGGCCATGGGCGTGCGCCAGCTGATGGACGAGGCTGGCCTGACCCAGGAAAAGGCCGCCGAGCGCCTGGGCAAGAGCCGGCCTGCGGTGGCCAATCTGTTGCGGCTGCTGACCTTGCCCGACAGCGTAAAGCAATTGTTGGCTGAGGGCAAGCTGTCTGCGGGCCACGCGAGGGCGCTGGTAACTGTGGAGCCCCGCCGCCAGGTACAGCTGGCCAACCTCACCGTGCAGCAGGGCTGGTCAGTGCGCCAGCTGGAGCGCATCTGTGCCCAGCCGGTGAAGGAGGAGGTGCCCAAGGCCCGCAAGGCCCGGGACGCCCAGATCGGTGAGCTGGAGAACATGGCCCGGGAGCTGTTCGGCACCCGCGTGCGCCTGGACGGCACCAACGACAGCGGCAGGATTACCCTTTTCTACTACAACAGCGACGATTTGCAGCGCATCTGGGATGTACTGGAGATGGCGCGGGAGAAGTGACGCGGATGTACTCAGAACGGGATATGCTTGAAGTCAACGGCAGGATACGCCGCGGGTGGCTGGTGCTGGTGCCGGTGCTGGCGATATTTGCGGCAGCGTTTGTGTTTGCGCTGGTGAAGCGAAACCATGCACTGGCGTTGGCCGCCCTGCCGCTGCTGATCGTTGCGTTTATCTACGGCTTCGTCGCCCACCTGTGGCCCAATCTGCGCTACAGGCGCTTTTTGCAGGACATGGCGAACGGACTCTCCCGGGATGTGCGGGGCGTGATCGTGAATGTCGCCGACGCTGCCGAGCTTCAGGACGGGGCAATGGTGCTGCCGGTGCGGGTCCAGCTGACCGGGGCCGACAGCGGCGCGCAGAATGCCGCTTCCGCCCTTTCTGAGCGCATTCAGCAGCTGGAGGCCGGCGAGGATACCCGGGAGGAGCGCATACTGTACCTGAACGCCAGCAAGCGGGATCGGTTGCCTCCGGTAGGCGCTGCGGTGACGCTGCACTGCTTCGGCCGGCATATCCGGTCGGCGGAGGTGGCTTAGCATGCTGGTGGTGGCGGCTGCCGTGGTGGAGCGAGAGGGCCGGGTGATGCTGTGCCAGCGCCTGCCGAACGCCCACAACGGCCTGAAATGGGAATTTCCCGGCGGCAAGCTGGAGGCGGGGGAGACCCCGGAGGCGGCGCTGGCCCGGGAGCTTAAGGAGGAGCTGGACATCGACGTGGCCGTGGGCCGTGTCCGCGACGCGGTGTACCATCGCTACCCGGATCGGGATGTGCTAGTGCTGTTCTACGGCTGTACCCTGTTGTCAGGCGAGCCGACTGCGGTTCAGTGCAACGCCATTGCCTGGGTGAAGCCAGCGGATATGCCACGCTACGACTTCGCCGGGGCGGACCTGGCGTTTGTGAAGCGAAATTATCCAGAGCAATTGTGATGCAGGCTTGATGTTTCATTGACACTTGCCGCCACTGCATTGATTCGAGTCAACGGCGCGTGTATAATAATCCTACCGAACAATGCCCAATGGCATCCGGTGGGATTTTTTATATGAAATGAGGGAAAGAGCTTGAAGAGATTGATTTGCCTGCTCCTGGCGGTGGCGCTGCTGTCGGCCTGTTACGGAGCGCTGGCGGCTTCAAAGATGACGGAAGCGACCATGATCTATGAGGATTACGACGGCAACCGCTGCGAGCAGACCGTAGTGGACGACGGCACGCTTCAGGAGCTCCAGGACATGCTGCTGCGGGCGAAGAAGAACGCGGGCGAGCTGGAAAACTGCACGATGAACAGCACCCTGTTTTGCCGGTTCGGCGAGGATCAGGTGTACGACTTCGCCATCGCCACCGATGGCTGCCCTTATCTGGTGGACAATGGCGCGAACAAGACCTATAAGTTCTCCGACGCCGACCGCGAGCGCCTGTGGGAGATCTTCGACCTGGTGCAGGACACCATGGGGTATGACGCCTCGATGGTATTTTAGGACTGTTTTCCATGTATTACACCCCGGACGATGAAACCGGCGAAACGTACGATTTGAGGCGGTAACGGCCTGTGACCCCTCAAATACTGATTTGTCGCGCTGCGACAAATCAGTATTTAAGGGGTTAGGGGTTAGGGGTTAGGATTTAGGGGTTAGGGAGATCAGTATTTGACGGTTAGAATTTGCCCCTGAATCACGGGGCACGGGTTCCTTGTCGCAGTCGAGTTCACAACAAAACGCCCCGCGTTTGCGGGGCGTTTTGTTGCAATCCGAATCGAATTAGTTGCCAGCGGCGGCGTCAGCAGCCTCTTCAACGGCCTCTTCAGCGGCGTCGGCAGCGGCCTCAGCGGTGTCAGCAGCAGCCTCAGCGGCCTCTTCGACCTTCTCTTCGGCCTCCTCAACGGCGTCGGCAGCAGCATCAGCGGCAGCGTCAGCAGCCTCTTCGGCCTTCTCAGCAGCCTCTTCGACCTTTTCCTCGGCCTTCTCGGCGGCCTCTTCAGCCTTCTCCTCGGCCTTCTCGGCGGTCTCCTCGACCTTGGTGGCAGCTTCTTCAGCCTTCTGCTCAGCCTTCTTGCAGGCGGTCAGGCCGAAAGCCAACAGAACCATAACCAGAATCAGAGCGATGATCTTTTTCATTCCCGGGTACTTCCTTTCGCTTATGTCGTGCTCCTGCAATCTGCAAGGCATATCAATTATAATGATCTGTTATCATTGATGTAAGCATGATGATGTTGAATCACTGTATATTCTACGTGAAAACTGGCGACGGGTTATCTTACCACCGCGATCGAGATGGCGGCCCGCTTGCCGTTGGCGGTGCGCACCACGATCGTCGCTCTGCCCGGCTGACGCGCCTGGACCACGCCCGACCTGCTGACGGAGGCGATCCTGGGTTCGCTGCTGCTCCAGCGCAGCGCGGATCGTGTACCGGCTGGTCGCAGCACGGCCTTCAGGGCCAGCGTTTCCCCGACCTTCAGCGTGGCGCGACGCCCTTGGGCGATGCGCACGGATTTGGGCGCGTGGGGATCCCGGACGACCAGCTTCAGCAGCAGTATGCTGTCATCCTTCAGATGTATGGTGATCAGCGCTATGCCTGGCGCGCGGGGGTTTACACGCCCCTTCCGGCTGACCGAGGCAACAGAGGGCACGCTGCTCTTGTAGCTTCTGACCGGCCCCAGCGCCACGATGATTTGACGGGGCTTGCCCACCTCGACCAGCCGGCAGGCGTTGCCCCGCAGGATCAGGGCGTTGTCCAGCCTAGGGATTGGCTTCTGCGCCACGAGCACCTTGCCGCAGACGGCGCAATGGCTGCCTTCGGTCAGGCCGTCGGCAGTGGCGGTTGGCGGTACGGCGGGGTCCGTGACGGGCGTGTGGCCGGTGGCGGGGATGTCCCTGACTCGCTTCTTTTGTGTCCTGAAGGCAGTGCGCCTGAAGCTGGCGGTGTAGGTGGTGGTGCCCCTGGCGGTGCAGGTGGCGGCCTTCGTGACCTCGACGGAGGTCTGAACGGTCTCGATCTGCACATGGGCCGGGTCGTTCAGGCAGGCCCTGCGTGCGGTGACGCTCGTGTAATCCTCAGCCCAGGTGTATCCGGCCCTGCCCCAGCGATGGCCGGTGGCGGGGATGTTTCTGACGGCCTTCTTCCGCGTGTGAAAGGCGGTATTATCGAAGCTGGCGGTGTAGGTGGTGGTGCCCCTGGCAGTGCAGGTGGCGGCCTTCGTGACCTCGGCGGAGGTCTGGACGGTCTCGGCCTGCACATGGGCCGGGTCGTTCAGGCAGGCCCTGCGGGCGGTGACGCTCGTGTAGTCCTCAGACCAGGCATAGGACGCCTTTCTCCAATGATGGCCCAGCATTTCGACGGGCTCCTGGGGGGTCAACACCGTTTCACAGACGGCGCAATGGCTGCCCTCGGTCAGGCCCGGCTCGGTACAGGTCGGCGGCACGGCGGCGTCGATGATCGGGGTGTGCGTCTCGTGCAGCTTGCCGTCGGCCTCGAAGAAGCGGCGCTCGCCGTCGACGGTGTGCCAGCCGGAGAGACTGCCCTCCAGCCTGCCGTCGACGTCGAACCGATAGCCATAGCCGTCCAGCAGCGCTTCTCCGGTGACAAACGCGCCGCTGTCGTCAAAATAGTGGAAGCCGTCGGGGAGCTTGTGGAAGCCGGTGGGGGTGTAGCGCTTCGGGGCGAGGGCCAGCGCGGCATCGGGATAGATGTCCAGCGTCTCGCTGCGGTAGCTTCGTCTGCCCTCCTCCGAGCCGTCGCGTCTTACGATGTCGTAGCCGACAGAGACGTTGCCGGAGCCGCCGCAGAGAAACAGGTTGCCCCGGTTTTCGCCAATCCAGTGGGCCAGGTCGTCGTCCGTGTCGTCCCAATCGCCGTCCATGGAGGACACGTCCACTAGGTAGTTCTTCCCGTCGTCCATGCGCACCAGGTTCCAGGAGTGCTCCGTGCCGCTGACGTTTCCGGTAACCAGGCGACAGTGGATGTCGCCGTCGAACTGTGTCAGCTCGCACAGGTACTGATAGGCCTGGGCGTAGCCCTCGCAGACCACGTTCGTGCTGCTGTCGTCGTCGAAGACCGAGATCAGCTTCCAGGGGTCCTGAACCTGGGGATTGGCGTACTGCCATTCGGGGGTGGCGGCCTCGTCGTCATAGCGCACCAGCCGGCAGATCGCCGTCACGTAGCCGGCCAGCCTGGCATAATCCGAGCAGCCGGCGTATTGCTCCACGATGGCCTGGGCGTTCTTTCGGGCGAGCTTCGCCCGGTCGATGCTTCCGGGATCCACGGTATAGGTATCGCCCTGGTACCGGGCAAGCACCGGGAATCGAAAGCTGACGCCGGCACCGTCCGCCACATACAGCTCCCAGTCGCCGAGCTCGGCGCTGTAGCGATACATCACCGCGGGCTTTACGGCCCGGATGGGATTGTCGTAGCGATCCAGCCAGTACAGCTCGTAGGTACAGTCAAACCACAGGGCGTTGGCTACGTTGCTCAGCGTGTAGGTGTACAGTGCCTTCCACGCGGCGGCGACACGGGCCATTTCGTCGTCGGTCATCGGGTTGGACAGCACCTCGCCGGTCAGGGCCTGGCCGGTGATGCGGGTCAGGCCCAGCAGCGCTGACAGGGGAACTTCGAACTCGGTGGAGGCGCGGCTGCCCTCGGCGACCTGGGCGAGGAGGGGCTTCAAGGCGTCGTAGATGACCTGCTCCTGGTTGTCCAGCCTGTCCCGGGCATATGTGGTGGCGTTGCGCCTGGGTCCAGCGCCGTGGAGAATGCCGTTTACGTACCCGGTGAACAGGGCGTCGCTGTCCCGGGAGGAAAGGATGAAGCACGCTTCCTCCTCGGGCGTCAGCAGCACGGCGGGGTCGGAGGCCAGGCCGTCGTCTGTCGGCTCCGGTATCAGCAGATTGGCTTCAAGGCCGCCGTCGGAGATACCGAGGTCGATCGGGACGTCGACAGGCATCTCGTCGGCGAGTTCGAACGGCATTTCGGCGTCGTTCTCCGGGAGCAGGATGTCGCCCATATCCGTCTCAGGACCGGCGCTGTCGTCCTCCGGGAGGAGGAGTGCTTCCTCAGCGATCTCCAATTCACCGGGCATGGAGATCGCGCTCTCCGTCAGCGCCGGCACCGCTGTCGTCAGCAGGAGAATCAATAAGGCACATAGCGCTTTTTTCATGGGCGGCTCCTTGTGGTCACGGGGGAAACATCCAGTTTGTTTTATTGCTGTTTCATTATAGCACAAAAAAGACTTGCTGAAAAGGCAAGTCTTTGAGGATTACAGGGCGAAGCCCGGGAGCGGTTACTGCGCGGCCTTCTTCTGGAATCTGGCCCGGTAGTGCGCTTCGGGGTGCTTGTCTGCCACTTCGCCGGCGGCCATCAGGGCCTGCTTGGTCAGCAGCGGGCCCACCAGCTCGTAGACGAGCACGGCGAACAGTATGATATTGCGGATCATGGCGCCGTATTCCTGGCCGAGGGCCTGGGCGGTGACCACCATGCCCAGGGCCACGCCGGCCTGGGGGAACAAGGTGACGCCCAGGTACTTGCGCACGTTGGGCTCGCAGCCCATCACCGTGGCGCTGCCCCAGGCGCCCAGGTACTTGCCGGCGCAGCGCACCAGTATGAACACCAGGCCGATCAGCAGTATCGAGGGGTAGCGGAACACGCTCAGGTCCAGCTGCGCGCCGGAGAGCACGAAGAACACCGCGTACAGCGGGGCGGTCCATTCCTCGGAGCGCTTCATGATGTCCACGGAATATTCGCTGAGGTTGCAGAACATGGTGCCCAGCATCATGCACACCAGCAGCGAGGAGAAGGTGATCTTCGCGCCGCCGGGCAGCGGGATCTGGAGCGTGGACAGGGCGATGGTCATCAACACGAAGGAGATGGTCAGCGACAGGCGGTTCTTGTTGGAGAAGAACAGCTTCTCCAGCAGCGTCAGCAGCTCGCCCATGGCCGCACCCAGCGCCAGCGAGCAGACGATCTCCAGCATCGGGTTGAGTATGACCGAGGTCACGTTCAGCGCGCCGCCCTCCAGGGCCTGGGCTATGCCGAAGGACACGGCGAACACCACCAGGCCCACGGCGTCGTCCAGGGCGACGATGGGCAGCAGCAGGTCGGTCAGCGGGCCCTTGGCCTTGTACTGGCGCACGACCATCAGCGTGGCCGCGGGGGCCGTGGCCGTGGCGATGGCGCCCAGGGTGATGGCCACCGGCAGGGGCAGCTTTTCAGGGCCGAGGATGAAGTGGAGGCCGATGAGGGCGATGTCCACCAGCGCCATGGCGGCCAGGGCCTGTACGATGCCGATCACCGTGGCGACCTTGCCCGTCTTCTTCAGCTGGGCCAGCCGGAATTCGTTGCCGATGTCGAAGGCGATAAAGCCCAGGGCCACGGTGGACAGGAAGCTGACCCTGTCCAGCGCCTCCATGGAATTGAAGCCTAAGGGGATGTCTATGGCTCCCAGCACAAAGGGGCCCACCAGCACGCCGGCGATCAGGAAGGCCGTCACATCGGGCAGCCTGAGGTTGATTTTCTTGAAGATACGGGTCATGATCAGCCCCGCGAACAGGGCAAACGCGGTCGGTAGAAGCATTATTATTTTCATTGCCT
Organism: Clostridia bacterium; assembly: GCA_045658005.1. Lineage (GTDB taxonomy): Bacteria > Bacillota > Clostridia > Christensenellales > Aristaeellaceae > UBA2862. The sequence continues at coordinate 6,107 of JAZOUD010000024.1, read as the reverse complement.
TTCTTTATTTGGTTCCCCTATGATATACCTCCGGACGAAAGGCTTCAAGCGCGTTGCACGGCACGTTTGCGTTAGGGTTTGGTTGCGGGGCGGCATAAGACAAAGGGACGGCGCTTTTGTCTGCGCGTTTCGCAGAGTCAAAAGCGCCGTCCCCTGACTTCTGTATCTTTCCTATTGAACCGGTACGCTGTCTTTATAAAGCCATTCGGGGTCGAGGTCAAGGCCGTTGGCCCATTGCACGGTTCCGAATGTCACGGTAGCAGTTTGGAAAAGGATGTCGTTTTTCAGCGGAAGATAGCATTTTCGGGCGAGCAGGGGCTTCATATCAAAATCGCGCAGTTCACCGTTGAGGAAGCGCACGCGCAACAAGTGATCCGGCAAAATTGTTACGCTGGCGGCATCCGGGGACAGTTCGCGCTTTCCGATGATTAAATCCTCCATATAAGCACCTCATTTCAATGGGTCGATTCTGAAGGGCATTTCGTCGTTCATGGCCAATTCCCAGTTCAGGAGGAGTTCTTCCTGATGAATAAAAGCCCAGGCTTTGATATATGCGGCTTGCTTAAGCGGCATCTTGCCAGCCAGTATATCGCCATTAAAATCAAATTCCGCTTTGAATTCCCCGTATCTAGCGTGAAAATGGGGCGTGTGATGCTGCCCATCCTTCTCGAAGTACATGGAAATCAAAATACCATAAAATAGGCTGATGGTTGGCATGGTGAAGGCTCCTTTCTTTCCCGCTTCAGTATACCACACTTTTATTGTAGAATACAAGGCAAAAACACCCCGCCACCAGTGAAACAGGGTGTGCAGTTGGCGAGGGACGGCTCTCATTGACTCCCTGATGATGGATAGCCGGCGAAAACGGTTCTGCCTGACTCCATAATGCAGACGAAAAGAGTCGAGAAGAACCGTCCCCGCTGACTCCAAGAAATGTGGTATACTGCAGAGAAAGCAAATAGGTCGAGATGAAATAGATATATCGTGATTGGAGATCGGCATGAGATCTGCATCGCGCAGAAGAATCCGAAAAGACGTAATTCGGGGCAAAGTCCGGTGATCATTGTGATTGAGCCCAGGATCATGGCTCTATATCGTGATTGGAGATCGGCATGAGATCTGCATGACGCGAGAAAATCCGTTTTGACACAATTCAGCACAAAAACCGGTGCTCATCATGATTGGAGATCGGCATGAGATCTACACGACGCGGAAAAGACACAATTCGGGGCAAAGCCCTGTGCTCATCAGGATTGGAGAGCGGCTGGGGAGATTTGGCCCATGGAAGGTCAACGAAAAAAGTCAATCACAAAAATGGAGGCGTCACCTCCCGGTTTTGCGGGGTAGCCTTCCCCATCCACGGTACTTGAGAAAAACGTCCCCGGCCAGCCGAAACGAACCAGGGACGTTTTTCATCTGCCTATAGCCTGCCAAAGGCGTTCATTCGATGCCATCGGCTTTTATGCCGTGGGCGATGAGGTAATTTTTCTGGATTTTGCGGTTTGCCAGCACGATGGCCGGGAAGATAAGTAGCGGGAGGTTCAAATAGCCGAGTATAGTGTTGCCGGTGGAGACCAGGGCCACGACGCCCAGTCTGGAAGAAACGGAACAGATCAGCAGTATCACGACCACTAGGGCGGCATCCTTCATCGGGGTGGATTCCTCTGGCTTTCGGTAGAACTTGGAATAGCGGGAAATGGCACCGTAGCAAAAGCCTACCACGGTGCTAAGTACGGCCAGGAACACGGTGACCACATACACGATTCTGATACCGCCCAGCCCCAGCGCGCTCAGCACCCCGTAAAAGGGCAGGGGGTTGGCAGCGGTGTCCATCACATCATAGCCCGAAATGGTGGTGGAGGAAATGAAGAACAGCGTCAGCACTACCAGCATGGTCGCGTTGCCGCAAAAGCCGATGATGGCGGCCAGCCGGGTGGTTTTCCGATCCGGAAGCTGCCTGCATACGGAGGAAATGTTGCCGATCACGTTTGCCTGAAAGGAGGCGTAGATGATGCCGCTCCAAATTGCTCCGGGGAAGCTGGGCCTGATAGCCGGCACCGCGCCCGCGCTGATGTTGTGCAGCGCCTGGCCCAGGTGAAGCTGGCCGGAGCGCGCCGCCGAGAAAATGACGACCGCCAGCACCGCGATGATCAGAAACATCATGTATTTGGATGCAAGGGACACCAGCCTGGCGCCATAGGCGCACAGAAACGCCGCAATGACAATGACGCAGGCCACGCCTATCCAGTAATTGACGCCGAACTCATTGTGCAGCAGGGTTCCGATGACGTTCAGGGAACTGCCCATGGCGGTCAACAGCACGATGACGAATGAAAAATCCAGCAGATAAACGATCCACTTGATTCCCCAAACCTCTTTCGTCCAGTCGGCATAGTTGTAGGTTTTGTAGATGCGGGAAAACTCGGCGCCGTAATAGATGCATAAACCCAGCAGGGCCATGGCAAAAACTGCGGCGATTGCGCCCCATACCCCATACTTCACCCAGAAAACCAGTATCTGTGTTCCGGAGGCGACGCCGGGGCCAAAGTGCGTTCCCATCCAGACGCAGGCCACGCCAGTGGCAATGGATAAGGCGGATTGATTCTTCTTCATAGTATTTCACCTCAATGTCGGGTGCTGACTGCCCTTGATGCCTTTCAGTGCTTCGATGAACGCTTGCGCATTCGGGTATCTCTTTTCCGGCTCATAGCTCAACGCCTTCAAGATAACGCTGTTCAATTCCCCTGAAGCATAGCGCGCCTCGGGGATTTTTTCGCCATGTACCCTCCGGTAAAACGCCCGTTCCCTTTCTTTTTCATCCGCTTTCAAATACTCCGTTTCAAAAAACGGCATTTTATTCCCGTTGGCCAGCATATAAAGTATGATGCCCGCAGAATAAATGTCCGTGGTCTTGCCGTATTTTCTTTCCCCAAATACCTCCGGGGCCATGTAATTCTTATTTCCCTTTTTGGATGCTTTTTCCGCATCCTTCATGTTTATGGCAATTCCGAAATCGCCTAACTTATACCCTCCCGGGGTAATATAAAGATTTTCGATCTTAAAATCCCGGTGTACAAGGTTGTTCCTTTCGCAATGCAAAAGGACGTCCGAAAGATCCAGGCCAAGCTTTATGATTTCATCCTCCGTAAGCCTTTGCCTTTCCTCCAGATAATCAATCAGGCTCCGAAGCAGCTCAAGGCGAATATAGACATTCCATTCAACGCCGTCATTTCTTTTTTCAAGGGCAAAATCCTCTATGTCCACAACGTGGTCACAGTCTTTCATCATCAGCAAACAGGAAATCTCGTTAATGCCGTCCTCCGCCTTGTCCCTGTAGAAATCCACATCAAAATCCTGAATACCCTCAGGCTGAGGATGCTCTGAATTGCACCGGTCCTCGGGCCTGACCATGATTTTAACCGCGGATTTCATCACAATGCCGTTCACGCTTCGCACAGCCCTGTAAACGCTGCCCCCCAGGCCCTTTCCCAATATTGCCTCAATTTTCCACCCAGGCCAGACCGTTTCCAAATCGGGGTAGGTCATACTCATTTTTCACCCTCCCAGCTTTATTAATGTTCTGACATTGCAGCATTATAACACTTGGCCCATGGGAGGTCAACCCAACTAATGTTATCGGAACTCCCTTGCCCTGGCTACAGATCTGGAGTGCGACAGTATCGCCTTCCCGCTGATCGCCACAGGCGTCTATGGGCTCCCGAAGGATGAGGCTCTGAACATCGCCCTCTCGGAGATCGGTAAATTCCTGCTGACCCATGATATGAAGGTGACCATGGTCGTCTTCGACAGAAAGACCATGGAGCTTTCAGAAGACCTGGTTGGCGGTATTGAGCAGTTTATCGATGAGCATGCCGCCCAGGCGATCCATGTTGAGGAATATGGCGGGGATGTATACGAGGCCCGCGTCAGAGAAATCAGACGAAGTCAACAGGGACGGTTCTAATTGACTCCCATTTCTGACAGAAGAAGTCAAAAGAAACCGTCCCCGTTGACTCATTCCCCGGTGAGCAGGTCCACAAGCCTGTCGATCTGATCCTGCGTCATGCCGCATCGCGCCAGGTAATCGGTGGCCGCCGCGCGCAGGTCGGCGGTCGGCAGAGCCTCGGAGCGAATTGAGAACATTGTAGCAAGCTGGTCGTCGATGCGCGCCTTGTACAGGCAGTATTGCAGGGATTCGGGATTCATGTCGATGTTGTGAAGCTGGTCGTAGCTGAACATGTAATCCTGCTCGATTTCGTCATAGCTCGACCCGCAGAGCGCCTCCAACACCGCGCAGATGACCCCCGTGCGATCCTTGCCCAGGTTGCAGTGTATCAGCCAGGGCCTTTCCAGCGCCATCAGCCGGACAAGCCCTTCGCCGATATTTCGCATGGCATCCGGATCCAGGTAATCCACGCCCAGGCGACAGGCGATCACCAGTCCCTGGTCGATCATGGCGTCCGTGTGGTCGGGCAGGCCTTTGAAGGACGCCAGCTTTTCCTGGTTGTTCGACAAATTGAGGATACCGCCGATGTTGTGTTCCACGAGATATGACGCCATCAGCTCGACCCTGCCGAAGTCCGGGTCGAAGGGCGACGCGCTCCGGTACAGGCGTCCCGGCCGGATATTACCGGCAGTCACCTCTCGCGCGTTGAGAAACGCTTCGTCCGTCTGGCCTTCCATTCTGTACGCGGCGTTGTTGATGTTGTAGGCTTCATATTCCGCTTTGTACCGGCCCTTCTGGTCAAGGGTAATGGTCACCGTCTCGCCGGGCTCGACGCCGACAGCCTCGTTCAGGTTGCAATCGAGGCTCCCGACCTTAACGGTACCAAAATACACCACCAGCGACGGGTCGCCCATTCTTCCAAAGAAATCCGAATAGTACGGTACCCCTTTCAGCTCCTGGCCCCCTGAGAAGCGGAGATCGACACTGTCTCCGTATTCCAGGCCGATCCGGTCCAGGTCGCCCTGGCCCTTGTCGAATGCGATATCCCCAAATTGATCGACCTCGGTGACGGTCGCGTGGATCGGTTCGAAGGCCTCGGCGATGGCGCATACCCCACAGAGCAGGAAGAGCGCCAGTGTCAGCGACGCTATCGACCATCTGGGCCTGCCGGTTCCGCGCACGTGACTTTGACGGTTCCGGTTAGCGGGATCCACTGCCTTCGCAAACGTGGCGATAAATGAATGCAACTGTGCTATTTGCCTGGACATAGGACTGAGCCTCCTCTTTGCTTGTAGCGCCATTGGCTTATCCGACAGTCACGATGCGCCTCCAGGTCAGTATACCATACCTTTGCTGCGGATTACAAGCAAAAAACACCCCGCTTCCAGGGGAAGCGGGGGGCAAAGTTGTTTGAGAATCAAATTACTTCAGCTCGGAGAAGTACTTGATGGTGCGGACCATCTGGCTCACGTAGCTGTTCTCGTTGTCGTACCAGGACACGACCTGAACCTGGCTCTTGCCGCCCTCGAGCTTGCAGACCATGGTCTGGGTGGCGTCGAACAGGCTGCCGAAGCGCATGCCGATGATGTCGGAGGAGACGATCTCGTCCTCGGTGTAGCCGTAGGATTCGGTCTGAGCAGCCTTCATGGCAGCGTTGATCTCGTCCTTGGTGACTTCCTTAGCAACAACAGCGTTCAGAATGGTGGTGGAGCCGGTGGGAGTGGGGATTCTCTGAGCAGCGCCGATCAGCTTGCCGTTCAGCTCGGGGATGACCAGGCCGATAGCCTTGGCAGCACCGGTGGAGTTGGGAACGATGTTGATAGCGCCAGCGCGGGAGCGGCGCAGGTCGCCCTTTCTCTGGGGGCCGTCCAGGATCATCTGGTCGCCGGTGTAAGCGTGGATGGTGCACATGATACCAGCCTCGATGCCAGCCAGCTCGTGCAGAGCCTTAGCCATGGGAGCCAGGCAGTTGGTGGTGCAGGAAGCAGCGGAGATGATGTGGTCTTCCTTGGTCAGGGTCTCGTGGTTGACGTTGTAGACGATGGTGGGCAGATCGTTGCCTGCGGGAGCGGAGATAACGACCTTCTTGGCGCCTGCGTCGATGTGAGCCTGTGCCTTAGCCTTGGAAGTGTAGAAACCGGTGCACTCCAGAACGACGTCG
>JAZOUD010000023.1:0-24904 GCA_045658005.1 Clostridia bacterium | reverse complement strand
TAGATGACCATGTTGTGGCTGGGCGGCACCAGCAGGCCCTCGCAGGAGGACGTGATCGTGACGGCGGTGGAGAAGTCGGCGTCATAGCCCTGATCCACCATCATGGGGATGAGGATGGAGCCCAGGGACGCGGTGTCCGCGGCGGCGGAGCCGGAGATGCCGCCGAAGAAGTAGGATGCCACGATGTTCACCATGGCCATGCCGCCGGTCATCCAGCCCACCAGCGAGTTGGCCAGGTCGATCAGCTTTTCAGAAATGCCGCCGCTGCCCATCAGGCAGCCCATCGTGATGAAGAACGGGACGGCCATCAGGGAGAAGGAGCTGATGCCCTTCACCATCAGCTTGCACAGCAGGGCCAGGTTCGTGCCGTTGACCAGCATGCACCCGATGGAGGCGATGGCCACGGCGTAGGCAATCGGGAAGCGAAGGAACACCAAGACCAGAAAGCCCACCAGCAGTACAGTGATTGCGAGTGACGTATTCATTCTCAGTTTCCTCCTTCCGCAACCTGCTGTTCAAGGCTGGCTTCTTTGTCTACATACGTCTTCTTGCCCAGGAGCCTGAGAACATTGTTGAACAGCGATTCCAGTTCAAAGATGACCATGGCGATGCCGGCGATCGGGATCGGCAGGTACATATATTTTTTGCTCAACCAGGGCAGGCTGGGATAGAAGCCCTTGCCGCCGATGCCGTCAGCATACTTGAAGCCCTCGACGATCATGATGATGCCCAGGGCCAGCACGCCGATGTCCGCGAGGATGTCCAGTATATGGAGCAGCTTCTCCGGCAGGTACCGGTCGAAGGCGGTCATGCGGATGTGGGCGCCCCTGCGGATGGCCAGCGCGCCGGACAGCACCGCCATGTAGGACATCAGCGTAAGCGTGATCTCCTCCGTCCAGGTGGGGTCAGGGATAAACGAGACATAGCGTCCCAGTACGGTAAAGCTGACGACCAGGATGTCCGCAACCAGCAGGAGCTTGCAGATGAACATGGTGATCTTGTACATCCAGTCGTAGAAAGTTTTCAATGCTTGCATGATGCAACCGCTCCCCCTCTCTCTGTACTCAAAGATGCAGAGAGAGTTGGCTCTCTCTGCATCCGGGATGGTTCATACCGCCTGAAGGCGGCAGGGTATTGTTACTTCAGGTCCTGGATCTGCTGATACAGGTCCTCGTAACCCACGATCGCGGCCGCGATGACGTCCTGGCTCTTGGCGATCCACTCGTCTTTGTTGACTTCAACCGCATGGATCTTGTCGCCCAGCTCGGCCAGGGTGTCCTCCTCGACCTTCTCGGAGAGCTCCTTGTTGTAGGCCTGGCACTCCTGAGCGGCGATCTTCAGGCACTCCTGCTGCGCCTCGGTCAGCTTGTTCCAGGCCATGTCGGTGATGACCAGCTCGATGACGCCCAGCTGATGGCCGTCCAGCAGCATGTAGGGAGCCACCTCGTAGAAGGACTGGGACTTGTAGTTGCCGACGGGGTTCTCAGCGCCGTCCACGACGCCGGACTGCAGGGAGGTGTACAGCTCGCTGTAGGCGATGACGGTGGGAGAAGCGCCGAAGGCCTCGATCATGCCGGTCATGGTCGGGTCGGTGGAGACGCGGATCTTCAGGCCCTGCAGGTCGTCCAGGCTCTTGACTTCCTTGTTGCAGAAGATGTGGCGGAAGCCTTCCTCGCCGAGGAACAGGCCGTGCAGGCCGAGGCCCTGCTCATACAGCTCGTCCATGAACTGCTGGGCCAGCTCGCTGCCCGCGAAATTCCAGAAATGATCGCGGCTGGCGAAGGTGAAGGGCAGGCAGAGCAGCTTGGACTTCGGAACGCCGTTCTCGCCGTAGCCGGTCAGCGTGGAGACGGACAGGCGGGCCATATCGATGGTGCCGATGCCGCCGATCATGTCGTCGCAGAAGTCACCCTCGGAGCCCAGGACGCCGGCGCCCTGAACGTCGATGGTCACGGTGCCGCCGGTCAGCTCGTTGACGCGCTCGGCGAAGTGCAGCGCCACCTGGCCGACAACGGTATCTTCCAGATTGTTCACCTCGGCGTAGACCAGGGTCACGGCCGGGTCACCGGAAGCATCGGGGGCTTCAGCCAGCGCGAACTGGCAGAAGAGCAGCGCCGCCATCATGAGGCACAGGACAAAACGGAACTTTTTCATGGGGAATCCTCCTTAAGCCTTATTGTATATCAGGAATTCATCTCCTGATATGACTGTCTCTATTCTATCACATATCTGGCAGTTTTGTAAAGGGCCATCCAATATTTTGTAACTGCTGCCCAAATCATGTTGCTTGGTTAACACCATTTAATCACATTTTCCGTGTAAAGTCTATGGCTATTCTCACGAAGAGCATTGTAAAAAACATCATTTTCGTTTATAATGCGTATAACGCAGAGGGAGGTAAACGCGGATGAATATGTCCTATGTCTCCCCGTTTTTTGCCCGACAGGTGATGCAGCAGAACGATTTTGAGATCTACCACCGCTTCGACCCGGCCTCAGGCCACATCGAACCCCACAGCCACGACTTCTACGAGATCTACTTCTCCCGCACCGAGGGCCTGGAATTCGTGATCGACGGCCACCGCTACCGGGTAGGGCCGGGCAGGCTGCTGCTGATCGCCCCGGGCCAGGTGCATTTTTCCAGCGTGCCAGAGAAGGACATGACGGTGGAGCGCTTCGTGCTGTGGCTGAACCCCTCCTTCGTGGAATCGCTGACCGGGCTGCTGCCGCGGTTTCGCAACCTGCTGGGGGACGGCCTGAAGGGGCGCAACCTGATCGTGCCGGACCCGGAGACCTACGAACTGATGATCGGGCTGCTGTTCTCGCTGCTGCACGAAAAGCAGCTGAACGACCTGGACAGCGCCACCCTGAACCGCCTGGTGGTGGCCCAGCTGCTGGTTCACATCAGCCGGGTGCTCTCCCGCGAGCCGGGAGCGATGACCGGCCGGGCCGCCCGGCGCTACGGCGATATACAGCGCGTGTACGAGTATATCTCCGCCCACCTGCAGGACAGGCTGAGCGTCACGGATCTGGCCGAAACCTTCTTCATGGACAAAAACACGCTGACCCGCCAGTTCAAGCAGGTCACCGGCATGACCCCGGCGGAATGCGTCCGGCGGATGCGCCTGGACGCCGCCTACACCATGATCAGCCACGGGGCCAGCGCCTCGGGAGCCTGCCAGGAATGCGGCTTTTCCGACTACAGCGCCTTTTACCGCGCCTTTCGGCAGGCCTTCGGCATCAGTCCCAGCGCATGCGCCTCGCTGCCCGAAAGCGGGGTCAGGCTGCACCGGGAGAAGTGAGGGACAAATCAGAATTAATAAAGGAGGCGCAATCGATGCCCAAGGGCGCAAATCAGAAGCTGAAGATGCTGTACCTTGCGAAGATATTCCACGAGCAGACGGACGAGGAGCACGGGCTGACCATGCCCCAGATCATCGAAAGGCTGGGGGAATATGACGTCAACGCCGACCGCAAGACGCTGTACGCCGATTTCGAGGAGCTTCGCCGCTTCGGCCTGGACATCATCAGCGAGCACGTGGGGCACAACACCTTCTACAGCCTCGCGTCCAGGGAATTCGAGCTGCCGGAGCTGAAGCTGCTGGTGGACTCGGTGCAGGCGGCGAAGTTCATCACCGACAAAAAGTCCCGGGAGCTGATCGGCAAGCTGGAGGGGCTGGTCAGCGCATGGCAGGCCCGCCAGCTGCACCGCCAGGTGATCATCGCCGGGCGGGTCAAGACGATGAACGAATCCATCTACTACAACATCGACAAGCTGCACACCGCCATCAACGGCAATTTCCAGATCCGCTTCCAGTACAGCCAGTGGACCGTCAACAAGGAGATGGCCCTGCGCCGGGGCGGCAAGTGGTACCAGGTGAGCCCCTGGTGCCTGACCTGGGACGACGAGAACTACTATCTGGTGGCCCACGACGCCGCGGACGACAAGATCAAGCACTACCGCGTGGACAAGATGCAGCGCATCACCGTGACCGACCAGCCCCGCCTGGGCCGTGAGCACGTGGAGGCCTTCGACATGGCCCACTACGCCAAGAGCGTGTTCGGCATGTTCGGCGGCGAGGAGACCGCCGTGACGCTGGAGGGCGAAAATCGCATGGTGGGCGTGCTGATCGACCGCTTCGGCAAGGACATACTGCTGGTGCCCACCGACGAAGATCACTTCGAGGCCAAGGTCAACGTGGCCGTCAGCGCCCAGTTTTTCGGCTGGATCATGGCCCTGGGCGACGGCATACGCATCACCGGCCCCGGCCCCGTGGTGCAGAAGATGAAGGCCGAGGCCCGCCGCCTGGCCGCGCAATACGGCGAATGAGCACCGGCTGTTATCGAAAAAAAATACCAGCAACCTTCTTCTGGTCGCTGGTATTTTTTCGATTCCGCCCCTGCCTTCCCCGGTATCATTGTCCCGGATGGAAGGGCTTTGGCACGGTCACGACGGGATCAGCCCTTTGCGGAGAGGCTGAACAGCGCCAGCATGGCGCTGACTTCCTCGGGCAGGGCCTCGCTGGCCGCGGCGGTGATGCCGGCCACGCCGATCGTGGCGTCCATGCCCAGGCTGGTCATGACGGCTTTATTATTCTTGGCGGTGAGGTCAGCCAGGGTGACGGGCGCGCCCTTGCTCAGGTCGAAAGTGCGCTCACCCTCATGGGTCATGGTGCTGCTCTGACGGAGCAGGCTGTTCTGGGGGTCGAGGAAATAGATGTCGGTGTCGTTGTACTTCTCGTCCTTTTCGCCCACCTCGGCCACACAGCCGAAGTACAGGCCTTTGACGTTCAGGTCCCCCCTGTAGACGTGGCCGGCTTCGGTCCTCCTGGCGGTCATGGTCATGTTGGCGTCAGTGGTGAGGGACTGGACGGTAGCGGTCACATCCTCGCCGTCCACCAGCACGTCGCCCCTGGCGGCGGGGTCCTTCTGGCCGGGCATGGTGAGGGTGAAGGTGGTGTCGACGGGGCCGCTCTGGTCGCCCTCGTCGTCGATGTTCGCATAGGTTTCAAGGTGAAGGGCCGGCGCGTTGGCGGGGTCGATGGCCTTTTCAACGGCCTTGGTATATTTGCCGGACCGATCGAACTGGGCGATGGTGACCGCCACTGTGGGGTCGGCCAGCAGGTCCTTCTCAAACTGGGTCAGGGCGCTGGAGAGGTCGGCCAGGTTCACATCGACGGGCGCCATGGTATTGTAGCTGTTGCCGTTCAGTGAAAAGTCGCCCTTCTCTTCCTCGCCGCCCTTGAAGGCGGCAAGGCCGTTGGCCATGAATTTTTCGAAGATGGGAGCGATGGCCCTGGCCAGGGCGTTCACGTCGATGCGCTCCATGGCCTTGGTTTCCTCCTTGTACTTGGAAGAGACGGACCTGGCCATGCTGTCCAGCTCCTCATTGGAGAAGCTGAAGACGTGGTTGGGCAACAGATTGCTGCCCAGGATGAAGCCTTCATCGGTGATCTCGCCGGCGACGGTGAGGATGTCCCTGCCGCCGAGAATCAGGTCCCACTGGAAGCCGTTGTCGGCCAGGGTCAGTCGCTCGTCGGCCTCGGTCAACACCGCTGCGACAGCGTCTGCCTTCATAAGGGTGCTCTCGTCGCAGCCCAGGGCGGTCAGATCCAGCGCCAGCACGTCTCGGTCGATGTCGGTTTGGGAATAGATGGTCAGGGGCATGGCGATCAAATCGGCTTCGGGGGCTTCCCCGGCGGGGGCCGCTTCGGCAAAGGCCGCAGTGCAGGACAGCAGCATCGCCAGCGCTGCCATCAGCGCAAGCAGTTTTTTCATGAATGGTTCCTCCTTGTCGTTGGTATGGCATAAAAAATACTGGAGTATTGTACCACAATATCGGGAATCAGGCAAGGGAGAATCGCAGGTCAGGCGATGCTCACCCATCCTCCCCCGCGCTCCTGAACAGCTCCTTCAGCAGTTGCTCGCGCCGCTCCAGAAACAGCTTCGTGATCTGGTAGCTCTCCGTGTCCTCGTATGATACGGGCTGGATGCCGTCCTCGGAGAAGTTCAGTATTCGCGCCCCCGGCAGGCCCAGCAGTATGGGCGAATGGGTGGCGATGATGAACTGGGAGCCTTCCAGCGCCATGCAGTGGATGTGCAGCAGCAGTGTCAGCTGCCGCTGGGGCGACAGCGCCGCCTCCGGCTCGTCCATCAGGTAGACGCCCTCCCGGCACTCATCCTGCAGGAAGGCGAGGAAGCTCTCCCCGTGGGACTGGGCGTGATAGTCCGGCATCGACCCGTCGTTGTATTCCAGGTTTGTCACCGTAGCGACGTTGAAAAAGCTCTCCGCGCGGAAGAAATAGCCCGAGTTGCGCTTGCGATACCCCCGGACCAGCCGAATGGCCTCCTCCAGCTCGGAAACGTCGTGGTAGGTGCTGAAATGGTAATTCCGCGTGCCGCCCTCGGGATTATAGCCGTAGGCCACGGCGATGCCCTCCAGCAGCGTGGACTTGCCCGTGCCGTTCTCCCCGGCAAAGAAGGTGACATTGCTGTCGAAGGCCAGCCGGTCGAAGCCCTTCAGGGCCGGGATGTCCCGCAGGTAGGAGTCCCTGGGCACCTCATCCCATACAATGGCCGCTTCCCGTATGAACAGCGCGCCCCGGCGCATCACATCGTCTGTCATCTTTAATTCAGCTTCAGGTCGCCGTCCTTCACCCAGCCCAGCTTCTTCACCCCGAGATGGATGACGAGGGAGAAGATGGCGGGGAGCACGAAGGAGATCAGGATCAGCCCCAGCCAGTCCTTGCCGGTGATGGCGGCCTTCGCGCCGGAGGCGACGTCGTTGACCCAGCCGGTATAGACGCCGATCTGGCCCACCAGTCCGCAGGTGCCCATGCCGGCGGACACCGGCGCGCCGTTCATCCTCAGCCCGAACACACAGGTGGCGATGGGGCCGGTGATGGCCGAGGCCAGCGTAGGCGCGATCCAGACCCGGGGATTTTTGACGATGTTGCCCATTTGCAGCATGGAGGTACCGATGCCCTGGGACACCAGCCCACCCCAGCGGTTTTCAGGGAAGGAGATCACCGCAAAGCCGATCATCTGGGCGCAGCAGCCGGCCACCGCCGCGCCGCCCGCCAGGCCCGTCAGCCCCAGAGCCGCGCAGATGGCCGCGGAGGATATGGGCAGCGTCAGCGCCATGCCCACCAGCACGGAGACCACGATGCCCATCAGGAAGGGCTGCAGCTCCGTGGCCCACTTGATGAGGTCCCCCAGCCACATGGCCGCGCGGCCCAGCGGCGGCGCGATCAGCCAGGACAGCAGGATGCCCACGCAGATGGTGACCAGCGGCGTCACCAGTATATCCACCCTGGTCTCCCTGGAGATCGCCTTGCCGCATTCCGCCGCGATGATCGCCACGAAGAGCACCGCCAGCGGGCCCCCCGCTCCGCCCAGCGCGTTGGCGGCGAAGCCCACGGAGATCATCGAAAACAGCACCAGCGGCGGCGTCTTCAACGCATAGCCGATGGCCACCGCCATGGCCGGGCCGCTCATGGCCGAGGCGATGCCGCCCAGGGTGTAATCCACCCCCGCCACCGTCGCCACCGGCGCGGTCAGAAAGGGAATGTGAAACTGGGTACCGATCGTGTTGATGATGGTGCCGATCAGCAGCGAGCAGAAGAGCCCCTGCGCCATCGCCCCCACCGCGTCGATGCCGTAGCGCCGCAGCGATATTTTGATGTCCTTCCGCTCCAAAAAATCCTTGAATTTGCTCATATTCATCCCAGCCTGCTTATTTGTGGATCTTCCCGGATCCCGCCCATCATTGTAGCATTTATACGGAAAAAGTCAACATTCAATATGTTATTCGTCACCTGTGCAGGAAAAACGCCATCCAACGCAGAATGTATAATCACGTTATTCAGAAAGCAATTGATGTCTGTATAACAATACAGGAAGGGAAGTGTACTTGTGAAAAACAGTCGTTTTGCAGCGATGCTGCTGGTCTGCATGTTGATCCTGTCCTTGGCCGCGTGCCCGAATACCCTTGCCGAAGCTTCCGGGGATGCCCTTGAGTGGTGGCAGAAGACCAGCGTCTACGAGGTCTATGTCAACAGCTTCCAGGACACGGACGGGAACGGCTACGGAGACATCCAGGGCGTCACCCGGCATCTGGACCACCTCAAGTCCCTCGGGGTGGGCGCCATCTGGCTGACCCCCGTATTCGTCTCCCCGATGGAGGACAACGGCTATGACGTGGCGGACTACTACACGATCAATCCGCTGTACGGCAGCAACGAAGACATGGACACCCTCATCGAAGAAGCCGGACAGAGGGGCATTCGGATCGTGATGGACCTGGTCTACAACCACACGTCGGATCAGCACGAATGGTTCAGGGAATCCATGCAGAGCCGGGATAACGCCTACAGCGACTGGTACATCTGGCGCGACGCGAAGCCGGACGGAAGCGCGCCCACCAACTGGCGCAGCATATTCGGCGGCTCCGCCTGGGCATGGTGCGAATCCCGCCAGCAGTATTACCTGCACACCTTTGCCCCGTCCCAGCCGGACCTGAACTGGGAAAACCCCGATGTCCGAAAGGCATTGTACGACATCGCCAACTACTGGGTTGACAAGGGCGTGGGCGGCTTCCGCATGGATGCCATACCGTATATCAAGAAGCCCGCCGTCTTTGAGGACGGGAAGCCGGACGGCGTCGACGGCATGTCAGACGTCCATGCCATGACGGTCAATACCCCCGGCATACTGGATTTCCTGCACGAGTTCCGGCAGCAGGTCCAGGACGGCACGGACATCTTCACCGTCGGCGAGGCCAACGGCGTCGGCCCCGACGACCTGTCGGATTGGGTCGGAAGCGACGGCGTCTTTGACATGATCTTCTCGTTCGATCACCTCGTCGACGGCGATAACTGGCGCGTGGAGAAGCAGTGGAAGCTGACGGATGTCAAGAAGGCGCTGACGGCCGCCCAAACGGTTACAGCCGATGAGGGCTGGTATCCCGTCTTCTTCGAGAACCACGACAAGCCGAGATCCATCGACAGCTACTTCCCCGAGGATGCCGACCCCGTCCTCGCCGGCCGGGCCATGGGGACCGTGCTGCTCACCCTTCGCGGTACGCCCTTCATCTACGAGGGCGAGGAGCTGGGCTATACAAACGTGGCATGGCCGAGCATCGACGACTACAACGACCTGAACTCGATAAGCCAGTACAACAGCGCCCTCAGCGAGGGCTTCACCGAGGCCGAAGCCCTGTCGTTCGTCCATCGACACAGCCGGGACAACGCGCGCACACCGATGCAGTGGAACGCCGAATCCAACGCCGGCTTTACCACCGGCACGCCCTGGCTGCCCGTGCACGACGACTACGCCTCGGAAAACGCCCAGGCCGAAGCCTCCGATCCCGCGTCGGTGCTGGCATGGTATCTCACGCTGGCGGATTTCAGGCAGGCCAACGAGGTCCTCTGCGACGGCGACTACCGCGAGGTTGCCCCTTCCAGCGAGCAGGTCTATGCGTTCACCCGGGAAAACGGAGATGACAGGCTGCTCATCGCCGTGAATTTTTCCGGCGCCCAAGCGCCGGTCGACCTGTTCGGCTCCGGGATAGAGTCCTTTGAAGGCGTGGAGGTGCTGCTGAGCAGCTACGACGACATCGAGGCAACCGCCGGCAGCCCGGAATCGCTCAGGCCCTACGAAGCCATCGTCGCCAGGATCAGGTAGGACAGATCGTATTTATCCGTTCAACTGTGGAAATTCTGATTTATCGAGCTGTTGCTCGATAAATCAGATTTTTTATTGCGCCAACGCCTTTTCGCGCCTGGCCTGTGATGAATCGGTGGATGACCTCTATGCTATTTGGTCACATCCTGCGTTTTCTGCCATCGCGCGATGTTATCCTCGGTGCATCGCCTCAGGCCGGTCGCCTCGAAATACCGCTTGTATCGATGGTATTTCATTATATAGCGAATACCGGACGCAAGCGCAAGTAAGAACAGCAGCAAAACTGTTCCGCCAATCAGGCGAACCAATATCGGCCTTGCGCGTGGGCACGCGTCATTCGTCCTCAAAGCCACGAACCCCGCTACCGTGTTTATGATCCCGATTGCAAAGAGCGCCAATCCCTTGTACATCCACTTGCGGATGTCTTTTTTTTCGACGAACCGACTGTATTCCACGCCTTGCCCTCCTTCTGTCTGCCTGACACCATTGTAGCAGGCCGGGAATGCACATTTGTTCTGCGGCGCTCTGTAAATACTGTGGACAGCACGAATAAAAGCTGCTATAATCGTCTTTGATCAGTATTACCCCCTGGAGGTGACAGCCTCATGGAGCACTCACTCAATTCCGGCATGGTGTTGGATGGCCGCTATCGCATTGACCGCGTGCTGGGAGAAGGCGGGTTCGGCATCACCTATGCGGCGGAGAACATCCGAATCGGGCTCAGGGTCGCCATCAAGGAGTTCTTCTGGCACGATCATTCGACGCGCGATATCGCGGTATCGCCCTGTGTATCCCTGTCCCGGGCTGAGGATAAGGCCGTATTTGAGTCGCAAAAGGAGCGCTTCCTGAAGGAAGCCCGCATTTTGCGTGATTTTTCCAGCCTCGCGGGCATCGTGCACATCCACGATTATTTTGAGGAAAACGACACCGCCTATATCGTTATGGAGCATGTCGAGGGCGTAACGCTGGGGCATTATCTGGCCGATCACGGCGAACAGATGGACCCTGAAATACTGCTGCGCCGGATGTTGCCGCTGATCGACAGCCTGGAACAGATCCACAGATCGGGGGTAATTCACCGGGACATCAGCCCGGACAACATCATGGTGACTCCGAGCGGCGACCTGAAGCTCATTGATTTCGGCGCCGCGCGCCAGGTCAGATCGAATGGACCGCAGCTGACGACCATCACCAAGGCATGCTACGCGCCGTGTGAGCAGTACGACAAGAACGGACACCAGGGCGCATGGACCGATGTTTACGCGCTCTGCGCCACCCTTTATCGCTGTGTAACAGGGGCTCCGCCTGAAAGCGCCCTGCAGCGCATGTTCCTGGACGAGCTGAAATCCCCCTCGCAAATGGGTACGGATATCGCCCCGGCCTATGAACAGATCATCATGAAGGGCCTGCAGCTGCAACCGGAAAAGCGCTGGCAGAGCATGGAGGAGCTGTCCAAAGCGATCCATGCCGCGCTGCCCAAGGTTGATCCGTCGCCCAACCCTCATGGATTGTTAATCGGCCTTCTGGCCTGCCTGCTGTGTGTCGCGCTGGCACTTGGGATCTGGGGGTGGCGGCGCTATGACGCCACCCATAAATTCCGGGGCATCGAAACCGAGTGGATCCGGTTCGAAGCGACGAAAGACACGACCGCTGCCGAATTCGCCGCCGCTCCGGAGGAGCTGCGCAAACGGCTGGAGGCATTCGTTGGCAAGGATAATTACATACTCACCGTAGATGGGGACAGCATGCTGCTGACGCTCCCCCTGTCGGCTTTTGACGGCAGGGAGATATGGGATGTCATTGGCGAGCATTTCTCCAGGCTGGTACCTGACAAGGGCACCCTGATACGCTACGAATACAAGGCCAACTGGGAAGACCCGGCCCATTCGATGATCGCCGGCATCAATCAGGTAAAGCCGGAAGCGCTGGAAGGGCCGACGGTCATGCTTCGATACGATTGGAACGATCCACTGACCCGCGGCCAGCGCGCCAACCTGATCGTGGATTTTAAAGCGCGCGTCGATTCCCTGGGGGTTCCCTATGCCTTTGGATCGGCCTACGGCAACGACGATTCCATCATGCTTCGGATCGGCCTGGATCGCGTAGGGGAACCCGTTCTGAATACCATCGGAAAAACCGACAACGACATTTTGCAATTCACGGCTTTGCCGCAAAGCAGCTATGACGCGTTGAACTTCAACGCTTCCATGGAATTCACGGAACGGGATGGCGTGCCGACAGGTCTTCGGTTTTCTGCCACATACGATTCTCCACGCGAGGATCTGGAGGGCTATACCCGGAGGATGACGGAGCATGGTTTAAATGTGATCTATCTCATAGACAAGGAGCGCAATCCCATCGCCCGTATGGACATTTCCGGACCCATCACCGACGGCGCTCTCGAATTCCGGGATTTTTATCTCGAAGGCATTTCCTCCATTGACCCTGAGCATCAGTGGCTTCTGGAATACTATGATACCGTGCTCAACAAGACAAAGCTCCCGGACGAATGCTCCCTGAGCGGCGTCCAGTATTTGGACGCGGACGGCCACGTCTCCCTGGAGGGTGTGGAAAGCGATTATGGCCTCGCTTATGTGAAGCAGGACACCTGTAGGGCGCTGCGTGAGAAGCTCCAGGCCCTGGAAAAAGAGCATGATTTCGTCCTTAAGGAGGACAGTAACTTCTGGCTGTTCCTGAACCTTCCGCTGGATGACAGCCTGCCCGGCAAAATCGCGGCAAAGCTGCCCGCCCTGCTTGCTGATATTTCAGACGGACAGCAGGTGTTTTCAAAGAACATTTATATCATAGCATCAGACGAGCAGAGCGATGACCAATCTGTCTCCAATCGCAACCGGATCGTCATATGGACGGACTATAGTCCTGTCGAAAACCGGTTTGAAAACATATGTTCCATGATTGCATGGGGCGACGCGATCAAGCCCTGGCGGGAATCCATAGCGCGCTGGTGGGAGGCGTTCGACCTGAGCCCCTATGGGCTTGAAAAAAGCTGAGCTTTGATGAAAGGAAGATCAGAATGGCCAAAGACATCAACCGAATCTTCAACCAGATGGTGGACGACATGCATACCCTCGCGCCGACGGACAACATACTGGACGCCTGTATGTCCCTAAGTCCGAGCGTCATCCGCCAGGTGCCGCTGCGCTACCGGATCATCGCCCTGGGCTTTGTCAAGAGGTACAGCCTCGAGGAGCTGAACGATAAGCTGGTGCAAAACGGATGCCCGAAGCTGTATTCCCGCAACTTTTGGGAAGCCACGCTTATCTTCGCGTTCCTGCACGGCTATACCTACGACCAATGGCGGCAGCTCCAGGCCCAATGCGCCGACCTGTATGACCGGGCGCAGAGCGAAGGCTGGTTCAAGGGATCGAAAATCACCTACGACGAGCTGGAGCGGTATGTTCAGGAGAATTCAGACGACAGGAACGACTTGCTGGCCACGCAAAGGCAAACTCAGATTATGGAGCGCGGCCTGGCCTCTGCCGGCGACAGCGTCGAGGACCTGCGCGCCTTCCTGACGGCCAACCTGGCTTCCTTCAGCACAGTGCGCGAACGCACCCGCTACTACTTCTGTAAATACCTGTATTACTTCCTGAATCGGCGCATAGAGAACTATTTCGAGGCCTGCCGACGGGGACGTGGCGTAGAGGAGGCGCTCTCCGAGCTGCTGGCGCTGAAGGCCGTCACACAGCTGCGGCGAAACCTGACCTGGCCGGAGGCAAGGAAACGGGCGCTGATCCACGAATCCGCGCTCTCCTGCGGGGAGATATTTGACGCCTTCAATTACTTCTACTTCGGATACGTCTCCGCCGACTGGGTACAGATCCTGTTGGAATGCTACGAACGGGTTGAGGATATCCCCGCCAGGCAGAAGCGGAGCCTGGCCGACATCTTCCGCCGTGGGCACCCGGATTGGAAGGCGCTGAACGATGACGACGTCATTCGCCGGAGTATCGAGGAGGCCGAGATACGCGAGGATGAGGCTTACGCGGCGGACGGCACCCGGGGCTACGGCAAAAACCGCACCGGTGAAAACACCCTTCGCAAGTATATCCAGGGAACGCTGGACATCGATCGCACCGTCCTGATCTGCTTCCTGCTGTTCTTTGCCAGTGACGCAATGATGCCCGACGCTCACCGGCTCACCCCCAGGCGCCTGGACGATATCCTGAACCGCTGCGGGTACGCCGCGCTGGACATCGAACGGGATTTCGACTGGTTCGCCACAGAGTTTCTGGAAAGCAAGCATCCGCTGGACTTCCTGGACGAGGTAATCGTCGGCTACGCCCGCCAGCAGGAGAACTCTTTCCTTTATCGCATCTACGGCGGCTCAGTCCACTACGAGGACGAATTGCTCCGGGTGATGATTCCCGCATCAAACTGATACAAAAAGATCCTTCGCGCCGCTCAGGGTGACATCAAACCGCAATCTCCTGAGCGATGTAAAGGATCTTTTTGTCTGTTCGTCTATGCCTATTTGACCTTGATCGTTACCTTGGCGGTCCTGCCGTTGAAGGTTTTGACCGTGATGACGGCGGTGCCCTTTTTCAGTGCCCTGACGTTCCCCTTCTGGTCCACGCTGGCGACCTTGGGCGCGCTGGAGGACCAGGTCAGGGCCGAGGCGGTGTCCTTCGGCAGCGTGGCCTTCAGCTTCAGCTTCTTGCCCTTCTTCAGTTCCACCGTACCTGACTTGTTCAGCGTGACCATTTTCGGCGCGGCCTTGACGGTGACGGTGGCCTTTGCGGTCTTGCCGTTCTTCGTCCTGACCGTGATGACCGCGGTGCCCGGCTTCCTCGGGGTGACCACGCCCTGCTTCGACACGGTGGCCACCGCAGGCTTGCTGGACTTCCAGGTCAGGGTCGTATAGGCCTTACGCCATTGGGAATGACGACATTCTTAGCAAAGCCGCGATATCTTGTCAGTTCACCATCCTCATCAATTTCAAAATCACCGCTGTCATTAGCCTTCTCCTGTGTCTCAGTCTGCTCCTCGGACTCAGAAATCAACTGGGTATCCTCTGCATCACGCAGTTCAAGATTGACAGCTTCCAACGAAAATAGCGGGACATCTAAAGCTTCCAGTCCATCAGCGTTGACCTCATCCATCTCAATTTCAAGCGCCTCTTCTATGCGCTCAGCCACGTCAAGGACAATCCCATCCTCCGCCACAGTTACATGTATCAAGGTAAACATCAGGAGAAAAGCCGTCAGTATCGAAATCCTCTTTAAGTAACGCATAAAAGAGTCCTCCTTAACAAAATAATATTGTTGAATTCATTCGATTACAAATTATTTTTGTTGTCAACAACAATTTATATGAGACTATCAATAACTTATTTTCGTTGTTAAACTGCTTGTCAGGGGGGATGGAGTGTGCTGCCGAATCTGAAGCTGTTGAGACAAAAGCGGGGAATCAGTCAGCAGAAGCTGGCGGATGCCATCGGTGTGAGCCAGCAATCCATCAACCACTATGAAAATCACAAAATAGAGCCGGATATTGCCACACTCATACAAAATAGCGGATTATTTTGATACATCCATAGATTATGTGGTTGGCCATACAGATATTACACGACGCATCGAACCCACCTCCGCCTACCACCTGAACGCCGACGAAGGCACAATCATCGACAGATACCGCGCCCTGACCCCGAAGGAGCGGGCCTGCGTGGCCCAAGTGATCGATACGCTGCTGGACAAATAGAACGCCCCCTCCCCGCGCCCCGGCGCGAGCTTCTTTACTGCATTCATGTGACCCTTCTGCTTTTCATATATTAAACCTGAATGAAAAATGGATGATGAATCTGTTTCACCATGCATAGGGAAAAATTTATTGATTCTATGCGTAAATAATTCCCTACTTCCATTGACATATAGGGAATTTTTTTATATTATTATAGAGCAAAAATTCCCCAAAGCAGGAGGCGAGTATTTTGAATGTTTTCGGCGAGATTCAAGAAGTCCTTCAGCAGCGGGCCGATTATGAGGCCAGACTGAAACTGTTGCCCTACGACGGAACGCCAGAAGTAAAAAGCAGAGGTGAACAAAAATACCTTTACTGCCGAAAGCGCGTGGGCAGTCGCACAACCTCCACTTATATTGGCACCTATTCGGAAGAATTGCATCAGCAATTGCTCAGGGATGCGCGTGAGGCAAGAGAACTGCGCAAGCTGATTCGCCATGCTGACAAAAAGTTGGCTGAGTTGGGCTATGTCGAAAACGATTTGCCTCCCCGTGTTATCACCAATCTCGATTTTGCCCGGGCCAATATGAAAGCAAACATATACGACCAGGCTGTGTTGGAAGGCGTGGCCACTTCCTTTCCGCAAACAGAGGACATCCTCGAAAATGGGCGTATTTCAGGGATGTCTGCTACGGATGTTCAAAAGATTCTGAACCTCAAGCATGCCTGGGAATTCATATTGGATCGCGATGTCATTCAGGCAGAAAGCAATTATTATGTACTCTGTCACATCGCAAAGCTGGTCAATGAAGGATTTTATGCCGAAGGCGGGCGAATTCGAGGAGTACCCATACGCATCGGAGGCACTACATACGTGCCGCCTCTTCCAATTGAAATGGAAGTCAAGGAACGTATCCTGTCGATCCTTCACTCGTCAAAAAGTCCAATAGATATTGCAATCGAGCTTTGTCTGTACGCGATGAAGTCGCAAATCTTCATTGATGGCAATAAACGGGCTTCTGTCATATTTGCAAATCATTACCTGATCGCTCATGGCCAAGGCTTTTTAGTCATCCCGGAAGAGCATGTGCCAGAATTTAAAAAATTGCTTGTGCAATACTATGAAGGCGAAGACATGGGAATCATCGGTGCGTTTTTGAAGCAAGATTGCTGGAAAACCTTTTAATTACGACAAAAGAAAAATGAGCGCCCCCGATCCCTTTCGGAACCGGGGGTGCTCTGTGCGATATGCAATCTCCTTCGATCAGACCACGCCCTGGGCGTACATGGCGTCGGCGACCTTCAGGAAGCCCGCGATGTTCGCGCCGGCCTCGAAGTTGCCCTCCATGCCGTATTCCCTGGCGGCAGCCTCGACATTGTGGTAGATGTTCACCATGATGGTCTTCAGCTTGGCGTCCACCTCTTCGGCGGTCCAGCTGAGGCGCTCGCTGTTCTGGCTCATCTCCAGCGCGGAGGTGCCCACGCCGCCGGCGTTGGCGGCCTTGGCAGGCCCGAAGAGCACGCCGTTCTTCTGCAGGTACTCGATGCCCTCGATGACGGTGGGCATGTTCGCGCCCTCGGACACGCAGTAGCAGCCGTTCTTCACCAGCGCCTTGCAGCTGTCCAGGCTGATCTCGTTCTGGGTGGCGCAGGGCAGGGCGATGTCGCAGGGGATGGTCCAGATGCCGGCGCAGCCCTCGTGGTACTCGGCGTTGGGATGGGTGTCCACATACTCCTTGATGCGGCCGCGCTTGACCTCCTTGATCTGCTTGACGCAGGCCAGGTCGATGCCGTCCTTGTCGTAGATGTAGCCGTTGGAATCGCTCATGGCCACGACCTTGCCGCCCAGCTGGGTGGCCTTTTCGTTGGCGTAGATGGCCACGTTGCCGGAGCCGGAGATGACCACGGTCTGGCCCTTGAAGCTCTTGCCCGCGGCGTTCAGCATTTCCTCGGTGAAGTAGCACAGGCCGTAGCCGGTGGCCTGGGTGCGCACCAGGCTGCCGCCGTAGGAGAGGCCCTTGCCGGTCAGCACGCCCTCGTACAGGCCGGTGATGCGCTTGTACTGGCCGTACAGGTAGCCGATTTCACGGGCGCCCACGCCGATGTCGCCGGCGGGCACGTCGGTATCCGCGCCGACGTACTTATACAGCTCGGTCATGAAGCTCTGGCAGAAGCGCATGACCTCCATGTCGCTCTTGCCCTTGGGATCGAAGTCGCTGCCGCCCTTGCCGCCGCCGATGGGCAGGCCGGTCAGGCTGTTCTTCAGCGTCTGCTCGAAGGCCAGGAACTTCACGGTGTCCTCGGTCACCGAGGGATGCAGCCTCAGGCCGCCCTTGTAGGGGCCGATGGCGCTGTTGCCCTGCACGCGGTAGCCGCGGTTCACATGCACATTGCCCTTGTCGTCCACCCACGGCACGCGGAACTTGATCACGCGCTCCTGCTCCACGAACAGCTCCAGCACGCCGGCCTTCACGTATTCCGGATGCTTCTCGACCACGGGCTCGATGGATTCCAGAACGCTCTTCACAGTGATCAGGAACTGCTTGTCGTTCGGATTGCGCTTTTCGACGCGGCTCATCAGATCGATCAGGTATGCATTCTTCAACGCCATTTTGTCGTCCCCCTTAACGATGGTATGAATTGTCTCCCAAACAGATGGGATTTCCGGTCCTTTCGACCGCATGGGTATATTATAATGGTAAAGCGCTGAATTTGCAATATTATTCTATGTTAAATTGCAAATTCAAATGTGACAAGCCTGAGACACCGCCGTGCTTTGCATTTAAATGAATTTATTTGTTCATAAAAATTCAACTTGCGTTTATCTATCCGGTGGAGTATACTCTTTACCATATTGAAACATCAAGGGGGATCGGCCATGAACCGCGTCACGATACCGCAGGGCTACACGCCGCCGCTGAACACCTTCGACACCCAGCTGGCCATCGAATTCATCAAGCACAACTTCCAGCAGGAGCTGGCCTACGCGCTGAATCTGCGCCGGGTATCCGCGCCGCTGTTCGTGGGTCGGGATTCCGGCCTGAACGACAACCTGAACGGCGTGGAGCGGCCCGTCAGCTTCGACGTGCCCGCCGTGGGGGCTGACGGCGAGGTGGTGCACTCGCTGGCCAAGTGGAGGCGCCTGGCCCTGAAGCGCTACGACTTCCACGTGGGCCGCGGCCTGTACACCGACATGAACGCCATCCGCCGGGATGAGGAGCTGGACAACATCCACTCCATCTACGTGGACCAGTGGGACTGGGAGAAGGTCATCACCCGCGAGGACCGCAACCTGGACTATCTGAAGCGCACCGCCCAGGAGATCGTGCACTGCGTGGTGGACGTCTGCGACCGCCTGCGCCGGGAATTTCCCAGCATCCACGTCAAGCTGAACCGGAACATGGCCTGCGTCACCACCCAGGAGCTGGAGGACATGTATCCCGACCTGCCCGAGGCCAAGGACCGGGAAGACGCCTTCCTGCGGAAGCACGGCACCGCGCTGATCATGCAGATCGGCGGCAGGCTGAAGTCCGGCAAGCCCCACGACGGCCGCGCCCCTGACTACGACGACTGAGCGCTGAACGGCGATATCCTGTTCTGGAACGAGCTGCTTGGCCGCGCCTTTGAGATCTCCAGCATGGGCATCCGAGTGGACGCCGAGTCGCTGGACCGCCAGCTGACCCTGGCTGGATGCGACGATCGGCGCAGCCTGCCCTTCCATAAAATGCTGCTGAACGACGAGCTGCCCCTGACCATCGGCGGCGGCATCGGCCAGAGCCGCCTGTGCATGCTGATGATGGGCGTGGCCCACATCGGCGAGGTGCAGAGCAGCCTCTGGGACGACGAAACCAACCGCGTGTGCGCGGAACGGGGCATATTATTGCTGTAAATTCTGAAAAGCGGTATTATTCGGCTCCCTCCTGAATATCCTATTGTCTGTAAACCAATAATTCAGGAGGACAAGCCCATGAAAAAGGTACTTTTGCTGATGACGGCGCTGGTACTGCTGGCCCTTGCGCTGGCGGCCTGCGAGGGCAGGACGACCACCACCACGACCACCGCCACCGAAGCCCCGGTCCAGACCACCGCCGAGCCCTCGCCCACACAGCAGCCCGGCCTGGATGACGCGGCCAAGGACGTCGGCGACGCGGCGAAGGACGCGGGCGACGCCCTCGGCAACGCCGTGGACGACGCCGTGGATACCCCGGCTGAAAACGCCGCCAACTAAAGAAATACCGCCCCCGTCAGGCATACCGCCTGACGGGGGCGCATCATTATCGCTTGGGTCGATCGATCAGCCGTGGGCCCACTTATAGGCCTTGTCGATGCAGGCCTGGTGATTGGGGTTGACCTTTCCGCTGCCGTGGGTCTTGCTGTTCACCATGTGCAGGCAGAATTGGCCGTCGTAACCGTTATTATTGATGGTCTGCTGTCCATGGGGCATGGTGTTGACGGAGCAGGCCACGTACTGGTTGTTGGCCATGAGGATCACCGCATGGCATACCCAGGAGAACTTGCCCCCCGCGATCTTCTTCAGCTTCGCGGTATCGGCCTTCGTGGCGGGCTCCACGTCGGCATGGTTGGTGCCGCCCATGCGCTTGATGCGCAGCTTGATGCCGGTGGTTATATCATACAGATAGGCATAGCCGCCCCGCTTCAGCACGTTCTTGCCGGTCTTGTACCAATCCAGCTTCACGACCTTGGACTTCCAGGAGGGCTTGCCGGTTTCGGTTCCCGTCCCGGGATCGGTGGTGCTGCTGCCGGAATCATCTCCGGTGTCGTCGCCGGTATCGTCGCCGCCGGAGGACGGCTCGGGAACCTTTGTCCTGGAAACGCAGGATTTCAGCGCGTAGGCCTTCACCTTGTTCTTGATGTTCTGAATGTGGTAAAAATTACCCTTCGCGCCGATGACGTAAACCTTGGTATTGCGGGCAACCTTGACCTTCTTCGAGGACTTGGATGCTTTTTGATAGACATAGGTATCCTTGTTGATATACCCGATATAGCGGGTGGCTGCAAAGCCGCTCGTGACACAGGGCAGTGTGACCAGCAGGACCAGTATAGCCAGCAGAACCTTTCTGATATGTTTCATATAATATACTCCCTCGTTTATTTATTCATTATCTGAATCTATTGTATTACAAAAATATGGATAGTAAAAGCTTATTCTCTCAATAGAGCCAGTATCGTTACAAAATTGTCTGATTTGGCAGGAACTTTTAACACATTTCCGGTCATTTTTTTCAAACCCGTCGCCATGCACGGTACAATTTATGATACAATGGCGCCAAACGATACAGAGGAGGCGCCGCCATGGCCCGTCAGCTCAGTCCATCCCAGCGCATGGAGCAGTGCCTGTTGACCGACATGCGCAAGCCCATCTGGCGGCCCTTCATGCGCTCGATACGGGACTACCGGCTGCTGTCGCCAGGAGACAGGGTCGCCGTGTGCATCTCCGGCGGGAAGGATTCCATGCTGCTGGCCGTGCTGATGCGGCTGCTGCAGAAGCACAGCGAGACGCCCTTCGAGGCCGTCTACCTGATCATGGATCCCGGCTACAGCCCGGAAAACCGGCGGCAGGTGGAGGAAAACGCCCGGCGACTGGAGATCCCCTACACGCTGTTTGAGAGCGACGTGTTCGAGGTGGCCAACGCCCAGGACGAGCACCCCTGCTTCCTGTGCGCGCGAATGCGGCGGGGCTGCCTGTACGGCAGGGCCCGTGCGCTGGGCTGCAACAAGATTGCCCTTGGCCACCACTACGACGACGTGATCGAGACCACGCTGATGGCCATGCTCTACGGCGGGCAGATCCAGGCCATGCCGCCCATGCTGAAGGCGAAGAACTTCCCCGGCATGGCGCTGATCCGCCCGCTGTATCGGGTCCGCGAAGCCGACATACTGGCCTGGCGGGACGCCTTCGGCCTGGAATTTTTGCGCTGCGCCTGCTGCCTGAGCGAGAGCGCCGCGCTGGACGAGACCGCCTCCAAGCGCCAGGAGATCAAGCGCCTGATCGCCGACCTCCATCGAACCAATCCCAAGGTGGCGCAGAACATCTTCAACAGCATCCACCGGGTACAGCTGGACACGCTGGTGGGGTGGAAGCAGCGGGGAGAGGAACATTCGTTTCTGGAGGCGTTCGGTAAATGATTTTTTTACATAAATAGTAGACAATGCAATCCGGCCATGCTATAATATATTACGTCAATATTAACCAATCCCGTATACTATGTGCACATTATCCACAGGAGGGACAGACCATGAAGAGAGTATTGGCACTGATGGTCGCTCTGATGCTTGCGATACCTGGCGTCGCGTTCTCGGAAGATGTATCCGTCGATGAAATTGTCGTCAACAACGCCGCCGCATTGGAAAATGTCGCCATAGACGGCGACCCGTCCATTGACGGCGTGAATGTATTCGGCGAAGGGATTGGGAATATCGACCTTGGTAATTTGCTCGATCCAGGGCTTGAAGCCGGACTTGTGAGCAACGCGCCCGAATCACCCGCCCCTGTCGCCTTTGAGCAGACGGCAGCCGTCGGGGACGCGGTATTCACCGTCACGGCGGATGCGGGCGCATTCCCGGCGGAGGCAAGGTTGAGCGTGGACGCGGTTGACGCCGACGCGGCCCAGGCCGCGGTGCAATCGATCGGGGCGACGGCACAGGGGACGCACCACCTGTATGCCATCAACGTGCTGGACGGGGATGAAAACGCCTTGCGTCCCGCCAACGATGCGGAACTGCCGCTTGTGCGCGTGGAGGGGCTCGACCTTGACGGCGAAGCGCGCGTGTTTGTCTATGACAGGGGAATAAACGGAAACTACGAAATCGAGGCCGAGGGTGCGGTGCAGTTCCGGTTCCAGGAATCGGCCATATATGACATTGTTGATGTGAAGCAGGCGGGGCAGCCTGTGGATGAGGAACCGCAGCCCCTGCAGCCAGTGGAAGAGGTACAGCTGCCCGGGCAGCCCGCGGAGGAAGAACAGTCAGAGCAGGAGCTGGAGCTGCCTGGGGAGGAAGCGCAGCCTGGGGAGGAAGCGCAGCCGGCGCAGGAACTGGAGCTGCCCGCCGGCGCGACGCAGGAAGAGGACGCGGCTGAACCGTTCGTCTTCAGCGAGCTCGAAGCCTTGAACGACTTGGCCTATGAGATCGACGTTTCAAATGTGGACGACGATCCCGAGGCAACCGCAGCCAACGGGAAAAACGGCGAGCCCGTCACCGAAGATGAGCGGGTGAAGGCCCTGGAGAAACTTCCAACGGGCAACAAGGGGTTTTCCCTGGACAAGGGGGCCTATATCGATGCCAACGGCAGCGCAAGGAAGATCGTGCTGACGAAGATGGCCGCGTCCCTGAAAAATCCCATAACAGGCGAAGCCATAGACACCTTTGAGGTGCCTATGAAAAACTCCTATATCAAGGTCGAAGACGATGTCATTCTGATCCAGGCAAGCCGCAAGGGATTGCGCGAAGGCGACACCCTGTCCCTTGGCGATTGCAGGGTATATGAAGGCAACAACGCGCTGAAGGCAGGCGCGATCCTCCTGATCATGGACGCTGGGAAAAACATACACGCATATTACGCCGCTTCCGTGACGGACACCGGCCTCACGCTCGGAAGGAAGATCAACGCCCTCCGGGGCATAGAGACGTGCAAACTGAACGCGACCTGGAGCTTTGATTTCGGCCCTGTAGGATTTTCGTGGGGAGACCATGCTCAGAACTATATCGACATCACCCACGGGGTGCTCGCCCTCAACCTTGACGTGGACGCGGGTCTGGTGGGTCCGGAGGGTTACCCGTATCTCGATCTCAATGATATTTCCTTTGAGACCACTGTTGATGAAATAGACGTACACCTGGACGAGTGGCTGGATGTCGGGACTGCCTTTGACATACTCACCTGGTCGATCGACTATGATGAAATCATCGGGGTCGAACAGGGGATCAAGTACTTCATCGACGGACAGGGACAGGGAGACACCGTATTCAATTTCCATTCCAAGTACGGCTTCTATGCCGATATGTACTGGGATATGGATGGTTGGCCGTGGGAATGGCATCTCGAGGTTAAAGACAGCGGTTGGATCAAGGACGACCCGACCTTCGGCCTGTCGAAGTGCGACATGCAGGGCGAGTTCTTCATGGGCCCCGAGTATGACTATGCCATAACAGCTTTGGTGGATATCTTCGGAATAGGATTCCCGGTCAAGAACGGCATTCACCTGGATGGAGAGCTGTGGGAAAACCACGAGTACCCGGGAGATTCGGACAGGAAATACTGGCACGAATGCGAAGAATGTACCAGCGGAACGGGCTGCGGGAGAGTCGGGGAGCTGAACGTGGAAGCCAGCCTTATCGGCGACGCCATAACCATAGTCCTTGCCCATGCGGACGGGTATGATTTCGACGAGTTCGATTACTACGATTCGAAGACGTTTGATGATCGTGACCTTACGGCCTGTCCGCACAAGGGGTATCGCCTGAACGTGACGGTGGACGACACAGCGGGGATGAGCACCGAGGGCGCCGCCGTTTCGTATGCGCCCGCGCCCCAGCACTACGAAGGCGCGACCTCAAAGACGGCCGACAAGGACGGCAAGGCTGTACTGTACGCGCCGGCGGGCGCGAGCATCGACGTGACAGCCACCATGACCAGCCCCCACGACACCTCCTGGACGATCTCCCAGACAAAAACGATCGAGAAGCAGCCGAAAACCGAGGAGATGAAGCTCACGATCGAAATCCCGGTGAAGCACGTGTACTTCAAGAACGCCCAATCCGGCAAGGCAAAGCAGATGCCGGACGACATGGAATTCGTTCCCTTCGACGAAGATACCGTGGCCCTGCCGGGCAACGTCCCGGAACTCTCCGGATTCCAGTTCACCGGCTGGAACACCAAAAAGGACGGCAGCGGCAAGCGCTACGCGCCGGGCACGACGATTACATCCAGGGACGACGTGACGCTCTGGGCCCAGTGGGCCAAGGCCGAGGACCGCTGGTTCGTCGTGTACAACGCCAACGGCGGCACGAAGGCGCCCAAGACGCAAATCGTCAAGCGGGGAAAGGACGCCACGCTGTCCAAAGAGCATGCCAAGGCGGGAAAGATGATCTTCAAGGGCTGGACGACCAATCCGAAAAAGCCGAAGGTCGAATACAAGCCCGGGGATGTGCTGCCCTACGATAGTGAGAAAAATGTAGTGGTGCTCTACGCCGTGTGGAATCTGTCCCCCGTGCCGCAGCCGGTTCACGTCACCTTCGATGCCAACGGCCTGGCCAAAGCGGACCTGCCGGAGGACGTCTGGCTCGAACAGGGCGGCTGGCTGCAGCTCAGCGCCGCCATCGCGCCCCTTGGCAGCGCCTACGTCTTCCGCGGGTGGAGCGAGAAGAGAGGCTCGAAGGAGCCCGAATTCCAGGCGGGCAAGTCGTACCGCTTTGAACATGACGTGAAGCTCTACGCCATCTGGAAAAAACAGAAAATGACGACGCTCACATTCAAGGACTCCCTCCCGGGCGGCGCATCG
>JAZOUD010000022.1:0-9862 GCA_045658005.1 Clostridia bacterium | reverse complement strand
AGGCTGCGGGGGTTTTCGCGGATAGGCAAATACTGATTTGTCGCCCCGCGACAAATCAGTATTGTCCTATCCCTTCGCTCCCTCAATCGCCGCGTCCAGGATCTCCACGGCGCGCATGTTCTCGGTGCCCGATGTGAGAAGCTCCAGCGCGTCCGCCAGGCCCGCGTCCTTGAAGGGCTGGCCGCGCTCCGCGCTGAACATGGTCTCGGGGTTCAGCCCCATGGCGTCCAGGGCCATGTCCGATATCTTGGCGTAGTTGTCCCGGAAGGCCTGGGCCTTTTCCGGCTCCAGGGCGGCGAGGGCGGCGCGCAGGCCGTCCGCGAGGGCCGCGCTGTCCATCCGCGCGCATTTGTTCTCCGAGGCCCAGCGCATCAGCGCCAGGGCGGTCTGGACCCGGGCGTCGTCCGACATGTCGATCACGGGGGTCAGCACGCCCTGGGTCAGCGCCTCGGCAGAGGGGACAGCGACCGTCACCCGGCGCAGCATCTGGGCCAAGGCATGGGGATCATAGTTGTCCATCCAGTACAGCGTCACCGACATGTCCTCGTCGTGGAACGCGTAGAAGGACCCGCTGGCATCGCTGGTCACGTTAAAGTAATCGTCGCCCACTTCGGTGATCCACTCGACGCCGATGCTGGCGTGGGTGTAGTCCCAGGCGCCGACATCCTCGAGGTTGCTGTCATTATTCCCCAGGGCCCCGATCGCCTTGACCGCGCCCGCCAGGGTGCTGCCCAGCAGCGCGTTCAGCAGGCCGCCGCCTTCCTCCGTACCTCGCTTGTTGAGGAGCATCAGGTAGGTCACCTGCATTCCGTCGTCCTCCTGCCATGCCCCCTCCCCGTACAGCTGGGGCGTCTTGGACCTCTCGTGCACCGGCGCATAGCTGCCGGGAACGATCAACATCTCCAGGTCCTCATTGCCATCCGCCTTCCACACACCCAGCAGCTCCTCTTCGGTCACCGGGATCTCCCAGGGCTCCTTTGCCGCCTCCTCCGCCAGGGCGGGGCAGGCCAGCGCCAGCAGCATCGCCGCCAGCGTCAGTACTGCGATCCCTTTCTTCATGTGCATGTCTTCAATCCTCAGTTGCGTTAGTGTCAGTCCCTGGCCGGGGGATACTCGTTGCACAGCAGGCGATAGGCCGGCTCGTCCTCCTCGATGGTGGGGAAGCGCCCCTGGGCATCCTCGAAGCGGTTGTCGGTGTTGTCGTCGTTGCACATGGAGACCTCGCCGATGATGGCATAGCCGGTACCGGGCTGGACGTAGAATTCATGGTAGTAATAGGGGTACAGGCTCAGGCTCTCGCCGGGCTTCAGCACGATCTCGGTGCCGGGCTCAACGGTGTATTCCCTGCCGTCGGAGAAGATCTTCACCGGGGTCTGGCGGTCCACCGTCTCGTCCTTGTTGGCGTTCCACAGCCGGAACACCAGGTTGCCGCCGCCGCGGTTGATGATGTCCTCCATCTTGTGCCAGTGGAAGTGGTTCGGGGAGAGCTGGCCGTCCTTGAGCATCATGATCTTCTCGGCGTAGGTCTTGGTGTACTTTTTGTTGTGCACGTTGCCGTTGCGCAGGGTGATCAGGTACAGCCCCTTGGTCTCGAAGTGGCCCTCGCCGTAGTCGGTGATGTCCCAGCCCAGGGCGTTGTCCCGGATCTCGTCGTACTCGTGGCCCTTCTCCTTCCACTCGTCGGGGGTGAAGCTGAGGAACGGCGGCAGCTCGAAGCGGTGCGCCTTCAGCAGCGCCTCGAACTCCCTGATGTGCTTGTTGATTTCAGAGCGTTTCATGTGCATTACCTCACTTTTTGATCTTTGATATGGCTTGGTCGATATCGCCCTCACCATCCAGCACGGTGAAGGTCAGCACGTTTTTCTCGGTGGCAAAGGGCGCCAGGCGGTGCACGGTGCCCCGCGCCTCGTGCCAGGGCCGGCCGTACACGCTGGAATTGGCGGGCTCCAGGCCGATCACGTAGTCCCCGGAGGCGACGGACTTCCACTGCATGAAATAGGGCAGGTTTTCCTCGTTCCAGGCGACCTCGAGTCCCAGGCCCAGCGCCTCGTTCACCGCCACGGCCCGCAGGGTGCCGTCGGCCTCCGGCGCCAGGTCGTGGATAAACACGTACTCCGGTTCGCCGTCCTTCGGCGGGTCCATGCGGTCGTATTCGCCCTCGTGGCCCTCGGCCTCGGCGTCCCTGGGCGCGACCTTCCGGGTGGGCAGGTAGAGCCTCAGGCTTTCGTCCAGGAAGGGCCAGCCCAGGTTGATGTGGTACAGCAGCATCAGCGGCTCGTCCCGGAAGCCCTGGTTTTCGAACACGTCGGTCACGGTGACCGTCTTCGTGCCGTACACCGTCTCGACGCTGCGGCGCAGGGTCATGTTCTCGCCGAACAGGGCCGCCTCCCGCATCTCGGCGCTGGCCCGCAGGTGATAGCCGTCTGCCGCCCAGAAGGCGTCGGCGCACAGGTGCTCGCCGGGGGTGGCGCGCATGCGGCCGTGCATCGGGTAGTCCACGCCGCCCACGGTGCAGGGGGCGCAGACGTTCTCCACGCCGCTGGTGAAGAACATGCCGCCCATGATACTCCGCACGGCTTCGTCCCCGGCGGCGTCGCAGGCGTTCCGGCCCTGAAGCCCCGGCTTGGACAGGAAGCTGAAATTCATGCCCTTATACGACAGCTCGCACATGTCCAGGCACTTGTCCGCCATCAGCTTGTAGCACAGCGCCCCGTTCTTCACCTCATAGGCCTTCAGCCCCGAAGCGCGCCCCTCGGCGTAGACCAGCGGCCGGATATACGCCGCCTGCTGCATGGAGCCCATGTATTTGAGCAGGTCACGACTGTGGTCCATTGTTCATTCCTCGTTTGTATCTGTTCAGCCAGGTAAATTCTGATTCATCGAGCAAAGCTCGATGAATCAGAATTTACTCCCCTCCCGAATCACGGCTTCGATCTGCATCCGGGTGGGGATGGAGGCGATGGCGCCCTTGGTCTGCACGCAGATACTGCCGGAGATGTTGCCGTACTCCAGCGCCTCGCGGACGATCCCGGCGGTCAGGTCGGCGGCCTTTTCCACGCCGCAGATCCTCAGCTTCGCCAGAAACGCGCCCCAGAAGGCGTCGCCGGCGCCGGTGGCGTCCACGGCGTGGACCTTCCGGCCGGCCACGTCGAAGTAATCGCCGCCGAAGTAGGCCCGCACGCCGTTGGCGCCCAGGGTCTGCACCACCAGGGCGATGCCATAGTCCTTCATCAGTTGGGGAATGGCGGCCTCGCCGCCGATCATGTCGACCTCCTCCTCGGAGATCTTCAAAAGGTCCACGTATTTCAGGATATCCGTCACGGCCCTGGTGCAGGCGTCGATGTCGTCGTTCCACATCACGTTGCGGTAGTTGACGTCAAAGCTGACCAGCTTGCCCATCTCGTGCCCCAGGCGCAGCGCCCGCACGGTGGCGGCGGCCTCGGGCTGGGCCGACAGCGAGCAGGAGCCGGCGTGGACGATGGCGGCGTCGGCGATGTCCGACTCCAGCACCTCCTCCTCCTTCAGCAGCATGTCCGCGCCGGGCTTGCGTGCGAAGGTGAAGCGGCGCTCGCCGTCCTCGGCCAGGGTCACGAAGGCCATGGTGGTGATGGCCTCCCTGCAGAGCTCGGGGCAGGCGGCCTTCACGTTGTACTCGGCCAGGGTGTCCATCAGGAAGCGTCCAAAGTCGTCGTCCCCCACCTTGCAGGCCATCGAAGCGCCCAGCCCGTTCTTTGAAACGGCGATGGCCACGTTCGCCGGCGCGCCGCCCGCCTTTCGGATATAGCTGGCCGGCTCGCTGCCCGGAATAAAGTCGATGACCATCTCGCCAATGCTGTACAGATCCATCCAGTGTCAGCTCCTCTCTTCTGTTAAAAATGTTGAGTCAGGGTTATACAGGTAAATTATACTTGGGTGGGGGGGAATTGTCAATATGGAGGGAAATTCTGATTTGTCGCCCCGCGACAAATCAGAATTTACACGCTTCAAATTGCGAAACGCCCCGTCATCGGTTACAATAGTACCCGACAGGAGGGTGATTCGATGCTTCCCAAACCGCGTCCCATCTGGCAGCGGGTGCTGCTGATCGCCTGCGGGGCGACGCTGTCGGCGCTGAACCTGGTGAGCTTCGTTCGGGCGGCGGGGCTGTTTCCCGGCGGCTTTACGGGGCTTTCACTGCTGATCCAGGAATGCCTGCTGCGCTACGCGGGCATCCGCGTGCCCTACTCCGCCTTCAGCCTGACGCTGAACTTCCTGGCGGCGGCGCTGTGCTTCCGCTACATCGGCAGGCGCTTCGCGCTGTTCTCGGTGCTGGCGGTGACCATCACCAGCGTACTGACCGACGTGCTGCCCACCTTCACCGTGGCGGCGGACCCGCTGCTGTGCAGCGTGTTCGGCGGGCTACTGAACGGCCTGGCCACGACGCTGTGCCTGCGGGCGGACGCCAGCACCGGCGGCACCGACTTCATCAGCATCTACCTGGCCGAAAAGAGCGGCCGGGACGCCTTCAACATCATACTGGGCGGCAACGTGGTCATGCTCTGCGCGGCGGGGCTGCTGTTCGGCTGGGAGCGGGCGCTGTATTCGATGATCTTCCAGTTCTGCACCACCCAGGCGCTGCACACGCTGTTCCAGCGCTACCAGCACCGCACGCTCTGGATCGTCACCGACCGGCCCGACGCGGTCTACGCCATCATCCGCGACGCCACCCACCACGGCGCCACGCTGTTCAAGGGCACCGGCCTGTACAAGAACGAGCCCCGCTCGATGATCTACACCGTGCTCTCCGGCGACGACATCCGCCGCGTGGTCCACGAGGTGCGCGCCGTCGACCCCCACGCCTTCATCAACACCCAGCGCACCGACTCGCTGACGGGAAGGTTCTATCGGAGGCCGCAGGACTGAAGAGGATACTCAACCCGGTCTGGGCGTTTTTGCTGGTGGGCGAGCGGCCCGGGCGGCTGACCGTCGTCGGCGCGGCCATCGTGCTGGCCGCCGCCACCGTCTACGCGTTACGATTCACAGTCTGAAAACGTAGCAGTGTAGAAGACAATTCAATTGCCCTGCAAGCTCCAAACCCCCTGTTATTTCAGGTGATTTGGAGCTTGTTTCTCATTGAAGAACACATATGAAGTAATTATTACAGTAGATATTGGTATTATAATCATTTATATACCAATATTTTATTGACATTAATATAGGTATGTAATATAATAATTAGTAACAACACACAAAAGGAGGTACAGCATATGTCCATTGTGAGATATGTCAACAAGAAAACAGGCATTGTTTCTCTGTATGAATCAACATCACATTATGACCCGGAAACCAAACAATCTCGTCCAATCAGAAGGTATCTCGGCACAGAAAATCCTGACACAGGAGAACTTATTCCTACAACAGGAAAACGTGGAAGAAAGAGAGGCTCCGTCAGCAAGAAAACCGATAAACCAGAGAGAACAGACAGCATCGATTACAAACTACAGATAGAAAAACTACGACGAGAGTGCATAGAAAAAGATGCGCGCATCAAATCACTGGAGAGCAAGAATGCAATACTGTGCGCAGATCTTGAGCGAATTCAAGAGATGATAACCCATATTCTTGACATGCAGTAACACTTGCAGGGGGAGCAATAAGCAATGAACAGCAGCTTTTTGATCAACACAAAGCTTCAAATGGAAAATACAGTGTTTTGAATATCATTGACGCCGCCGGTATTAATACAACTGGCTTATTTCCCGTGAAAAGTGGTTTCAAACCGTGAATAGTAACTCGAACCTGTCCGCCTCAAGATTTCCTGAAATAAAGCGCTTGACAGTACTGACATAAACCGGTATAATATTTTTAATATTTGTGAAGGAGTGTTGACAGTATGAAGCGAGTCATAGCGATCACGTTGGCGGCGCTGCTGGCGTTCGGCATGATCGGAACGCTGGCGGAGAGCTTACTCATAGAGGACGAAGGGAAATACATCAAACTGGAAACGGCCGGAGCCGGGGAAGAAGCGGTTGAGTTAAACCTGCTGTCGCTGGAGGGCGATACGGTTTCACTGGACGAACCCGGCGCGGAGGGCGTCGCATCGGAAGCGGCCGAGGCGAATGCCAAGGCCATCGCCATCGACGAGAAGCACTTCCCGGACGAGATGTTCCGCGAGTATGTGCGGGAGAACTTCGACACGGACGGCGACGGCAAGCTGAGCGCGGACGAACGCCTCGCGGTCGAAGGAGTGTATGTAGGCGGATGGGGCATGAAAAGCCTGAAGGGTATAGGGTACTTCACCAACTTGAGAGAATTGTATTGTACCGACAACAAACTGACGAAGCTGGATATATCAAAGAACACAGCGCTTGAGGCGCTGGATTGTAACAACAACAAACTGACGAAGCTGGATGTATCAAAGAACACAGCGCTTAAGAAGCTGGTGTGTTTCAACAACCAACTTACGAAGCTGGATGTATCAAAGAACACAGCGCTTTATCAGCTGATTTGTGGCAACAACAAACTGACGAAGCTGGATGTATCAAAGAACACAGCGCTTTATGAGCTGAATTGTTCCAGAAACAAACTGACGAAGCTGGATGTATCAAAGAACACAGCGCTTACGCGGCTGAAGTGTTTCGACAACAAACTGACGAA
The DNA here is from genome assembly GCA_045658005.1 of Clostridia bacterium. GTDB lineage: Bacteria > Bacillota > Clostridia > Christensenellales > Aristaeellaceae > UBA2862. Next base: position 3,226 of record JAZOUD010000022.1, on the reverse strand, counting down.
GCTGGATGTATCAAAGAACGCAGCGCTTGGGGAGCTGGATTGTGGCGGCAACAAACTGACGAAGCTGGATGTATCAAAGTACAAAAAGCTTACTAATCTGTGGTGTTCCGACAACAAACTGACGAAGCTGGATGTATCAAAGAACGCAGCGCTTAAGGGGCTGTGGTGTTCCGACAACCAACTGACGAAGCTGGATGTATCAAAGAACGCAGCGCTTGAGGAGCTGGATTGTGCCGTCAACAAACTGACGAAGCTGGATGTATCAAAGAACAAAAAGCTTACGAGGATGTGGTGTTCCGACAACAAACTGACGAAGCTGGATGTATCAAAGAACACGAAGCTATATGATCTGGATTGTGACAACAACCAACTGACGGAGCTGGTTGTGACAAATAGCAAACAGCTCCATAGGCTATTTGCCTATAATAATGCCATTCAAAAAATAAACATCAAGAACTGCCCATATCTAAGAAAAGCAATATCAGAATACAAAAAGGAGACAACGAAGAAATATGTGAAGTGGTTGTACGATGAAGGGGATGATGATGATATCGGCGTCTACATAGACGCATCGACGACGCTGACCAACGGCAAGAAGATCCTGTACCAGGGGAAGTGATTCCGCGACTCCGCGAACCCAGCCGCCGCACCGACCGTGCGACGGCTGTATTGTTACAGCTCAGCGTGCCAAGGTGAGCCCATTAGTCGCACTTTGCGTGTCAGACCCTCCAAAACTTTGGATGATTCCGCCTCGCCTTGGGTGAATGGTAACGTCTACGCGCTGCTGCCCGCCCGGGAGGGCGAATGACGCCTTGCCAATCGGCGAAATATATGTTAAACTGTACCCATTACAACCGAAAGCGGAGGTAACCCATGAGCGAACTGAACATCGTCTGCCTGGATCTGGAGGGCGTGCTGGTGCCCGAGATCTGGATCGCCTTTTCCGAGGCCAGCGGCATCCCCGAGCTGCGGCGCACCACCCGGGACGAGCCCGACTACGACAAGCTGATGCGCTGGCGGCTGGGCATACTGCGCCAGCACCACCTGGGCCTGAAGGACATCCAGGCCACCATCCGCAAAATCGACCCGCTGCCCGGGGCGAAGGACTTCCTGGACGCCCTGCGTGCGCGCACCCAGGCGGTGATCCTCAGCGACACCTTCACCCAGTTCGCCCAGCCGCTGATGGAGAAGCTGGGCTGGCCCACGCTGCTGTGCAACGCGCTGGAGGTGGACGGGGACGGCATGATCGCCGACTACAGGATCCGCGTGGCCCAGTCGAAGCTGTCCACGGTGAAGGCGCTGCAATCGGTGGGCTTCGACACCATCGCCTGCGGCGACAGCTACAACGACCTGGGCATGATCCGCGCCAGCAAGGCCGGCTTCCTGTTCCGCTCCACCCAGCAGATCATCGCCGACAACCCGGATCTTCAGCACTTCGACACCTTCGACGGGCTGAAGGAAGCGATATTCGAGGCGCTGTAAAACGATGTCCAACTACGACAAGATGCTCGCCCAGGCCCAGGCGCTGTTCCTGGGCTACGACCAGGAGGAGATGATTCGCCGCTGGGGCCTGGACCACGACGGCGACTTCCTGTATGCCGAATACATGACCGAGGCCCTGCGCATCGACCGGCGCACCGGCGCGGTGGGCTATGCCCGCCAGCCGGGCCCCGGGGAATACCGCGCCGAAGGCTTCGTCAACGAGGGCATGGCGCTGTTCGACCTGCTGACCCGCAGTCCCGTCCGGCCCCGCCCCACGGGGCGCTGGTCGAGCATCAGCACCCTGGGCGGCATCATCGGCGCGGGCCACGACCGCACCCTCAGCCACGAGGGCACCGCCGCCCGGTTCCAGGGCCGCTGCGACGCCCTCGCCGCCGCCTGCCGCCGCCTGGGCGGGGTCCCGGACGGCAGGGGCGACGTGAGCTACGCCATCCCCGTGTTCCGGGATTTCAGGATACTGTTCCAATACTGGGACGGCGACGACGAGTTCCCGGCCAACATCAAGTACCTGTTCGACGAAAACGCCCTGCAATACATGCACTACGAAACCCTGTGGTACGTGATGGGCAGCCTGGCCGACCGGCTGGCGTTTTACGCCAAGGGATAAAAGAGGAGCAGCCCGATGCAGGCTGCTCCTCTTTTATGTGCCGGTATTACCTTCCCTGGTACAGCACCTTCTTGCCGCTGGTCAGGGTCGTGGCGTAGTCGATGCCCAGGCCCCACAGCCCGTCGTCGCCCTCAAAGGACCAGTAGATGCCGTCCTCCTCTTCCCAGACCTTGTTCTTCAGGTAGCCCCGGAGGATCTTGTTGTTCTTGATGTCGAGGGTCTTGATGGCATTGCCGTTGGTATACAGGAACTGCAGCTTGGGGTTCTTGCTGACGTCCAGCGCCGTCAGCCGGTTCTGGTTGGCGTTCAGCTGGATCAGCTTCGTGTTCTTGGTCACGTCCAGCGCCTTGAGCCGGTTGCCGGTCAGGTTCATGTGGGTCAGCCGGGTGTTCTTCGTCACGTCCAGCGCCGTCAGCTGGTTGCCGAACAGGCGCAGCTGCTCCAGCTTCGCGTTCTTCGTCACGTCCAGCGCCTTCAGCTGGTTCTCCCAGGCGTGCAGCAGCTTCAGCGCCCTGCAGCTGGTCACGTCCAGCGACTTCAGCGCGTTGCCGGAGCAGGTCAGCTCGACCAGCTTTGTGTTCTTCGACACATCCAACCTGGACAGCTGGTTGTCATCGCAGTACAGCAGCTTCAGCTTCGTGTTCTTCGTCACGTTCAGCGCGGTCAGCCGGTTTTCGTCGCAGCCCAGCTCCACCAGCTTCGTGTTCCTGCTGACGTTCAGCTTCTTGATCCTGTTGACATTGCACAGCAGGTTCGTCAGCTTCGCATTACCGTCCACGTTCAGCGCGCTCAGTTGATTGTGGCCGCAGAACAGCTGCTCCAGCTTCGGGCACTTCGTCACATCCAGCCTGGACAGCTGGTTGTCCGCCACATCCAGCTCGGTCAGCCTGGCGCACTTCGTCACGTCCAGCTTCGACAGCTTGTTGCTGCCGCAGCGCAGCTCGTCCAGCTCGGGGCACTTGCTCACGTCCAGCTTCGTCAACTGGTTTTCAGAGCATTCCAGCTCGGTCAGCTTCGTGCACTTGCTCAGATTCAGCTTCGTCAGCTTGTTGTCTCGACACCGCAGCTCGTCCAGATCGGGGCATTTGCTCACGTCCAGCTTCGTCAGGCTGTTGTGTT
>JAZOUD010000021.1:0-5212 GCA_045658005.1 Clostridia bacterium | reverse complement strand
TCTCGTTCAGTAGCGGCATCATTGTGTTTATTTTGCTCTCATAATTCTTGCCTAACACACTATCATCTCCTGTTGCTTATGATAGCACAAGCAAGGTAGAATTACAAGATGTAATGTATCAATATATTATGCACAACTCCTTAGCAGACACACTAACAAAGGAGATAGAGGAATGTACACGAAGAGAGAACTGAAGAGGGCGGCGGGTATTATCCGCCAGATTGCCCGTGACAACCACGTCACCGAGGAAGAAGTGCGGAGGGACATGAAGGAAGCCATGGATGCGGGAAGAAGCAATCCCGATCCGGCTGTCCAGGCGAAGTGGGCCGGGTTTGAGTATGCTGGTGACGAGCCAACGCTGGAAGAGTTCATTTTGTGGATGGCGGGCCAGGTAAGATGATTCAAGAAGCATAACACCCTTATGAATAGAGCTCGAAGCGTAAAGGTTTGGTAAATATGGCGCTGTATCCTGAAGTACGGCGCTTTTTTATGTTTGGGGGGATTGTAGAGAAGGCACCATTTATGGTAGAATTAAAAGGGATTTTCTGCGTTGAAATGCACGATCGGTTTCTACCGCTTTCATCGGCATTTCATACCTTGACGCCATCGTTAAATTTCACGTTCTGAACAATCGTGAATCAGAGCGACATAGTATGTCTATGTTGCGTGCTATACTGTAAACATATGCGAGGAGAAGCACAATGAAAACTCTGATGCAGCCTGATTTTACTGTACTTCAGAGTTCCCGAATGGACATATATGATAAAATGAGGGGCGCATTCTCATTGAGAGCGATACCCTAAGGAAATACCGCACAATACGGCGGCACATCTGGCGGTGCCTTTTCCGACATCTGCTGCTTGCAGATTTCTCGATTTACCGCCAGTAAACCTTCGAAATCTGCAATTGCATCTGTCGAAAAATTCACTCGCCAGCTGACCACCTTAATTGCGCGGTATTTCCCTAAGCAAAAAAGGAGTTGTTTGGCAATGACAGCGGATAAGATCATTTATGGCAACATCTACACCGTGGACAGGGAACAGCCCAGGGCAGCGGCGGCGGCCATCGCGGACGGCCGGTTCGTCTACGTCGGCGACGAAGCGGGCGCAAAGGCGTATACCGGCAGCGGCACAGAGGTATTGCGCTATGATGGCGGCATCATTCTGCCGGGACTGGGAGAGGGTCACGGTCACCTCACTCCGGGCGGCACCGAAGCGCTCTTCACGGTGCATCTGAGCCCGTTCGGCACCCTCGGGGAGCATCTTGCCATGGTCAAAGAATTTGCCGAAAAGCACCCGGAGCTGGACGTCATTCAGGGCGCGGGCTTCATTCCCACACCGGATATGGGGCCGGACGGTCCCACCGCGGAATTGCTCGACAGTCTGACGGACAAGCCCGTCGTCCTCGCGGACATGGGCCATCATTCCTACTGGGTGAACCATGCTGCCATGGATCGGCTGGGCATCGATAAGAATACGCCGGATGTCTCCGACGGCATCATCGTCAGGGATGCGGAGGGCAATCCTATCGGCTACTTCCGGGAGGGCGCCATGGATCTGCTGAAGCCGCTCACCGTTTTCACGGTGGAGCAGTACAAGAAGGCGGTTCTGTACTATCAGGAGGAATACCTTGCCCAGGGAGAGACCCTGGTTTTGGACCCCATCATCAACTGGGACAGCACCGACAACGCGGCGGAGGCCTGCCACCAGCTGGATGTGGAGGGCAGGCTCAAAATGCACGTCTATGCCGCCTATCAGGTATTCCAGGCCAAGGGCCACGACACCATGGCGGAGATCGAGCACGCCGCAGAGCTCCGGGCGCGGACGAAGGGCCCCATGTTTGAAGTGAGCAACATCAAGATTCAGCTCGACGGCGGCTTCCCGGGCAATCCCTCCACCGCCTATATGAAGGAGCCCTACACCGATCCCTGGTCTCAGGAGCATCAGCATCGCGGGCAGCTGCGCCTCGACATGGAGACCCTGACGGCGGTGTTCAGGCGGTCCCACGAGCTCGGCTTCACGGTGCACGTCCACGCCATCGGCGACGGCGCGCTGGCCATGACGCTGGACGCCATCGAAAAGGCGCTGGCCGAGACCGGACCGCATGATCACCGGGACGCCGTCACCCATTTGCAGGTCGTTGACAAGGCGGACATTCCCCGCATGGCGAAGCTGGGCGTCGTGGCGGTCACCGACCCGCACTGGTTCGACAAGTCGCCCGAATTCGACCCCTTGATCGTGGCCAATATAGGCGAGGAACGCGCTGCGAACCAGCTCCCCATGAAGTCCTTCTTCGACGCGGGCGTCGTGGTGACCTCCGCCAGCGACTACCCCGTCATCAACCCGGCTTATCCGCTGGTCGGCATGCAGAAGGGCGTGATTCGTCAGCTTCCCGGCCGTTCGGATACCTTGCATAATCCTGGCGAGCGCGTCACCATCGAGCAGATGAACGAGGCGACCACCTTCAACGAGGCCTATCAGATGCTCTGCGACGACCGGCTGGGCAGCATCACCGTCGGCAAGGAGGCGGACCTTGTGGTGCTCGATCAGGACATCACCACCTGTGATCCCGAGCACATCGCCGATGCCACGGTACTGCGCACCATGGTCGGCGGAAGCTGGGTCTACATCCACGCCTGAAACTAATCGACGGCAATGCCGCCTCATCGGGCGAGAGCAGGCCGCGCGGCATCGCCGTTTTCAGGGCGGGTCTCCGTGTCCGGAGCATTCCTGTGGAACTGGGGGAGGCACATTATGGAAACGAGGTTCAAAAGGAAATCGCAGATCCTGGACATCGGGATCACGGCGGTATCGGCGGTGCTCTCGGTGGGTATGATGCTCTTTGGCGTCATCCATTTCGGGCTTCATGAGGCATGGCCTGAATTGGTGCTCAACCTGTGCTACATCGCGTGCCTGGTGCTGATGGCGATGTACTTCTTCAGGCGCATCGATACCCAGCGCTTCAACTACTGGAGCTCGGCATGCGCGGGCATGACCGTGCTCCTGCGCGACATCCTCTTTCCGCCGCCGCTGGAGAGCTATCCCATCCATCTGATCTGCCTTGCGCTCTCGGTGCTGCTGCTTCTGATGTTCACCTACTTCTATGCCCGCAAGGACTGGAGGCGCTACACCAAACGCAACCTGTGGCTGCTCTTCGTGGTCGACATGGCGATTGCCGGGCTGTACAACTATGTCATTGCAGCAACCCCATCAATGCGTATACCGACTACTTGCTCACGGAGATATGGATCCGTCCAACCCTGATCTACGGGTTGGTGGCCTGCTTCATATCGGGAAAGGAAGAGCAGGCGCAATAAAGCCTGCGCCCATGCGATAAGAAAGATCGCGGCTGACACAGGAACCATTCCAGCTCTGTGAAACACGCAATAATGATTTGGAGGTGGGATTCGATGAAACACAGGTTTATTCTCACACTTTTGGCAGTGGCGCTGTCGCTGGCGATGATCGGCTGTAACACCCATGTCATCGCGGCTCGGGCCGAGGGCTTCAACGAGCTGAAGCCTCCGGAGGAGGTGAAGGCGGAATTAAATGCCGGGTACGGCGAGAACAAGCCGATCACAGACGACAACTATGACAGGGCGCTGGCGGTCAAGTGCAACAACGGCACCTTCGTCGGCAAGGAGACGGACGAGCTGATCATCTGGAAGGGCATCCCCTACGCTACTCAGCCGCTGGGGAAGCTTCGCTGGCAGAAGGCCCTTCCTGCCTCAGACGATGACGGCGTGTATGATGCGACAGAGCCCGGACACATTCCGATCGGGCCTGTGAACGACTCGGAGGGAACGGCGGAGTTCGGCGAGGACTGCCTCGTGCTGAACATATATTGCAATACCAGCTGCACTGACAGCAAGAAGCCGGTCATGGTGTGGATTCACGGCGGCGGGTTCTGCGCCGAATCCCAGGCGTCGCCCCTCTACGACCTTACCAACATCTCCAAACAGTACCCCGACATCCTGTTCGTGTCCATCGACTACCGGCTCGGCTTCCTGGGATTCATGAACTTCGAGCGGGTCCCGGGCGGGGAAAACTTCAAGGATGCCGGCAACCTTGGCCTGCTCGACCAGCTTGAGTCCCTCAGGTGGGTGCAGAAAAACATCGCCGGGTTCGGCGGCGATCCGGACAACGTGACGATCTTCGGCGAATCGGCGGGCTCGGCCAGCGTCACGTTACTCCCGCTCATCGACGGAAGCGAGGGGCTCTTCAGGAGAATCATCGCCCAGAGTGCCAACATCGCCTACTGCGACACGATGGAGCACGGCATCCACGTTACGCAGAACTTCCTGACCGCGACGGGCTGCCAGACCATGGACGAGCTCATGGCGCTCACCACCGAGCAGCTCGTGGACGCCTACCTTAAGGGGGCCATGATCGACAAGAACTGCCTTCTGGGGACCGCCAACTTCCCGCTCCTCCACGGCGTCACGCTGCCCGAGGACCGGGCGGACATGTACGCGATGTGGGGAGACGAGAAGAGGGCCAAGATCGACATGATGATCGGGTCCAACCAGGACGAGATCAGGTACTTCGTCCCGTCCGAGGGCGGCGAGGAGGGCTTCCTCGACACGCTGAGGTGGATCGCGAAGAGGGACCGCGCGCTGCTCAACGAGCAGGAGAAGGCCATGTACGACGAGTTCATGGCCACGCTCGCCGATGAGGGCGAGGGGAGCAGGCTGGAGCAGTACTGCAACGACATCAACTTCCGCGCGGGCAACACCGACATGGCCATGCGCCACTCAGCCGCCGGCGGCAACACCTACATGTACTTTATCAAGAAGCCGGTGACGACCCCCGAGCTTGGCGCGATACACGCCTGCGAGATCCCGTACCTGTTCGACACGCTCGTTCCGGACCCGATGGGGAGCGGAAAGATCGTCGGGGACGACGAGTGCGCGTTCCGCCACGTCGCAAAGGAGATGTGGGCCAACTTCGCCCGGACGGGCAACCCCTCCACCAAAAAATACGAGTGGAAGAAGTTCTCGGGTGACGATCGCCAGACGATGGTCTTTGACGATGCCATCGGCATGCAAAAGGACCTGTTTGGAAGGCGGGAGGACCTAATGATGTCCTGGGCAGAGCGCCTCGGGAACGGGTCGTCCAAGCGGGTCTGCTGACGCGGTATACTCGATTAAGTGACGGCGGGGGCCTTCCTCGCCGTCACGATGTTTGGAATGATAAACATGAAATCTCGGATT
>JAZOUD010000020.1:0-10886 GCA_045658005.1 Clostridia bacterium | reverse complement strand
TGGAGCTTCTCGCGGTCGTAATCGGAGGTGGTCACTTCGATCTGGCTGCGGATGGAGGCGATGCGGGCCTTGATCTCGTCGGAATCACCGGCGCCCTCGACGATCACGGTGTTCTCCTTGTCGATCTTCACCTGGCGCGCGGAGCCCAGCATGTCGATGGTGGCTTCCTTCAGCTCCAGGCCCAGCTCCTCGGTGATGACCTGGCCGCCGGTCAGGATGGCGATATCCTGCAGCATGGCCTTGCGGCGGTCGCCGAAGCCGGGGGCCTTCACGGCCACGCAGGTGAACGTGCCGCGCAGCTTGTTCAGCACCAGGGTGGCCAGGGCCTCGCCCTCCACGTCCTCGGCGATGATCAGCAGCTTCTTGCCCTGCTGCACCACCTGCTCCAGCAGGCCGATGATCTCCTGGATGTTGGAAATCTTCTTGTCGGTGATCAGGATCAGCGGGTTGTCCAGCACGGCTTCCATCTTCTCCATGTCGGTGCACATGTAGGAGGAGGCGTAGCCGCGGTCAAACTGCATGCCCTCGACGATGCTCAGCTCGGTCTTCATGGTCTTGGACTCCTCGACGGTGATGACGCCGTCCTTGCCGACCTTCTCCATCGCGTCAGCGATCAGCTGGCCGACGGTGACGTCGGAAGAGGAGATGGCCGCGACCTGGGCGATCTCGTTCTTGCCCTCGATGGGCTTGGACTGGGCAGCCAGGCTCTGCACGGCGGCCTCGGTGGCCATTTCGATGCCCTTCTTCAGGACCATCGGGTTCGCGCCCGCAGCCACGTTCTTCAGGCCCTCATGCACGATGGCCTGAGCCAGCAGGGTGGCGGTGGTGGTGCCGTCGCCGGCCACGTCGTTGGTCTTTACGGAGACCTCGCGCACCAGCTGGGCGCCCATGTTCTCAAAGGGATCCTCCAGCTCGATTTCCTTGGCGATGGTCACGCCGTCGTTGGTGATCAGGGGCGCGCCGAACTTCTTGTCCAGCACCACGTTGCGGCCCTTGGGGCCCAGGGTGATCTTTACAGTATCGGCCAGCGCGTCAATGCCGGTCTGCAGCGCCTTGCGGGCGTCCTCGCCATATTTTATCTGCTTTGCCATTTTAATATCCTCCGATTATATCCGGCAATTCCTATTGCCTATTCCCTATTCCCTTGTGTTATTCCACGACCGCCAGGATGTCGCTCTGGCGCACGATGATGTATTCCTCGCCGTCCAGCTTGACTTCGGTGCCGGCGTACTTGGAATAGATGACCTTCTGGCCCTCTTTGACGTTCATCTTGATTTCCTTGCCGTCCACGTTTCCACCCGGGCCGACGGCCAGCACTTCCGCCATCACGGGCTTCTCCTTCGCGGAATTGGTCAGGATGATGCCACCCTTGGTGGTCTCCTCGGCCTCGAGATTTTTAATGACCACGCGGTCGCCCAGCGGCTTGATCTTCATATTATCATACCTCCATGGTTTGATTTTGTTTGTTAGCACTCTTCAAATTTGAGTGCTAACCCTTGCAGAGGATAGTTTAACCATTCTATATGGAAAAATCAAGCCCTTTAAGCAAATAATTACAGTTAAAGTTTGGTAAAACACGCCCGGGAGGGTCCAAATACCACAAAAAAACGGCCCATCGCCAATGCAATGAACCGCGCCTTGCGCAAGTCGGCTGCTTACAGCTCGATCTTGCCATCGGTCTCCTTGTTGACCACGTAGTAAACGGCGGCCTCCTCGGGCTTCACGTAAATGTCCAAGTCGACGATCTCGGACAGCTTCTTGCCGGATTCCTTCCAGTTCTTCTTCACGTTCGCCTCGACGGCGCCCAGATCGAATTCACGACCGTTGAACTGCAGGATCATCTGCTGGTTGATCTTTGCCATGTTATTATCCTCCTCATTGATTTCGACCTCATCGGTCTCAATGCTCCGCGCCTTCTGCGCGTTGCCGGTAACAATATAGCAAAACCAATGTAAAGTTGCAAGATTAATAACGTGAAATTGCGCTTTGAAAAATAGGTGGTTTAGCCAAAAAATCAGTGTTTTTCCCCCTTCCAGGCGCGTATGGCCTCAAGTTTTTGGCCAAAGGCGACCTCCTCGCCCTGATTGGTGGGCAGATAGTAGCGCTTGTCCGCCAGGGCGTCGGGCAGGCACTGCATGTCCGTCAGCTTCTCTTCATAATCGTGGGCGTAGCGGTAGCCCTTGCCGTAGTCCAGGTCCTTCATCAGCCCGGTCACCGCGTTGCGCAGGTGCAGCGGCACCGGGTCGGCCAGCGCCTTCTCGGCGTCGGCCTTCGCGGTCATGTAGGCCACCTCCATGGCGTTGGACTTGGGGGCCAGGGCCATGTACACCACCGCCTGGGTCAGGTGCACCGAGCATTCCGGCATACCGATCAGCCGGCAGGCCTGGAAGGCGGCCACGGCCTGGTCCAGGGCCCGCGGGTCGGCCAGGCCCACGTCCTCGCTGGCGAAGCGGGTGACCCGGCGGGCGATGTAGATCGGGTCCTCGCCGGCCTCCAGCATCCGCGCCAGCCAGTACACCGCCGCGTCGGGGTCGGAATTGCGCATGGACTTGTGCAGCGCCGAGATCAGGTTGTAGTGCTCCTCGCCGCTCTTGTCGTACAGCAGTGACTTCTTCGACACACACTGCGAAAGCGTCTCCTCGGTCACCCTCACGCCGCCGTCGGCGTCCAGCTCGCCGTTGAGCACCGCCATCTCCAGCGTGGAAAGGGCCGTGCGGGCGTCGCCGTTTGAGAACACCGCGATGCGCGTTAGCATGTCCCCGGGCATGTCGATATTTTGCCCGCCGAAGCCCCGGGGATCGTCCAGGGCGTGGCGAAGCAGCTTCACCACGTCCTCCATGCCCAGCGCGTGCAGCACGAACACCTTGCAGCGGCTCAGCAGCGCGGCGTTGACCTCGAAGGAGGGGTTCTCGGTGGTGGCGCCGATCAGTATGATGCTGCCCTTCTCCACAAAGGGCAGAAAGGCGTCCTGCTGGGCCTTGTTGAAGCGGTGGATCTCATCCACGAACACGATGGTCCGCTCGCCGAAGCGCCGGTTGTCGTCGGCCTGCTGCATCACGCCGCGGATCTCCTTGATGCCGCTGGTGACAGCGGAGAAGTCGATGAAGGCCGCCTTCGTGCGCCGGGCGATGATCCGCGCCAGCGTGGTCTTGCCCACCCCCGGCGGGCCCCAGAAGATCATCGAGGCCACCTGGTCCGACTCGATCAGCCGCCGCAGCACCTTCCCCGGCCCGATCAGGTGCTGCTGGCCCACGAATTCCTCCAGCGTCTGGGGCCGCAGCCGCGCCGCCAGCGGCTGGGAAGCGGCGGGGGCGGCGTCAAAGAGGGATAGTTGTTCCATGTTGGTCCTCCGGGTAGATTATTATTTATGCGACTGCGTCGGGATACTTTACAACGGCTACTTCGGTCAGCGCCTGTTTGGCAGCCCGGACGATTTTTTCGAGGTTTTCGGTCACTTCACCACTGTAGGCGATTTCCCCGCATGTATCGCACTGAAGGCATGGCACATGCCGAACGACGATGCAGCTGTCATCCGTGTCGGTGACGAATGTAGTGTAGCCCTGGCGCATTTCGCCCTTGCATTTGAAGCACTTCATGGTTCGGTCTCCGTTTACAGACAATGCTTAAATTGAGTTTTTCACATTGCCATTATACCTTGAAATTATAAAGGAAGCAAGGGCAAGAATGAAGCGGTAGCCAAGAAAAACAGGGGGCGGGAAATAAAGGATATATCGTGTATTGCGTTTTGTAATACGCTATGATAAAATTAAAGTAGCGATGTGGATAAAGAATGTAGGAACTCTTTGAATACGATCTAAGCAACGCCTCCTTCGATTGGGACGACGATAAGGACAGGATCAATTTTATCAAGCATGGCGAGGATTACGATGAATGAAATAATGGCGGAAACCTTCATGCACGGCAAAGACCTTTTGAAATACCTACAGGTCAAGGAATGGGAAGATGGTTACCTCGTGGTGGATTGCCTTGGGAAGGTCAAGGGAAAGTATGAGGACTACATTGATATGCCCTACATTCTGGAGAAGCTGTACATGGCTCCGAAGTCTTTTTTAAATAGTGAATAAATATGCACGGGATATATACAAATAAAGCCACAGTAGTTTTTCTGTGGCTTTATTCTTTTTCACTTGAAAACAGCCGAACCACCTGCTCAACGCACTGCCGCTTTTCCTCGGGCAGGGCGCGAAGGTCAGCGAGCAGCCGGGACTCCCGCGGGGTCAGGCGCTCCTCGGTCAGGTGTTCCACCTTGTACCGCTGGTCGGAATAGCCCACGAGATAGTCTATGGTGGTGTCGAAGTAGTCGGTAAGGCGCTTCAGGATTTCGATCTCCGTAGTTTATTCTATCCTTATCCCATATATCCGACAGCTCCGCGTCCCCACGACGATCATGTCGTCGAACACCGCGGGGGTGCCCTCGATGTTGCCCCGCAGCTGGATGCTGGCGGCCTCCTCGCCGGTCAGGCCGTCCAGCAGGCGCAGCTTGCCGCTGGCGCTGCCCAGCAGCACGTAGCCCTTGCCGGACCCCGTGTACAGGCAGGTGGGGGAGGACCAGCCGTGGCTGCCCAGGGGCAGGGACCAGGCCGTCTCGCCGGTGGCCTTGTCCAGGGCGTAGAGTATGCCATCGCCCTGGCGAGTTCGGCAGACGTGGTAATAGACCAGGTTTGACAGGTCGCCTTTGCCCACGGCGGGGGTGGCGAAGCTGCCGCCGCCGTTGTCGTCGTTCTGGTGGATGGGGTCGGAATCCCGGTTCCAGAGCAGTTCTCCGGTCAGCGCGTTCAGCTTGAACATCTGGCTTGTGCCATTGTGGCCCCGGTGGTCCAGCTCGTTGGCGGCGTATAGCGCCACCGTGCCGTCGTCCTCGACCTCGATCGCCATGCTGGCGTCGATGTCGTCCGCGGCGTCGAAGCACCAGACCAGCTTCATCGCGTTCAGGTCCACGCACTGGATTGTGCCGTTGTTCGTGGCGAAGTAGGCGTAGTGGTTGTAGATCGCCACGCTGTTCTCGGTGCCCAGCTTGCCGTTTCGGTCCTTGTCGTATTGGTAGGTATAGCGGTTGACCCTGGGGTCGATGGCGATGCCGCCGGCGCCTTCCCGGGTGTTCAGCTTCACCCGGTACAGCACGCCGTTTTCCCCGGCGGTGATCATCGTATCGGTCTCGGCGTCCACCAGCGGCGAACAGTCGAAGGCCTGCCAGGGGCGATGGGCCGCGGGGTCCTTGCCGTCCAGGAAGTACAGCAGCTTCTGGTCGATCAGGCTCCAGACGCGGGTGCCGCAGGGTACGCGCTTTCCCTTCACGTCGTAGATGCCCTGGCCGCAGTACAGCAGCGGCAGGCCCCTGGGGTCCACGGTCAGGCTGCCTTTGATGGGCGCGTCGATGTCGATGGCTTCGCGGGTTTTTTCGCCGTCCGCCATGTCGAGGAAGTAGATGTGACCGTCCAGCGTGGCGTAGATGACCTCCACAAGGTCGTCCACGTCCCGCTTTTCGGGCTTGATGTTCATTCGCCTGCGCAGCGCCTCCGGCCACTGCACCAGGCTGGCCTGGCCCGTCCAGCCCACGCCGGACCATTCGTCCAGGCTGTGGATCTTCTTTTCCCACACCCCGGTCAGCCGGGTGGGATTGTCCGGGATGGCTCCCCAGGCCCCGCCGTCCCGGTAGTGGCTGCCCCGGAAGGTGGTCACGCCCTCCAGGGTCGCGTAGCTGTCGGAGCCCTTCAGGTGGATGTCGTCGCTGCCCGGGGCGGTCTCCCAGAGGGCTTCGGTGTCCTTCAGCAGCTTGTTGGCCACGGGATCGGAATAGTCCGCGCCGGGGGCTGCCGTTTGCAGCCAGGGCGACAGGTCCGGCGTGGGCTCCGGGGTGGGTTCGGGAGTCGGTGCCTGGGTCGGCGCGACCGTGGGCATCGTGGTCAGGGGCGGCGCGGCCACCTCCGCCACCGGGCGGACCCGGTCCGCCGGGCCTGGCGGGGCGGACACTATGCCCCATGCGGCGAGCCCCCCGACGGCCAGCAGGCACAGCGAAACCGAGGCGACGCGCACGATGGGCCTCGCCTGGGGATGCCTCCGGTACAGGCGCTTCAGCCTGCGCCGCACGAAGCGCAGGGGCCCGGGCGCGGGGGCCTTTTTGCGCCTGGCGCTGCCCTGGCGGGCGGACGGCCTGGCCCTTGACGGTTCATGTTTTGTCATTTTTCTTCCCCGATTCTTCCACAAATTGTCACATTTCCATGATACGACATAAGTGTTTCACGGATATTATAAATATGTTTCAAAACTATGAACTTGATGACCGCGCCTCGCTGTGGTATACTGTAACGTGGATTGTGCCGGGCACAGGCCGGGAATACCCCATTTTTAGCGGCGGGGAGGCGGATTCATGCGCATTATGTTGGCGGGCATCAGCAGCGGCTGCGGCAAGACCACGGCGTCGCTGGCGCTGATGGCGGCGCTGCGGGCAAAGGGCCTGGCGGTCGCGCCCTTCAAGTCTGGGCCGGATTACATCGATCCCGGCTTCCACCGCATCGCCTGCGGCCGGCCCTCCCACAACCTGGACGAATGGCTCTGCATACCTGAGAGTGTGACGCGGATACTGGCCGGGGGCAGCGAAGGCGCGGACATCGCCGTGATCGAGGGGGCCATGGGCATGTACGACGGGCTGGGCGGCGGCACCCAATGCAGCGCCTATGCCCTGGCCAAACACACAGGCACGCCCATCGTGTTGGTGGTGGATGCCTCCGGCAGCGCCGCCAGCGCGGCGGCCACGGCCCTGGGCTTTGTGAAGTACCGTCCCGACAACACCGTCGCCGGGGTGCTGGTGAACCGGGCGTCCTCTGAGAGGCACTACGCGCTGGTCAAAGAGGCCATGGCCGGCATCGGCCTTCCCTGCGTGGGCTGGCTGCCGAAGGACGCCGGGCTGGGCATGCCCGATCGCCACCTGGGCCTGGTGCCGGTGGAGGAGCGCCCCGAGGCGAAGAGCCAGATCGACCGGGCGGCGTCGCTGCTGAAGCTGGACATGGACGCGCTGAAGGCCGTGGCGGGCCGGGCGGAAATCCTGTCGCCCCAGCCCTTCAGCTATCCCGGCTCCCTGAAGGGGTTGCGCATCGGCCTGGCGAAGGACGCGGCCTTCTCGTTCACCTACGAGGCGAACCTGATCGCCCTTCGGCGCATGGGGGCGGAGCTGGTGCCCTTTTCACCGCTGTCGGGGGCTGCGCTGCCGGAGAACCTGGACGCGCTGTATCTGCCCGGGGGCTTCCCCGAGGTGTTCGAGGCAGAGCTGATGGCCAACGGGACCATGGCCGCGTCGGTGCGCGCCGCCATAGAGGGCGGACTGCGGGTGTACGCCGAGTGCGGCGGCATGCTGTACCTGTCGATGATCGGGGCTATCTCTCTGAAGTGGGAGATGACCAAACACCTGCAGCGCTTCGGCTATGTGACCGTCACAGACGGCGACGGCTATGCGTTCCCGGCCCACGAATTCCACCATTCGGTGGTGACGCCCACGGCCCCGCTGGAGACACGCTTCCAGGTGGCGAAGGGCGAGCGCCGCTACCGGGAGGGCTACATCTATAAAAATGTCCTGGCGGGCTATCCCCACATCCACTTCTATGACCGGCCCGAGCTGGCGGAAAGGCTGTTCCTATGAGCGTTTTTCACGGCGGAGACGTCTGGCGGGGGCCGTCCCCCGATGAAATCGTGGATTTCTCGGCCAACCTGAACCCCGAAGGACCGCCCGAATGGGTCCGCGCCGCGATGCTCAGGGGGCTTGAGAACGCCCGCTATTATCCCGACCTGAGCCAGGCGGCGGCGCTGGCGGGGCTGAGCGCCCACCTGGGCCTGCCGGAGGCATGCATACTGCCCACGGCGGGGGGTATCGAGGCGATCGCCTGCGCCGCGAAGGGGTTTGGCGGCCACGCCGTCGCCCAGCCCACCTTCCAGGAGTACGGGGCATTGTGCGGCGGGCACAGGGATGTGCTTCGCCCGGAGCTGGCCGATTACCGCCCCCTGCCGGGGGAGACCCTCTGGCTGTGCAACCCCAACAACCCCACCGGCGACGCGCTGCCCCAGGCGGCGGTGCTGGCGCTGCTTGAGAGGCTGGAGGCCGCCGGCGGGCGGCTGGTGGTGGACGAGGCGTTCATCGACTACTGCCCCGAACACAGCGTGCGGGACGCGGTGTCCGACCATCCGGCGCTGGTTGTGCTGGGGTCGCTGACCAAGGTGCTGGCGGTCCCCGGCGCACGGCTGGGCTACCTGGCCGCCCATCCCTCGGTGGTCGGGGGCCTGCGGGAGGGACTGCTGCCCTGGCGGCTGAACTGCGTGGCCGACGCTGTGGCCGCGGCGCTGCCCGGACATGAAGAGGATTTCAGGGAAATCCGCCGCCTGAACGACGCCAGACGGGTGGCCTTTGCCGCTGCGCTGGCGGGCATCGGGGCGAGGGTATACCCCGGCGACGCCAACTTCCTGCTGTGCGATTTCGGCCGGGACATGCGCCCGGACATCGAACGGCTGCGGGGGATGGGCCTGCTCGTCCGCCCCTGCGGCATGTTCCCCGGCCTGACCCACGGGCACGTGCGGCTGTGCGTGCGCACGGAGGGGGAGAACGTGAGGCTGGTTGAGGCAATGAAATAACGGAGGTAATCCCATGCGCGGAAAGTCGATCATGCTGCAGGGCACGGGTTCTTCGGTGGGTAAGTCCATGCTGTGCGCGGCGCTGTGCCGCATATTCAGGGAGGACGGCTTGCGGGTGGCGCCCTTCAAGAGCCAGAACATGGCCCTGAACAGCTTCGCCACGAAGGAGGGGCTGGAGATGGGCCGCGCCCAGGTGGTGCAGGCCCAGGCCGCGGGGGTGGAGCCCAGCGTGGAGATGAACCCCATACTGCTCAAGCCCACCAGCGACAAAAAGAGTCAGGTCATCTGCTTGGGCAGGCCCATCGGCAACATGGGCGCGGTGGAGTACCACCACTACAAGCCCAACCTGCGCAAGCTGGTAAAGGACACCTACGACAGCCTGGAATCGAAATACGACGCCGTGGTGATCGAAGGCGCGGGCAGCCCGGCGGAGATCAACCTGAAGGAGGGCGACCTGGTCAACATGTGGATGGCCGAGGCCGCCGACGCGCCGGTGCTGCTGGTGGGCGACATCGACCGGGGCGGCGTGTTCGCGTCGCTGTACGGCACCGTCATGCTGCTGGAGCCGGAGGAGCGCGCCCGAATCAGGGGCATGATCGTCAACAAGTTCCGGGGCGACGTGCGCATCCTCGAGCCGGGGCTGCGGATGATCGAGGCAAAGGTAGGCATCCCGGTAATCGGCGTGGTGCCCTGGTGCGACGCCGACATCGAGGACGAGGACAGCGTGTCCGAGCGCCTGACCGCCGTCAGCGGCACCGGGGAGATCACGGTGGCCGTGGTGCGGCTGAAGCACATCTCAAACTTCACCGACTTCCAGGCCCTGTCGCTGCACCCCGGCGTGACGCTGAAGTACGCCCTGCGCCCGTCGGACCTGGACGGCGCGGACGTGGTGATCCTGCCGGGCACGAAGAACACCATCGACGACCTGATCGACCTGCGCAACCGGAACATGCTGGCCCCCATCGTGCGCCACGCCCGCTCGGGCAGGCTGCTGCTGGGCGTCTGTGGCGGCTACCAGATGCTGGGCCAGGTGCTGCGGGATCCCCACGGCGTGGAATCCGCCGCCCCCGAGGTGGCGGGGCTGGGCCTTCTGGACATGACGGTCACCTTCGAGCCGGAAAAGCGCACCGTGCAGGCCACGGGGACGCTGACCGGCGCGGTGGACTGGCTGGACGGCCTGCGGGGCGCGCGGATCGAGGGCTACGAGATCCACTCCGGCGTGAACACCTTCGGGGAGAACGCCCGCTTCTGGATGCGCCTTGAGGGGGACAACGCGGCCATCGACAGCGCCTGCAACGCCGCCGGAAACGTGCTGGGCACCTATCTGCACGGCCTGTTCGACGACGGCCAGCTGGCGGAGGCGCTGGTGCGGCGGGCAAGACAGCTGAAGGGCCTGCCTGAGGAAAAGTTCACCGCCGAACAGGCCGCCGTGAACATGAAGGCGTACAGGGAGCAGCAGTTCGATATTCTCGCTCAAACCGTGCGGGAGAGCTTGGATATGGAAAAGGTTTACGCAATATTGAGAGGAGAGTAAATACTGATATATCGCGCTGATGCTCGATAAATCAGTATTTGCAGGTATCAACCATGCCCACCCACATCCTCGCCCTGCTCGTCGGGGCGCTGATCGATCTTCTCGTCGGCGACCCGGAGTGGTTTTACCACCCTGTGCGGCTGATCGGGAAGTACATAACCTTCGCGGAGAAGATCGCGAAGCGGGACGACCCGCCGTCAGCGGTACTCAGACGGCGGGCGGTCGTCGTGGCGGTCTCCACGGTGCTGTTGACAGCCCTCGTCACGGCGGGGCTACTCTGCCTGCTGCGCCTGTGGGGGTTCTGGCCCCACTTCATCGGCATGGCGCTGATCTCCTGGATGTGCCTGTCCGCCCGAAATCTGGCCGACGAGGCCGAGGGCGTGCGCAAGGCCCTGGAGACCTCGCTGGAGGCGGGCCGGACGCGGGTGGGCCGCATCGTGGGCCGGGACACTGCGAACCTGTCCAGGCGGGAGATCCTCTGCGCCACCATCGAGACGGTGGCGGAGAACCTGACCGACGGGGTGATCTCGCCGATGCTGTACCTGGCCCTGGGCGGGCCGGTGCTGGGCATGGCCTTCAAGGCGGCCAGCACGCTGGACAGCATGATCGGCTACATGGATGAGAAGTACCGGGATGTGGGCTGGTTCGCGGCAAAGGCCGACGACGTGTGGAACTATATTCCCGCGCGGCTGACGGCGCTCATGATGTGCCTGTG
>JAZOUD010000019.1:0-63422 GCA_045658005.1 Clostridia bacterium | reverse complement strand
CGCTTGGCCTCCGACTTGCTTCGCCAGCAAAGCGTCAAGGCGCTTTTGTCTCTTGCCTCATTCCCCCAGCGGTAACTTATCCCCGTCCTCGATCATGTCGTACCCCACCCACACCTTGTAGCTGGAGCCGTCGAATTCGTATTCCAGCTGAGCCCGGCCCTTCCGGGGGTCCAGCCGGATGATCCGGGCATCAAAGCCACCCATCATCTGCTTGACCAGCTTGACCCGGTCGCCCTCCCTGTAGGTCTTCATGATGCCGATGACGCCGCCGTTTTCATACAGCATCCGCGCAAAGCGCAGGTCGTCCCCCTGCAGCTGGTAGCCCTCGCTGCGCTGGCCGAGGCAGCGGATGACGCCCTCCATCATGCGAATCTCGTTTAAATCCGTGATGGGTGCCTCCGAGCAGACGAACACATAGCCCGGCAGGTAGGGCTTCTCCTCCTCAAAGCACACGCCCTTGATCCACTTGCGCTGTATGATCCTGGGGGAAAAGGCCGTTTGGCCAAAGCGCTGGCGTATGGCCGAGGCCACCAGCGTACACTTCACCGTGGCGCAGAATATGCAATAGAAATACATCCAACCATCTCCCGAACCCCGCCGTTACAGCGGGGTTCCATCATTACTGATAAACAGGGCGTTGTCCCCCTCAATCGCGACGCCAGCTCTTGAGGAGAGGCGTTCAGGTGTGAAAACCATATCAATAAAAGCGCAGGTATCAAGCAGATATCTCATTGCATATACGCCTCAAAACCCGGCAATGGATCGTCGAAGTCCGGGGCGATGCTGTGAAATCTGTGCGAGAGTATGCCCAGCCTGTGCGGAGGATTTTCTCGCTTCTGGGTATTGCACTGTCGATCCAAGAGCAGGCGTATATAGGATTGAGCCTGTTGTCTGTTCTGCGCGTTCAAGCGCTCCCAGTCCTGTATCAGCGATTCTGGCATGCCCATTTATCCCACCCTTCATCCACTTCAGTATAGCATATCCAAAAGAAAACTTCAACACGGTCCCAACGACAGCGCGGGGCGATTTTTCGCCCCGCGCCACATATCCTGTTCTCTTTACTTCACTTCATTGAACCCTTCCCGCGCTGCGTAGCTGGTGTGCAGCAGCTCGTGGGACAGGTGGCTGTTGGGCTCGCCCAAGAACTTCTCGTACAGCTCGACGATCTGGGGATTGTTGTGGCTCTGGCGCACCGTCTGGCGCTCGTCCTCGCTGTAGAGAGCCTGGGCGCGCTTTTCCTTGTAGGTGTCCAGTATATCGTCGTCCTCGTCGGGCAGGAACACCGGCCTGACGTAGGGCTGGCCGCCGCCGTTGATGCAGCCGCCGGGGCAGCCCATGATCTCGATGAACTGGTACTTGCTCTTGCCGGCGCGAATCTCGTCCAGCAGCACCTTGGCGCTCTTCATGCCCGAGGCAATGGCCACGTTCACGACGGTGCCGTTGATGTCGATGGATGCCTCGCGGATGCCCGCGTCGTGGCCGCGCACGGCGGTGAACTCGATGGGCTCGGATTCCTTGCCGGTCAGCTTGAAGTAGACCGTGCGCAGGGCCGCCTCCATCACGCCGCCGGTGACGCCGAAGATGACGCCCGCGCCGCTGTAATCGCCCATGATGTCCTGGTCCCAGGGCTCGTCGGGCAGGCGGCGGAACAGCATGCCGTTGCGGCGGATCATCCGCGCCAGCTCCCGGGTGGTGATGACCGCGTCCACGTCCGGGATACCGTCCACCTTCTCCTGCTCGCGCTCCTTCTCGAACTTCTTGGCCACGCAGGGCATCACCGACACCACGAACACGTCCTTCGGGTCGATGCCGTTCTGCTTGGCCCACCAGTGCTTGATGATCGCGCCCTGCATCTGGTGGGGGCTCTTGCAACTGGACAGGTGGGGCAGCAGGTCGCCGTAGTTGTACTCGGCATAGTTCACCCAGCCGGGGGAGCAGGACGTGATCATCGGCAGTACGCCGCCCTCGGTCAACCGGTGCAGCAGCTCGGTGCCCTCCTCCATGATGGTCAGGTCCGCGCCGAAGTTCACGTCGTACACCCGCTCGAAGCCCAGGCGGCGCATGGCCGCAGCCATCTTGCCGGTGACGGGGGTGCCGATGGGATAGCCGAACTCCTCACCCAGCGCCGCGCGCACCGCGGGGGCCGCCTGAGCGATGACGTGCTTGCCGGCCTTGAAGGCGGCATCGACCCTGTCGATCTCGCTGTGCTCCATCAGCGCGCCGGTGGGACAGACGTTCACGCACTGGCCGCACTGGATGCAGGGGGAATCGGCGAAGCTGCGGTTCTCCGCCGGGGACACGAAGGTGGCGAAGCCGCGGTTCTCAAAGCCCAGTATGCCCAGGCCGTGGGCGTTCTTGCAGCGCTCCACGCAGCGGCCGCAGAGGATGCACTTGCTGGTGTCCCGCACCAGGCCGGGGGCCAGGCGGTCGATGTGCGTCTCGGAATGCTCGCCGGCGAAGGCGTCGTCCCGGGCGCCGGTCAGCTGGGCCACGTACAGCAGCTCGCAGTGGCCGTTCTTGTCGCACTGCTGGCAGTTCTTGTTGTGATTGGAAAGCAGCAGCTCCACGCTGTGGCGGCGTGCGTCCACTGCGGCGGGAGAGCCGATGCGGATCTCCATGCCCTCGCTCACCGGGTACACGCAGCTGGCCACCAGGCCCCGCGCGCCCGTGGCCTCCACCAGGCACACGCGACAGGAGCCCTGGTTGCACTCGCCGTGGTTGAAGGAACACAGGGACGGAATTTCATAGCCGCAGGCCTTGGCGGCTTCGAGGATGGTCAAGCCCTCCTCGACCTGATAAGAAATGCCCTCGATTTTGATGTTCAACATTGCCTTGCGCCTCCTTATCGCTTCTCAATGGCCCCGAAGCGACAGACGCTGATGCAGGAGCCGCACTTCGCGCATGCGCTCGAATCGATCTTCCAGGACGTCATCTTGTGGCCGGGGGCGATGTAGTCCGTCTTGTGGATGCAGTCCACGGGGCAGCCCCTGTGGCACATGCCGCAGCCGATGCACTTGTCGGGATCGATGTAGTATTCCATCAGGTTCTTGCAGACGTGGGCCGGGCACTTCTTGTCCACGATGTGGGCGATGTACTCGTCACGGAAGTGGGACAGCGTGGAATTGATGGGGTTGGCCGCGGTCTGGCCCAGAGCGCACAGCGAATTGGCCTTGACGGTGCGGCTCAGCTCCTCCAGCTCGTCCAGGTCCTCCATCTTGCCGCGGCCCTCGGTGATGCGGGTCAAAATCTCCAGCATGCGCTTGGTGCCGATCCGGCAGGGCGAGCACTTGCCGCAGGATTCGTCGCAGATGAACTCCATGTAGAACTTGGCCACGTCCACCATGCAGTTGTCCTCGTCCATGACGATGGCGCCGCCGGAGCCCATCATGCTGCCCTTGGCCACCAGGTTGTCAAAGTCGATGGGCTCGTCCAGGAATTCCTCGGTCAGGCAGCCGCCGGAGGGACCGCCGGTCTGTATGGCCTTGAACTTCTTGCCGTTCGGGATGCCGCCGCCGATGTCGTAGATCAGCTCCCGCAGAGTGGTGCCCATGGGCACCTCGACCAGGCCCACGTTGTTGACCTTGCCGCCCAGGGCGAACACCTTGGTGCCCTTGCTCTTCTCGGTGCCGACGCTGGCGAAGTATTCCGCGCCCTCCCGCAGGATGGTAGGCACGCAGGCCAGGGTCTCCACGTTGTTGTTGATGGTGGGCTTGCCCCACAGGCCCTTCACCGCCGGGAACGGCGGGCGGGGACGGGGCATGCCGCGCTTGCCCTCGATGGAATTGAGCAGGGCCGTCTCCTCGCCGCAGACGAACGCGCCGGCGCCCAGGCGCAGGTGGCAGTCAAAGCTGAAGTCGGTGCCCAGTATGTTCGGCCCCAGCAGGCCCAGCTCCCGGGCCTGGCGGATGGCGATGCGCAGCCGGTTCACGGCGATGGGATACTCCGCGCGCACGTAGAAATAGCCGTTCTGTGCGCCGATGGCGTAGCCGGCGATCATCATGCCCTCGATGACGGCCAGGGGGTTGCCCTCGAGGATCGAGCGGTCCATGAACGCGCCGGGGTCGCCCTCGTCGCCGTTGCAGACCACGTATTTCTCGTCGCCCTCGGAATTGTAGGCAAACTGCCACTTGCGGCCCGAGGGGAAGCCCGCGCCGCCGCGGCCCCGCAGCCCGGAAGCCAGCACCTCGTCGATGACCGCCTGCCGGGGCATCGAAAGCGCCCGCCTCAGGCCCTGGAACGCGCCGAAGCCCAGGGCCTCGTCGATGTTCTCGGGGTTGATGACGCCGCAGCCGTGCAGCGCCACGCGCCGCTGCTTCTTATAGAAATTGATGTCGTCCTGCTTGGAAACCTTCTCGCCGGTGGCGGGCTCCTCGTACAGCAGGCGTTCGACGACCTGGCCGTGGATGATGTCGGAATCCACGATCTCCTCAACGTCCTCGATCTTCACCAGGCGGTACAACGTATCCTCGGGGTAGATCTTCACAAAGGGGCCCTGGGAGCAGAAGCCAAAGCAGCCCACCTGGTTCACGGTGGCCCTGTCGCTCGCGCCCTTGCGCTCCAGCACCTCGACGAAGCGCTTGCGGATCTCGGCGGAATTGTTGGACAGGCAGCCCGTGCCGCCGCAGAGCACGATGTGGCGCTTGTCGTCCTTGCCCGCCAGCTTGTCCTCGAAGCAGGCGGTACAGGCGGCAATGCGCGCGTTCAGATTCTCGACGGAATGGATCATGCAGTGACACCCTCCTTTTCCTTCTCAACAATCAGGTACTGCTGGGCGATGACCTCGCGCACCTGGCTGACCGTCATCTTGGGATACACCTTGCCGTTGATGCTCACCGCCGGGGCGATGCCGCAGGCGCCGATGCAGCGCAGGGCGTCCAGCGTGAACATGCCGTCCTCGGTGGTCTGTCCCGGTGCAATGCCCAGCTCCTCCTGGAACTTGTCGATCACCTGCTGCGCGCCCTTGACGTAGCACGCCGTGCCCAGGCAACAGCCCACCACGAAGCGACCCTTCGGCTCCAGCGAGAAGAAGGAATAGAACGTGACCACGCCGTAGATCTCCGCCACGGAAATGCCCGTCTCCTGGGACACGATCTCCTGAACGTCCAGGGGAATGTAGCCGTATTCGTTCTGGATGTCGCTGAGGATCATCATCAGCGGCGTCTTTTCGTCCTTGTAGCGGCCGCAGATCTCGCGGATCTTCGCCACCGCCTCAGCCTTCAAAGCACCCATGCGTCATAACCTCCGATCTGTTTTATGCGCCATCATTCGCCAGTCAACCGACAAGTTAGATAAAATTAATTAATGGCACATCATTAATGATATTATATCATAAATCGCCGTGAATACAAGGGATATAATTAAGAATTGAAGCCATTCACCGTAAACAATCGGAAAATCCGTGGCTCGCCACCGCCAAAGACGCATTTTTTTGTGGACGGAATTGGCCGTGTTGTGCTATAATCCTACCAGTATAATGAGTGGCGGCGACGCCCGCGAAGGAGAGACGGCTATGAACGACTACAACGAAATCGGCGCCCGGCTGCGGGAGCTGCGGGAGGTCAGCGACTATACCATCGAGGAGCTGGCCGCTGAGCTGCGCCTCAGCCCCGAGGTATACGCCTCCTACGAGGAAAACGGCAAGGACGTGCCCATCAGCGTGATCTACGAGATCGCCAACAAGTTCAAGGTGGACTTCACCGAGATCGTCACCGGCCAGAGCGCCAAGCTGGAAACCTACCACCTGATCCGCAGGGGCGGCGGCAAGGTCATCAACCGCAACCCGGAATACCACTTCGAGGACCTGGCCTACCGCTACGCCAACAAGGTGATGCAGCCGCTGCTGGTGACCCTGGAGCCCACGGACGCCGTGGCCAAGCTGATCAGCCACACCGGCCAGGAGTTCAACCTGGTGCTGGAGGGCACGGTGATCGTCACGCTGGGCGACAGGGAATTCGAGATGAACCCCGGCGATTCCATCTACTTCAACCCCACCATCCCCCACGGCCAGCGCTGCGGCGGCGACGTCAAGGCGCGGTTTCTGACGGTCATCGCGGAATAGCCGTAACGGCGGCAACCTGCCGCCACCGTGGCGCCTGACAGGCGCCGCTACAGAAGATATGCCACTGGGTCTGTATTGAAAAGGAGCATGGTTACATTGAATTACCTTCTGAACAAATTCCTTCCCCAGATCGATTTTGAAAGCTACGAGGAATTCCGGGAGAAATTCACCATCAACGTGCCCGAGGACTTCAACTTCGGCTACGACGTGGTGGACGCCTGGGCCGGGGCGGAGCCCGACAAGCGGGCCCTGGTGTGGGTCAACGAGCAGAACGAGGAGCGCGTCTTCACCTTCACCGACATCAAACGCCTGTCCAACCAGGTGGCCAACTTCCTGAAGGACCTGGGGCTCAAAAAGGGCGACGTGGCCATGATGATCCTGCGCCGCCGCTGGGAATACTGGATCTGCGCCACGGCACTGCACAAGCTGGGCGTGATCCTGATCCCCGCCACGCTGCAGCTGACCAAGAAGGATATCGTCTACCGGGGCAACGCCGCCGAGGTGAAGGCGGTCATCTGCGTGGACGACGACTTCGTGGTGGGCCAGATGGAGGCCTCCGCGCCGGAGATCCCCTCCCTGAAGCACAGGATACTGGTGCGCGACGGCAGGGACGCCGACCGGCCGGGCTGGCTGGACCTGCACGCCGAGATGGACAAATACTCCGACGCCTTCCCCCGCCCCGCCGGCGCGGAAGCCACCCGTTGGAATGACGTGATGCTGGTCTACTTCACCAGCGGCACCACCGGCATGCCCAAGCTGGTGCAGCACAACTTCGCCTACCCCCTGGGCCACATCGTCACGGCGAAATACTGGCAGCACGTGGAGGAAAACCGGCTGCACATGAGCGTCTCCGACTCCGGCTGGGCCAAGTTCGGCTGGGGCAAGATCTACGGCCAGTGGATCTGCGGCGCGACCATATTCTGCTACGACATGGTGGGCCGCTTCAACCCTGCCAACCTGCTGCGCAAGGTGGAGAAGTACAGGGTCACCACCTTCTGCGTGCCGCCGACCATGTACCGCTTCATGCTCCAGGAGGACCTGACCCAGTTCGACCTGTCCTCCCTGCATCACTGCGCCACCGCCGGCGAGCCGCTGAACCCCGAGGTGGTGCGCAAGTGGAAGCAGCTCACGGGCCACCAGATCTACGAGGGCTTCGGCCAGAGCGAGGGCCCGGTGCTGATGGCCAACTTCGGCAGCGAGTGGTTCGAGCCGCTCGAGGGTTCCTGCGGCAAGCCCAATCCGCTGTTTGACATCCAGCTGCTGGACAACGACGACCACGTCTGCGAGGACGGCGAGGAGGGCAGCCTCACCATCATGGACGTGAAGCACCACCCGCCCGTAGGCCTGTTCACCGGCTACTATCGCAACCCCGAGATGACCGAGGAGAAGCTGGGCGGCATCGGCTACAACACCGGCGACGTGCTATGGCGGGACAGCGAGGGCTACTACCGATTCGTGGGCCGCAACGACGACGTGATCAAGTGCTCCGGCTACCGCATCGGGCCCTTCGAGGTGGAATCCGCCCTAATCGCCCACGACGCGGTGGTGGAGTGCGCCATCACCGGCGCGCCGGACCCCATCCGCGGCCAGATCGTCAAGGCCACCGTGGTACTGGCCAAGGGCTGGACCCCCTCGGAGGAGCTGACCAAGGAGCTGCAGCGGCACGTCAAGAAGCTGACCGCCCCCTACAAGTACCCAAGGGTCATCGAATACGTGGACGAGCTGCCCAAGACCGTGGGCGGCAAGATCAAGCGCGCCCAGATCCGGCATGCGGACGAGGCGGCGGCGGGAAGCAAATAACGAGGTAATACCATATGAAAAAGGGAATCGCCATCGCCGGGAACATGATCGTGGATATGCTCTACCCCACCAACGGCCTGCCCAGGCCGGGGGAGCTGGTGACGATCACCGGGGACATGACCCGCGCCACCGGCGGCTGCCTGTGCAACGACATCATCGACCTGGCCGTGCTGGACCCGTCCCTGCCGCTGACGGCGCTGGGGCGGGTGGGCGACGACGCCGAGGGCGATTTCGTGCTGGATAAGCTGCGGGCCTTGCCCAACATCGACCTCGGACAGATCCGGCGCGGAGGCACCACGTCCTACACGCTGGTGATGGCCGACGAGGTCACAAAGCACCGTTCCTTCTTCCAGTGCCGCGGCGCGAACGCAGACTTCTGCGAGGCGGACATCGACTGGGACGCGCTGGACGTCGACCTGCTGCACGTGGGCTACATACTGCTGCTGGACGCGCTGGACGCGCCGGACGAGGCCTATGGCACGAAGATGGCACGGCTGCTGCACACCGCGCAGACGCGGGGCATCAAGACCTCCATCGACGTGGTCTCCGAGGCTGGGGAGCGCTTCCGACACATCGTCGTGCCGGCGCTGAAGTACACCGACTACTGCGTCATCAATGAGCTCGAGGCCCAGGCAACCACCGGCGTGACGCTGACGGACGGCCAGGGTCGGCTCATCCGGGAAAACCTGCCCGAGGCGCTGAAGCGGATGAAGGCGCTGGGCGTGTCCACCTGGGCGGTCATCCACAGCCCCGAGGGCGGCTTCGGGCTGGATGAGCGCGACAACTACGTGGCGATCGACAGTCTGAAGCTGCCGGAGGGCTACATCAAGGGCTCTGTCGGCGCGGGCGACGCCTTCTGCGCTGGCGCGCTGTACGCCGCGTGGAAGGGATGGGCCCTTACAGAGGCCATCGAGCTGGGCACCGCTGCGGCGGCCTGCTCCCTCAGCCAGCCCGGCGGCACCGAAGGCATGCGCAGCTGCGAGAGCGCCATGGCGCTGTACCGAAAACTGAGGCAGGAGACTTGACAGATATGAAAAATGCTGTGGTGTACGGCTCCGGCAAGATCGGCCGGGGCTTCATCGGCAAGATATTCGCGGAATCCGGATACCGGGTCTGCTTCCTGGACCGCATCCAGGCGCTGGTGGACGGGCTGAACGCTGCGGGCAGCTACCGGGTGCGCATCGTATCCAACGACGACGCCGTCGAGAGCGTCGTTCCCGTATACAGGGCGCTGATCTCCACCACCGACGAGGCGCTGGAGGCATTGGCATCCTGCGACCTGATGGCCACCGCCGTGGGCGTCAACGAGCTGGAAAACATCGCCCCGATCCTGGCGAAGGCCGTGGCGCTGCGCATGGCGCGAAGCGGCGGCCCGCTGGACGTGATACTGTGTGAAAACCAGCTGGGCGCGGACACACTGATGCGCGGCTGGATCGACGGACACCTGGACGACGCACAGCGCGCCTGGGCCGATCAGAACCTCGGCCTCGTGGAGGCCTCCATCAGCCGCATGGTGCCGCCCCTGACCCCCGAGCAGCTGGCGGAGGACCCGCTGCTGGTCCGAGTGGACCCCAGCAGCGAGCTGCCGGTGGACAGCGCCGCCTTCCGGGGCCGGATTCCTGCCCTCAACGGCATCATCCCCTACACGCCCTTCGAGTTCTACATGATGCGCAAGCTGTTTTTGAACAACGGCAGCCACGCGCTGTGCGCCTACCTGGGCTATGAGCGGGGCATGACCTACATCTGGCAGGCCATCGGGGACCCGCAGATCCGCGCCGCCGCCCGGGCGTCGATGCAGGCCAACGCCGACGCGCTGGTGGCGAAATACGGCGAGGGCGTGCGCCAAAACGTGCAGGACTACATCGAGGACCTGCTGGCCCGCTTCCCCAACCGGGCGCTGAACGACACCGTGGCCCGCGTGGGCGCGGACCCGGTGCGCAAGCTTCGCCGGAACGACCGCATCGTCGGCGCGGCCCTGTTCGCCATCGAGCAGGGCATAGACCCCGCCCCCATCGTGCGGGGCATCGCCGCCGCGCTGCGCTTCGACGCGCCCGGCGACCCCACCGCCCCCGTCATACAGAAGGCGCTCAAGGAACAGGGTATCGAATATGTGATGGCCCAGTTCATGGGCCTGAAGCCCGAAGAGCCGCTGTGGGGCATGGTCAAAGCCGAGTGGGCGCTTTAACGCTCTTTTCACCCTAAAACACAGCATTAAAGCTCCTTCGCTTCGGCCAGGAAGATAACGCGGTGTCTGCGTATCATCCTGTGCGAAGCGAAGGAGCTTTTTGTTTTGATTATGAGATCCGTATCCGCTATCCCTACTTCACCTTCACCTGCTTCGCCTTTGACCAGGCGGACCAGTAGGTCTTGCTGCCCACGGTCTTATAGGCGCGTATGCGAACGTAGTATGTCTTGCCGGATTTCAGTCCCTTTATGGTGGTCTTGGTGGTGGCCGCCTTCTTCACCTTCAGCAGCTTCGCCCCGGCGAAGCTGCTTTTCATGCCGTATTGCAGCTGATAGCCGCCGGCCTCGGCGCGCTTGCCCCAGGTGACGGTGGCGACGCCCTTCTTACCGGATGTCAACTTCGAGAGCTTCGCGGCCCGGGGCAGGATCCTGAACGAAATGCTCCGGGTGCCGGTGTAATTGCCCTTGCCCCTGACGGTGACCTTGCCCAGGCCCACCGCCTTGTTGTTGCTGTATCCGACGACGGTATAATCCGTGCCCTTTTTCAGCGCCTTGCCAGCGTACTTCAGCGTTACCGCAGGCTTGATGGACTTGCCGGTATAGGTCTGATCCTTGATAGCGGAAGCCTTGCACTTGGACAGCTTGACCTTCCTGGGCGCAGGCGTGGGCTCAGAAGTGGGTTCGGGAGCGGGCGGCTGGGGCTGTGAGCCGTGGGGACGGATCTCCGCCTCGTCGCCGTTATAGTTCCACCCGACATCATATTTGGTATCGGAGCATTGGAACGCGCCCAGATACCCGCCCTTTCCCAGGCCGCTGGTGATCGGATAGTGGAAATCCGAGCCCGGCCACAGATAGTCCACCGAGATGTTAGCGCCCGAGTACAGGGGCCCCGTCACCTTTATGCGGTGGCTGCCGTCCTCGTTATAGCCGAGGCAGCAGTCGCTGTCCTTCGAGCCGCTGTTGTTGCCGTGGAGCTTGGGATCGCCGCTGACCCTCAGCGTGCCGGGAAAATACCCGCCGCCGCCGGCGAACCCGTCAGGAACGCTGTTCGACAATAGCAGGCCGCCTGTCGTCTCGACCACGGCGCCGGGCCAGGAATATATGCCGCCGCCTTCCCCGGCCGTAGCAGTGTTCATGGACACCGAGCCGCCATAGAGTCCGAAATAACCGCTCACAGCCACGCCGGCGCCGTAAGCCGCGGTATTGGCGCGCACTGAGCTGCCGTACAGCTCAAAGCGGCTGCCGGAATCCACGAAGACGCCGCCGCCGCCCTTGGCGGCATTGCCGAAGATGTCGTAGCCTTCATTCTCGATCAGCGTGCTTCCGTTGGCGAGGCACACACCGCCGCCAGTGCCAGTGGCCGTGTTCTGAGAAACGCTGCTGCGGCTCATCTCCATGCGCCCGCCGTTCAGAAACACACCCGCGCCATCCTGAGCCACATTGTTGTCGACCGAGCCGCCATAGAGGTGGAAAACGGCCTTGCTGTTGTATACACCGCCGCCCAGAGTGGCCGAATTGCCAGTGATGAGTCCGCCTTTCTGCTGGAGCGTCGAGGGATTGTCGCCCCCGGCCAGCAGCACGCCGCCGCCATCATTCGCTGCGGTATTGCGCTCGATCCCGCCTGAGTTCATCGTCAGCAACGCGCTCTTCATCAACGCCACGCCGCCGCCACTATCCGCCGAATTGTCGTGGATCGCGCCGCCGCTCATGTCCATACCGGAATCGTACAAAAACACGCCGCCGCCGAGGCCGCCGGCCCGGTTGCCCGTGATTGCTCCGTCAAGGCCGAGATCAAGCCCCGCATAGCCGGCGCATTCCGTGACGCATACGCCGCCGCCATCCTCCCCGGCCTCGTTGTCGCTGATCGCGCCGCCCCATAGCTGGAGGCTTCCGCCGGCGCTGACCCACACGCCGCCGCCGCTGCGCTTCGTCCGATTGCCGCTGATGCTGCCTTTGCTCAGCTTCAGCTTTCCTCCGTCGCCCACAAACACGCCGCCGCCCATGTCGCTGTTCCAGCCGCCTGTGATCTTACCGCTGCCGTAGCTGTCGTATATCTCCAGCTCACCGCGAACGCCGATCACAAAACCCTCGTTGGTCGCAGTGGTCAGTCCCCGGCTCAGGGTGTAGCCGTTCAGGTCCAGCGTCAGCCGCTTCCCCGCAGGGACATACAGCCACGTGTCTCCGCTCCCGGCGAAGACATTGCCGGAAAGCTCGATCCACGCGTTGTCTCTGGCATCGTATATACGCTGCTGAAGGTCCTGCCACGCCGAGCTGGAATCGTTCTCCGACGGGGCTTCGCCGTGCGGTTCATAGCCCTGGGGTGCCTGCAACTCGGGCAGGTCGATCCCGATGTCGTCCTCCCCATCCCCGGGCAGCCACAGCCCGTCCCCGAGGTCCAGAGCGCTGTCTATGAGTCCGACGTCGCCCTCCGATAATTCTTCCCCAATGATCAATTCGTCTGTATCCGCTTCCCCCGCTGCACCTATCAGCGCCATGAGCATGACCAGTGACAATCCGAGCGCAAGCTGCCGAATCCACCGCTTCATCAAAATCCCCCCTGTATTGTGTTTTCTGTATTATAACAGTCTATGCCGGATTAGTCTATAGCATCGTGGGATTTATACCCATTTGTACGCTCAGTCATTTTTCCCCTGCCTCGCGCACAGTATGAACCAGTGGTCATTCTGAGCCGGAGGTGTTTTTTATGCGCAAGACCATCACCGCGCTGCTGTTGTCGGCGCTGCTGCTGTGCGTCCCGCTGACAGGGCGCTGTCAGGAGATCGACCTGTCCCCCGCCCCGTCGCCCGCGCCGGAGGCCGTCGCCCTCGCGCCCCTTTCCGACGCGCCGCTGCTGGAGGCGCCGCCCATCCACCCGGCCTGCGCGGCGATGCTGCTCGCGGAGGCGGACAGCGGGCAGGTCATCTTCCAGATGAACGCCGACAGTCCCCGCCCGGTGGCCAGCGTCACCAAGGTGATGACGATCCTGCTGACGCTGGAGGCCCTGGACGCGGGCCGCCTGACGCCGGAGCAGCTCGTCACGGTGTCCCAGTCGGCGGCTGGGATGGGCGGCAGCCAGGTGCTGCTGGATGTGAACGAGCGCCAGACGGTGGACACGCTGCTGCGGTGCATGATCGTGGGCAGCGCCAACGATGCCGCAGTGGCCCTGGCCGAGGCCATGTACGGCAGCGAGGCGCTGTGCGTGGACGCCATGAACCGCCGGGCCGCCGAGCTGGGCATGGCGGACACCCACTTCGAAAACTGCACCGGCCTGCCTGCCGCGGGCCAGCACACCACCGCCCGGGACGTGGCCGTCATGTCCCGCCAGGTGTTCGCCCACCCTCATTACTTCGACCATTCCGCCATCTGGATGGAGGACATCGACCACGGTGACGGCCGGTTGACCCAGCTGGTGAACACCAACAAGCTGCTGCGGCTGTGCGACGGCTGCGACGGCGGCAAGACCGGCTCCACGAAGGAGGCGGGCTACTGCGTCTCAGCCACCGCCCGGCGGGGCGACATGCGCCTGGTGGCCGTGGTGCTGGGGGCCGACTCCGGCAAGGAGCGCTTCGCCATCGCCCGGGAAATGCTGGAATACGGCTTCGCCAACTACCGCCGCTATCCCGTGGCCGTCCGGGGCACGAAGGTCCGGGGACAGCTGCCCGTCACCGGCGGCACGGCAGAGGGCGTCGCCCTCGTCCTCGACGGCGACCTGACGCTGCTGATCCCCCGGGGCGACGAGCAGCGCATCACCCTGGAGCCCGCCCTGCCCGAAGCCCTGCCCGCCCCCGTCGAAAGGGGCCAGCAGATCGGCCACGTCCGCGTCCTCGTCGACGGCCGCGAAACCGCCCAGATCCCCGTCGCCGCCGCCGAAGCGGTGGAAGCGAAGGCCGCAGGCTTGAAGCGGATCATCGATCGGTGGATGTGTAACTACTGATTTGTCGCGGGGCGACAAATCAGTAGTTGTCTATCTCCACCCGCACCGGCGCGTCGATCACGACCTCGCCCGGCCTGGTGGCGCAATCCATCGCCACAATCTCCACCCCGGCCCTCTGCGCTTCGATCAACGCTTCGCCGAACTCGGGCTGGGTCTGCCAGTTGGGCCTGAACACACGCGCGCCCTTCATCTGGATCACCACCAGCAGCACGCAACGCCAGCCTTCGCTCACCAGACGGGTCAGTCCCCGCACGTGCTTCAGGCCCCGGAGGGTCGGCGCGTCGGGGAAGCGGGCCACACCGCCATCCTCCAGCGTGCAGCCCTTGACCTCCACGGCCACGGGCCGGCCATCCTGCGCGGCTACAAAGTCAAAGCGGGAATCTCCCACGGTCACCTCGGCTTTCAGATCCTCGAGCGCGCCCAACCCGCCCGTCGCGAGCCACTCCCCCGCCGCCCGGTTCGGGGCCATCGAATCCATGTTGACGTACCGCACGCCGCCCGGCACGGGCTTGTCTACGCCGATCAGGTCATACCCCGTCCGGCGCGAAGGATTACCGCTCTTTTCCAGATACACCGTATACCCCGGCACCAGCAGCTCCGCGCAGCGCCCGGTATTCTTCACATGCGCCCTTTCGGCCTTCCCGTCGATCTCCACCTCCGCCACAAAGCGGTTCACGCGGCGAACAAAAGTCGCCGCGTGAATGTTTTCATATCTCATTTCTTATCGCTCCCCGGCTGGATCCACCACTCGGGCGTCAGCGCGCCCAGCGTCGTCTCCCGGCCGGTCCCGTTGTCCAGCAGCACGCGCACGGCGGGATAGTCGTCGGGCATCAGCTGCACCATCAGCTCCCGGCAGGCCCCGCAGGGCGCGCCGCCGGAGCCGTCTGGCAACACGGCCAGCACACGGTCGATCTCATGCTCACCGTTGGTGAGCATGTTGAAGATGGCGTTGCGCTCGGCGCAGATGCCCAGCGTGGAGCATGTGTCCACGCAGACGCCGGTGTAGATCCTGCCCGACCTTGAGCGCACGGCGGCGGAAACTTCGCCGCAGGTCACGTATTCGGACACCCGCCGCGCTGCGCGCACAGAACGCGCCGCCGCCAGCATCTCAACCCAGATTTCATCCATCATTTCCCATTCCTCAATCTCGAAGCTACGCCCTCAGCTCTGCTCCAAAATCCTTCTCCAGCGCCTTCAGCACCTTCTCCATCGCGGCGTTGATCTCCTCGTCGGTCAGGGTGCGGTCCGGCGCGCGCAGGGTGATGGCGAAGGCCACGGACTTGCGCGTCGTGCCCAGCTTCTCGCCCCGGTAGATGTCGAACAGCTTCGCGTCCTCCATCAGCTTTCCGGCGGCGGCGCGAATGGCGTCCAGCATGGTGCCCGCGCCCACGGCCTCGTCCACCACCACGGCGATGTCGCGGCTGACGGCGGGGAACTTGGGCAGGGGCCTGATGCCGTAGAAGTCCTTCTCCAGGGGCCTCAGGGCGTCCAGGTCCACCTCGGCCACGACCACCCGGCCCTTGATGTCGAAGGCCTCGGCCACGTCGGGATGGATCTCGCCCAGGGCGGCCAGCCGGGTGTCGCCCACGGCCATGATCGCCTTCCTGCCGGGATGGTAGTAGCCGTCCCCGCCGGCGGCGATGGACGCCGTCACGCCGAACTTTGCCAGCAGCCAGGTCACGATGTTCTTGACGGTATAGAAGTCCACGCCCTCGCCGTAGGCGGCGATGCACAGCGCGGCCTTCTCCGTGGGCAGCTCGCCGGCCTTCTCCGCGGGCACGAACACCTTGCTCAGCTCAAACAGCATGCCGCCGGGGATGTTCCGGTTCAGGTTCGCGGCCACGGTGTTCAGCATGCTGGGCACCAGCGTGGTGCGCATGACCGACGTATCCTCGCCCAGCGGATTGCGCAGCTTCACCACATTCCGCCGGGGGTCGTTTTCCGCCAGGCCCAGCATGTCCAGCCAGCGGGGACTGATGAAGGAATAGTTCAGTATCTCGTATAGGCCCATGCCCACCAGCGCGTCCTTGACCCGGTTATTGAACACGGTCTTTTCGTCCTGCCGGCCAGCCATCGTGGTGGCGTTCATCAGCGTGGAGGGGATGTGGTCGTAGCCGTACATCCGCAGCACCTCCTCGGAGATGTCGGCCTCGCCCTCCATGTCCTGGCGGAAGGCGGGCACCTCGCAGTGCAGCGTATCTCCGGCCACGGTGGTGTCGATGTACAGCCGGTTCAGTATGTCCTCCATGGCCTCGCCGGGGACGTCCACGCCGATGCGGCGGCAGATGCGGCTGACGGAGGCCTCGATCTCGACGGGTTCCTTCGGGTTCGGATAGTTGTCGTAGCAGCCCGGAACCACCCTGCCGCACTCCAGCATGTTCACCAGCATGCAGGCCCGCTCCAGCGCCTCCATGGCGGTGGCGGGGCAGACGCCCTTCTCGAAGCGACCCGAGGACTCGGTGCGGATGCCCAGCTTGCGGGCGGTGACCCGGTTGTTGGCCCGCTCGAAGGCGGCGCACTCGAACAGCACGGAGGCGGTGTCGTTCACGATCTCGCTCTCCTCGCCGCCCATGATGCCCGCCAGGCCCGTGGCGTTCTCTTTATCGGCGATGACCAGCATCGTCTCGTCCAGCTGGTGCGTCTTGCCGTCCAGCGTGGTCAGGGTCTCGCCGGGATTGGCGCGGCGCACGACGATGGTCTGGTCTTTGACCTTGGACAGGTCGAAGGCGTGCATCGGGTGGCCGGTCTCCAGCATCACGAAGTTGGTGATGTCCACGATGTTGTTGATGGGCCGGATACCCGCGCCGTACAGGTATTCCCGCATCCACATCGGGCTGGGGCCGATCTTCACGTCGGTGATGACCCTGGCGCAGTAACGGGGGCAGAGTTCCTCGTCCCGGACCTCCACCTTCGCGTAGTCGCCGAAGGTGCCGGATCCGTTCTCCTCCACGGCGATCTCGGGCATCACGAAGTGCTCCTCCAGCACTGCGCTGGATTCACGGGCCAGCCCCCACACGCTCAGGCAGTCGGGGCGGTTGGCCAGGATCTCGAAGTCGACGATGTCGTCGCCCAGGCCGAAGACCGCCTTCACGTCGGTGCCGGGCTTCACGTCCTCGGTGATCTCGATGATGCCTGCGTCCCCGATGTGGGGATACAGCCCCGCAGGCACGTCCAGCTCGGGCCCGGAGCACAGCATGCCCATGGACACCTCGCCGCGCATCTTGCCCTTCTTGATCTTCACCCCGCCCGGCAGGTGCGCGCCGTCCAGCGCCACCGCCACGTTCATCTCCGCGTGGACGTTGGGCGCGCCGCAGACGATCTGCAGCGGCTCCTCGCCGCCCACGTCCACCGTGCAGATGTGCAGGTGATCGGAATTGGGATGGTCCACGCAGGTCAGCACCCTGCCCACGATCACCTTGTCAAACTGTTCGCCGGTCTTTTCCACGCCCTCCACGGCCGTGCCGGTCATCACCATCCGCGAGGCGTATTCCTCCGCGGGCATATTTATGTCAACATACTCCTTGAGCCACTTCATGGGCACCTTCATATAGCATATCCTCCGTTTCTGGTTGAGGGAGTTCTTTTTACCTGTACTGTGTCAGGAACCTGAGGTCGTTTTCATAGAGGTACCTGAGGTTCGGAATGTTGTACTTCAAGAGCGTCATCCGCTCAACGCCCATGCCGAAGGCGAAGCCGGAGTACTTCTGCGGGTCGATGCCGCACATTTCCAGCACGTGGGGGTTGACCATGCCCGCGCCGAGCACCTCGATCCAGCCGGTGCCCTTGCACATGCGGCAGCCCGCGCCCTTGCAGTTCGCGCAGGTCAGGTCCACCTCGGCGGAGGGCTCGGTGAAGGGGAAGAAGCTGGGGCGGAAGCGGGTCTGTATGCCCTCGCCGAACATCTGACGAGCGAACTCGTCCAGCGTGCCCTTCAGATCGCCCATGGTGATGTTCTCGTCGATCACCAGGCCCTCCATCTGGTGGAAGACCGGGCTGTGGGTGGCGTCGGCCTCGTCGGCGCGGTACACCCGGCCGGGGCAGATCACGCGGATGGGCGGCTTGCGGGTGGTCATGATGCGGGCCTGCACCGGGGAGGTGTGGGTACGCAGCACGATGTTGTCGTCGATGTAGAAGGTGTCCTGGGCGTCCCTCGCGGGGTGGTTCTTCGGGATGTTCAGCAGCTCGAAGTTGTAGTGGTCGAACTCCACCTCGGGGCCCTCCACGACCTCATAGCCCATGCCCACGAACACGTCCACCATCTTCCTGAGGGCGATGTTCATCGGGTGCAGCGAGCCTGCGCTGCGCTCGGGGCCGGGCAGCGTCACGTCGATGGTCTCAGCGGCCAGCCGCGCGGCCTTCTCCTTTTCCGCCAGCAGCTTTTCCCGGGCCTCCAGCTGTTGCTCCAGCGCGGCGCGGACCTCGTTGACCATCTGGCCCATCTTCGGCCGCTCCTCCGGCGGCAGCTTGCCCATGCCGCGCAGCAGCGCCGTCAGCTCGCCCTTCTTGCCCAGCGCCGCCACGCGAATCTGTTCCAGCGCGCCGGTGGCCCCGGCGGCCTCGATGTTCTTCATCACACGCTCGCGCATCTCACGAAGCATTTTTTCCATAAGTCACATGATCTCCCTTCTCGTTCTGTGGGACATAAAAAAAGCGCCCCTCATCCGGGGCGAAGCGCATACGCGCCCCGCGGTACCACCCACGTTTGCCGCGAAAAAGCGGCCTCTCATCGTGATAACGGGGATGAATCCGTCCGCGCCTAATGGAAATAATCGTTCAGCGCGAAAGCTCCGGAGTGAACTTCGCCCCCGCCCGCGTCCGCCGCGCTTTCAGCCCCGGCACGGCTCTCTTTCGGAGTGGAAAGGGGGTTACTCTCTCCATCACAGCCAAATCAAGCACATTTTAGCACATGCGGCGGTGAAAAACAACGGGTTTAATAAGGTTTTTACGTTGCAGGACCGCTCGGGATGAGTCGTGCAAACCGTCCCCGTGACTTGTATGACGCTTCTGTGACGCTTGGCCGGGTATAAAGGGGCCGTAGTCAGGACCGAACACAGTGTTTTGAAAAGGAGAGAATAACAATGTCTGATCAGGAATTGAAGCAGAACACGAATGAAGAGATCTCCCCTCTGGACGAAGACGCGCTGGACAAGGTCTCCGGCGGAAGCCATCACTTTCAGCCTCCCAGGCCGAAGCGCGAGCGGAAGATAACCATCATCAGGAAGAAATACGATCCTGATGACGACGACGAGGGTGAAGACGATGAAGACGACTATTGATCCCTCCGAAACGCGGGGGCGGGCCTTTTGTACTGGCACAAAGGGCCCGCCCCCCGCTTTTTTATGCGTCACGCCCCCTCAAACTGGCTGCGGTATAGCTCCGCGTAGAAGCCGCCCTTTTCCAGCAGCGAAGCGTGGTCGCCCTGCTCGACGATCCGGCCGTCGCGCATGACCAGTATCACGTCTGCCTCCCGGATGGTGGACAGACGGTGGGCCACGATGAAGGACGTCCGACCCTTCATCATCCTCGCGAAGGCGGACTGTATCTTCAATTCCGTGCGGGTGTCGATGGAGGACGTCGCCTCGTCCAGTATCAGCATCGGTGGCAGGGAGAGGCTGTCGTTCTCCCCCGCCATTCCTGTTCCCTTGACCCTGCATGCCTCTTCTCCCCGCCCCAGCATCACGCGGCTGATGCACAGCAGCTGCTTCTGGCCCTGGGACAGCAGGCCCCCGTCCTCGCCGATGACGGTGTCGTAGCCCTCGGGCAGGCGGGTGATGAAGCCGTGGGCGTGGGCAGCCCTCGCGGCGGCCTCGACCTGGGCCATGGACGCGTCGGGGTTGCCCATGGCGATGTTCTCCCGAATCGTCCCCGCCTTCAGCCAGGTCTCCTGCAACACCATGCCGTAAGCCGCGCGCAGGCTGCCGCGCGGCACCTTTTTTGTGTCGCGCCCGTCCACCGAGATCACGCCGCCCTGAGGCTCGTAGAAGCGCATCAGCAGGTTGATCAGCGTAG
Organism: Clostridia bacterium; assembly: GCA_045658005.1. Lineage (GTDB taxonomy): Bacteria > Bacillota > Clostridia > Christensenellales > Aristaeellaceae > UBA2862. Next base: position 43,437 of record JAZOUD010000019.1, on the reverse strand, counting down.
TCTTGCCGCAGCCGGTGGGGCCGACGATGGCCACCCGCTGGCCGGGCTTCACCGACAGGTTGAAATCCCGGATCAGCGGCCTTTCAGGGACATAGGAGAAGTCCACGCCCTGCCAGTCCACCGCGCCCTTCACGTCTGCAAGCGGCGCGGCATTGGGATCGTCGGGGGTCTCGGCGGGGGCCTCGATCAGCTCGAACAGCCGCGCGGCGCAGGCCACGGCGTTCTGCAGCTCGGTCACCACGCCGGAAATCTCGTTGAAGGGCTTGGTGTACTGGTTGGCGTAGCTCAAAAACGCCGTCAGCGTGCCCACGGTCATGCCCGCCCCGGACAGCGCCGCCAGCGCCCCGGTGAGCGCCACCAGCGCGTACACCACCGAGTTCACGAACCGGGTGCAGGGGTTGGTCAGGGACGAATAGAACGTGGCCTTCAGAGAGCAATCCCGCAGGTGCGCATTGATGCCGTCGAAGGTCGCCGTTTCGGCCGCCTCCCGGCCATAAGCCTGCACCACCTTCAGGTTGCCGATGCGCTCGTCAATAAAGGCGGTCTGCTCGCCCCGTGCCTCGGACTGGGCCTGGAACATGGCATAGGTGCGCCTCGCGATGAAACGGGCCACGAACAGCGACAGCGGCGTCACGCCCACCACCACCAGCGCGATGGGCACGTTCTGGGTAAACATGAACGCCAGCGTCATCAGCATCGTCAGCACCCCGGAGAACAGCTGGGTAAAGCCCATCAGCAGCCCGTCGGCCAATTGGTCGGCGTCGGCGATGACCCGGCTTACCGTCTCGCCGGTGGGACGGGCGTCGAGGGTGGCCAGCGGCAGGTGGTTGATGTGGTCCAGCGCCTCCTCACGCAGGTTCCGCACCACGTCGAAGGTCACCCGGTTGTTGACGACGTTCATCGCCCAGGTCGCCAGCGCCGTGACCGCCACGCAGACGCCGATGCGCCAGAGCAGCGGCCAGATCACATCAAAGCGCACCGCCCCGGTCCCGACGATGCCGTCGATGGCACGACCCACCAGAATCGGCACCACCAGTGTCAGCACCACCGACACCGCCGAAAGCCCCAGCGAGAGCAGCACCAACCAGCGGTACCGGCCGATGCGGCGAAGGACCTTCTTCAGCGTGGCAATCTGAGTGGAGGATATTTGGTTATTCATAGCGTCACCCTCTTTGAAATGAGGAATTAGGAATGAGAAATGAGAAATTCATGTGGAAATCCTTGCGGATTTCTCTTAATAAAAAAACAGCAATGATACATCCTCTGGCGATAGCCTGTAATCATACAAATCCCTTCAAGGATTTGCGACGCGTAGCCAGTCCTTCAGGGTGCCGCCATTCCTCATTCCTAATTCCTAATTCTCCAAACTGGCTCTCATAGATCTCCCTGTACACCGGGCAGTTCTTCATCAATTCGGAATGCGTGCCCTTTCCGACCACCCTTCCGTCGTCCAGCACCAATATCAGGTCCGCCCCCATCACCGAGGCGCACCGCTGCGAGATAATGACCGTGGTGGGGTGATAACCCAGGTTGGCGATGGCCTTCCTCAGCCGCGCGTCGGTGGCCATGTCCAGGGCCGAGGCGCTGTCGTCGAGTATGAGTATGGGGGGCCTTCTCACCAGCGCCCGGGCGACGGTCAGGCGCTGCTTCTGGCCGCCGGACAGGTTGCCGCCGTTCTGGGTGATCTCCCCGTCCAGCCCGCCCTTGGCCGCCAGCACGTCCATCGCCTGGGCGGCCTCGGCGGCAGCCAGCAGATCCTCGTCTGTGGCGTCCGCCCGGCCCCAGCGCAGGTTTTCACGGATCGTCCCCTTGAACAGCGACGCCTTCTGCATCACCATGCCGACCTCGCCCCGCAGCGCTTTCCGGGGCCAGTTCTTCACGTTCACACCCTCAACCAGCACTTCGCCGTCGGTGGCCTCGTAGAATCGGGGGATCAATCCTGCCACCGAGCTCTTGCCCGCGCCGGTGCCGCCGATGATGCCCACGGTCTGCCCGCGCCAGGCTTCGAAGTCCACGTCCGTCAGCGCCGGGCTGCCCGCGCCGGGATAGGTCAGGCCGACATGCCTGAATTGCACCGCCGGAGCAGCAGGGGCCGGCACGACCTCCATGCTTTCGGGGGATGTGATCGACGGCTCCAGCGCCAGCGCGCCCTCGATGCGCTTCCAGCTGGCCCAGGCCTTGTTGATGGTGATGGTCAGGCTGGCGAACTTGATCAGTTCGACCAATATCTGGCTCATGTAGTTGTACAGCGCCACCACCGCGCCGGTAGTCAGCGCCCCCGCGTCGACCCGGATGGCCCCCTGCCGCACCAGCACGATCACCGCCGCGTTGATCAGCACGTAGGTCACCGGGTTCAAAAGCGCCGAGACGTGCCCTGCCCTGCGCTGCCGCAGCGTCAGCTCCCGGTTCTTGGCCCGGAAGGCCTCGAATTCGGCGTCCTCCTGCCCGAAGGCCCGGATCACCCGCACGCCGGTCAGGTTTTCCCGGGTCGCCGCCAGCACCGACTCCAGCTGCTTCTGCACCCCGCCCATCATCGGTATATTTGCCGCCATGATGGCCCATACCGCAAGCCCCAGCGCCGCGATCACCGCCAGGAAGATCAACGCGCAGCGGGCGTCGATGGTGAAGGCCATCACCATCGCCCCCAGCACCACGAAGGGCGAGCGCAGCAGCAGCCGCAGCGCCATGTTCACGCCGGTCTGGGCCTGGTTGACGTCGCTGGTCATGCGGGTCATCATCGCCGAGACCCCCACCCGGTCCACGTCCGGGAAGGACAGCGCCGTCAGCCGGGTGAACAGCGCGTGCCGCACGTCCGCCGCGAACCCAGTGGCCGCCTTCGCCGCGAAGTACTGGGCCACCACCGCCATGCCCAGCCCCACCAGTCCCAGCGCGATCAACAGCCCGCACATCCGCCACACGTGGCCCGCGCTGCCGCCGCCGATGCCCCGGTCGATGATCGAAGCCACCACCAGCGGCACAAGCAGGTCAAACAGCGCCTCCAGCATCTTGAACAGCGGGGCCAATATACATTCCTTGCGGTACTTTCTCAGGTATTGTAGCATGGGCTTGCTCCTTGGTTGATATGGCTTCATTATATCCCCTCCCCGTTAATGGCGCAACAGGATGGGGAAGATATTACCTTTGATTTTGGGGAAGCGGGTGTGGGATAATGAGGCATACAAATACTGATTTGTCGAGCAAAGCTCGACAAATCAGTATTTCCCAAGGAGCCTCGCCATGAAATACGTCCGATACTGTATGCCTCTTATGCTCGTCTTTGTTCTCCTGCTGCTGCGCCTTTCCCCGGACTTTGCCCGGTGGTTGCTGGAAAACCTCTCCGTACCAGGCTTGGCCCTCCTCCACCGGCTGACCGCCTGCGTCTCCTTTCCCGTGGCGGAGCCGCTGGCGCTGGCGGTGATCCTGCTTGCGCTGGCGCGTCTCTTCCACGCCTGGGCCGCCGGAAGCTTCAGGCCGCTGAAGCGCCTCACCGGCGTCTTGTTTACATTGCTCTTTGCCTTCATCTTACTCTGGGTGCCCGCCCTCGTCGTATCCGTCCCGGACATCCCCGTACCAGACGCCGACCAGCTCTCCCGGCTGTGCGCGCGCCTGGTCGAGAAGCTGAACGCCTCTCCCCTCTCCTTCCCCAGTGATGCCCCCGCCCAGGCCGCTTTGGTTGCAGGCGAACCCGCCCGAGTCGTGAAGACTGCCCGCTATCCCGGTTGGATGGCGCGGGCGCGGGCTTGGGGCATGTTCATCCCCCTGACCGGTGAGGCGGTGGTAGACCCTTCCGAACCGGCGCCCCTCGTTCCCTTCACCGCCGTGCACGAGCTGACGCACCTGACCGGCGTCGCCGATGAGGGCGCAGCCAACGTCGCCGCCTGGGAGCGCTGCATGGCCGCCGGCGGGTCCTTCGCCGACTCCGCCCGCCTCTGGGCCCTGCGCTACGCCATGGGACAGCTGCATGGCGCCGACCCCGCCGCCTGGCAGGCCGTCCAAAGTAAAATGAAAGATGCGCTGCTGCGCACCTTCCTCGATTGCGGCGCTGAGGCCGAATTCACGCCTCATCGCCTGTCCCTCACCCGCGGCAGCTACGCCGACCTGGCGGGGTATCTGGTGGGTAACTTCTGATTTGTCGCAACGCGACAAATCAGAAGTTCACCCAACCGAACGGCTCCGCGCCGGATCTTCTCAATTCTCAATCTTCTTCCCACATCCGCAGGAACAGCTGCCACAGTCGCAGCCGCAGGCGGATTTACCCTGCCGCCGGTTGCGCACGATCCGCCACACCGCGAGCCCTGCGACGGCGACAATGGCGACGATCAGTATGATGTCCAATGTGTTCATGGTTGTACTCCTTCCCTAACCCCTAAAACCTAACCCCTAACCCCTCAGATTCCTCCCCCGACAATCCTCACCAGCAGCGCGAGCAGCCATGCCACGGCGCACTGCCAGACCACCACCGTGACGGCCCACCTTCCACCCAGCTCCCGCTTGATGGCGGCGACGGCCGCGACGCAAGGGGTATACAGCAGGCTGAACACCAGCAGCGACATGGCGGCCAGCGGGGTCAGCACTTTCTCCACGCCTCCGGCGTACAGCACCTTCAGCACCGACACCACGCTCTCCTTGGCCATGAAGCCGGAGATCAGCGCGGTGCACACCCGCCAGTCCCCCAGGCCCAGGGGCCGGAAGATCGGCGCGATCCAGCCGGCGACGGTAGCCAGTATACTGGCCTCGGAATTCTCCTCCGCCAGCAGGTTGAACCGCAGGTCGAAGCTCTTCAGCACCCACACCAGTATGGTGGCGATCAGGATCACTGAAAACGCCCGCTGCAAAAAGTCCTTCGCCTTCTCCCACAGCAGCTGGCCCACGCTCCTCGGGCTGGGCAGGCGGTAGTTGGGCAGCTCCATCACGAAGGGCACCGCCTCGCCCTTGAACAGCGAGTGCTTGAACACCAGCGCCACCACGATGCCCACCTCGATGCCCAGCACGTACAGCGCCACCATCACCAATCCTCCATGCCTGGGGAAGAACGCCTGCACGAAGAAGGCGTAGATGGGCAGCTTGGCGGTGCAGCTCATAAAGGGCGTCAGCAGTATGGTCATCTTGCGGTCCCGTTCGCTGGGCAGGGTACGGGTGGACATCACCGCCGGCACCGTGCAGCCGAAGCCGATCAACATCGGCACGATGCTGCGCCCGGAAAGCCCGATGCGCCGCAGCAGCTTGTCCATGAAGAAGGCCACCCTGGCGATATACCCGCTGTCCTCCAGTATGGACAGGAAGAAGAACAGCGTGACGATGATGGGCAAAAAGCTCAGCACGCTGCCCACGCCCTCGAATATGCCGCCGATGATCAGCCCGTGGATGGCCTCGTTCACGCCCCCGGCGGTCAGTGCCCGGTCCACCGCGTCGGTCAGCGCGCCGACGCCCGTCTCCATCAGCCCCTGAAGCCACGCGCCGATCACGTTGAAGGTCAGGAAGAACACCAGCCCCATGATCAGTATGAACATCGGTATGGCCGTGTACTTGCCCGTCAGTATCCTGTCGAGGCGCTGACTGCGCAGGTGCTCCCGGCTCACCCGGGGTTTGGTGACGCAGGCGTCGCACACCCTCTGTATGAACGCGAAGCGCATGTCCGCGATGGCCGCGCTGCGGTCCAGGCCGCGCTCCTTCTCCATCTGCAGCACGATGTGCTCCAGCGTCTCCTGCTCGTTCTGATCCAGCTTCAGCTGCTCCAGTATCAGCTTGTCCCCCTCGATCAGCTTTGATGCGGCGAAGCGGGGCGGAATACCGGCAGCCTTCGCGTGATCCTCGATCAGGTGGACCACCGCGTGCAGCGCCCGGTGCACCGCGCCGCCCTCGTCCTCTGGGCCGCAGAAATCCTGGCGGATGGGCTTTTCCTGATAGTGGGCGATGTGGATGGCGTGCTTCACCAGCTCGTCCACGCCCTGGTTCTTCGCCGCCGAGATCGGCACCACCGGCGTGCCCAGCGCCGCCTCCATGCCGTTGATGTCGATGCTGCCGCCGTTGCCGGTCATCTCATCCATCATGTTCAGCGCCACCACCGTGGGCACGCCCATCTCCAGCAGCTGCATCGTCAGATACAGGTTGCGCTCGATGTTGGTGGCGTCCACGATGTTGATGATGGCCCTGGGCTTTTCCCGAAGCACGAAGTCCCGGGACACCAGCTCCTCGCTGGAGTAGGGCGACATGGAATAGATGCCCGGCAGGTCGGTCACCACGGTGTTCGCGTGTCCCCGGATCGCGCCGTCCTTGCGGTCCACGGTGACGCCGGGGAAGTTGCCCACGTGCTGGTTGGCCCCGGTCAGCTGGTTGAACAGCGTGGTCTTACCGCTGTTCTGGTTGCCCACCAGCGCGAAGGTCAGCGTCGTGCCCTCCGGCAGCGGATCGCCGCTGCCCTTGGGGTGGAACTTGCCGTCCTCGCCCAGGCCCAGGTGGGGCGTCTCCCGCTTTTCCCGGGGCATCGCCGCCGGCTCGGTCAGATGGTCGATGGGCGTCACGCCGATGTGCGCCGCGTCCGCCAGCCGCAGCGTCAGCTCGTAGCCGTGGATGCGCAGCTCCATCGGGTCCCCCAGCGGGGCCAGCCGCACCAGCGCCACCTCCGCCCCGGGGATCACTCCCATGTCCAGGAAGTGCTGGCGCAGGGCCCCCTCCCCGCCCACGGTCTCGATCCGGGCAAACTGCCCGACCTTCAATTCTCGCAGTGTCATAGAAGTCACTCTTTCGATGATGATGTTGGATTCTGATCGATCGGAATAGAGTTCAGAGCGAAGAGTTCAGAGTTTAGAGATGGTTGGCGGAAACCACAGGTTCGGTGGAGCTCCGTCAGAATTTCGAACATATCCAAGCTCTTTATTTATGATTTGTCGCTCTGCGATAAAACATAAATTCCCCCCACTCCAAGTATAATAACACTGTCTAACCGTGTCAAGTTAACATTATCAAACTTTCATAGTAACTCCGTCATGAAATGGCGTCCGAAAATGAGCGCAGATATCTTGACTATTCGCGCCGAATGCCTTACAATTAACGTAGCAAGACGGTACCACCGATGGCTGGAGGGAGGCGCACGATATGGCTGGGATGAACAGCGCGGTCCGGTACAGCCCCCTTCACAGCGTCGTCTTCGCCTGTATTTTTCAGGATGAGGACAAGGCCGGCGCCGCAATGCTTGAATTCCTGAATGCAGTGATGAAGCATGTTGGCGAGGAGCCGATTGCCGAGATCCTCAGCATGACGAGCGAGTATTCGGTCATGGGCGAAAGCGCGGACCAGAAGTATGGCCGCCTGGACGTGAGGGTCAAGGCGGAATCCGGTCGCCTGTTCGATATTGAGGTTCAGATCGACAGGGATTACATGAACGAGCGGGGATTCTTCTATGGGGGACGGATGGGCGAGGACGCGTTCAAGCCCGGAACGCCGTATAACCAGATGCCCGAGGTCCGCGTGATAACCCTGGTCGACTTTTACGTCAGGGATGGCAGCGAGGAGATCGTGGAGCCGGTCGTTCTGGCCTACGCTAACAGCCCGACCGAGCTGGCCACCCGTAAGTTCATGATGTACCACATACAGCTTCCCGCGTTTCGCAAGGCGCACAGGACGCTTGAATCCGTGAGGAACGACGCGTTCTTCACATGGCTGTATGCCCTGGATCAGGGCTATAAGAATCCGGACGAAATGGAGGTGCTATCTGAAATGTCTGAAGGATTGAGAAATTTCGCAAAGCGGTACAACTATGCAATCAACGATCCGGAGCTGATTCGGCGCTATCGCATGGTCGAGGACGGCAGGCGGGATGTGGCCACCCGGATCGCCGTGGCGGAAGCCAGGGGCATAGAGATCGGCGAAGCCAGAGGCATGGAGATCGGCGAGGCCAGGAAGAATCGTGAGAACGCCAGGGCGATGAAAAACGCCGGCATAGAAATCGCAGTCATAGCCCAGATCACAGGGCTTGACGAGGCGGAGATCGAGGCTCTGTAGCGGCGACTATCAGTCGCCATATGCACTACCTGTGGCGGCAGATTGCGATACGAAGCTAGTCCTTCAGGGCCGCCATTGCAGCAAGGTGAAGTTCAGCACCAAAAAAGCCGTGAGCGTCAACAAACCCAATTACTGCATGGGCAAAGCCGTCACGGTCAAGGCCGGCAAGAAGGTGGAGATTGCCCAGACCAAGCGCGATAATTACCATCGCTGGTACAGGATCAAGCTGCCAAAGACCCAGTCCATCACCTTCAGCGGTATTTCTGAATACAATTTCACCCTCTACGACCGAAACCTGAATGAAATCAGCTGTTCAGACCGGGGGAGCGTATACGTGACACAGGGCTCGCAGCCCAAGGGCACCTATTACCTGGAGATCAATCGCGCCTACCTGTACGAATTATCCGAAACCGGCAAATACACCGCCTTCTCCTGGAAATAACCCCTCGCCAAAACCGCACCACCCCGCCGCCCATGCACGGGCGGCGGGGCGGTTTCCTTTTCCCCGTCAATACGCGATTTCCAGCCTATCCAACAATCTCTTAAACGTATCCTGGCCGTCCAGGCAGGTGTCCGTCAGCCATCCCTTTTCCGTTCGCCATTGGGCCAGTCCCCGGTAATAGAAGTGCTTCTTGCTGTCCTCAATGATGAATGGGACGATGCCGTGCCTCAGGCATTCCTTCAGCGCGACCAGGCGCCCGACCCTGCCGTTGCCATCCTGAAAGGGATGGATGTGTTCAAACTCGGCGTGCAAGGCGATCACGTCCTCCATTGTAACCGTTTCCCTGGCATTGTAATCCGCCAGCAGCGCCTTCATCCGGGCGGGCACGTCCTTCGGCCTGACCGTTTCACGCCCGCCAACCATATTGGGCCGGCGCTTGTAATCGCCCACCGCGAACCAGTCCAGCGCAGCGTCCCTGGTGTCGTGCTTCAGGATGTAATGCAGCCGCTTCACGATTTCCTCTGTCAGCGCTTCCTCCGCGCAGTCGATCACGTAATCGATGGCCCGGAAGTGATGAACGGTTTCCAGTATATCGTCCACAGGCAGGCCAACCCCGCTGTCGACGGTATTCGTCTCAAAGATCATCCGCGTCTGCTCCTCGGTGAGCCGGCTGCCTTCGATATGGTTGGAATTGTAGGTCATCCGCACCTGCAGCTCGTGGTAAAGCCCGCCCGATATGCCGGCGCGCTTCTCCTCGCGCAACATCTGAAGAATTCCATTGGCGACCATCGCTTTCCTCCTGTCCTACGGCTTTTGCCTTATCACGATCTTCGTCCCCTCCCGGGCCCAGCAGACGATCTGCTTCATCATCTTCTCCGGGATGGCGACGCAGCCGGCGGTATACTTGTTCTTGCCGGTGCAGTGCAGGAAAATACAGCTGCCCCTGTTCGGGGTGCCCTCGGCGTTGTAGTCGATGAACATGCAATAGTTGTAGGCGCCCTTGTACTTGATCAGGTATTCGTCGCTGGACTTGTGCTTGCGGCTGACCTCGCGCTCGTCCACCAGCTGGTTATAGTACTTGCTGGAGGAATCGCCGCACCAGTAGTGGTATTTCGTCACCTTGAGATAGGACATCTGCGCGCCGGGATCGTCCTTGATGCCGAAGGGCGTCGTCAGGTTATAGGTGCCCGTGGGAGTCTTCTTGTCCCCCTCCTTCGTCTTGCCAATGCCCTTCTTGCCCACATAGGCGTCGCAGGACGCCAGCTCGGTCCACACCCCGTTCAGCTTCTCGTGCACCGACAGCACGGCCTTGCTGCCGCCGGTGTAGTCCACCAGCACGATTTGGTCGGCCTCGTTCGCGCAATCCAGCTCCGCCGCGGCGCTGCCCTGGGGGATCTCTTCGACCACGGTCACGGGGACGACCTTCTTTTGATCGCCATAGGTCACCACGATCTTCGTCGTGCCGACCCCGACGCCCTTGACGACGCCCTTTTTGCTGACCGTCGCCACCTTTTTGTTTTTCGATTTGTAGAATTCCACGCCGCCCCGGGGCAGTGAGACCTTATCCCCCACCGCGACGTTCACGGACGCAGGCAGGACCACCACGCCCAGCTTCGCCGTCGCGCCGCCCCCGGAGGCTGTCACCACCGCCTTGCCCGGCTTCAGCGCCTGGGCCACATTGCCCGCCAGCGCCAGCACCGCCTCGTCCGAGCAGCTCCAGGTCAGGTTTTCGAGCTTCACCCGCTTCAGCTTCGGCTTCAGCGTCACCGCTTCGCCCTCGGTCATAAGGCCCACCTTCACCGGAAACCGGATGGTCGCTTTGGTCGCCGCCATCGCCGTCACAGGCAGCGCCAGCAGCACCGCCGCCACCAGCAGCAGCGCCAGTATCTTCCGCTTCATAAACATACCTCCCATATGTACTCCTACGCTATCATAGCACACAAACGTGACGGCGCTGGGACACGGTCAGGAAGGGAATGGGGCTTTAATGTGCGGGGAAAACGGTTGGATTCCTATAATCACTTGCATTTCTTCCGGGCATGTGCTAAACTTCGATTGATAATAACATGTAAGTTTTGATTGATCGAGCTTTGCTCGATCAATCAGAATTGAGGGATTACCGAACGGATATCTTGAAAGGATACATATATGGGCTACTTTTACCTGCTTCTCCAGGCGCTGATCTTCAGCTTTGGCGGCATACTGATCAAGACCGCCGCCACCGCCTTTTCCCCGTTCATGGTGTCATTTCTGCGCTTTGCGCTGGGCGTGCTGTTCCTGCTGGCGCTGCAGGTGATTCGCGGAAGGAAGCCCCACCTGACGCTGGCAAACCGGATGGTGATATTCGGCGGCATCGCCAAGACGCTGCACTACCTGGGAGAGAATTACGGCGTGATGCACGGCTTCTCCTACGGCAACGTGGTGATCTGGCCGGTGCAGACCGTGGTAATCCTGCTGATCTCCACGCTGGTATTGAAGGAAAAGGTCACCCGGCAGGCCGTCGCCGGTGCGCTGATGTGCGTGTGCGGCATCGTGCTGCTCACCTGGAACGGCATGCCGCTGGACGAATTCATCGGTGGCCAGGGGCCGCTGCTGATCGCCTTCGTCATCGCGGGCATCGGCGCTTCGCTGTTTTCCGTGTGCCAGAAGAAGCTGCTGGACAGGCTGGACACCGTGGAGCTGAACAATTCCATGTTCCTGATCGGTGCGCTGTGCGCCGGCGGCGTGCTGCCGCTGACCGGCACGGCCGTGACGGGGCCCATCCGGCTGCCGGCCGCCGTCGCCATGCTGATCCTCGGCGCGATCACCGGCGTGGGCTTCCTGCTGCAGGCCGAGGGCTTCAAGACCGTGCCCCTGTTCGTGGCAACGGTGGTGCAGAGCTCGACGGTACTGCTGTCGCTTGTGTGGGCGGCGCTTTTGTACCACGAGCGCATCACCGGCTGGATCATCGCCGGGACGGCGCTGTTCCTGGCCGGCATACTCTGCGTCAACCTGAAACCCGGAAGGCAGTAAACCCCTGCGATTCAATTTTGTATATTCATCAACGCATATCGTATGTTTATACATTTTTATCCCCGTTTTTATCGAATCATCCGCTTCGGTTTGATGCAAAAAAAACTGCAGATTTACCTAATCGGCCTGAAAATGCAATTATTAACAATCAGGTTGGCAATATTCTGTTGCCTTTTACCCATATTTATTGTATAATACGCTCATAGACTGGCCGGGTTTCCGGCACAGAAATGGAGGAACGTATCATGAAGAAAGTCGTATCCCTGGTTATCGCGCTGGTTCTGGCCCTGTCCTGCACCGCAGCACTGGCCGAGCTGACCTTCACCACCGGCGGCACCTCCGGCACCTACTATGCCTTCGGCAACGTGCTGGCCCAGTACATCACCAACAATTCCGACGTCCAGGTGACCGCCGTGTCCGGCAACGGCTCCGCCGACAACATCGACAAGCTGGACCTGGAGGACGCGCAGCTGGGCTTCGTTCAGAACGACGTGGCCAACTACGCCTATAACGGCATCCGCTTCGAGCAGTACGAGGGCAAGCCCATCGACAGCTTCACCGCCCTGTGCGCACTGTACACCGAGGCCGTACACCTGGTCACCTGCAACCCCGACATCAAGTCCGTGGCCGATCTGAAGGGCAAGAACGTGTCCATCGGCTCCTCGGGCTCCGGCGTGTACTTCAACGCCATGGACTTCCTGGCCGCCTATGACATGACCGAGGCCGACATCAATCCCCAGTACCTCGGCTTCGGCGACTCTGCCGAGAGCCTGAAGGACGGCAAGATCGACGCCGCGTTCGTCGTGGCCGGCGCGCCCACCTCCGCCGTCACCGACCTGGCCACCACCAAGGGCTGCTACCTGGTCGGCCTGGACGACGAGCACGTGGCCAAGCTGCAGGAGATCTCATCTGCCTATGCAAAGACCATCATCCCTGCCGGCACCTATCAGGGCATCGACGAGGACATCACCACCGTGGGCGTGAAGGCCACCATCATCGCCAACGGCCAGGTGAGCGACGACGAGGCCTATGCCATCGTCTCAACCATCTTCGAGGGCAAGGATGCCATCACGGAGGCCCACGCCAAGGGCGCCGAGCTGGACCTGGAGTACGCTTCCACCTGCGGCCTGCCCTACCATCCCGGCGCCGCGAAGTACTTCGCCGAGAAGGGCATCGAGGTTGAGACGAAGTAAGCTGCTCTATAAGCAGACTCTCAACAACATCGGGGGCTGCGGGAAGCCATTTCCGCAGCCCCGGTTTTTAGCATTTGTATTGACAAATTCTGATTTATCGGGCTGACGCGCAGGGATTAGGGAATAGGGATTAGGGATTAGGAGAAGCCGCGCACCGAGGTACCACGTGGAATAGATCGGCCGTTCCCGTGACGGAACAGAGGATTGTTCGTGATTATAGGATGGTGTTTGTTTCTACCATGCGCCAGTCACTATTTCTAATCCCTATTCCCTAATCCCTAATCCCTCTCCCCTACAAATCAGAATAATCCATCGAAAGGAGGCCTGATCATGGCCAACAACAAGCCTCAGGACCCGAACCTGAATGCGCCGGACATCGACACCTCCACCGGTTCCGCGGCAGACGTCGAGGCCGTCATGCGAAAGTATGACCGGGAATCGAACACCCGCGTCTGGGCGGGCACACCCAAAATTATCGTGGGCTGCATCCTCGCGGCTTTTTCCCTGTTCTGCATCTATGTGACGCTGTTCGCCAACCTTCTGGAGCAGGCCCGCATGACCTCGTTCATGGGCCTGGTCATCATCATGGGCTACCTGACCTATCCCGCCCGCAAGGGGGAAATGAAGCCCAACACCCTGCCTTGGTATGACATCGTGCTGATGGTGCTGGGCGGCGGCGCGTTCCTGTACTACGCCTTCAACGCCCAATCGATCCTGACCGCCGGCACCCGCGTGCTGCGCACCAATCCCTTCTACATCACACTGGCGATCATCGGCATACTGTCGCTGGCGGAGCTGTGCCGCCGAAGCGTGGGCGTGCCGATACTGTGCGTGGCGATTTTCTTCATCGCCTACACCTTCCTGAAGGGCAAGAACCTGTCCCAGGTCAGCTATGAGATGTTCTACGGCGAAAACGCCATACTGGGCACGCCCGTGAACGTCTGCTCGAAATACATCGTCGTGTTCATCGTGTTTGGCGCGTTCCTGGAAAAGACAGGCGTGTCCAGCTTCTTTATCAACCTGGCCAACAGCCTGACCGGCCGCTTCGCCGGCGGCCCGGCGAAGGTGGCTGTCATCTCCTCGGCGCTGTGCGGCATGGTCTCCGGCAGCTCCGTGGGCAACACCGTCACCACCGGCTCGGTCACGATCCCGATGATGAAAAAGACCGGCTACAGGTCCGAGTTTGCCGGGGCCGTCGAGGCCGCGGCATCCACCGGCGGCCAGATCATGCCCCCCATCATGGGCGCGGCGGCCTTCCTGATGGCCGACTACCTGGGCGTGCCCTATTCCAACATCATCGTGCGCGCCATCGTGCCCGCGGTGCTGTACTTCCTGGGCATATTCATCGCCGTGCACCTTGAAGCCAAAAAGCTGGGTCTGAAGGGCATCGACCGCTCCATGCTGCCCCGGTTCACATCGCTCTTGAAGGACACCTACCTGCTGCTGCCGCTGGTCGTGCTGATCGTGCTGGTCTGCTCCAACACCCGCACGATGCAGTTCTCCGCCGCCGTGGCCATCGTCACGGCCATCGCGGTGGGCTTTATCAACAACCTGACCGGCTACTACAAGCGGGCCGCCGAGGCCAACCAGTCCGGCGCGGCGGGCGAGATCCCGAAGTCCTTCAACCTGAAGACCATCTTCAACGCGCTCGAGGCCGGCGGGCGCAGCTGCATCACCGTGGCCGTGGCCTGCGGCATCGCGGGTTGCATCTGCGGCTGCATCACGGTGACCGGCCTGGCCAACCGCCTGATCAGCGCCATCGTGGGCGTTTCCGGCAACAGCATGCTGCTGGGCCTGTTCCTGACGATGATCTGCTGCATCGTGCTGGGCATGGGCGTGCCCACCACGGCCACCTACTGCATCATGGCATCCACCTGCGCGCCGATACTGATCCAGATGGGCGTGCCCCAGATCGCCGCCCACTTCTTCGTGTTCTACTACGGCATCGTGGCCGACATCACGCCGCCGGTGGCCCTGGCCGCCTATGCCGGCGCGGCCATCGCCAAGGGCAAGCCGATGAAGACCGGCGTCACCGCCACGCGGCTGGCCATCGGCGCGTTCATCATCCCCTTTGTTTTCGCCGCGTCCCCGGCGCTGCTGTTCATCGACACCGTGTGGTATGAGGTGGTGCTGATCACCATCACCGCCACGCTGGGCATGATGGGCGTCGCCGCGGGCCTGTCCGGCTACCTGCTGACGAACATGAACATCGTCGAGCGCTTGCTGACCATCGGCGGGGGTCTGGCGCTGATCATCCCCGGTTCACTGACCGACTTCATCGGCCTGGGCCTGATCGTCCTGGGCGTGGTGATGCAGGTCATCCGCAAACGCAGCAAGGCCGCATAGGTTTCAAAAGGCTAAGGAATCGGCATCATCATCACGCTGGTGCAGCGGAAGAGATAGTGCAAACCGGGGGCTGTCTCATTTTGAGACAGCCCCCTCATTTTATATTTCCTCGTAAATCACGTTTTCCGCCAGGCTGCGGTTCTTGTAGGCCGGATCGGCGCTGACGTCGCGGATGATTTGAACATAATCCGGGATGGCCGCGCCTTCGTTCTCATGCTCCAGCTCGATCTCCAGTATCGCCCGATCGTCCCAGAAGGGATAGATGTCGAATTCCAGTATGTGTCCCTCGTAGGGTATGCGGTAGCGGGTCTTGCCCACGGGCTTGCAGCCGGGCTGCTGCTCCTGGCAGAGGTGGATGTACTCCAGCTGGTCGATCTCGCCCTCGTCCTCCTCGTTGGCCAGGTCGGTCAGGCGCTTTTTGAAGGTTTTATTGTATTTGATCTCGCCGCCCGACACCACCTGGCGAATCCGCCGGGTCTCCCCCGGCCCGGAAACCGTCAGGTAGATCTGTACGATCTCCCATTGCTCCACGCCCTTCTGGGCCTGCAGCGTCCTGATGTCCGGATAGCGTATCAGATATTTTCGTTCAATTTCGCAGTGCTTTCCCGCACTCATAGTGTTCCCTCCTTTGGCAAATGGTATGGGGTGGCAGTTCCTGATTATAGCCCTATCCCACCCAGCTCAGAATCATCTTCATTCAATCTTAGATTCCAGGTCAGCTTGGTCAGCGACGCATACCCCTGGTCGGTCCTGCAGGTATCGTATGCCGGATCGGCTTGCGGCGGGGGCATGGCGCCGCGGAACCGGTAGCAGGGGCCCTGGTCGTCCTCCATGAGCTCGTAGCTCGGTGCCTCGAGGAATATCGGGGCGAGGGTCGCGGGCCGGATGCCCCTCAGCCGCTCATAGGGGATGGGCGGCACGTTCAGGTTGTAGATCGCGCCCCGGGGCAACGGATGCCCGGTCATCCAATCGGCCACCCGCAGGGCGACCCGGGCCGCAGTAGTGTAGTCGCTATGATCCTCGCCGCGAATCGGCCCTACGCACAGCGAAACCGCCAGCGCCGGGGCTCCGCGCATCGAAGCCTCCATCGCCGCGCCGACCGTACCGGAATAGATGCAGGCTCCCCCCTGGTTCATGCCCCGGTTGATGCCGGAGACCGCCAGGTCTATGCCCGCTTCCCGACACAGGAACAACCCCAGGCAGGCACAATCGGCGGGAGTACCGTCCAGGGCCCAGGCCCGGGCTGCGCCGGGCATGTCTATCGGCATTGCGTGCAGGGGATAGGCCAGCATCGAGCTGTGACTGGCGGCGGAGCGCTCCCGGTCCGGCGCGCAGACGTATACGGTATGCCCGGCCCCGGAAAAGGCCTCGATCAGTGCCCGAAGCCCCGGGGCAAAAATGCCATCGTCATTGGTCAAAAGTATGTGCATCGTTCGTCCCTCACTGCTCCCCGTTCTTGTAGAAGCGCACGGATTCATTGTAGATGCGCACAATGTCCTGCAATATGTCCGCGTGGCGGAAGCTCTTGTGGTAGAGGATGTTCATCTCCCGGATCATGCTCAGGTTTTCGATGGGCAGCACGGTCATCTTGCCCTTCTTCAGCTCGTCCATGCAGGCGCTGCGGGGCAGTATCGACACGCCGTAATTGCGGCGGATCAGGTCCTTGATGGTGGCGATGTTGTCGACCTCCAGGGTGACGTTGAATTCATCGATGGAGATGTTGCGGCTCTCCAGGTGGGCGGCAAACAGGTTCCGTGTGCCGGAGCTGGGCAGGCGCAGGATCAGCCGCTCGCGCTTCAGCTCGTCCAGCGTGACGATGCTCTTCTTCGCCAACGGACTCTCGTTGGACACCGCGCACACCAGAAAGTCGGTATCCAGCATGATGGAATTGATGCTGGGGTCCTGAACCGCGCCTTCCACGATGGCGATATCAATCTTATAATTCTTTAGCATGGCATAAAGATTATTTATTGTATCGGTCTGTATCGTGATGCTCAGGTTCTCGTTTTGCTCGGCATACTTGGCCAGCACCTCCGTGACCACGTTGCTCTCGGAGGTATGGGTGATGCCCACCCGCAGGCGCTCGATGCTGCGCTTTTGATCCAGCAGGGCCTGTTGCAGGTTCTCATACAGCGAAAGGACCCTTTCGGCATACTCGATCACCAGCTTGCCATCCGGCGTTGGGCGGATCTTACCGCCGCTGCGCACGAACAGGCTGGTGTTCAGCTCCTTCTCGATCTGCTTGATGTGCTGGCTGACGGCGGGCTGTGTCAGTGAAAGCTGCTCCGCCGCACGGGTATAATTGCCGGTTTCATGCACTTTCAGAAGTGTCAACAGCTTGACGTCAATCATGGCATCCTCCATAATTTTGATTTATTCGGTTGAGTTACATAATAATAATTCCTTATTTGCTTATAGTGTACCATAAACCGGCGAAAAAGGCAATAAAAAAATTCTGATTTGTCGGGCTGATGCTCGATAAATCAGAATTTAACCGGCTCTTCCAAAATATTCGTCCGCCTGCTCAGCCGTCAGCTTGAAGTTCGCGGTCAGGTACGCTACCATATTCGCTGGACGGCTCTTGGCGTAGTTGAGCATCCGCTGGCCGTAGCGCTTCCAGGTGGCGGTGGTCCAGTTCCAGCGCTTGCATTCGGCCTCCATCTCCGGCTCCAGCAGCGCGTATCGCGCCCGTATCTTCCCGGTCACGTTCTCCGCGCTGAAGGTGGTGGCCAGCAGCTCACCCATGCGGCGCAGAAACCAGTCCCGAAGGCCGTCGTTTTTCATCAGCTTCCTGAACAACAGGTTGCTCTGGTCGGTGATGGTGCCGACGGTCTCTCCCTCCAGCCAGGCCTTCACGTTGTCTCCGGCCAGCTGGTAGCTCAGATCCAGGTCAAACAGGGCCCAGCGCCAGAGGCCGTCGGCATTTGGATTGCGGTAGAAGCCCACGTTGCCCAGGTCCTGGTTGTTGATGTACATTTCCAGCATCACGTATTCCAGGTAGTTTTCGATGTCCATCATGCCCCGCAGCGCCTCCACGTTGGCGTCGTCGGACAGGTCGTGCGCCTCGACCCAGCTCAGCATCTGCCGGTAATTCTCGGAGGAATAGCCGCCGCCCTCCTTGTACTCCACGTCGTCGGGATTGTCCCAGCCGTGGAATTGGGCGATGCTGTCATTGCTGACGCGCTCGCGCATGTTGTAAGCGCCCCAATACCGGCCGTTGACGTACACCACGCAGACCTCGGTCTCCCGGTACAGCACGCCGGTGTCCGCGGCGAGGGCACTGAGTATGGAATCGCGCATGAAGGTCTGCCTGCAGTCCTGGCCCGAGGCCCGCATCACGAAGGACTTGTAGGACGTATAATCACGGTTTGAGAACAAGGCATAGTTGAAACGGCTTTCGCCGTATATCTTTTTGGCTCGCAGCGAAAAGCCCTTCTGCCCCTCGTGCTCGCGGGTGCTGTGCCCGGCCAGCTTCATCAGGCACTTCTGGGCGATCACCCGGGTGCCGTCGGGCTCGTAGACCTCCACGAAGGCGTCGGCCCCCTCGCCCTTCAAGCCGGTATTGAGCATGCCCGTCTTGCCGTCCAGCTCGGCACTGTTGCCGGATACGCTGACCAGCCGCACCGTGTGCGACGCCCCGAGGATATAGCTCTGCACGCACAGGTCCGAGGGCATCACATCCGCCTGCCAGGCGACCGCCTTGATCACGGTGCTGCGCTTCAGCTCGATGGGCGCGCTGTAGGCCTTCGAGGACGTGGTGGGCTCGCTGCCGTCGGTGGTGTAGTAGATGGTCACGTCCGGATCGCCGGAGAGCGCCACAGACAGTTTTGTGTCGCTGTGCTGACCGCCGGGCTCGGAAAACTCGACGTTTGCCGCCTTCTTCGCGTAGGAGGCGGTCGCGTTGGCCTCGCCGGGGGTGGGTTCCGCGAAGTAGCGGTAGCGCGCCTGGCCCTCTGCCCGGCCGTAACTGACGTTGCGGTATTGCTCGAACAGCGTCACCTTGTCCAGCAGCGTGCCGTCCGGCTCGGCCAGCACGGCGGTCTCCCCCGCCGTGAGAGCAAGGTCGGCGCAGTAGCGGCCGTTCTGTATGCCGCTGGCCCCCTCCTTGCCTGTGAGCAGCACCGCGACGTACCCCTTGGCGGGGATCAGCGCCCCCTCTGGGAACTGCCAGCGGCGAGGGTGGTTGGTGTCGTCGGACAGGCCGACGCCCGTCAGGTCCACGCTGTGGTCGGCGTCATTGTACAACTCGATCCAGTCGCTGCCGGTGCCGCTGGCCATGATCTCGTTGATCCGAAGATCGCCGACATTTTCGCTCACCAGCATCCGCGCCGTGCGCACGCCGGCCTCGCTGTTCTCATAGCCGGGCGTGGGGGCGATCTCGGTGGTCAGGGCGCCGTCCGGCAGGCGGGAGAGCGAAATCTCCCTGGGCAGGCCGTCGTATTCCACCCAGGAGACCACGCGTCCGTCGGGATCGTACAGCCGCACGGCCTCCGAAGCGGTGGACAGCTTGAAGTTGGTATGCAGCTCTGCGTCCCGGCGGTCCTTGCCCGAAGCAAACACCACCAGGTATTCGCCGGGCTGCACCGTCACCGAAGGAAGCACCCACTTGCGCTGGTTCACGTCGTCGTCGGACAGGACGTATCCCGCCAAGTCCACGGGATGGGCAGCGCCGTTGAACAGCTCGATCCAATCGGGCCAGTCGCCGTCCCCGTCCTGCAGCTGGGTGTGGTTGGCGGCCATCAGCTCGCTGATGAACACGCCGTCGGGATTGAAGGGTGGCCGCAGGTCCACCGCCCCGGCCTCGGCCATTGCGGCAAAGCTCACCACCCGGTATTCGCCGTCGTCGCCCCTCTGGTAGACCTGGGCGGCGGCCATGGCAGGCACCTCCAGCACCTGCCGAAGCCTGCGCTGCCCGTCGGACAGGGCCAGCATCTCGCCGTTGGCACTCAGCTTGAAGCCGGAGAACCGCTCGCTGCCCTCGAAGTCCTCGGGCGCTTTGGCGCAGTAGACGATCATGCTTTCTCCCGGCGACAGCGCGGCATCCCCAAGCTCGAAGGCCCCGCGCTGGTCCACGGTGTCCCCCAGCCGCCAGCCCGCCAGGCTGACCGTTTCGCCGGAGATGTTGCGCAGCTCAACCCAGTCGTAATATTCACCTTGGACGCTGTAGCAGGCCGAGGGATTCGAGGTCATCACCCGATCGATCACCACCGGGGAGGCTTCCTCCCTTCCCCCGTCCGCGGATACGAAGGCCACCCCTGCCCAGGCCAACGCCGCGATAGCCGTCGCCAGCGCAAACAAACGCAGCCAGTCGCCCGCTGTAAACGGACGGCCCGCCCGCCGCCAGGAATTGCGCTTTTTGTGGGTGTGGTTTGATTTCATGGCTGGTTATGCTGGTTGGAAAATACTGAATTCTGTTTCATTGCGAAACAGGCGCGCCATTGCTGGCGCGCCCAATGTGTCCAGGGTAGTGTCGGATCAAGCCTTGCCGTCGCAGCCCAGCACGTCGACCAGCTTGTGCTCAACCATCTCCTTGATGGCGACACGGGCGGGCTTCAGGTACTGGCGGGGATCGAAGTGATCCGGATGTTCCGCGAAGTGCTGGCGGATGCAGGCGGTCATGGCCAGGCGCAGGTCGGAATCGATGTTGATCTTGCAGACCGCGCCGCGGGCAGCCTGACGCAGCTGCTCCTCGGGGATGCCGACGGCGTCGGGCATCTTGCCGCCGTTGGCGTTGATGATCTTCACGAACTCCTGCGGCACGGAGGAAGAGCCGTGCAGCACGATCGGGAAGCCGGGCAGGCGCTTGGCGACCTCGTCCAGGATGTCGAAGCGCAGCGGCGGGGGCACCAGGATGCCCTTTTCGTTGCGGGTGCACTGCTCGGCCTTGAACTTGTAGGCGCCGTGAGAGGTGCCGATGGCGATGGCCAGGGAGTCGCAGCCGGTCTCCTCGACGAAGTGCTGCACGTCCTCGGGACGGGTGTAGCTGGAATCCTCGGCGGAGACGTTGACCTCGTCCTCGACGCCGGCCAGAGTGCCCAGCTCGGCCTCGACGACCACGCCGTGGTCGTGGGCGTACTCGACGACCTGCCGGGTGATCTTGATGTTCTCCTCGATGGGCAGGCCGCTCTTATCGATCATGACGGAGGTGAAGCCGCCGTCGATGCAGCTCTTGCACAGCTCGAAGGAATCGCCGTGGTCCAGGTGGACGACGATGGGCAGGTCGAAGCCCGCAGTCTGCTCGGCGTCCTCGATGGCGGCCCGGATCAGGTGCATCAGGTACACGTGCTTGGCATAGGCGCGGGCGCCCTTGGAGACCTGCAGGATCAGCGGGGCGCGCTTTTCGATGGCGGCCTCGGTGATGCCCTGGATGATCTCCATGTTGTTCACGTTGAAGGCGCCGATGGCATAGCCGCCATTGTAAGCCTTCTTGAACATCTCGGTGGAAGTAACAAGAGCCATAGTAAACACTCCTTTATATTAGGCTGGTTAAATTATACCAGCAATGCGTGATAAAATCAAGCATAAGTTTTTGAGTCAATAGAACCGTCCCCCTTGACTCATTTAATAAAAATAACATCTATTGGCGCTTTCTTAATGCCTTTCGGATTTGACTAAAACGTCAAACAGGCGTATACTGGTGAATGATAAAATGGATGGGGTGTATGCCCGCATCGAAGGGAAGGGTTCATGGCGCTCATCGGCATCTGCACGGATTTTGTCAACCTGCCCGAAGCGGCGAGGCTGGGCTTCGACTATGTGGAGCTGTCCCTGGCGGACGTGGCCGCGCTTCCGGAGACGGACTTTATCGATCTGGCGGACTGGGCGGACGCGACGGGCATACGGGTTTATGCCTGCCGGGACATGCTGCCGGGCGATCTGCCCATCACCGGGCCGGGGGTCAACGCCACAGCGCTGCACGGCTACCTGAGGCACGCCCTGGGTCGCGCACGCAGGCTCGGCGCGAGGGTCGTCGTGCTGGACGCCGCGAAGTCCCGCGCCGTATCCGACGACGGTGACTTCCCCTTCGCCTGGCGGCAGCTGGGCAACTTTCTGCGGCTGTGCCAGGGCCACGCGAAGGAGTGCGGCATCACCGTGTGCCTGGAGCCGCTGCGCAAGGCCGATTGCAGCCTTTTGAACCTGGTGTCCGAGGCGACGTTGATCGCCGGGCTGCTGCAGCTGAACAACATCGCCGTGGCCGCCCACTGGGGCCACATGTCCATGGCCAGCGAGCCCATGGACGCGCTGCGGCGGGCCTGGCCGCTGCTGGGGCACGTCCACCTGGAAAACGCGCTGACCCGGCGGCTTCCAGCCCCCGGCGACGGCGAGGACTACGGCCGCATGCTCTCACCGCTGTACACGATGGGCTACACCGGCGGCATCAGCCTGTGCGGCGTCACTTCGGAGACGTTTGTACAGGACGCGGCGGCAGCGGTGGAATACATCAGAAAGTTAAATGAGGAATTAGGAATGAGGAATTAGGAATGGTTGTGGAAATCCTTTCGGATTTCTTTTACATGAAACAACATCCTCGATTCCCTGAAATAAACAAATCCCGTCAGGGATTTGCTCCTCCATTCCTCATTCCTAATTCCTCATTCCTAATTAACGTTCTTCCTTCAAGGGGGTATCAGATTGAACATCATCATCGTCGGCAACGGCAAGGTGGGCTATACGCTGGCCCAGTATCTTTCCAAGGACGGCCACGACATCACCATACTGGACCGCAGCCAGCAGGCGCTGAACAAGGCCAGTGAGACGCTGGACGTGATGTGCATACGGGGCAACGGCGCCAACGTCAAGACCCTGATCGAGGCCAATGTGGAGGCCGCGGACGTGATCATCGCCGTCACGGGCAATGACGAGCTGAACATGGTATGCTGCCTGGCCGCGAAGCAGCTGGGGGCAAAGTACACCATCGCCCGCATCCGCGACCCCGAATATACCGAGAGCCTGACGCTGCTGCAGAAGAAGCTGGACATCGACCAGGTGGCCAACCCCGAGCGCTCCGCGGCGCTGGAGATCTCCCGCCTGCTTCGCTTCCCCTTCGCCATCAATGTGGAAACCTTTGCCCACGGCCGGGTGGAGATGGTGGAATTCCGCACCGAGGAGCGGGACGCCATACTGAACACGCCCCTCTCCCGCCTGCACGGGCGCTACCCTCGCATACAGTTCACCGCCGTGCAGCGCAACGGCAGCGCCTTTATCCCCGACGGCTCCAGCGTGCTGCTGCCGGGCGACCGGGTGTACGCCACCGGCGACCGGGAATCCATCACCCGCTTCTTCAAGCAGCTGGGCAAGGACACCCAGCGGCTGAAGTCGGCGCTGCTGATCGGTGGCGGCCACATCTCCTACTACCTGGCCCGCATCATCGCCGGCATGGGCGTCTACCTGCGGATGATCGAGATCGACGAGAAGAAGTGCCTGCGGCTGGCGGACCAGCTGGACGGCGTGATGGTCATCAACGCCGACGGCACCGACACCGAGGTGCTGGAATCAGAAAACCTGGCCGACTGCGGGGCGCTGATCTGCCTGACCAACCGGGACGAGGAAAACCTGATCACCGGCATGTACGGCGCGCGCCGGGGCGTGAAGAAGGTCATCGTCAAGGTGAACCGGCTCAACGCCATGGACATCGTGGAGGACCTGGGCATCGACTGCGCCATCAGCCCCAAGCTGACCACCGCCAACGCCATACTGCGCTCGGTGCGGGCGCTGAACAACAGCCGCAACTCGGTGGTGGAGAAGGTCTATTACATGATGGGCGGCCAGGTGGAGGCCTATGAGTTCACCGCCCTGGAGGGCGCGCCCTACCTGAACATCCCGCTGAACAAGCTGAACATCCGCAAGGGCATACTGGTGTCGGTGCTGGTGCGCGAGCGCAAGTGCATCATCCCCTTCGGCAGTGACGAGATCGAGGCGGGCGACACTGTGATACTGACCGCCAAGGCGGGCACCGTGGTAAACCTGGAGGACGCCTTCGACATTACGGAGATCAGAAAATGAACAAGCGATTACTCTGCCACATCATCGGAAACGTGGTACGCGTGTGCGGCGCGCTGATGGCGTTGCCCATCATCGTGTCGCTGATCCTGCGCAGCGGCGACACGATGCCGCTGGTGCTGTCGATGCTGATCGCGCTGGCCGTGGGCACGGCGCTGGCGCTGATCCAGCCCCGGCGGGACACCCTGCGGGCCCGGGAGGGCTTCGCCATCGTGGCCTTCAGCTGGATCATCGTGTCGTTCCTGGGCGGCCTGCCCTTCTACTTCTCGGGCTACGTGCCCTCGCTGGTAGACTGCTTCTTCGAGACCGTCTCCGGCTTCACCACCACCGGCGCGACGATACTGACCGACGTGGAGGCGCTGCCCAAGGGCCTGCTGTTCTGGCGCAGCTTCACCCACTGGGCCGGCGGCATGGGTGTGCTGGTGCTGTCGCTGGCGCTGATCCCGAAGATGGGCGCGCGATCCATCCACCTGATGCGGGCCGAATCCCCCGGCCCCAGCACCGACAAGCTGGTGCCCCGGGTGGCCAACAACGCCAAGATACTCTATGAGATCTACGTGGCCATCTCCCTGTTCATGGTGGCCGCGCTGCTGTTCTGCGGCATGGACCTGTATGACGCGCTGGTGCACATGTTCGGCGCGGCCGGCACCGGCGGCTTCGGTACCTATGCCGACAGCATCGCCCACTTTAACAGCGCCGCCGTGGACATCGTCGTCGGCGTGTTCATGGCGCTGTTCGGCGTGAACTTCTCGATCTACTACTTCCTGATCCGCCGCAACTGGAAGGCGGCTTTCGGCAACAGCGAGCTGCGCTGGTACGTGGGCATACTGCTGTCCGTCAGCTGCATCATCGCCGTGAACATCATGCCGATGTACAACAATAATTTCTTCACGTCGCTGCGCTACAGCTTCTTCCAGTGCTCCTCCATCATGACCACCACCGGCTACGCCACGGCAGACTTCGACCTGTGGCCCCAGCTCAGCCGGGTTCTGCTGGTGACGCTGATGTTCATCGGCGCCAGCGCCGGCTCCACCGGCGGCGGCCTGAAGGTGGTGCGCGTGCAGCTGCTGCTCAAGAGCATGGTGCGCGACATCCGCCGCACAGTGCATCCCAAGTCCGTCAACACCGTCAAGCTGGACGGCCACACCGTGGACGAGAACATCCTCAGCGGCGTGCAGGGCTTCTTCTTCGCCTACTTCCTGATCCTGATCCTGGCCACCGTCGTCGTGTCGCTGGACGGCTTTAGCTTCGGGACCAACTTCACCGCCGTCATCGCCACGCTGTCCAACATCGGCCCCGGCCTGGGCATGGTCGGCCCCACCGGCAACTTCGCCGCCTTCAGCGACGTGAGCAAGCTGGTTCTGAGCCTTTGCATGCTCATCGGCAGGCTGGAGATCTTCCCCGTACTGATGTTGGTCAGCCCCAGCGCGTGGAGGAAGTAATTCCTTTTATACTTCAATAAACATCTCAGAAGAAAAACTCAATGAGACAACAAGCCCCGAGCCAGCATCAACAACGCTGACTCGGGGCTTGAAATCACTCGCATTGTAGCCGCTTAGTTTACCAGAATAATGATATAAGCGCTCTTGCCATTGGCTGTTTTAACGGTTATTCGTGCCTTGCTTCCCACCTTGGCCCGGGCGTTGACCTTAACTGTACCATTCTTCACAGTGACGTACTTATTGCTGCTCTTCCAGGTCAGCTTGGTCTTTACCTTCTCTGGCAAGACTTTGGCCTTCAGCTTCAGCGATTTACCGCGCTTTAGATTGAGTGTCGTCCCCTTCTTCAAGGTCTTGGTGCCTTTCATTAACTTAACACTTGAAGCATCCTTTACCTTGACGACAATGCTGGCCGACAGGTTGTTATCCGTCGTAACAGTAATTCTGGCCCTACCCTCTTTCTTCGGCGTCACCACGCCCGTATCGCTGACTGTAGCCACCGTCTTATCATCTGTGCTCCATTTCAGCTTCGTAATTGCCTTCGAAGGGTTCAGCTTCGTTTTCAGGGTCAGCTTATTACCCATATACAGTGTCACAACGTCGCCCTGCTTGATGGTGATTTCCTTCGGCATGGACCATTCTGGATCGTAGTCTGTGGATGACAGCTTCAGTTTCTTTGCAGGGTACAGTTCTAGTATAACGTCGTCGAAATAATAAGTGGCTTCATCTGCAACGACATACGCAGTATTACTTTGGCTGGTAGCACCTGTCAAAAAGCCCCCCGTAAAGCCCTGATCATACCAAGTAACGTCGACATGATAGTTCTTCCCGTCTTCCATGGTAATGATATTCCACATATGGGGCCCACCGCTGCCATTTGCTTCTGCTTTTCCCCCAATCATGTAGCTTTGGATAGCACCGTTAAACTTGGTTTTTGCGCACAAGTACTGGAAAGCCTTGGAATAACCTTCGCAAACAACATTAGTGGTGGGATCAGCATCAAATACCCAAATCATCTGCCATGGGTTTCCATAAGGTGTATTCTCATCTTCGGCGGCTTCGTAATTGTAATCCACTGAAGAACATATGAAATCCCTGTAGCTCAACAGCTTATGGTAATCAGAAACATCCTCGTACAGTTTAACGACTTTCTGTGCATTGCGGTGGGCTGTTTCAACGGATTTGATTTTCTTCACATCAGTTTTGTATTCGCTTTTGGCAAACTCTACAGCTACAGGAAAATCAAATTCAACTGTCTCATCGTAACCTATGCCTTTGATATTCGTTTTGTCACACCAAAACATGTAATAAGATTGATCATACAGTAAGGAAGAGACAATGATATCAAACGATTCCCATACTTCTTCCACATCCGTATAATAAGGAACGATGCTTTCAGGGATTAAGAACTGGGTATTACTCCTTTCACCCTTTACTACCTTTTCAATCTCACGGTACAAATAATCATAGACCTTTCCTGCCACACCTGTAAGCCTGTCTCCCAGGAAGCCGTTGGGCTGTATGCCCAGCGTATCCTTCCCGTAAAACACCATGTCGACATATCCAGCAAAGAGAGCGTCACTGTCATAGTCTACATCGGACTGATATCGAATGACACGGTTGCTGTTCACTGTGGCATTGTCCCCAACGGCATCCTCAGATGTATCCGGCAAATCGTTGGAAAGATCGACGTCTATCGTATCAATCTGGATCCCTTCCCCGTCTATATCAAGAGCAATCCCATCCTCCTCCATATCCACTTCCAAGTCGTCCAATACAGTTATATCGTCAGGCATGTCAACGACCAATTCCTCACCAAAAGCAACACAGTTCATTGCCATCATCGCAATGATGATCAACCACGCAAATACACTTGCCTTCTTCATTTTCTTTTCCTTCCTTTCAGTTGTGTTATAGCGGTGTCGTAATATCAAGCAATCACACAATCATAGCATAATCCCTCCTTAATTTTTACACAATAATCCCACCTTCATTATATCACATTCTGTGATATTAGTCAATATCTCATTTTGTGATAACATATAATACCCCCGTAAGCGGGGTGATTCTGTGCGGTTTCGGGATTTGCGCGAAGATATGGATATGACCCAGCAGGAGCTGGCAGCAAAGCTGAACATCCGGCAAAGCACACTTTCTCAATATGAAAACGGTCAGCGGCAGATTCCACTGAACACCTTGATACAGCTTGCCCTTCTCTTTGACACCTCAACCGATTATCTGCTTGGATTGACCAACGAGCGCAATCCCTACCCGCGAGTCTCCAATAAGACAGAATATATTGATTGATACTTATCAAAACACTATATTATATGTCCTAATCTGTGCCGTCCTTCGGCAGCTTTTTGCAGTTGTCAATTCATCCGAACCGTGTTATACTGGATTGCGAATGGACGGTGATTCACATGCCTGAAATATCCCTGTTCTACGGCATACGTGTAACCATGCACTACGACGATCACATGCCGCCGTATTGTGCGGTATTTACATAATACAAAAACACCACGAAGGCCCAACGGCTCAGAGACAGGACGAGGAGGTATTGAAATGAGCGAAATACTGGAACGGAACACCTTCAAGCTGGGATTCGGCCTCATGCGGCTGCCCAAGAATGCCGATGGCACCATCGACATCCCCCAGGTCTGTCAGATGGCGGATCATTTCATCCAGGCGGGCGGGACCTATTTTGATACCGCCTACGTGTACGACAACGGCGCCAGCGAGGCGGCGCTGAAGGCGGCGGTGGTCGACCGCTACCCGAGGGAGAGCTATACCGTCGCCACCAAGCTGAACGCGTGGCTGCAATGCCACGACGAGACCAGCGCGAAGCAGCAGTTTTACACCAGCCTGGAGCGCACGGGCGCCGGCTATTTTGACTACTACCTGCTTCACGCGCTCCAGAGAAACAACTACAGGAAATACGACGAATACCACATCTGGGATTTTGTGAAGGAGATGAAGGCGAAGGGCCTGATCAGACACTACGGCTTTTCCTTCCACGCCGATCCCGAGCTGCTGGAGGAGCTGCTGAAGGCTCATCCGGACGTGGAATTCGTCCAGCTCCAGATCAACTACGCGGACTGGGAGAACCCCGGCGTGGCCTCCAGGCGCAACCTTGAGATCTGCAAGGCCTATGGAAAGCCCGTCACGGTCATGGAGCCGGTGAAGGGCGGCGTGCTGGCAAACCCCATCGACAGCGTCAAGGCGATCCTGTCCGAGGCGAACCCGAAGGCGTCCTACGCCTCCTGGGCGATCCGTTTTGTGGCGAGCCAGGAGAACATCATCACGGTGCTCTCCGGCATGAGCAATCTGGCGCAGATGGACGACAACCTCTCCTTTATGAAGGATTTCAAGCCCCTGGACGCCGACGAGCAGCGCGCGATCCACAAGGCCCAGTTCGCGCTGGACGCGGACAAGTCGATCCCCTGCACGGGCTGCCATTACTGCACCGAGGGCTGTCCAATGGACATTCCCATCCCGGATATCTTCACCGTGGCCAACCGCCGCAAGGGCAGTCCGGAATTCAGGACCAAGCGGGAGTACAGCATCGTCACCCAGGGCAAGGGCAAGGCGAGCGAATGCGTCCAGTGCGGCCAGTGCGAGGGCGCCTGCCCGCAGCATCTGCCAATCATCAGCCTGCTGGAGACGTGCAGGGCCATGGAGGGCTGACAATCAGGGACGTGACATGCAAAGGCCTCCCCTTTCAGAGGGAGGTCTTTGCATGTCTCCCTCCGGTGCGTCGTCCTGTTTTACCCTCTACTTACATACGACTAATACCCCGATCAAATACTCTATACATATCCCGCAGGCCTGTCGCGCTTGTCGATAACACAAGTGAGTGTATGTTGTACCTGAGGATGAAGACGCCCATACTGTTCGCCTACAATCTGGTGAGCGTCGCCATATTCCTGGTGAACTACTACTTTGCCTGGACGCGCAGGGACGCGATCTTCTACGGCGTCATCTACGGCGAAGTCCTCGTGTTCACCACGCTTAATATCCTTCTTTTGGGCTGGGGCTACGGGTTTGAGCTGTACAGCTTTTCCTATGCGATATCCATTCAGCTGGTGGCGTTTTTCCTGTTTGAGGAGGAGAGGGTCAAAAACCTCTACCTGATCGTCGGCACCGTCGTCACCGTTTACTTCCTCGGCATGCGGCTGCTGACCTATCACATAAAGCCGCTCTATCCCGTGGCGGACGTCGTGCTCCAGCACAGGCTGTTCCTCTGCAACGCTTTGCTCACGCTGTTGCTGTGTGTATTCTATGTGGGAATGTTTACGAAGATCCTGCTCACGCTGACCAAAGGCCTGCAATATACGTCCACCCACGATCCCCTGACGGACCTGTACAATCGCCGCCATATGATGCAGATCATGGGCGAAAAGCAGTCCAGGGCGGCGGTGGCCATACTGGACATAGACGATTTCAAGCAGATCAACGACACCTATGGCCACGCCGCCGGGGACGCTGTGATCAAGGCGCTTGGAGACCGGGGGATCGTATCCGGCCGCTGGGGCGGGGAGGAGTTTGTGACCTTTGTCAGCGGAAAGGACGGCGCCCCCGATCGCATGGAAAGCGACCTGCGCGCGCTCGTCCATGAGGTCGCGGGATCGCCGGTGGAATTTGACGGTCACAGGATCGGATATACCGTCACGATCGGTATGAAGCTGAGCGACGACGGCGAAGACATCCAAAAGGCCATCAACGCGGCCGACGCGCTGTTGTATGAAGGCAAGCAATCCGGCAAAAACAGGCTGATCACCGGGAACGCGGTGACATAAACCCGAAAAAGCCACATGCCCACGCTGCGCGGTATGTGGCTTTTTCGAACGCAATGTGACGCTCATTCATCGGATCGAGGGGAAAAACTGGTACACCCCAGCGCCTGAAATCAACTTCGAGGGCGTTTTATGGGACACATCCCGAGGTATACTTTCACCATGGAGCGCGACGGTGGTTACAGCCGCGCAATCATATGGGGGAGGTACAGCCTTATGTACAGGATCATCTATCTGGTATTCATCTGGAAGCGCAGCGTCTTTGGCTTCTGGTACAGGGCGCCGAAGCTGCGCATGGCTCATGTCGATCGCGCCGCCGCCGGCCGCCTGGGCAGGCTCTTCACCTTCGAGGACATGATGGGCGTGCCCCGCTCGGCCCAGTGAGGTAAGCGCCATGGACAAGCTGCAAAAATGGCTGCGCCGCATCCAACAGCCGCCTCGCCGGGAGGTAGCCAACCTGGATTACTGGGCATTGCTGGCCGAGACGCGGATCGCCCTGGAGGCTGACCTTCCTCCGGAGCGCGTGAAGGAGCAGCATCCGGGCCACAGGGATGAAAATACCCCGCAGCGGAGTGCGGGGTAATGAGATAAATATACCTTCGCTTTGTTTCAGCAGAAATAGCGGAGCTCGCCAAAATAGCCCTTCCATTTTTCGGTGATCTCGTCGCTTCGCGCTTCGATGATCGCCATGATGTTGCGCAGGATGTGTGGGGGTATCTTGGAGCGATTGTGGCACAACAGGCACTTCCCCCTGCGGGTAATCCATATTTTAGTGGCGTTTTCCATGGGTGCGCCGATGGAGACGTGTACATGGACGGGCTCCAGTGGAAGGCTTTCATTCGTCCAGAAAAACACCCAGTAGCCGCCGATCTTAAAAATTAGAGGCATTTTCAAAGCCTCCTCCCGCGGCAAAGCGGAGAATCAAATGCGCTGTGCTCTCAATGACATCCCTGCACCGATCCAGTTCCGCCTGGGAAAGGCCACTGATATCCTCCCACTGGTACTGAGGCAGATAGCATGTGGCATGGTGAAATCCATCCTCAGCATCCGGCTTTTCCATGTAGACCTTGACGCGGCCGTCCGGCAGCGTCTCGGAGTGGACGATTTCCGTGCCGTCGTCCAGTGTCAGGAAGGGATACATCATGGGCATACACCTCCTGCTTTTTCTACATTATATTCGAGATGAAGCCAAAAAGCAATATGGTTTTTATGGAGAAACGCACAGGGCCGCCCGGCATGGGCGACCCTGTCCGCTTCGAATTCGGCCTTATGCCAATCTCAATCCAAACCTATACAATCCTGCAGTGCCTTTTCCGTCATACCGGCGTTGAAGCCCCTTGACTTGCCGCCAGCAAGCCTGCGGTGCTTCGCCTTGGTATGACGAAAAATGCCCTCGCATGCTTGTACATATATAGATTGAGATTGGTATTACATCAGCACATCCATCCAGATGTCGTCGTACAGATAGGCCACGTCGGAGTTATCCACATAGTACTCGCAGCGCTTGACCATTTCGTCGGTGGGGT
This sequence comes from Clostridia bacterium, assembly GCA_045658005.1. GTDB lineage: Bacteria > Bacillota > Clostridia > Christensenellales > Aristaeellaceae > UBA2862. The sequence continues at coordinate 11,682 of JAZOUD010000019.1, read as the reverse complement.
TCATGGCGGTGGAGGCCAGCTCTTCCTCGCTCAGGCCCTCGACCACCTGCTTGATGGGAGAGGAGTAGCGAATCTCGTCCAGGTTCCTCTGGGCGATGTCAGGGCGGCACATGAAGTTGATGAAGCATTCCGCGGCTTCCTTGTTCTGGCTGGCGGCGGGGACGCACATGCCGTCCACCCAGATGTTGCTGCCCTCGTCGGGGATGACGTAGGCCAGCTTGTCGTTCTTGTCCATGGCGTACAGCGCGTCGCCGGAGTACATCACGGCCATGCCGGCCTCGTTGCCAACCATCATCTCCCTGGCCTGGTCCAGGATGTAGCCGGCCACCACGCCGGAATCCTTCTGGGCCAACAACCATTCGCGGGCGGCCTCCAGCTCAGCCTCGTCGTGGGTGTTCATGGAATAGCCCAGGGTCTTCAGCGCCAGGCCCACGGTGTCGCGCACGGAGTCCATCATGAAGATCTTCGCGTCGGCGTACTTCTGGTCCAGCAGCGCGGTCCAGCTGGTGATGGGGCCTTCCACCAAATCGGTGTTGTACACGATGCCCAGGGTGCCCCACATATAGGGGATGGAGTGGGCGTTGCCGGGATCGTAGATGGGGTCCAGCAGGTTGTCGATCACGTTTGCCAGGTTGGGGATATTGTCCAGGTTCAGCTCAGCCAACAGGCCTTCCTTGATCAGGCGCTCGATCATATATTCGGAGGGAATGACCACGTCATAGATTTCCGCGCCGGTGGACAGACGGGTGTACATGTCCTCGTTCTGGGAGAAATTCACGTAGTTCACATGGATACCGGTCTCCGCCTCGAAGATATTCAGTACTTCGGGATCGATGTAGTCGTACCAGTTGTACACCTTGATCTCAGTGCCCGCAAAGGGCTTGTCGGCCTCGGCGAACGCGAAGGTGGACAGCGCGCCGACCAGCAGCGCGACCAGCAGAACGATGGCGATCTTCTTCATGTGCATTTCCTCCATTATGGTTGTGGTTTCTATGGTAAACCTCTTACAGGTTTTCCAGCTTCGTGCGCCGGTTGATCAGCACCAGCAGCAGCAGTATCGTCACGAACATCAGCGTGGACAGGGCGTACATCGTAGGCTTGACCCCCAGCTTGGTGGAGGAATACACGATGCGCGACAGGTTCGGATACATGTCCGAGGACGTGAAGTAGGAGATCACGAAGTCGTCCAGCGACATGGTGAAGGCCAGCAGCGCGCCGGTGAATATGCCGGGCGTGATCTCCGGCACGATCACCTTGTACAGCGCCTTGACCGGGTGACAGCCCAGGTCCAGCGCCGCCTCGTACAGGTTCGGGTTCATCTGCTTGAGCTTCGGCAGGACCGAAAACAGCACGTAGGGGATGTCGAAGGCGATGTGGGCCATGATCATCGTGCCCTTGCCCAGGGGAACGTGGGCGAATATGAACATCAGCATCAGCGACACGCCGGTGACGATGTCCGGGGTGGTCATGGGCAGGTAAGACACGTTGATCAAAACGCTGGCCATGCCCGTGTTCATGCTGTGCATGCCGATGGCCCCCAGCGTGCCGATGACAGTGGAGACCACCGTGGCGATCACGGCCACCTCCAGCGTGGTTTTCAGCGCGCCGAGGATGTTTGGATCGTGGAACAGCTCCGCGTACCAGCTCAGCGTGAAGCCGGTCCACTGGCTTCGGGACACCGAGGCGTTGAAGCTCAGCGCGATCATCACCAGGATCGGCGCGTACAGGAATACCAGCACCAGCGCCATCCAGACGGTGCGGAAGACCTTGGTTCCCTTCTTGTCGCTCACCACATTCCGCCCCCTTCGCTGTCCGGGTCCACCTTGCGCAGAAAGCCGATGGAGATCAGTATCAGCACCAGCATCATCAGCGAGAACGAGCTGCCGATGTTCCAGCGGGTCGGGTTCGAGGACTGGTTGAAGATATAGTCGATCAAATCGCCCGCCAGCCGCAGTTTGCCGTGGGACAGCAGCGTGGAGATGGCGAAGGAGGTGACCGCCGGCATGAACACCATCGTCACGCCGGACACGATGCCGGGCACGGACATGGGGATCACCACCCGGGTCATCACCCGCAGGGGATTGCAGCCCAGGTCTTCGGCAGCCTCGATCACGGAGTAATCCATCTTCTTCAACACCGTGTAGATGGGCAGGACCATGAAGGGCAGGTAGTTGTACACCAGGCCCATCAGCACCGCGCCCTCGGTGCCGATCACCCTGACGGGCTGAAGCCCGATGGCCTGCAGCGCGGCGTTCAGCACGCCGTTGTGGTCCAGCAGGGCCATCATGGCGTAGGTGCGCAGCAGCAGGTTCATCCACATGGGCAGCAGGATCAGCACCACCAGGCTCTGGGCGTGGTTGAAGTTCCGGCCCGACAAAAACCAGGCGGTGGGATAGCCGATCAGCAGGCACAGCGCAGTGCAGTACAGCGCCAGCTTCAGGCTGCGCAGTATCACGCCCGTGTAGCGTGGCTTTGTGAATTCCTGGAAGTTGGCCAGGGTAAAGTGGCCGTCGGGGGTGGTGAAGGCGTACCAGCACACAAACAGCAGCGGCACCACCGCGAACAGCAGCATCCACAGCGCATAGGGCGTGGCGTACCAGGAGCGCTTCATGGCTTCGCCTCCGTTTCCCCGGGGTTCACGCGCTCGTTGTAGGGCACGCGATCCATCTCGGCCCGGTGCATGATGTGGATGTTGAAGGGCACGATGGTCATACCCACTCGGGTGCCCGCCGGCTGCATGGTGGTGGACTGAACCTTCCACTTATAATCGCCGGAGATGATGATCATCTCGTAGTGTACGCCCTTGAAGATCACGCTCTCCACCACGCCGGTCAGCATGCCCACGTCTTCGCCCACCAGCATGATGTCCTCGGGGCGGATGACCACGTCCACGGGTTCGTTTTTATCGAAGCCCTCGTCCACGCACTGGAATTCGGTGTCGGAGAAGCGGACCAGGTCGTCCTCCAGCATCACGCCGGGCACGATGTTGCTCTCGCCGATGAAGTCGGCCACGAAGGCGTTCTTCGGCTCGTCGTAGATGCCCTTGGGGTCGCCGATCTGCTGGATGCGCCCGCCGTTCATCACGGCGATGGTATCCGACATGGTCAGGGCCTCCTCCTGGTCGTGGGTGACGTAGATGAAGGTGATGCCCAGCTGCTGCTGCATGGCCTTCAGCTCCAGCTGCATCTCCTTGCGCAGCTTCAGGTCCAGCGCGCCCAGGGGCTCGTCCAGCAGCAGGACCTCCGGCTCGTTCACCAGCGCCCGGGCGATGGCGATGCGCTGCTGCTGTCCGCCGGACAGCGCGTCGATGGAGCGCTTCTCGTAGCCCTCCATCTTCACCAGCTTCAGCATCCGGTTCACCCTGCGCCCGATCTCTTCCTTCTTTTCCCGGTTCGAGTGCACGCCCAACTGCTCCGGCGTCTTCAGGTTCAGGCCGAAGGCGATGTTGTCGAACACGTTCAGGTGGTTGAACAGGGCGTACTTCTGGAACACCGTGTTGATGCGGCGCTTGTAGGGAGGGATGCCCGTCATGTCCTTCCCCTCGAACAGCACCTCGCCCTCGCTGGGCATTTCAAACCCGCCGATGATGCGCAGCAGCGTGGTCTTGCCACAGCCCGAGGGCCCCAGCAGCGTGATGAATTCACATTTGCGGATGTAGAGGTCCACGTCGTGCAGCACCTCGGTGTCGCCGAAGCGCTTGCAGACCCCCTTCAATTCGATGAGGCGCATGTCCTGAATCATGGCTTACACTCCAATCTGTTTAAAACGAAGGTGGTGTCGACACCCAGAGCACCCGGCAGGCGCTCTTACCCGCGTTGATCAGCTTGTGGGGGGCGTTGGGGCGGAAGTAGAAGCTCTCGTCCTTGCGCACCCGCTCGGTCCGGTCCCCCAGCACGATTTTGATCGTACCCGCCAGCACGTAGCCGAATTCCTCGCCCTCATGGGGGTCGTCCTCGGCGGTCTCGCCGCCGGGAGCCATCTCCACTAGGATCGGCTCCATCTGGTTCTTCTGGGCCGAGGGGATCAGCCAGCGGATCATGCCCTTCATCCCATCCGGATCCTCCTTGACGAAGATGTCTTCGGCGCCGAATACCAGCTTTTCGTCCTGCTTCCTGAAGAAGGTGGGCAGGTCGCTGCCCAGGGTCTCCAGCAGGTCGGACAGGGTGTCCAGCGAGGGGGAGGTCAGGTCGCGCTCCAGCAGCGATATAAAGCTCTTGGACAGCTCGCAGCGGTCCGCCAGCTCCTCCTGAGTCAGCCCCCGCTGCAGGCGCAGCCTGCGAATCTTGTTGCCGATCTTCACGCCAATCACCTCCGTGGAATCAACGATGGTTTTATGCCAGTGAAGTTTAAGATTACTGAACTTTGAGGCGACTATTATTAAACCACCTTTCGGGGCCGGTGTCAATATATACGGGGCTTGTGTAGCGTTAAATGTATGTGATTAAATTATAGAATTAAAAGTTGAGTGACGGTGAACCTGAGGACACGGCCTTGTTTTGATTTGTAGTGAAAAAAACAGGCTTCCACTTCACGGGAGGGCGGATTTTCCGAAAACATTTGCTTTGTTTGGGATAAGTCGAAAGAGCTCGGTCTTCTGTTAAATATATGATGACACATTCTTAATCAAGATTAGTGGGTTGAGAGATTATTGTATGGTATGATATAATATTTTTGATTAAAGTGCTTGGCAAAATTGAATTTGTTGTCGTCTTGCTCACGGATATTTCAAATGGTTGGATTTAGGAGGCAGATTATGCAGGATCGGATAATCAAGGAAACTGTATCAGAAAAGCAGGTCTTAAAGAGACTCAACTGGTTGAGAGGTTTGTTTGCAATACTGATTGTCATTGGTCATTGCAGTATGGAATTTGAGCATGAAATACTGCCGCTCTATGTTATACACAAATCGGATATGATATCCGTTAGTTTTTTCTTCATTTTGTCAGGGTGGGGACTGAGCTATAATTATCAGCATAGGACCGACTATCTGAAAGGATTTATCCTGAATAAACCGGTTAAACTCTTGCTGATCGCTCTTATATGCGGTATTGTTGATTTGTTGGTTAGTCGTTGTGTTGGAGCCAACAACATTACTTGGAAGTCAATTTTTACTTTCAACTGGTATGTGTATGAGATGATCTATTACTATCTTGTTTTTTATATCGCTTATAGATTTATTAGGAACAAGCGTTTACGACTGATTTGCGTATTGGCTTTTTCTCTGCTGTGCAGTATAATTACGGTTATGCTGTCGAATAAATACAATACTTTTTGGACACATGCTTTCCATTTTTCATCGTTTGGATTTGTATGGGGTATTATACTGCATGATTATTATGATGTATTCAAGGTGGCTGGTAATATGACTAATCGGTGGAGGTCTTCGATTCTTTTAGTACTGCTTGCAATGGGTGGGTGTGTATGCATGGTAATGCCTTCTGGTAGCTTTATTGGGGGGTGTTTGTTACATAATTTAGTGGCTAACTGTGTGATAACACTTCTTGCTATTTGGGCATATTATGTGGATTATACCAAAATGCCCATCGTACAATATCTAACAAATATATCTGCAGAGATATATTTGTATCAGTTTACTGTATTGAGAGCCCTCAAGGAGTGTTATGCAAAAATGAACCATACGATTGATTTGACATATGTATTTTGGGTACTTTTATTTACCATATTACTTGCAGTCATTATGCATAAGCTTAATTCAATAGTATTGAAGCATATCCCAGGTATGCATATCAGAACAGAAGGTAAGCAAATGTAAGTATCCAACAGATGGTTTATTGAATGCTATTTGGAGTACGAAATAAAGAAATTGTTGTTTGAAAAAATATGAACAACTGTTTTACAGGAGTGATTACATGCTGGTCATCGGAAGTATATTCGTGGATGTAAAGGGCTTTGCCCGCAATCGGTACATGCCGCTGGAGCGGAATGTGGGCGACGTGCAGGTGACGGCCGGGGGCGTCTGCCGCAACGTGGCAGAAAACCTGAAGACGCTGGGCTGTGAGGCCGAGTTTGTCAGCATGGTGGACGACAACGGCATGGGCGCCCAGGTGCGCAGTGAGCTGGCCGCGCTGGGCGTGAACGTAAAGCACGTGATTTCCGCGCCGCGGGGCATGGGCATGTGGCTGGCGATACTGGACGAGCACGGCAACCTGGCCGGTTCCATCTCCCGACAGCCGGATTTTTCGGCCCTGGAGGCTTACCTGGAGGAGAAGGGCGATGCAATCATCGCTGCCGCCGACGGACTGGCGCTGGAATTCGATATGACCGCCGAGATCTCCAGCCTGGTGATGGCGCTGGCGAAAAAACACCGCAAGCCGGTATATACCATCGTTGGAAATATGGGCGTGATACTGAAGCATCCGGAATACCTGCGAGACATGGCCTGCTTCATCTGCAACGAGATGGAAGCCGGCAGGCTGTTCCGGGAGGACCTGACCGACGCAACCCCGGAAGAGACGCTGAGGTCGCTGCAGAAAAATTCAGCGCTGGTGGGCATTCCCGCCATGGTCGTCACCATGGGGGCCCGAGGCGCGGTGTATGTGGACAATACGACCGGCGAATTCGGCTTCTGCCCGCCGATGGACGTGGAGGTGGTGGACACCACAGGGGCCGGCGACGCCTTCTTCACCGCTGCCGTGGCTGCTCTGATGAACGGCGCGCCCCTGTCCCTGGCCGTCCAGGAGGGCACCCGCCTGGCCTCCCGCACGCTTATGGTGGCGGGCAGCTGCGCGAGGAGTAAATTCTGATTTGTAAATCCTAACACTCCGGCTTCCACCCCGCCAGCGCGGCCTTGCCCTCGCGGGTGACGGGACGGATCCATTTGCCGCTGAACAGGTGGCGCTGCATCAGTACGTAGCGTATGGGCTCGTCGATGTAGCAGCAGGCGAACACCGCCAGGGTGGGCCAGTGCCAGACCATGCCGCCCAGCCACACAGTGGGCAGCACCAGCACCCACATGAAGACGATCTCCATCACCGTGCCGGTGGTGGCGTCCCCGGCGGCGCGGAAGGTGTCGTTCATGGTCCAGTTGCCCATGCGAATCAGCGCGGCCACGGCGTAGATGGCGATCAGACCGAAGCCGATGGAGAAGCTCTCGCCCCGCATGCCCATCATGCGCAGTATCGGCCCGTGGAGCGCGGTCATCAGCGCGCCGGCCAGGCCGATGAAGCCCTGGCACAGGTACACCAGGCGCCAGGCCCGCTTGAAGGCGGTGTCGGGGTAACCCGCGCCGACCTGCGTGCCCACCAGCACCGACGCCGCGCTGGAGAAGCCAGCGAAGAAGCCGATGATCAGGCCCTCCAGCGTGCGGAACACCGCCAGGGCGGCGATGGCCTCCTCCGGCTGCCGGCCCAGCACCACGTTGATCACCATGTTGCCCACGCCGATCAGTATCTCATTGCACAGTATCGGGAAGCATTTTTTGAAATAGGAACGGACCAGCGCCCGATCCCAGCGGAAATGGCGGCTGAAGGCCAGCAGGTAGCGGTGACCGCTGCGCCTGGCCAGCACCATGACCACGGCGATGCTCACGCACTGTGAGATGACCGTGGCGGTGGCCGCGCCGCGCACGCCCATCGCGGGCAGGCCGAGGTGGCCGAAGATCAGCACCCAGTTCAACGCGATGTTGACCGCCACGCCGGTCAGCGAGCCGTACAGCGGCAGCCGCACCCGGTCCGTGCAGCGCAGCAGCGCAGCCATGCCCATCGAAAACACCATCAGCGGATAGGAGAAGCCCGCGATGCGCAGATACTCCACGCCCACCGCCTGTATGGCGGGCTTGTCGGTGTACAGCCGCATCACAGTCCCCGGAAACAGGGTCGCCAGCACGCAGAACACAAAGCCCACCGACATCATGCAGGTCAGCGTCAGCCCGTAGGCGCGGTTGATGCCGTCGTCGTCCCCCGCGCCCCAGTATTGGGAAAAGAACAGCATGCCGCCGCCCACGAAGCCCCAGAAGCAGGCGAACAGCAGCGACGAAAACTGGGCGCACAGCCCCACCGCGCCCACCTGGGTGTTGCCCAGGGTGGCGATCATCATCGTGTCCACCATCGACCCGGTGGTGGTCAACAGGTTTTGCAGTGCGATGGGCACGGCGATTACCGCCACGCGCCGTATGAAGTCGCGCCAGGGGAAGGGGGTAGAGGTTTTCATGGGATATTTCCTCTCTGCGTTTATATTGCGCACATTATAGCAGAGCCGCTTCGTGCTGTAAACGAAGCGGCCGTAAAAAACTGTTATGCTCAGAACAAATCCAGCGAGCTGTCCAGGTAGATTTCCTCCCGGACCTTCAGCTGGTGCTCCGGCTTCGTCATGTAATAGAGCAGGAATTCCAGCACGACCGCGCTGCCCAGGCTCCTGCCCTCGAGCTTGAAATGGGAAAACCCGCCCGGCAGGTAGATCCCCTGTATGTCCCCGATGCCTATGAAGCCCGGGTTTTGCATCGCGTCGGAGAAGCGATAGCCCCGATTTGCGTTCGGCGACGCGCAGACGTGGTCGGCGCAGTCCTCCCCCAGGTTCTTCCGGCTGACATTCTCGTAGCATGCCTTCCGATCCGGGCAGTCGAACCAGCAGCACTCGTTGCACAGGAATTCCACCTTTTGCTTCAGGGCGTCCGGCAGCGCGCACAGCCGGTCCAGCGCCCTGTTCAGCCTGAAGTCCGGCACCACGAAGCGGAATTCCGGGCGCTTCAGCTCGGCCTCGAGCTGCCCGAAATCCATCAGCACCTTCGTAGTCGAGGACACGAAATATAAACTCGGATACCGCCTGCGCAGGTGGTCGAGCAGCAGATCCGAGCAGAGTATCACGCCGTTTGGGACCGTGCCGCTGTTTTCAAACAGGTCGCACAGGGCATTGCACTTTCTATCCCGAAGGTGTTCCTCCCGAAGCAGGGAATTGCTGAAGGTGAGCCGGGCGGATATCCCGCAATCCCGCGTCAGCGCCGCGACCTCCTCCGGCCGCGCTTCGCCGAAGCCGACCCTTCCCCCGCCCCACAGGCAATCGGCCGGCGCGCCATAGATCGATCCGATTTCGCACCAGTCGTAGAAGTATTCCCTGTGCGTCCTGAACAGCGGCAGGAAGGTGCGATACAGTTCATAGAATTCAAACAGTCCCGGAAGGTGGTAACAGGCCATCGTCATCGCATTCACCCTGTCGCGCGGTCTCATCGCCTCCGCGCCTTTTTTTCAGTATACCATACCGAAGCGAGGTCTGCAAATAAAAAAAGCCCTTCGCCCCGGATAGGCCGGGACAAAGGACCGCCGTCGGGAGGATCGATCAGTAGCGGTTGCCGCCGCTCATCTGGCGCTCCTGGGCCTCGATCATCTTCTTGAACGTGTTACCCGTACAACCCACGTTGCCGGAATCCCCTGTGGCATCGGGATCTGTCTCCAGCATCGACGCCTGCAGGGTCATGTTACCCCCACGGCTTCGCACCTTTTTCAACAGCTTTTCCGTGCTCTCGCCGGTGAATATCCTGATCTCCAGGCGCATTTCATTCTCGGCTTGGGGCGTTACAAATATTTTGTCGATGTATTTCTCCACGAATTCCTTGCCGATGACTCCGCTCGCAGCGTCCCTCTGGGCCTCGGCCAGTACGCGGCGGATACCGTCGATCTTCTTCCTGAAGGCTTCGCTGGATTGAAGCTGTCCGTTCAGTTCCTCGATCTGCGCCTCGGCCTCCGCGATCTCGGCGTTGCATTGATCCGTCATCGACTTGAAATCCCGGTCTGAGATCATGCCGTCCACGCTCAGTTGCAGGAGCTTGGACTTCTTCCTGCCCGCATTATCGATCCGTTTTTCATGCTCCGCGATGCGGACCGGAAGCTGATTGTGGTCGGTCATTTCGGTATAGATCCGGACATATTCGTCAATCATGGCGTCCGCGTCCGCCCGGGTATCCTTGAAGACCTCATAGAGCAGCGGTTGAAGCTCCGATTCATAGACGGCGAAGGACGGGCAGCTGTCCCTGCCGTTCTTGATCTTTCCCGAGCACACCCATTTGCTGTTGCGCGTGCCATCCGCGCCCTTGGATTCCTTGCGGTAGTAGGGCTGGCCACAGCAGGTACAGAAGAGCTTGCCCGTCAGCAGGTTCGCATGGTTGCAGATGCCCTGCCGACTCTTCACGTCCTCGCTGCGCTTGCGGAGCACGGCGTTGGCGGCGTCCCACAATTCCTCGGACACGATGGCGGGCACGATTTCCCCGGTCTCGTCCTTGAACATCACCCACTCCTCAGGTGCGAGAAATTTCTGTTTCTTGGTGAACATGTCCACCACCTTGACTTTGTTTCCCACGTAGTACCCTTTGTATTTCGGGTTGGAGATCATGTTGGACATGGTGACATGGGAGATCCGGTTGCCGTTCAGGTTCCGATAGCCTTCCTCCCAAAAGAGGTTCTCAATCTGCTTCATGCTGTATTGCCCCGTGGCATAGAGCTGAAACAATTCCCGCACCATCGGGGCCTCCGCTTCGTCGATCACCAGGCGCTTGTTGTCCTTTTTATAGCCAAAGATGCGGCTGTTTCCCAGCACCACCTTCGATTTGATGGCCTGCTGATGGCCGAATTTCACGCGGCTGGAAAGCTTCCTAAGCTCATCCTGGGCGATGCCCGACATGATCGTCAGGCGCAGCTCCGAATCCTCGTCCAGCGTATTGATGTTGTCGTTCTGAAAGAAAACCGCCACACCGTCGCTCAACAGCTGGCGGGTATACTGTATGGAATCCAGCGTATTTCGGGCAAAGCGCGTGATTTCCTTGGTGATGATCAGGTCGAACCGGCCATCCTTGCCGTCCTGGATCATTCGGTGGAAATCCTCGCGCTTTCGGGTGGTTATGCCCGAAAGACCTTCATCCACATAGCCTTCCACGAAGGTCCACGCCGGGTTTTTCCGAATCAGGTTTTCATAATACGACCTTTGATTGGCCAGCGAATTCAGCTGTTCATCGGAATCCGACGACACGCGGGCATAGAACGTCACCCGCATGGGTATCTCATAAATCGTCCTGGTCCTAAGCATCTGCCGGGCGCTCAGTATATCCATAACAGCCTCCAAAAAGTCGTAATATCATGTCCATATTATATTAAATAATATAAGAGCTGTCAACATGGTGCGCCCGTATATTGCTTCGGACTGGAACTGCTGTTCCGGGCATTGATGCGGTTCGCCATCCGGTTCCGCTCATCCTCGGTAATCATGCCCTTTTTGAACAGCACTTCATTATAATAATGCAGCCAAAGCTGTTCCCCTATTGCCCCCTTCTGTTCCTGGTATTTCCCTGGGCCATTGCTCATATGCTTCCCCCCTCATTCGGAGTTTTTCCAGTATTGTTTTATCTAAACCCCCCGCAGTCTCCGAAAACAATAAAAAACCTCAGAATCATTGACTATACTACATATATTTGTGTATAAGAAGATGACTAATATATGTCTGATGGACATTCGAAGGACGCGGACCGTTATATTATTCAAGATCGTTTGACACCCTTGGCGGCCCGGCAGCGCCCTGCCGTCAGGATCAATCATCTATTAGGCAATTGTAAAAGTCGGCGCGGGAGCGGGAAATGACAGCAAGAGCAAGCCGGACAAAGGATAAGAAGAAGGGCGGGGACAGAGACACAGAGAGAAAGGCAGCGCAAAGCGGGCGGGGTAAAAGCCGCCCAAAGGAGGA
>JAZOUD010000018.1:0-8924 GCA_045658005.1 Clostridia bacterium | reverse complement strand
ATGACGAGGCGCTTCTGAGCATCGAGGAAGCGGAGGGGGATTACCTGATCACCCCGCTGCAGAGCTTTGAGGCGACCGAGATCACCGTGGACAACGGCAGCCGCTACGCGCTGACGCTGGTGAACTGCGCGCTGCCCGAGGAAGAGGAAGCCGCCGAAGCGCCGACGATCGCCTATCCGGCCCAGGATTTCGAGGGCCGCACCGAGTACGTGACAGTGGCCGTATCGGCCCCCGAAGGCGCGTTCCCCGAGGGCACGAAGATGGCCGTCGCGGACGTGGAGGACGAAAAGACGCTGACCGACATCGAGGACACCGTGTCCGAGGAATTCGTCGAGGTCAAGCGGGTCCACGCCGTGGACATCACCTTCACCGACGCCGAGGGCAACGAGATCGAGCCCCTGCTGCCCATCAGCGTGGTGATGCGCGTGGAAGAGAAGGAGCAGCAGCAGGAGGCCGTGGTGGTCCACGTGGACGACGCGGGCGAGACCGAGGTCGTCGAGAGCCAGAGCGAGGCCCCCGCGGGCGAGACCGAAGTGAAGGTCGAGATGCCCGCCACCGAGGCCCCGGCGGAGGAAGCCGCCGAGGGCGAGGCGCAGGAAGGTGAAGCGACGGAGTCGGAGGAATCCAGCGTGGGCTTTGAGGCCGACACCTTCTCCGTGTACGCCGTCGTCATCACCGAGACCATCGAGACGAAATACATCGACGCCGAGGGCGCGACCTGGAACATCTCCGTGGGCTACGGCCCCGAGGCCGGCATCCCCGCGGGCGCGACCCTGGCGGTTGAGGAGGTCGAGGGCGACTACCTCGAGCAGACCGCCGAGCTGTTGAAGGGCAAGGAGACCATCACGCTGGCCCGGTTCTTCGACATCACGATACTGGATGCCGAGGGCAACGCGGTGCAGCCCGCCCAGCCGGTGGAGGTCGTGGCCACCCTGGCCGAGCAGAGCGAGGACGCCGTGAAGGCCGTCCACTTCGCCGAGGCAGGCCCGGAGCTCATCGAGGCCAGCCAGGACGAGGACGCCGTCAGCTTCGACGCCGCCAGCTTTTCGGTGTACGGCATCGTGTACACCGTGGACTTCCACTACGGCGTGGACGGCGAGACCTATGCATTCACCCTGCCGGGCGGCGGGGCTGTCGGCATGCGCGAGCTAGCCCCGGCGCTGGGTCTGGTGGCGGACGCCGAGGAAGACGTGGCGCTGTTCGTGGAGAACATTGAGAACGTCGCTTTCTCCAATGAGGACCTGGTGAAGGCTGTGCCGGTGGAGATGAACATGACCGTCGGCGCGCTGAAGCAGAAGTACGAACTGGAGTCCGAGGTTTCCGCCGAGCTGACCGAGGCGCAGCTCGCCGAGCTGAACGACAAGGTGCTCCGGGCTCCCGACTGGGCGCTGTTATCCCTGAAGCCCTTCGATACCGATGAGGCGCTGACCATCACCATGAAGAGCGGCGAGGTGATCACCATCGCCGTGACCGACGCCCAGCTGCAAAAGAGCGTCATCTCCGCCAATGGCGAGACCTATGTCATCACCGTGACCTATGAGGATGACGCCGAAATCCCGGACGACGCCGAGCTGAAGGTGAGGGAGATCCTGCCCGGGGACGAGGGCTATGAGGACTATCTGAGCCGCGCGATTCGGGCCCTGAGCGGCGAGAGCGCGGAGATTGAAGGGGCGGAGCCGAGCGGCGACGAACCTGTCGAAGATGACGAGGCCGGCGAGCCCGCCGAAGCGGAGGCGGATGGCGGCGAACCTTCCGGGGCCGATGACGCGCAAACGGATTACGCCCGCTTCTTCGACATCCAGATCTGGGCTAATGAGCAGGAGATCGAGCCGAAGGCGGCCGTGTCCGTTCGGATCGAGCTGGCTGACGCGCCGGAGGACCGGCAGGATGCCCTTGCGGTCGTCCACTTTGAAGCGGACGGCCCGGTTGTGATGGACGCGGAAGTGGTCAGCGCGACGGATATCCGCTTTGAAACCGAGTCATTCTCGACCTATGGCGTGATCACGACCCCGAGCGCCTCGCAGTTCACTTCCTCAAATGTGGACGATTTGATCGGCAAGCCCTTTACCCTGAGCCGCAACGGCCAGTATTTCAAGGCGGAGATTGATACCGGGAATAGCCCTAACCTGCTGAAGAAGGCGAACGGTGAAGCAGATGCTGGCGTATGGTTTATAAAGCGGGCGAACAGTTCAGATGTTAAGTATATACTCTATACATACGACGCGTCCGGAGAGGAATTGCAGCTACAGTTTACCAAAAATAGCGGTAAATCTGCCCATGTCAACTTGAATGACGGCGGTAACTGGTTCGATATCGGTAAAAACAGTGACAATACCTATACATTCCGGGGATGGCTGAACGGCACAGATAATTACTATCTGAATTATTGGAATGGAGGCGCAGGACTGGCGGGTTATGCGGATCCAGATTATAACGACCACCTGACCGTAAAAACCCTGCCCGAACCGGCCCAGGATAACCAAAACTACTTCATCATCCTGAAGCAGGGGGATGAATACTTCGCCGTGCTGAATGACGGCAGGCTGGAGCAGGTCACGGTCGGCAGCGACGGCAAGTTTGCGATCAACGTCGAGCCGATGATGTGGAAGTATTTGAAGGAAAACAACGATCATTACCTGCAGCACGAATCCTATGCCAGAACGGTCTCCGGCGACAGAAGGGCGGAAACCTGGTACTACAGCTATATCAACCCAACCGCAGAGGGCGGCTTCTCCGATCCCTGGGTTTGCACGCCCATGCACAATGATTTGAAAGATGACTGGAGAGAGGCATACAGGGCGGAGCATCCGGGCTGCAGCGAATCTGAAGTCGAGCAATATGTGACAGAGAAGACAAATGAGTATAATGCCACATTCGCGGACTACGATAATAGAAATGATACGATAAAGGCGAACAGCAAGATCGACCTGGTGAACATTGGCGGAAAGTATTACATCAAGAGCGCCACGTCCAACAGCTTCATCGGCGTGGATGGCGGCGCGATGAAGGGAAACGTCGACAGCGCCCACGCCGCCGAGGTGTTCTTTGCCGAGACGAGCAACATTACCCCGTGGACCGGGTATAATCAATATAACAGGATGGCAAGGCACCATGTCGTGGAACACATCGACATCGGAATCAATGGCAAGGCTGAGCTGCACATCCCGCTTCCGGCCGGTACATATTATGACGAAAACGGTACTCCAATCGTGGTGCCGTCGCATACGGTGCTGCGGGTGACAGCGAATGTCCCCATTGACTCACAGGACATCAAGAACGCGAAGCTGACTGCGTTCCAGTACGGTTCGAACGGTGAGAAGATTGTCGTAGACGACGCGTATTACATCACCGGCTATTCCGGCAATGCGCCTACGTCCATTTCCGCGGCCCAGGTGCGCTATGAGGGCCAGTTCAAGGTCGCGTGGGCCAGCACGGACCCGGCTCACCCGAATGGTGGCGACAAGGACAATGAGATCCCGAATGGGATTGATCCCTATGAAGGCAACGATGAATGGCGGGCATGGCGCCTTGCACATCAGGTCTATTACAATGTAAACCTGACCAAGGACGTTCCCTTTGAGCTGGAGTACAATGGAACGAAGCTGTACAACGCAGCCGGCAAGCAGATGGTCTCCAAGGTGCCCGTGGAGCTCTCAGCCAGCTTCTCCTACTGGGATTACAACAACGAATGCCCGGCGATTCATAAAGGGTTTGATACTGATAACGACTATATGGATGGCTGGCTTGATTCAAACGGTAAGTTGAGAGGTATTATCCCCAATGATGCCTGGGGCAACTCCGGCATGGACTTTATCCTCGGCGGCAGCAAGGATCAGACCGCCGTGGTCATCACCAAGTTCATCGAGGACGAGAGCGGCAATGTGATCCATCTGCAGAGCGAAACGGTCAGCAAGGTCAAGGTTCTGCAGAAGGACATTGACGCCGGCAACCCCAAATCCGAGACCGATAAGGTCAACGAACAATACACAGTCAGGAACACAGCCACGAATGAACCCGAGCTGAGCAGCGTCTATGGCAGTCCCAATAGCTACAGGGTCTACGGCGCATCCCAGCGGAATATCGTCGTGGGCGAGCAGGGCTACGGCACCATCTACGACTTCGATGTCCGCAGGGGCATGGTGGGCGTTGAAGAGATACGCGCTCAGGAGGGCGGCTTCCCTGAGGTCGTCACCGACAAGGACGGCAAGCAGTGGGAATATGTCCATACCTACATCAGGACCGACTATGTGACGAGGAAGAACAGCGATTCCCAGGACAAGTACCACTACACCAAGAACTATACCAAGTCTGATACGAGCTACCTGAGCGTTCCGGAGGTGCTGGGTCCCTACAAGAGGGATGAACAGTACTACAACGATGAACTGAAGCAGACCACCGATGAGGACAACAGCGATTTCCTGGAGTTCTACATCCACAACGTCTACAGGCCCAGGAAAGTCCAGGTCGAGGTGGAGAAGGAGTGGAAGCAGGGCAGCAAGACGATCGATCCGCCGTCCAACGCGCAGGTGCAGGTGCCGCTGAAGCGTTACAAGCTCACGCCCAAAGAAGGATTCAACCAGTCGACGGACAAATATCTCAAGGCGCAGGTGAACGTTTACCGTGAGAACTACGAGCCGAAGAGGACGCTGTACAGGAATGTGAGCGACTTCCACGCCGGGGATACCCTGACGGTTACCCTGGAGTATACGTACAACGAGACATCCGTGCGGTATAACGTGAACGGCCAGGGTTATGAAACTTGTCCCACGTACCCCGACGGTCCTGAGCCCGAAGAGGCCGTGAACAACAACCATCGCCTCCGCTATGCCTTCGATGTAACGGTTCCCGAAGATGGCGAGCTCACCATCGATGTCGACGACAACTGGACCAGCGTCAGCGTAGTCGGCGTCACGGTCAAAGCCTGCAACCACGGCAGCGGCAGTCAGGGCGGGGGCAGCGGCAGCGCGTCTGAAAGCGAAAATGTTGACGGCGTTCCCGTACCGCCGTCGCCCGCGGACAAGCCCGACATGGTCTATACGGTCGATACTGACTGGGAAGGGGTAACCATCTCCCTGCCGGGCGCGGCATGGAACGGCAGCACATGGAAGGGCAAATCCGGCGAGCTTGACGCCTACGATGAAAACGGAAACGCGTACCTGTATTTCATCGATGAAGCAAGCGTCACGGAAACGAATGTTCCGGCAGGCACGCTGAAGTTTGTCGGAAGGGCGTCCAACGGTTCCTATCTGACCTCAACCGGATTCTACTATGATCCGTCCACGCAACAGATCGTTGAAACCGAAGACAACGAAACCCTCAAGGTCGTCAACCAGGTGCCCGCGACGGTGACGCTCCTGAAGAAGGACGCCCAGAGCGAGGGAAACCTGGTCGGCGCCAAGTTCGTGCTGTACAGGTATGAAAGCAGCGGCTGGGCGGTGATCCAGAACATCGACATGACGAACAATTCCAGCGCAACAATACCTGAACTGTACGACGGCAGGTATATGCTGGAGGAGATCGAATCGCCGACAGAACATAAGATCCTGGACAATGCCATGTACTTCAGGGTGCGCAACGGCGAGGCTTCATTGACCAACGCGAACGGCAGCGCCTATACGCCGTCGCTCGATGACAACCTGATCGAGCTCAACGGCAACGCGCTCACGGTCAGGAACACGCCCGTGGGCAAGCTGGAGATCGTGAAAGCGGTGACATCGGCCTCCGACGCCACGGGTCAGAATTTCACCTTTACCGTGACGCTGAAGAACAATGACGGCAGCGCCTATACCGGCACCGCGACGCTGACGGACAAGACGCACGCCGCAGAGCGCGTGACGGTGACCAACGGCGCCCTTACCGTGGTTATAACTGAAACCGGCACCGCGACGATTGACAACCTGCCCGTGGGCACGAAGTTTGAAGTGACCGAGGCGGACGTGAGCGGATGGAGCCTGGTGAGCACTGAGCGGCAGCGTGGCGGTGTGATTCAGGAGGACACCGTCCCGAAGGTCATCGCCAAGGGCGTCACGGATACCGTGACCTTCACCAATGCGCAGCTCGGCGCGCTGCAGATCACAAAGCTGGTGCGGCTGAACGGACAGCAGCCCTCGGGAGACGACATTGCCATTGCCGACGGAGCCTACACATTCACGGTTGCCGGCCCCAACCCCTCCACGGCGGTTTTGAAGTATGTACAGATCAAGGTCCAGAACGGTGTGGCGGCGTCCTACAGGATGGCGGACAGCCAGGAGGGACTCACGAACCTGGATTGGACAGACGGTGGAACGGCGCTGGTGGAGAATCTCGTCGTCGGCGATTATGTGATCACCGAAACCGACAGGGGACAGCTGGCGCTAACGGATATCGCGGGCGGCAAGCTGACCCAGGAGGAAGGGCAGGCGACTCACAACGACGCTGACCTGACGGCAGGCACGGTCACGGTCACCGTTGCGAGCGATGATACCGTACAGGCGGCTGTGACATACACCAACTCGATGTACAAGACCACGATCAACATATTGAAGATCGATGAAACGACGAGGGGGAACGCCGCGCCAACCAAGCTGGGCCAGGCCAAGTTCATACTGAAAAAGTGGAACGGCACATCGACCTATGAGCCGGTGGGGACCCAAACCACATCGGATGAGACGGGAACGCTCAGCTTTACCGGGCTGTTGGACGGCGAGTACAAGATCGAAGAGGATGAAACGCCTCCCGGATATGTCAAGGTGGAGGATAACGACATCTACTTCAGCATTGCTGATGGCGTGGTAAAGCGGTATGACAAGGGTGTGGACCAGGCGGACAGAGAAGAGATACCGTCTCAGGTGATCACCAACCCGGGCAATGAATCGGAGAGTGAAACGAAGGACGTCATTATTGCGAAAATCAGCTATACCACGGATTTCAACACCCACAGCGCGCAATTCACCGTCGGCAACACGCCCGGCGCGCGCCTGCCCTCCACCGGCGGCAGCGGCACGACGCTGTACCACGTGCTCGGTGCCCTGCTGATGCTGGGCGCGGCGATATTGCTGGTTGTGAAGCGGCGTATGCAGGCCTGAAACGGGGGTTACCCATGGTTAAGGATCTATCGAATCAGCGGTTTGGGCGGCTTACGGCGCTCTGGCCGCTGGATCAGAAGCGCAGCGGGCGCACGGTGTGGCGCTGTCGGTGCGATTGCGGAAACGAGGCGGACGTCACCGTCAGCAACCTGCTACGGGGCACCACCAAGAGCTGCGGCTGCCTGTCGCCCCGGAGGGACCTGACGGGCCAGCGGTTCGGGAGCCTCACGGTGCTGGGGCCCACCGAGAAGCGCCAGGGGGGCCGCATACTCTGGCACTGCGTCTGCGATTGTGGAAACGTCCGGGACGTGGTCACCTCCTACCTGGTGAAGACGCCGGACATCTCCTGCGGGTGCCGGAACCGGAACGCCGCCGCTGACCTGACGGGCCGGAGCTTCGGCACGCTGACGGTGGACGGGCCCGCCCAGCGCAAGGGGTATTGGCGCGTGCGCTGCGCCTGCGGGGCGCAGAAGGAGATCCGCGGCGACAGCCTCCTCCAGGGCCGGGCCAGGACCTGCGGCGCGCGCTGCCACCAGTACCAGGACGTCACCGGCCAGCGCCGGGGCCACCTGACGGCGCTGCGGCCCGTGGGCCGGCTGGAGGGCGGCAGCCCCGTCTGGCTGTGGCGCTGCGACTGCGGCGCCGAGATGGAGGCCACGCTGCCGAACGTGCCCAGCCGCCACAATCGGATGTGCCCGGCGTGCCTGAAGAAGCGCAATCAGGGGATCATCGTCCTGGCCTTTCAAAGGAAGCAGGCCCTCGCCATCAACGGCCTCGCGCCGACCGCCATCCGGCACATACTGGAGGGCAAGCTGACCGCGTCGAACACCAGCGGCATCCGGGGCGTCTGCCTCGACCAGCGGACGGGCAAGTGGATCGCCTCGGGCCGGGAGAACGGCAAGAACGTGAGCCTGGGCCTCTTCGATACCGCCGCCGAGGCGGAGTGCGTCCGCAGGCAGTATGTCGAGGAAAAGTACGCCCGGCCTGTGCTGCAGTGCGTCGCCGCCGGCCATGTGGCCGCGGAGATGTTCGGCGATTTTTTCCAGCTGGTTGAGAAAACGGAATGACAATGGATCAGAATGGGGGTCAGAAGCATGCAGTACTCGAATCTCGCGCATAGATACATGGGGGAAAGGGAATCCGTGGACCACTGCCTCGATCGCCTGTTGGAGACGATCCGCGGAGAGCTGGAAAAGGGATCCCCGGACGACTATAAAAAGCTGATCACCAAGAGAAGGCGGAGGGAGAGAAGGCAGGCCAAGGCGTGAGGGAGCGCCGGTTTGGCCCGATAAGCAGGGGCGTCGCGCCTTAAAGGACATGCTCACGCGCCCTAAAGGACCTGCTGCGCGGCGCTCCGTAGGGGCGATTTCAATCGCCCGCGGGCGCTCGGAGAGCGCCCCTACGACTTCGCTGCGCCCTAAAAGACTTGCTTCGCTGCGCCCTAAAGGACTTGCTTCGCTGCGCCCTAAAGGACTTGCTTCGCTGCGCCCTAAAGGACTTGCTTCGCTGCGCCCTAAAGGACTTGCTTCGCTGCGCAACAACGCCCCTGCGGATTTGGAAGGAAAAAAGCTGCTCGAAGGGAGCAGCTTTTTTGTGTGGAGGGGACAAATTCTGATTTGTAGAGGTGATGGTGACGGTCCCAAAAGTAGCCTTCCCCTCTGGGGAAGGTGGATTTCGGTGAAAACGCTTGCGTTTTTGCCGAAAGACGGAAGAGGTCCTTGTCGCTGAGACAACGTCTATTGGAGCATAGGCGCGAATCGCAACGTGAAGGGAGGACCTCTTCCGACCCGCTGCGCGGGCCACCTTCCCCATCGGGGGAAGGCTTTTGGGAACCGCTCGTCTCCTCGACAAATCAGAATT
>JAZOUD010000017.1:0-26449 GCA_045658005.1 Clostridia bacterium | reverse complement strand
ATCACCAGCCCCTCCAACCCCAACGGCAGCATTTGGCCCAAGGAGATGCTGGAGTTCGTGGCCGACCTGGCGGTGAGCCATCCCTTCTACGTCGTGTCCGACGAAATTTATGAGAAGCTGATCTACGACGGCGAGAAGCATTACTCCATCGCCAATGTTTCCGAGGACATCAAGAACCAGACCTTCGTAGTCAACGGTATGTCCAAGGCCTACGCCATGACCGGCTGGCGGCTGGGCTTCGTCTGCGGGCCTCGGGAGCTGATCAAGCAGATGGTGAAGATCCACCAGTATGCCATCATGTGCGCCCCCACCACCAGCCAGTACGCCGCCGTGGAGGCCATGCGCGCCGGCGACGGCGACATTTCCATGATGTGCAAGGACTACGACTACCGCCGCCGGTTCCTGCTGGAAAAGCTGCGGGACGCGGGGCTTGAGTGCTTCGAGCCGAGGGGCGCGTTCTACATGTTCCCGTCTATCCAGTCCACGGGCATGTCCTCGGCCGACTTCTGCGCCCGCTTCCTCACCGAGGAGCACGTGGCCGCCATCCCCGGCACTGCCTTCGGCGCGGGCGGCGAGGGCTTTGTGCGCATGTGCTACGCCAGCTCACTGGCCAACCTCAGCGAGGCCATGGACCGGCTGGAGCGGTTCCTGAAGCGGCTGTAAGGCTTCTTCCAAAACCCCCGACAGGGGCGGCATGAATGCCGCCCCTGTCGGGTTTTTATTAAAATCAGAAGTCGATCTTCTCCTCCAGCCAGCTCACCAGCTCATCCACGGCCACCAGCTCCTGCTGCATGGTGTCGCGGTCGCGGACGGTGACCTTGCCGGTCTCGGCGGTGTCGAAGTCCACGCAGATGCAGTACGGGATGCCGGCCTCGTCGGCGCGGCGGTAGCGCTTGCCGATAGAACCCGTCTCGTCGTAGTCGCACATGAACTTTTTGCTCAGCTTCGCGTACAGCTCCCGGGCCTGGTCGCCCAGCTTGTTCTTCTGAAGCGGCATGACGGAAACCTTGTAGGGGGCCAGGGCCGGGTGCAGGCGCAGCACCACGCGGCTGTCGCCGCCCTCCAACTCCTCCTCGTCATAGGCGTTGCACAGGAAGGCCAGCACGGCGCGGTCCACGCCCAGCGAGGGCTCCACGCAGTAGGGGATGAACTTCTCGCCGGTGGTGGGATCCAGGTACTCCATGCTCTTGCCGGAGTGCTCCTGGTGCTGGGTCAGGTCGTAGTCGGTGCGGTCCGCCACGCCCCACAGCTCGCCCCAGCCGAAGGGGAACAGGAACTCGAAGTCGGTGGTCGCCTTGGAATAGAAGGCCAGCTTCTCCGGCTCGTGGTCCCTCAGGCGCAGGTTTTCTTCCTTGATGCCCAGGCTCAGCAGCCAGTTCTTGCAGAAGGTGCGCCAGTAGTTGAACCACTCCAGGTCCTCGCCGGGCTTGCAGAAGAATTCCAGCTCCATCTGCTCGAACTCGCGCACGCGGAAGATGAAGTTGCCGGGGGTAATCTCGTTGCGGAAGCTCTTGCCGATCTGGCAGATGCCGGCGGGCAGCTTCTTGCGGGTGGTGCGCATGGCGTTCTGGAAGTTCACGAAGATGCCCTGGGCCGTCTCGGGCCGCAGGTACAGCTCCGCAGCGCTGTCCTGGTTCACGCCCTGGAAGGTCTTGAACATCAGGTTGAACTGGCGGATGCCGGTGAAATCCTTCTTGCCGCAGACGGGGCAGACGATGTCGTGCTCGGCGATGTAGGTCTCCAGCTGCTCGTTGGTCCAGCCGTCGCCGGTCTCGGCGCCGTTCGTGAACTTCTCGATCAGGTTGTCGGCGCGGAAGCGGGCCTTGCAGGCCTTGCAGTCCATCAGCGGATCGTTGAAGCCGCCCACGTGGCCCGAGGCCACCCACACCTCGCGGTTCATCAGGATCGCGCAATCCAGGCCCGTGTTGTAGGGGCTCTCCTGCACGAACTTGCGCCACCAGGCCTTTTTCACGTTGTTCTTGAATTCCACACCCAGGGGGCCGTAGTCCCAGGTGTTGGCCAGGCCACCGTAGATCTCGGAGCCCGCGAAGATGTAGCCGCGGTTCTTGCACAGCGCGACCAGCTTGTCCATCGTCAGTTTCGCCATTGCGCTAACCTCTTTTGATTGTATTTGCGCGGGGAACGCGCAGGTTGATATAAAGGTTAGCAGATTTTTGAAGGGGTTGCAACGGATTATTGTAAATTCTGATTTGGCGTTTCCTCCGCCGCCCAGAAGCCTGCTTCGCCCTCGCCTGCTATCCACTGGCAGCCTTCCATTCCTGCGGGAGGCTCGGGGGTGCGGCGGGCGGGCAGGGCGTGGCGGATGGCGGTGATTCTCCCGCCGTCGACCTTCAGCCCCACGAGGCTGTCCCTGTAGCCAGAGCCGTCCGGCATGGGCCAGGCGACGTAGGTGAAGCCGTCGTCCGGAGCGTCGACTGCCTGCGCCTGGGTGGCGAACAGTCGGCGCAGGGCTTCGGCGACGCCTGGCCAGGGCACGGTGATGTCCAGTCCCAGCCGCCTTGCGGCGGTGACGGGATCGGTTGACAGCGCCGTAGGCTCGGGCGCCGTTCCGGCCGTGCCGGCATCAGGTTCGGCTTGGGCACTCCCTGCTTCAGGCATAGCCTGTGTAACTTCGGCTTCCTGCTCAGCCTGCGCCTGTGCGCTTTGATGTGCCTCGGCCCTGTCGCCCCGGCTGGCCAAGCGGCGCAGGCGCGCGCGGGTCATCGTATAGATGCGCACATCGCCGCGCGTCTCCTCGCCGCCCTCCCCGGCCCCATCGACCGGCATCGCCTGTGGCGGTCGATCGTCAGGGGAAATCCCGATTGGCATCGTCGCGTCCGGCGAATCTTCAATCGGCGCTTCGGAAGCGGCAGGCGTTGGCTCCGGTTCGGGCAGATCAGCCGCGGGGGCGACGTCGTTCTCCCCCGGGGCGAACAGCGCGCAGGCAGCGCGCTCAAGAGCACGGGCGTCCACCGTCCGGGAGCCCTCCACATTGCCGGTCAGCGCCAGCGCGCAGGGCCCGCCCGTGGCGACGACAGCGATCCAGGGATAGGCCTCCAGGGGCCGGCCTGCGATGCTGCGGGGGTCGAACTGCCACGCCAGCGCCAGCTGGCCCCGCCGGTCGCGGCTCAGCGGTCCGATGGGCGCGGCATAGTATTCGCCGTTCTGCTGCCCCACCAGGGCCGCAGCCAGCTCGCCCACCCCCTGGGGCGCGGTGATAATGAAGTACATGCTGCCCGTCAGCGTCCGCCGTTCCAGCCGGACATGGCCGCCGTATCCCGGCATGACCGCCCGAAGCATGATAAACGCCCGCCGGTATTCGTTTCGAATCATGGTCATCCCTCCTGTGTCATGGGTATGCGGGAGGGAAGGACCTCATTCTGATTTGTCGTCTGGCGGCAAATCAGAATGAGGTATTTAGCATTTAATATTTAGTGGTTAGTGGAGGCGCCTTAAAAGGGCTCCACTAACCACTAAATACTCAAATCATCACAGCCGCCGCGTCAGCGACACGCACCGGCCCAGCACCTTCACGTCCATGATCGTGCCCACCGTGGCGGAAAATTCGTGATCGAAGGCCTGCATCTGTATGCGTCCGCCGTCCAGCTTCAGCAGCTTGCGGACCATGCGCTGGCCCTGGTAGTCCACCAGCATCAGCTGGCCGTCCTCGGCCTTGGAGGCGGGCACCACCAGCAGAAGATCCCCGGCGTGGACGCGAAAGCCCCTCAGCATGTCGTCCGGGCAGCGGTAGTAGAGCACCTTGTCCGGCGCGCCGCCCTCGATCTTGCCGTTCACGATGGGCGTGAGGACGTGGTCGATCACCAGCCCGTCCGGCGACATCACCGGCACCCGCTTCACCACGCCGCCCAGGGCGTCCAGCCAGGCGTCCGACGATTCCTCCGCCGCCTTCCTGGCGTTCTCGGCCTGCTCCTGGGCCGAAAGCACATAGGCCCGGGGCTTCGGGCGCAGCTTCACCTCCGGCTCTACGGCCACCTCCAGTTCGGTGGACACCGGGTTGGCCACCCCCAGCACCTTCAGTATGCGCTGGGCCTGTTCGTCCGAGACGATCTTTCGCCCGGACTCCACGTCCTTGATAAAGCTCTCCGCCAGGCCGCACTTCCTGCCCAGCGCCTTCTCCGTCATCCTGGCCTTGATCCTGGCCTTCTGTATGGTATCGCCCAATCGGCTCATTTGATTGTCCTCCAAAACAGATCAGTATTCCCCCAGGATGTCGAGCATTTCCCGAGGTGTCACAATATAGGTGCGCATCGGGAAGTGCTTCAGGTTTCCCGTCACCAGATACGCATCCTCCTCCCTGCGCTTCTCCATGAGCACCGCATAGAAGACAACGTTCTTCGGATCAGGAACTTCATCGTCGATCATCCCGACATCCGCATACACAGCGCGCCGTTTCAAATCGTCCATAAAGACCTGCACGGCGCGCTTGTCGAATCGAAACTTGGGTCGCTTCAAGACATCTTCATATTCCGCTATGATGCCGTCGTTCAATATGGGAATGATATCCCCCATCAAGGCCTCCGCAAGAACCCGTCCGGGAACAGATTCGGTTTTGAGCAGCGCAGAAACCAGAACATTCGTGTCCAATACAGCATAGTATCTCATCGCTCAACCGCCATTCGTTCTGCTCTGGATGCATCGATCTCAGCATTGATCTCGTCCAGGGTCAGTTCCGACACACCGTTGCGCTGTGACGACTCACCGATTACCAGCATGGCCCGGTAGCCCCGCTCCGCCTTATAAGGCGCCTGGGGCAAGGTCATTCTGAAGGGTATTCCATTTTCCAAAACCGCCCGCTTCAAAAACATACGGACTGCCGTTGAGGTATCGATACCCAACCCCTCGAACACGCGCGCAGCCTCATCCTTCAATGAATCATCTATTCGCACCTGCAAAAGCGTTGTTGCCATTCGCCCACCCCCTTTTTTGTAATTCAATTATATTACATTGTCATTCAAAAAGCAAGTAAATAAGCATCGAATGCACCATCATTTTTGCAGCTTTTCCAGCCACCAGGTAAACCGCGCTTCCGGCTCTGCCTCGAACAGCATATCCTCGCCCGTGCGGGGGTGGACGAAGCCCAGCCGGAAGGCATGCAGCAGCTGGCCGCCCTCCACCGGGTACGGGGACTTCTTCGGCCCGTACACCGGGTCGCCCAGCACCGGGTGGCCGATGGAGGCCATGTGCACGCGGATCTGGTGGGTGCGCCCGGTGGTCAGCCGCGCCTCGATGAGCGTAGCGCCCCGCAGCGGCTCCAGCACCGTCCAGTGGGTGGTCGCTTCCCGCCCGCCGGGCACGATGGCCATGCGCTTGCGATCGGTAGGATGCCGCCCGATGGGGCCCTCCACAGTGCCTTCATTCTCACGGAAGCCGCCGATCACAATGGCCCGGTAGGCCCGCTTCACCGTGTGGGCCTTGATCTGCTCGGACAGGGAAACGTGGGCGAAGTCATTCTTGGCCACCAGCAGCAGGCCCGAGGTGTCCTTGTCGATGCGATGGACGATGCCCGGCCGGATCTCGCCGCCGATGCCGGACAGGTTGTCCAGATGCTTCAGCAGCGCGTTTACCAGCGTGCCGCGCTCGTTGCCCGCTGCCGGATGCACCACCATGCCCGATGGCTTGAACACCACCGCCAGGTCGTCGTCCTGATAGAGTATGTCCAGGTCGATGTCCTCGGCCTCCACGGCCACCGGGGCCGCCGGGGGCACCTCCACCCGCAGGGCCATGCCCGCCTTCAGCTTGAAGCCGGCCTTGGCCTGTGCCGCGCCGTCCACGAGGACGCAACCCCGTTTGATCAGCGCCCCGGCTCTTGAGCGGGTGACCCCCGCCAGCTCCGCAGCGAGCACGTCCAGCCGCTCCCCCTCCCGGTCCGCTTCGACGCGGGCTGTATAGACGAGGCTATTATCCATCCTTCTCCCCCCGCAAAACGCCCAGCAGCACCAGTCCCGCGCCCACGCAGATGCACACATCGGCCACGTTGAACACGGCGAAGCGCACGAAGGCCAGCTCGATAAAGTCGGACACGCTGCCCGTCGCCAGCCGGTCGTACAGATTTCCCAATCCGCCCCCGGCGATCAGCCAGAGCCCGGTCCGCACAAGCGGCGGGTCGCCGGGATGGCGCACCAACCAGATCACCAGCCCCGCGATCAGCGCCGCGGTGAACAGCGCCAGCGCAAGTCCCTGCCCCGAAAGCATCGAAAAGGCGATGCCCTGGTTCTCCACGGGCCGCAGGTTCACAAGCCCCGGGATCAGCGCGCCGCCCCGGGGACAAAACCGCGCCACCAGCGCCTTCGTCAGCCGGTCCGCCAGCGCCGCCGCCAGCGCGATCCACCAGCCACGCAAACCCTGTCTGAGTTGCATGAACATCCTCCGATTGTCTTTTTTTGTAGGCATAACTTCTGATTTATCGAGCATCAGCTCGATAAATCAGAAGTTCCCCAACCATTCCTCCGCCAGCGCCACATATTCCCCGTTCCCGGCCGTCTCTGCTCTTTTTTTCAGCAGCTCGAATTTGCTCACGGCGTTCTGCACGTAGGGATGGTCGGGCGCCGCGTCCTCGGGGATCTTTCCCAGGCTCTCCACTGCCATGTCGGCCAGCAGGTCCAGCAGCTGGGCGGAGATGTCGCCCTTTGCGTCCATGCCGATGGACAGCAGCTGGGGCACGAAGCCCAGGGTCGACGCGGTGAAGCAGCCGCCGGCGAAGCTGTTCAGCGCGCTGGCGCTCAGCACCGGGGAATTGATCTTGTTCGTCAGGTAGACCACCACCAGCTCACGGCTGGGATCGATCATCACCAGCGTTCCGGTCCAGCCCTGGTGGCCGACGGTGCCCGGCGCGGCCTGGGTGCCGTAGTACCACGGGCGCTGCTGATCCCCCTGGCGCCACCAGCCCAGGCCCCACTGGCCAGAGTCAAATGCCTTGGGCGCGGTAAAGTTGTCCATCACATTCCGGGAAAACAGCCGGCAATCGCCGTAGCCGCCGGTAAGCATGGCGCTGGCCAGCTTCGCCAGGTCCGTGGCGCTGGCGAACAGGCCCGCATGGCCGGAGACGCCCTCCATGCAGTACCAGGCCCGCTCGTCGTGCACCTGGCCCTGGAGGGTCTCGGTGCGTATGCCGGGGAAGGAGACGTTGTTGTCCCGGGTGTTGCCGTTCAGCTCGGTGGCCGCGCAATCCCCGGGGGCAAAGCCGTTCTCCAGGGGCAGGAAGCCGATGTGCTCAAGGCCCAGCGGGTCATAGATATTCTTCTTCAGGTATTCATCCATCCGCTGCCCGGTGACCCGCTCCACGATGAACGCCGCCAGCATGTAGTCGGCGTCGGAATAGAGCGTGCGGCTGTGGGGCGGGTACATCAGGGGCGTTTTGAAGAGCGCCTTCAGCGTAACCTCGCGGCCCACGGCGTAAATCACGTTCGATCCCGGCAGTCCCCGCTGCTGGGCCGCAAAGTCGAAGTTCGGATCGTTGTAGTTGGGCGCAGACGGGAAGCCTGCCTCGTGGCACAGCAGGTCCCTCAGGGTGATGCTGCGCTTCCAGGCCTTCTGTGTCACAAGGTCCGGCGAGTCATCCACCCCGGCGTAGGTCAGGTCCATCGTATCCTCGGCAAAGGCATCGCCCAGGATCTCCACCACGGGGGTATACAGATCCAGCTGCCCCTCCGTCACCAGCTTCTGGATGGCGTAGCCGGCGGTGAACATCTTCGTCACGCTGGCCAGGTCGTACATCGTTTTGGCGGTGACAGGAGCGGCGTCGGTGTTTTTCGTTCCATCCGGGTTGTAGCTGTTCACCCGGCCCCAGGCCTGCTGCGCCACCAGCCTGCCGTTTTTGACCACCGCCAGCTGGGCGCTGGTGAAGCCGTGGGCCAGGTCGGATTCGATGATGTCGCCGATCAGCCGCAGCGTCTCGGGGTCGATGCCCTCATCTGCGGCGTCCCCGGGCAGCACGACGGGATAGGGAATGCAGACGGTGACCGCTTTCTCGATGCCCCTGGGTCGCAGGTTGGTGACCTGCAGCGTGTTTACGCCGTTCACCGCCGCCGCGGAGATGTCCACCGACCAGAGGCCCGCGCCGACGCCCGACGTTTCGCATTTCACGCCGTTGACGTACAGGTTGAAGCCGGTCACGCCCTCGGCCACGTCCAGATAGATCGTTCCCTGGCCGTGGTAGAAGCGGAAGCTGAACATACTGTTCATGGCAAGGGTATCGTCCAAATAGCCCTTCCAGTCCGGAAACTGGACGGTGCACTGCCAATCCGCCTCCGGCAGGGCGTCCAGCGGCGAAAGGGCCAGGGTTGCGGAGGTGTCGCCTTCCGCATTGGCCATCCCCGTAAGCAGCATCAACAGCGCCAGGCAGGAGCAAATGATCTTCTTCATAATGATTAATGAACTCCTTTTTCAAGGATAATTGCGTTCCCGAAGCAAAGCACGCACCGGGGGCACAAGCATAGCTTATCACAATTTTCCCCCGCTGGCAAGGGTCGATGCAATGCGGAAGATTATACCTCGCGTGAATTCCTGCTACACTCTCCGTCGGATCGAAAAGGGTCGTTTCCACCCTGGCTGCATTTTTTTCTTGCCTGTATGGAGCATTTATGTTAATATGATATACACGAAAAAAGGGATATCGGGGGGAGGAGACGCTCATGACGCAAACAAAGAGACTATCCACGGGCAAGGTGTGGTGCTTTGCGGTGGGCCAGTTCGGCTGGTCGGTGCTGGCGGCGCTGATCTCCAGCTGGCTGGTAAACTACTACCAGCCCGACCTGGCCACCCAGCAGGCGGGCCAGCCCATATTCATACCCCAGGGGCTGGCGATATTGGGTGTGTTGACGGTGCTGGGGGCCATCACGGCCTTCGGACGCATATTCGACGCCATCACCGACCCGCTGATCGCATCGCTGTCGGACCGCTGCAAGTCGAAGGACGGGCGGCGCATACCCTTCATGCGGGCGGCAGCGATACCCTTCGCGCTGAGCTGCATATTCACGTTCTGGTCGCCGGTAAATGACGAGAGCTGGGTGAACGCGGCCTTCCTGTTTTTGATGCTGATGCTGTTCTATCTCTTCATGACGATGTATTGCACGCCCTACAACGCGCTGATTCCCGAGCTGGGCAGCAACCAGCAGACCCGCATGGCCATCTCCACGTCCATATCCTTCACCTACATCGCCGGCATGGCCATGGCCTACCTGGCCCCGGTGATCTGGGGCGCGCTGCAGGGGGCGGGCCTGGAGCGTGTGACGGCCATCCGGGTGACCTTTACCGGCATGTCGCTGATCGGCATGGCCTGCATGTTCGTGCCGGTGTTCACGATCCGGGAGAAGGACTACGTCGTGGCCGCGCCCAGCGAATCCACGGCGCTGAAATCCCTGGGCGCCACCTTCCGCAACCGGGATTTTCGGGTGTTCGTGGCCTCGGACATCGCCTATTTCCTGGGCATCACCATGTTCCAGACGGCGCTGCCCTTCTTCGTCACCTCGCTTCTGAAGCTGGACGAGGGCATGAGCACGGTGTACTTCGTTTTGATGACCGCGCTGTCGGTGCTGTTCTACGTGCCCGTAAACAAGCTGACGCCGAAGTTCGGCAAGAAGAAGCTGATACTGTTCGCCTTTGTCGTGTTTACGATCAGCTTCGTCTACACCGCCTTCTTCGGCAGCGCCCTGCCCATCCCGCCGGCGGTGCAGGGCTACATCCTCTGCGTCGTGGCGGCCCCGGCCATGGCCATATTCGGCATACTCCCCCAGGCCGTGGTGGCGGACATCGCCGAATGCGACGCCCTGGAGACCGGCGAAAATCGCAGCGGCATGTTCTACGCCGCCCGCACCTTCGCCTTCAAGCTGGGCCAGTCCATCGCCATGCTGCTGGTGACCGCCTTCGCCACCATCGGCCAGGAGACCGGCGCCGGCTACCGCATCACCGCCTTCGCCGCCGCCGCGGTCTGCGTGCTGGGCGGCGCGCTGTTCATGGTGTATAATGAAAAGCGGGTGTACGCAAAAATAATGAGGAATTAGGAATGAGGAATGAGAAATTGGAAGTGTCTGCCATGAGTGATGCGCGCTTCAATCCTGACGGGCTGGTTCTGTCCGGGCATTATGCGGAGACGATGAACGAGGTCGTTATGCCCTGGCTGGCTGAGCAGCGGACGGACGTCAACGTGGCGGGAAAAGATGGAAAACCGCTGTTTTGCAGCCGGTTTGACGCCGAAAGCCCCAGGGGCACGGTGGTGATCGTCCACGGCTTCACTGAGAACGCTGACAAGTACGCGGAATTGATCCATTCGCTGCTGCGCTGCGGCTACAGCGTGGTCGCCTACGACCAGCGGGGCCACGGGCGCTCCTGGCGCGACCCGGCGATCACGGACATCTCCCTGACCCACGTGGACCGGTTTGTGGAATACGTGGCCGACCTGAAGGCCGTGTGCGACGCGATGCTGGAGGGCATGCCCCGGCCCTGGCTGCTTTTCGCCCACAGCATGGGCGGCGCGGTTTCGTCGCTGTTCCTGGAAGAAACGCCCGGCGTGTTTGCGAAGGCGGCGCTGTGCGCGCCGATGATCGAGCCGAACCTGGGCGGGCTGCCCCCAGTGGCGGGAAAATTGATGTGCGCCACGGCCAAGCGGCTGGGCGGAGACAAGAAGCGCGTGCTGTTTTCGAGACCTTACGCCGGGGCTGAGAATTTTGATACCTCCTGCGCCACAGGCCGGGAGCGATTCGAATGGTACGACGCTCTGCGGGTCAGGACCCCTGAATTCCAGAACAACGGTCCCACCTACGGCTGGACCTGGGAGGCGATTTGGGCGTCGAAGGCCGTGCTGGCTCCCGGCGCGGTAGAACACATCGACATTCCGGTGTGGTTGTTCACCGCCGAGGACGACAACTCCGTGATGCCCGATGCCCAGAAGGCTTTCGCCGCGCGGCTGCGCGACGGCAAGCGGACCCTTGTGCCCGGCTCGAAGCACGAGATCTACCGCTCCCCGGACGCAGTGCTGTTTGAGTGGTGGCGGGGAATATTGGATTTTTGGAAGGCGTAAATACTGATTTGCCGCCCTGCGACAAATCAGTATTTAGTGAACAAGGAGGTACAGATATGGAAGCGAACGTAGTCTACCATGCTGATGTTGCCTTGAAAAACCTGGGCGGCGGGGTTTCCCGGCGGGTACTGGCCTATATGCCCCAGCTGATGATCGTGGAGGTCAACTTTGAGAAGGGCAGCGAGGGCACCGTGCACACCCATCCCCACTGCCAGAACACCTATGTGCGCTCCGGACGGTTCCGCTTCAATGTGGACGGCGAGGCCGTGGAGGTCGGCCCGGGCGATACGCTGGCCTTTCCGCCCGACATCCCCCACGGCACACTGTGCCTGGAGGCGGGTACCCTGCTGGACATCTTCACCCCGATGCGCGAGGACTTCGTCTGAGGCATCTGTAGCGGCGGCAATCTGCCGCCAATACATTCCGTTGAGGGGAACAAGGCGGCAAATTGCGGCATGTAGTCAGCCCTTTGGACCGCCGCTAC
Source organism: Clostridia bacterium (assembly GCA_045658005.1). Taxonomy (GTDB): domain Bacteria; phylum Bacillota; class Clostridia; order Christensenellales; family Aristaeellaceae; genus UBA2862. Next base: position 14,930 of record JAZOUD010000017.1, on the reverse strand, counting down.
AAAGTCAATGACAACTGACCGAGGTTAAATGTTTGAGAGCGCCTTTCTTCGCTTGAAGAAGGGCGCTTAATCAATTATAATAGAATATGGAATAATAGGGGGAAATGGTTTCTTGTTTTGACTGTAGAAAGAAACCAGCTTATGGAGAAAAGCGATGGAATGGATAGCGAGCGCTGCCTTTGGCATGGAGGGGATGACCGGGCGGGATCTGAAGCACATGGGCATGAAGAACGTCCGGGTGATGGACGTTGGAGGCGCGTCCTTCGAGGGAAGCTTCGAGGACGCCTTCCGGGCGAACCTGTGGCTGCGCACCTGCGATCGGATCATGCTGGTGATGGCCCGATTCGAGGCCCGAAGCTATGAGGCGCTGTTCCAGGGCGTGAAGGCCGTCGACTGGCAGAAGCTGCTGCCGGCGGACGCGGCCTTCCCAATCCGCGCCCGGTGCGTAAAATCCCAGCTGATGAGTCCGTCGGACGTGCAGAAGATCGCCAAGCGGGCCATGGTGGAGAAGCTGAAGGCCGCCTATGGGGCGTGCTGGTTTTCCGAGACCGGGGCCGTGTTCCAGGTGGATATATCCATACGCAATGACATGGTCACCGTGGCGGTGGACGCCTCGGGAGAGCCCCTTTCGAAGCGGGGCTACCGCACCTGGAACGGCGAGGCGCCCCTGCGGGAGACGCTGGCGGCAGCGCTGGTGCTGCAGAGCGGCTGGCACCCCTGGCAGCCGCTGTACGACCCCTGCTGCGGCACGGGCACGATACTGATCGAGGCGGCCTTCATCGCCCTGAACCGCGCCCCCGGGCTGACCCGGAAATTCGCCATGGAGGCCTGGCCCTGCGTGCCTCACGCCGCTCTGGACGCCATTCGCGCCGAGGCTCGGAAGCGGTTCGAGGAGGGCAGCCAGCGGCCGCTGACCGTGTCCGGCAGCGACATCAACCCCGAGGCCATCGAGCTGGCCACCCGTCACGTAAAGCAGGCGGGGTTGGCGGGGCGCATCGCCCTTACGGTGAAGAACCTGCGGGAGCTAAACCCCGGCGACGACCTTCCCCCGGAGCCGGTGGGCGTGTTCGTGGCCAATCCGCCCTACGGCGAGCGGCTGGACAACCAACGGGCCGCCCATGCCGTGGCCAAACAGCTGGGCGAGCTGCAAAGGCGCTTCAGAGGCTGGAAGCTGTGCGCCTTCAGCGCCGACACGCTCTTCGAACAGGCCTACGGCCGCCGAGCCACCCGGCGCAGGCGCTACTATAACGGCAGGATCGAATGTGAATACCGTATATTCGAATAAATAGAGGTGCAGACATGAAACCCATCTTCAACAGGGCGCCGCTGACGCCGAATACCCTTTCCCCGCTTCCCCTGGGCAGCATCCGCCCCGAAGAATGGCTGCTTGAGCAGCTGCAAACCCAGCGCGACGGCCTGACCGGCACACTGGATGAGCGGTGGTCAGACCTGGGGCCGGAATCCGGCTGGCTGGGCGGCCCGGGCAATTGCGGCGAAAACGCGCCTTATTACCTGGATGGGTTGGTGGCCCTGGCCTGGACGCTGGATGACGAGGCGCTGAAGGCCAAGGCCATGCGCTACATCGAGTGGATCCTGGCCAGCCAGCGGGAGGACGGCTGGTTTGGCCCGGAGCGCAACGTCGATTACTGGCCGCTGATGATAGCACTGAAGGCCCTGCGCCAGTATTTCACCGCCACCAACGACCGGCGGGTGCTGGTGCTGATGGACCGGTTCTTCAAGTACCAGGTGGCCCACCTGAACGACCACCCGCTGAAGGCGTGGGCGGTGGCCCGGGGCGGCGAGAACATGGAGCTGGCGCTGTGGCTTTACAACATCACCGGCCAGAAGCACCTGCTGGATCTGTGCAAGAAGCTGCAGGCCCAGACGCTGGACTGGCCGAATTACTTCCACACCTTCGCCAACACCGTGCCCATGAGTCGCTCGCTGAAGTGGGACCGGCTCAAGGAGGCCCTGGAGGAGGAGCGGGAGGAGCCCCTGGAGGGGGAAAAGCGCCCCTATTTCCATACCCAGTTCCACCTGTCCCACGGCGTGAACATCGCCATGGGTCTGAAGACCCCCGGCGTGATCAACCTGTTCAAGTCGGGCTTCAAGGAGGAGGGCGGCTTTCGCTTCGGCTGGAACAAGCTGGTGCGCCACCACGGCGTGGCCAGCGGCATGTTCATCTGCGACAAGCACCTCAACGGCAACAGCCCCACACAGGGCTCCGAGCTCTGCGCCATCGTGGAGCTGATGGCCACGCTGGAGACGCTGCTGGGCCTTGGGGATTTCAACGCCGAGTACGCCGACATACTGGAAAAGATCGCCTACAATGCCCTGCCCGCGGCCTTCTCTGCGGACATGACCGCCCACCAGTGCCAGGAGCAGGTCAACCAGGTGAAGGTGTCCAGGGAGCCGAGAAAGTGGTACAACTGCACCGACGGCGCAAACCTGTTCGCCGCGGTGCCGGACGAGGATTGCTGCGCCGCCAACTGCGGCCAGGGCTGGCCAAGGTTTGTTGCGTCGCTGTGGTACGCCACCGCCGACGGCGGCCTGCAGGCCGTCAGCTACGCGCCCTGCACGGTGCGCACAGTGCTGGACGGCGTGCCGGTGCGCCTGCAGGTCAGCGGCAGCTATCCCTTCAGCCAGTCGGTGGAGATCCGGGTATCCGTCAAGAAGCCCTGTGAATTCCCGCTCTACCTGCGCATGCCCGCCTGGATCCGCCAGCCCATGGTGTTCCTGCCGGACGGCGAGATCATGCAGGTGCGGGCGGGCGATGTCAGCTGCGTGCGCCGACGCTGGCGCTCCGGCGACGTGATCCGCCTGGAGATGGGCACTGTGCCCCGCCTGACCAAGTGGTATCACCAGTCCGGGGCGGTGGAGCTGGGGCCGCTGCTGATGGCCCTGCAGCCCGAGGAGATCCGGGAGAAGACGGAAAACGACGACTGTCAGGTGACCGCCGGGAGCCCCTGGAACTGGGCGCTGGTGCGGGACGAACCCATGAAGGCCGTGTACAGCGGCGCGCACCCCGGCGCCTTCGGCAGGGGAGAAGCGCCGGTGAAGGTGCTGGTGAAGGCCGTGCCGGTGGATTGGCACATGGACGTTGGCAGCTGCGCCAGCGTACCGATGGTGCCGGCGGTACGGGAAAAGGACGCCCAGGTGATCGAGCTGGTGCCCTTCGGCGGCACAACGCTTCGCATCGGCCAGTTCCCGCTGGGCCGGGGAAAATAGCCCCTTGCATAATGAATCGCCCCCGATTTGATCGTTCAAATCGGGGGCGATTCATTGCATCCGGTCACTTCGTCTTCGGGAACAGCGTATCCTTGGCGTAGTTGCCTCGCTTGGTGGACTGGGCTGTGCGGTTGGCCGGGGCTTCAAAATTGAAGCAGAAGTAGTAGGCCGCGTCATAGGCGCCTTCGGCGGTGTTCTCCACCTGGCGGATGTAGCTGTCCACCGAGGGATAGAAATTGGGCAACTCGTATTGCAGGTACTTCATCTGGCCCTCCACGGAGTTGTAGTCCAGGCCGTTTTCTGTGCACCAGTTGATCAGGCGCGTCTTGCGGCCGGCATGCCACTGGCAGAGGCCGTAGCTGGTGCCGCCGTCGCCGTCGATCACAGCCTTGTAGCTGGACTCAAAGTAGATGTTGGCCATCACGCCCATCGTGGCGGCGCGGTTCAGCTTCATCTCGTTGATCAGGAAGTTGAATATGATGTACTCATTGCTGCCCGCTGTGAAGGGATTGGCTTTTGACCTGGATTCGCTCACGGGCTGGGTGGTCGCGGGCGCGCTGTCCTTGCTCAGGCAAGCCACCGGCAGATAGCCGATCATGCTGTTGCGGGTCACCATGGCCACCTCGCCGTTCACGGCCAGCAGCGTCAGCTTGTAGCCCTTGCGCACGGTCACGGCCTCGCCGGTATAATCGGGGTTTTCGTAGATCTGGGCTTCCACCAGCGTGACCACGGGTATATTGACGCTCTGTGCCGGGGCGGCGGTGGACGTGGCAGAGACGCTCAGGTGGCTGTAGAGCATGTAGCCCACCCTGCCGTCCATGGTGACCTGGGCGTAAGCGCCGTTCACCGACATCACCTGCACCTGGACGCCCGCCTGGAGCGTAACATACTGGCTGGCCGCGCTGGGCCGGCGGTAGACGCGCGTCTGCTGGTTGGTAAACATCGCCTGGCCCGGGGCCGGGGTGGCCGACGCCGTCGGCGCAGCGGTCTGGGCGACGCGGGACATCTCGGATACCCGGGCGACGCCGGTGATCAGACCGGCGCTGACCAGCGCCGCCTTGCCCGACCAGGCCAGCACCGTCACCACGGTGCCCCGGGGCAGCGTGGTCAACACGTCGTGGGGCTTCGTCTGGGCGTACACCTTCATACCGTCCACCGAGACGACCGCTTCAAAGCTGCCCTCGGCCAGCGCCTGCGGCAGGGCTGTCATACAAAGCGCCAATGCCAGCAGCATTATAAGGAAGCGCCTGGCCGACGAATAAGTAACTCTCATGGCTGTTTCTCCAGTACACAGATTTTCATTGTGCACTGATTATAGCACTTGTTACAATAAATGTCAATGATTTTTAATACTTTTGAAATAAGATGAAAAATCCTGTATGGCGTTAAGACAATGTGACATCCTGCCAGCCCTTGCACACGTCCACCCAACCGGCAAAGTTTTGCGCCGCGGCCTCCAGGGCGTCACAGCTCAGCTCGATGGCGCTGTTGGCGCTGCCGCAGGCGGGAAACACCGTATCAAAGCGCTTCAGCGAGACATCCAGCCAGGTGCGCACGTCACCCTTTATGGCGAAGGGACACACGCCCCCCACGGCGTGGCCGATGCGCAGGGCGACCTCGTCGGCGCCGAGCATCTTCGCCTTTGCATGGAATTGGGCCTTGAAGCGGGGATTGTCGATGCGGGCGTCCCCGGCGGTCACCAGCAGGATCGGCCCCTCCGGCAGCATCAGGCTCAGGCTCTTGGCGATGCGCGCCGGGATCACCCCCGCCGCCTGCGCGGCCAGCTCCACCGTGGCGCTGGAGGTTTCAAATTCAAGTATCCTGCCCGCAAGGCCCAGAGGCGTCATGTATTCGCGAACGTTTTGGATGGACATGGGTTTCTTCCTTTCTTTCGGTAAATCAGAATTTCACAGCCTCCCCGTAAACCCCACCGCCAGGCCGAGGATGCGGATCACGCCGCATTCGGCCAGGGTGAACATCATCGGGGGATACTTGGGGTTTTCCGACAGCAGCTGCAGGCCGTTCTTCACGTGATATACCCGCTTCAGGGTGGCTTCATCGTCGATGACCACGGCGGCGATCTGTCCGTCCGCCACGTCGTCCTGGCGGCGGATGAAGACCACGTCGCCGTCGTGGATGCGGGCGCCGATCATACTGTCGCCCTTCACCCGCAGGGCAAAGTCGCAGTGGATGCCGGTTTCGCAATCCGCCACGGCCAGATCCTGCTCGGCGTAGATGGGCGCGCCTGCGGCGATCGTGCCCAGCAGCGGCACCCGACGGGTCAGCACGGGCAGCAGATTGTCGAACCAGTGGGCTTCCACTGCGTCGCCCAGGCGGCGCACGCCCGGTATGTCCGCCGGTTGCGGGGGCGGCACCGCCGCAGAGCCGCCGTTGTCGCTGAGCCATTCCAACGGGCATTCCAGCGCCTCCGCCAGGGCCTTCAGCGTGCTGATGGTAGGGTTTCGGGTCTCACCGTTGAGCACCTTGTTGATCGTGCCCTTGGGAATGCCGGATTTCAACGACAGCGCGTCGGTGGTCATTCCGCGCCGCGCCTTCAGCCGCGCCAGCTTTTCACTCAGCTTCACCGTCGCTCACCTCCTGTATACACGTCAATTATACCATGTAGAAAACTGTATAACAAGCACAATCTAACCGAACACGGTATTAATTTTTAAATATAAGGTTGATTTCTAACCGTTTTCGGTTTATAATGTGGCCAAGCCAAGAACATTTGTTCGATTTTGAGAGGAGGGAACGAAGCCATTGGATGTCAAAGGGAAGATTGAACAGCTGAAGCAGCTCAGGTATTTGAAGGGGGAAGTGATACTGCTCAGCCAGCGCATCGAACGACTGGAGGCTGAGATCACGGGAAATACCCGCTGCCGATGGCGGGGACGGGCTGCCCTGGAGCATGGGGCGCAGCTCGTCGCCCTGAGGGACACCCTTGCGGCCAGGCGCGCCACCTGCATGGCGCAGCTTGGCGCGCTGCACCGGTACATCGACGGCATCGACGACAGCAGGATGCGGCAGATCATGGCCGGTCGCTACGTAGACGGCCTGAGCTGGAAGGAGGTGGCGGCGCGCATCGGCGAACGTGACGAGCAGTATCCCCGCAGGCTGCACAATCGCTTCCTGATGAAAAGCGCGCTGCCGGCTTCACTGTCAGGCGCCCGGGAATCACTCAGCGACGAAAAGGGCCCGGAGAGGAGGAACGAATTTGGAGAAGCATAACAGTATGGAAGGTCATCTTGTCTGGCTGGCCGGACTGCCGCTGGTGCTGCACTACACGATCAACAGCCTGTGCGCGATGGAGGCACGGGCAGACATGCCCCTCGACAAGCTGATGAACCATCACTTCAGCGCCACCCGGCTGCTGCTGTGGGCAGGCCTGCGCCACAATTACCGGTATTTGACGGTATGGGACGCGGGCGAGCTGATCACGGAACACCTGCAAAGGGGCGGCACATTGCAGGAGGTCATCGAGCTCTGCGCCGACAGCCTGCGCGCCTCGGGGCTGCTGGAGGAGGAGAAATTCTGATTTGTCGTGGCACGACAAATCAGAATTTACAAGTGTCTCGTCCCCATGCGGTCATGGCTGCGCATGACCTGGCTGTAGAGGGCATGACTTCGGGCGGGGCGGGCCGGGGCGGCGGGTGAAGCGGGGAGGTCACGGGCGGCGGACTGCGGCGGATCGGGCGTGGACGCCGGCGGCTGTGGGGGGACGCTGGCCGGGGACTGGGCGGCTGTGTGGATCGGGGTTGGTGCGACGCCGGCCTGTCCCTGCCTGAGCAGGGCCGGGCGGGCCTTCTGGCGGCGGATGCGGTTGAAAAGCTGACTGGGATGATCCAAAATATCACCTTCCATGCTGAATTGCGATGAAATTATATGCAAAATCAGACCGAAATAACCATTTCATGGCCAATCGTAAATATTTTTGGGCATATCCCCCTTGCCCCTTGCAACGGGAGACGATTATAGATATAATTGATGTGTATAGTTATGCCCAAAGGGATTTTTACTGGCATGGATGAGAGGCGGTAACGCTATGAGCAACAAACGTGAAATCGAACCTTCGTTGGACTACTTCGAGCTTCGCCGAAGGCACGAGGAATATAAAAACAGCCAGCGGCAAAAGGATGCCCCTGAGGCCCCCTCCGAACCGCAGGCAGAGCCTGTTTCGCAGGCAGCACCCATCGCGCAGGCGGCGCCCGAACCGCAGGCGGCTGCCCCGGTGGCCGAATCCTCTCCGGCGGCGGAACCCTCTGCGATGGTGGAACCCTCTCCGATGGTGGAATCTTCCCCTATGGTGGAACCTGCCGCGCAGGAAGTCCCCGCAGAATCTCCTGTGGCAGAGGCCTACGCGCCTGAGCCGGAGGATGTATCCGCGGAATTGGAGTTGTCAGACAACGCGGAGCCATGGAGAGCACCCTCTGATGACAAAGCTGTGGAGGATGCCGCGCTGCTGGACGACGCCCTGCCGGATGACGACGAGCAGGAAGACGGGGAAGCGCCCGACGACAATCCCAATCCCTTCGACCCCTTTATCCACGCCTTCAAGGGCATTCGCGGCAAGCTGGCCGGACGGTTTGGCCGACGCAGGCAGGAAGAGGACTACGAGGAAGACGATTTGCCGGAGGATGACGGCGCCGACGTCGACCGGATCGACGAAGCGCCTGCCCCTCAGTCCGGCAGCACGCCTGTAAACGCGCCCGATTCCAACGCGGTGGAAGAAGCGTCCGGAGAGGATGCGCCGGTAGAGGACGTCCTGGAGGACGCGCCCGCCGGGCAGGCCGCCCCCAGAGCTATGAAGGACGAAAATCCCGACGACGGGAATCCCGACGACGAGATCGAGGATTATGAAGACGACGCCTTCGAAGACGAAGCGCCGGACAAGGTCAGCGGCTTTAAAAAGTTCATGCGCCTGTTCGTCGTACGCATCGAGGATGACGAAGAATTCGACAGCGAATCTCCGGACGATGTGGAATATGAGGATGACGACGGTGACGGCGCGTTCACTGATGACGACGCGGCCAACGTCACCACCGGCGTCGTGACCACTCAACAGGCGCCGACAGCCGGCGTCGACTTGCAGGGCGAGGCGGCGGTTTGGGCCGCGCCCGCAGTCCAGGACAATGAAGGAGGACCTGACATGAGCGATCTGAACAATGTGAATACCGAACTGACCGATGCGCTCGCCGCCGGTTTGGAGACCTCCGGCATGACCCGTCGCGAACGGCGCGAGCTTGCGCAGCGTCTGGCTGCAGAAAAGGCCGCCGCCGAAGCGGCAGCGCAGGCCGAAGCCGCCAGGGCGGAAGAGGAGGCGGCGGCGCAGGCCGCCGAGGCAGCAGCTGACGCCAGCGCGGTGGCCGCCGCAGAGGCTGGCGCGGTCGCTCAGGTCGCCGTGGAAACAGCTGGCGAGGCCGCCCTTGAAGCCGATACCATCGAGGACGTGTCGAAGGGCATCGTGAACATTGAGTCCGCAAAGACGGATTATGACGCCGTCACAGACGAGCCCACCCGCGAATACAAGGCCATCTCCAAGGCCAACCTCGACGACCTCATGAATGACAAGGACCTGGAGAACGACGGGAAGGAAGACGAGGACGAGGAGGAGGACGAGGAGGAGGACGAGCGCCCCCGCCGCGGCCTGTTCGGACGCCGTCGCAAGGCCCGGGACGAGGACGACGAGGACGACGACGACGACGATGAGGACGAAGAAGAGGACGAGCGTCCCCGCCGCGGCCTGTTCGGACGCCGTCGCAAGGTCCGGGACGAGGAGGACGAGGACGACGACGAGGACGACGACGAGGACGAATACGACGAGGACGACGACGAGGATGACCGTCGCGGACGCAGGTCACGCCGTGGGCGTCACTACGATGAAGATGACGACGATTACGACGACGACTACGACGACGAGGATGAAGGCACGTCCTTTGGCCATGTGCTGTTGGGCATCCTGAAGGGCTTCCTGACCGCCGTCATGCTGCTGCTGTTCGTGGTGGTGGTATTGAATGTGCTGAACATCTTCAACGTGATTAAGCTGGATGGGCTGGCCAAGCGGCTGCCCACCCGCATGGTGAGCATCTTCCTGCCCAGCGAGGGCATGAAGCAGCGCATCAACGTGGAAGCCGACGCCAACTCCGGCCCGGTGACTGAGGGCCAGCCGCTTGTGCCTCAAGCCGCGCCGCAGGTCGAACAGGCCGCGCCCGAGCCCGCCGACGAGGAAGCCACCGAACCCGCCGAAGAAGTGGCCGTAGAGGAGGCGCCCGCCGCCGAAGCGCCGGCAGAGGAGGCACCGGCCGAAGCGGAAGCACCGGCCGAGGAGAGCACCGGCGAAGCTGTGGGTTGATTCAGGATCCATACTGATCGCAGGAACGCCTGCAGGCGTTCCTGCGATGCTTATATATGCGCACATACGGGAGGACAGGACATGAAATACATCGTTGCGCTGGACCAGGGAACGACCAGCTCCCGGGCGGTGGTGTTCGACGGCCAGGGGCGCATGGTGGCGTCCCACAACATCGAATTTGCCCAGATCTATCCCCATCCGGGCTGGGTGGAGCACCGTCCCCAGGACATACTGGACAGCCAGATCATCTCGCTGAAGCTGGCGGTGGACAAGGCCGGCATCGAAGTCTCGGACATCGAGGCGGTGGGCATCACCAACCAGCGGGAAACCACACTGCTGTGGGACAGGCGCACCGGAGAGCCGCTGTGCAACGCCATCGTGTGGCAGTGCCGCCGCACCGCGCCACTGGTGGAGCGACTGAAACAGGACGGCCTGGGCAACCTGCTGCGGGACCGCACCGGTCTGGTGCCGGACGCTTATTTCTCGGGCACGAAGCTGCAATGGATGCTGGACAGCATTGACGACGCCCGGGAGCGGGCGGCGAGGGGCGAGCTGTGCTTCGGCACGGTGGACAGCTTCCTGGCCTGGCACCTGCCCGGCGGGCGCGTGCACGTGACCGACGCCACCAACGCCTCACGAACGATGCTGTACGACATCCACAACCAGCGCTGGGACGATGACTTGCTTCGGGCCATGGATATCCCCGCGCCGCTGCTGCCCGAGGTGGTGGACAGCGCCACCGTCGTGGGGATGCTGGACAGCCGCATACTGGGGCGGGAGATCCCGCTGGCGGCGATGGCGGGCGACCAGCACGCCGCGCTGTTCGGCCAGGGCTGCTTTGACCCGGGCATGTGCAAGAACACCTACGGCACCGGCTGCTTTGTGCTGATGAACACCGGCGAAGCGCCCGTGCGCTCCACCCACAACCTGATCACCACCGTCGCCTGGCGCGTGGACGGCAAGCCCATGTACGCCCTGGAGGGCAGCGTCTTCGTGGGCGGCGCGGTGGTCCAGTGGCTGCGGGATGAGCTTGGGCTGGTGAAGACCGCGGCCGAGACCGAAGCCCTCGCCCAGGAGGTGGCGGACAACGGCGGCGTGTACTTCGTGCCCGCCTTCACCGGCCTCGGCGCGCCTCACTGGGATATGTACAGCCGGGGCACCCTGGTGGGCCTGACCCGCGGCGCGAACCGCGCCCACATCGTCCGGGCGGCGCTGGAATCCATCGCCTACCAGTCGGCGGACGTGATCGAGGCGATGGAATCCGACGCCGGCATCAAGACCGTGGCCCTGCGGGTGGACGGCGGCGCCAGCGCCAACAGCTTTTTGATGCAGTTCCAGGCGGACCTGATGAACGCCGACGTGATCCGCCCCCAGGTGATCGAGACCACCGCCATGGGCGCGGCCATGCTGGCCGGTCGCGCCGTGGGGCTTTGGACCGACAGCGACCTGAGAAACCTGCAATCCGTCGACCGGGAATTCATCCCCGCCATGGATGATCGACAGCGCGCCATGCTGCTGCGCCATTGGCACAAAGCCGTGGAGCGGAGCAAGGGATGGGCCGAGGAATAGACCGATCGGAAAGGGCGCTTCAAATCCGCTGTGGATCTGAAGCGCCCTTCTTATTGATTTCCGATTCCGTACCCCGCACGGCTTTCCAATCGTCGGATAAACCGCAGCAGCAGCGTCAGCGCCGCCATACAGCAAAGGATATCCGCGATCGGCGTCGCCCAGACGATGCCGTATATGGGAACGGGCCGAAGCAGCAGGAGCCTCAGCGGGATGTCCAGCAGGCCCTTGCGCATGATGGCCAGCAGCAGGGATTTCCAGCTCTCCCCCACCGCCTGAAACAGGGATATGATGCCGTAGGCGAAGGCCGAAAAGGGACCGCCGATGCACAGTATCCGCAAAAAGCGGCTGCCGTAGGTCAGGGAACCGGATTCGTGCTGTATGAACAGGCCGATCAGGTTCCGGCTGAACAGCAGGCCCGCGGCCATGCACAGCGTCGCCAGGGTCACAGAAATCGACGTGGAGATGCGAATGGCGGATTTCATGCGCCTGTAGTCGCGGGCGGCATAGTTGTAGCCAATCAGCGGCAGCACGCCCTGGGCCATGCCCCGCACCATGCAGTGGGCCAGCATGTTCACCTTCTTGGCCACACCGATGCCAGCCTGCATCACAGTGCCGGACAGGGCCATCAGGTTGTCCAGCACCGCGTAGCTGATGTTCTCGCATAGCGTCATCAGGCATGCGGGCAGGCCCGTGGCCAGCACCTCGGCGAGAATGGGGCGCTCCAGCGCCCCCCGGCGGGGCGTCAGGTCCAGCACGGACCGCCTGCGGTTTCGGAAGATCAGCCCGAGGAAGTACAGCGTGGCGATCAGGTTGGAAAGGGACGTGGCGACAGCCGCGCCCAGCACCTCATTGCCCGGCGGCAGCAGGCGGAACATGAACAGCGGATCGAGCCCGATGTTCAGCACGCCCCCCAGGGCGATTCCAAAGCCCGCCTGCCCGGACCGTCCCTCCGAGCGCACCAGGTGGCCCAGCAGCGCGTTCAGCGACGTGGCCACGCCGCCCAGCACCACGGTGACCAGCAGGTAGCGCAGGGCTTCGGCATGCACGGCGGGGTCGCTGCCGCCCAGCAGTCCACGAATCGGTCCAAGAACAGCCATGCCCCTGCGGAATACAGCATTGTTACGATAAAGCAGCCCCAGAAGGCGAAGGCCGCCGCGTGCCGTGCCTTTTTCCCGTCGCCCCCGCCCAGCGCCCGGGCGATCACGCTGGCCCCGCCCACGCCGAACAGGTTCGATATGGCCGACAGAAACATGAAGGCGGGCATGCACACCGTCACCGCCGTGATCATGGTATCGCTGCCCGCCTGACCGATGAAGAAGGTGTCGGCTATGTTGTAGATCACCAGGATCACCTGGCTGACCACCGTGGGAACGGCCAGGGCCAGCACAGCCCGGACGACGGGATATTCCTCAAAGACGCGCGTCTGCGTCGCGCCGTCCTTCATGGTAACACCTCCTTTGGGATGATACTCTGCCCTATGCAAATTCTGATTTATCTTTCCCCGCCATCCACCTGACCAACAGCCAGATGCCGGCGGCGGCCACGGAATACCACATGGCCTGTCGAAACTTCAGCACACAGGCGATCATGCCCGCAAGCATCAGCCCCAGGGCCACGGCCAGCGAGCGCCCGCATGTGCGGCAGGCGTCCCGGCATTCCGGCACGTCCGGGTTGTCCCTTCCCAGCCCCCGGCACAGCGCCCAGGCGCTCGCGCCGGACAGCATCGCCGTGCTCCCGTAGATCAGCTGTGAAAGCAGGGCCTTGTAGGAATAGATGACGAGATGATTGGCATAGGTCATGGCCAGGACGGACACGCACAGTGCCGCGCCCGACGTCACGGTCAACCGTGACACCCGCTTACCGCTGTCCCGGACGGGATACAGGCTCAGCCAGAGCATGACCAGCCACAGCACGGACGTTGCCGTGCGAAAAATATCCCTGTGCATGTTCCACAGCCCATCGAGCGTCCTCGGATAGGGCAGATCCAGATTGTCCAGCACCCGAAACAGGGCCAGTGCCAACGCCACATCCAGCAGGCGCATCAGGCCTCTCTTGCCCATCCTTTATTCACCTCTTCCCGGATTTCCTTCCCTGCAAACGGTCACCAGCAGAGCGCCCTCCGCCACGGAGATCTCCGCGTACTCTGCGGTGAATTCATTGCTGATACCAAGGGGAAAGCCGTTGGACCATGTGCCGTTTTCGATTATCCATTTCGTGCCTCGGATGGTCACGCCCCGGCACTCCCTATCCAGCGCGAGAACCGACAGCTTGACGGGCCCCTCCCCGATGACATCGGCGGGCACGCGCACCGCGCCGTCCTCGACCACCGTCGCCCAGCTTGCGCCGTCGCTCATCACAATGGCGGCGGCGCGGTTCGCGGCGTAGCGCAGCGCCTGGAGGTTTCCCATCGTATGATCGATCCGTCCACCGAAGCCGCCCACGACCAGGAAGTCGTCGAAGCCCATCGCCAGGCCCTTCTTCAGGCAGAGCATGGTATCGGTGTCGTCCTTCTCCACCGGGTAGCGTTCCACCGGGCCGTCCCCGGGCTGGTCGGAGGAATCGAAGTCCCCGATGACCAGGTCGGGCCGGGCCCCCGCCTGACGCGCCAGCTGCCAACCGCCGTCCGCGCAGAGCACATAATCCCCAGATTGGGGCGCATAGGCCCGCTTCACGTCGCCGTCGCAGCGGGCGGTGAAGATCACGCACCGCCGACTCTGGGGCAGGTCGTGATAGCGCGCCATCCGGGTAAAATCGTCGATCACGCCATCCGCCAGGACGGCGATTTTCTCAGGATGGTGGTCGTTGCCCGCGTCGCGCACGGCATACACCCCCATGCCCGCCTTCCGGGCCCCCAACACGCCCTCCAGCGTATCCTCGAACACGACGCACTCCCCCGGGGCGACGCCCAGCTTTTCTGCCGCCAGCACGAACAGCGCGCCGTCGCCCTTGCCCGCGTCCCCCACCTCGGCGGAGGTGCACACGGCGTCAAACAGCTCCCACGCGCCAAAGCGGCGCAGGGTCGGCCCGAACAGCGCCTCCCGGTTGGCAGAGGCCACAGCCAGCTTCACCCCGGCGCGCTTCAGCGCCCGCAGGTAATCCAGCGCCCCCGGCTTCAGCGCCACCCGGCGGGCATAGGCCTCGGCGGTCATGCGCATCCAACCGTCCATGACCGCCTCCACCGTCCGGGAAAGGCCAAAGCGCCGCACGGTGTATTCCGCGGTCTCGCGAAAACTCATGCCCTGGATCGAGCGGGCATAGTCCTCCGGCTCCGCGATACCGATCTCCTCAAAGAAGGCCCGGTCCACCTCCCGCCAGACCCAAACGCTGTCCAGCAGCGTGCCGTCCAGGTCGAATATGGCGGCGGTGAAGGGGATGGTTTTGTTTAGCATGCTCTTGCTCCTTTAGTTTGGTAAATTCTGATTTGTCGCGCTGCGACAAATCAGTAGTTAGGTTTTAGGTTATAGGTTTTAGGTGTTAGGAAAGGTAGAAATCCTGACGGATTTCATTTATTCAAAGGACCGAGAAACGTAGTAACTACTGCCGTTTCCTTTGAATCAAACAAAGCCCGAAGGGATTTGCACCACCCCTAAAACCTAACCCCTAAAACCTAAAACCTGAATACTGATTTATCGAGCATAGCTCGATAAATCAGAGTTTAAACATGCGCCCTGGCCGTCGGTCTATTCCTCGGCCCATCCCTTGCTCCGCTCCACGGCCCTGTGCCAGTGGCGCAGCAGCCGGGCGCGTTGCCTTTCGTCCATGGCGGGGATGAATTCCCGGT
>JAZOUD010000016.1:0-10175 GCA_045658005.1 Clostridia bacterium | reverse complement strand
GGCGCGGCGCGCAGGGCGCTGTTCACCCGGAACACCGGCGGGCGAGGTCCTGCCGTGCGATAGGGATAATCCGAGGGACGCATCATATCCCGGCTGATGCGGTTGCCCATGCCCATCAGGCCCAGCGCCGTGGCCACGCTGGCCAGCAGCCCGCCTGCCTGGTCCCACACGGAGGTGTTGGAGGATTCCCATTCCCGCCAGCCGCTGCCGTCGTAGACGGAGACCTCGATGCCGTACTCGGCCAGGGCCTGGGCCAGATAGCGCGCCTGGGCGTCGTTCAGCCCCCGGGCCACGGTGATGGGCGCGCTGTCCACGATCAGCAGCGCCTCCTCATCGGTATAGCCGCAGATCCTTGACAGCAGCGCCGCCGCGGTGGCGCGGTTGCTGGTGCCCACGGAGACGAGCATCACCATGTACCCCTGGACCGTCGCAGACACGGGGGCATTTACCCGCGTGCCGCAGTTCGGGCAGAAGTTGACGCCCTCCGCCAGCTGTATACCGCAATTGGTACAGAACATTCGCTTCACCTCTTTCGGGTCGGTCGGTCCGTCAGTAGCCCAGCTGCTGCAGGTCCAGCTTGAACAGCACCCCGTTGATTTCATCCACGTCGGTATGGCCCGTCATGAGGCAGTATTCCACGACGATGTCCGCCCGGTTGGCATGGCTCAGCGCGTAGCCGGCCTTTGACAGCAGCGCCTTCGCCTCATCCAGGGACAGCTCCAGCGCCACGGCCAGGGCCAGGGCGGTCTGCCTGGCGGGCCGATAGCCCGCGTTGTTCCGGATCTTGCCGAACAGGCGGCCATCCAGGTTCGCCCGGCGGGCGCACGCCGCGTCGCTCATGCCCCTCTCGCCCAGCTTTCGCGCCACCATTTCAGCAAAGGTCTCGCCCGTGCGGCCCGGTTCAGACTGCTGCTCGTCGCTCTGCATGGCCGTGAGTCGCTCCACGTTCGCCTCGGAGAACACCGTCTCGTTGCGGGCGTTGTCCTCGCGGTGGGGGCGACGGAACAGGCTGCCCGGCTCGGGCACGCCCCTCGGCGCGCCGTCCCGCAGGTACTGGCTGCGCCTGGCCTCCCGGTCGAAGTCGCGGCGCTCCTGGACGTACACGTCGTCGATGTAGGCCGAGACCTCGCCGTACAGACTGCCGGTCAGCTCGATGGCGTCCCGGGTATAGGCAACCAGGTAAACCATCATGTCCGCATCCTCCAGGAAGCGGGCGATCTCCTCCACCGCCACCTGCAGCGCCCGGGCCTTCGGATAGCCGTAAGCCCCCGCCGAGATCAGCGGGAAGGCCACCGAATCGCAGCCGTTCTGCCGGGCCAGGGCCAGCGCGTTGCGATAGCAGGCCGCCAGAAGCGCCGGCTCGCCCGCGCTGCCGCCCTGCCAGATGGGGCCTACGGTGTGTATGACGTATTTACAGGGCAGGTTATAGCCCCGGGTCAGCCTGGCCTCGCCGGTTTCACACCCGCCAAGCCCGCGGCACTCCTCCAGCAGCTGGGGCCCCGCGGCGCGATGGATCGCCCCATCCACGCCGCCGCCGCCCAGCAGGCTGTTGTTCGCGGCGTTGACGATGGCGTCCACCCGCATCCTGGTGATATCGTTTTTGACAATCTCAAACGGCATATGAATCCTCCTGTGTGCGGTTCGATCTGTGCGCGACTTCTGCCAGTATTGTACCACATCCCCGCGCACTTTGCCAAGTGCCAACACAATATTTGTATAAAAAGGCGCGGCCCAAAATGGCCGCGCCGCGCTGGTTTCAATTACACCACGTTGAGTTTGATGGAAGCATAGACCCCGTTCTCGGCCATCACGCCGACGTAGCAGGTGCCCTTCTTCAGGCCGTACACCTTGCCGTTGCTGTCGACATAGGCCACGGAGGTATTGGTGGACATCCACTTCATTTGGGTCGTCGCGTTGGCAGGCTCTATCTTAACGATCTGCAGCTGCGCCGTCTTGCCCACCCCGAGGTACTGGGTGCCGGAATAGTTCAGATAGATCTTCTTTACCTCAACCGAGCCCGTCTGCCCGGAATCCCCGCCTGAGGAGCCGCCTTCAGAGTCATCCTCGCCGCCGCCCCACGATCCGCCGCCGGAGGAGGACTTGACGACCTTGACCTTCAGGGTGGCCTTCTTGCCGTTTTTGCACTTGACGGTGACGGTGGTCGTGCCGACCTTCTTCGCAGTGACCTGGCCATACTTATTGACGGTGGCGTACTTGCTCTTGGAGGAGGATACCTTCTTGATCTTCCATCCCCTGGCGGTGGCGAAGGTGGGGATCAGCTGGAGCTTCGCGCCGACCTTCAGCGTCACCGTGCCGTTGCTGCCGGTCCGGGTGAGCTCCTTGCTGTAATCCGCGTCGGCCACCTTGACCGTGCAGCCGGCCCTCTTGCCGCCGTCGTCGGTGGTGACGGTGATCGTGGCCGTACCCGCGCCCCTGGCGGTGACGACGCCGCCGCTGACCGTGGCGACGGAGGTGTCGCTGGAGGACCACCTGACGTTCTGGTTGCTGGCGTCGGCGGGGGCCACGGCCGCCTTCAGCGTGGCCGTGCCGCCCTTCGCCAGGATCAGCGTGGTCTGGTCCAGGGTCACGCCGGTGACCGCGATGCTCTCACCGGAGGTGGCCACCGCCTCGGTCAGGGGCATCCAGCCGCTGATGCCGGTGCTGGATGTGCCGTTCACCCAGGTGTAGCCGCTGTATTTCTTCAGGGTCTTGCTGGTGGCCGCAAAGCTGGCCGGATACTTCAGCACGCCCTTCAGCTTGCCGTTCTCAGGCAGCGAATACAGGCCGACGCCCTTCGTGGCCGTGGCGCGCACGCGATAGGTCTCGCTGACCTTGGAAACGCCGTAGCCGTCCACCGACTGGGCGGAATTCAGCGCCGGGGCGTTGGGCCACTTGATGTACTTGACATAGACCCATTTCGGCCCCCAGGAGTCGCAGAAGCCCTGCCAGGTGTAGTAGCGGGTGTGCACGCTGCCCTGGTCGTCCATGGTCACCAGGCCGTCCTCGCGGATCTCGGCGATGATCAGGCTGTGCTTCTGGTGCCTGCTGCAGCCGTCGGTGTTGAAGCCGGAGCAGCTGGACGGGCAGGACTGCACGCGCAGCGTCGCGCCGGGAATCGAATGGGTGATGAAGTACTTCAGGTTTTCCGGCGTAAGCCTGCGCTCGTCGTCCGTCAGGTTGCGCAGCAGGTTGTGGCCCTTGGAAGCCGTGCCCACGAAGGTGGAATCGAAGTTGCAGCCCCAGACCTTTTTATAGATCGCCTGGGCCCACTTCCAGCAGTTGTGGGCGCCCTTCGTGCCCTCGTCGCCGGCCCGGATGGTGACGCCGTTGAGGGTAAAGGCGGTGCTGTTGCTCATCTCGGTATAATTCCTGGCGTTGGGCGCCGGCCACTCTCCGTCGTCCTCCGCCGCTTCCTCAGCGGCCTCGACGTCCCCGCTGATCTCCTCCTGCTCCAGGTCCGGAAGGTCCAGGGACAGGCTGTCCTCACCGAGGTCGAGGCTGCCCAGGTCCAGGTCAATCTCCGGGGCGATTTCATCCTCCCCGGCGTTAGCGTCCACAATATCCAATCCGATATCCTCCGACAGGGCTGTCGGCATCGCGGCCGTCAGCATGCAGAGGGCCAATAACAGCGCAAGCCATTTGGTCAATCGCATGATTCTATCCTCCTGTTTACAACTTATCGCTTTTAGTATTTCTATAGTATTGTACAACTATGTCATAAATTTGTCAAGAGTAATATTTTTAGGCATATTTTTGTCTGTTTTATTTCTATATTATAATACAAATCAGGCGTTTCGTTGCGAAACGCCTGATTTGCATTCCCTCAAAACTTCTCCCCGCTCACCAGCGGGTTCCAGCGCTGGCTGCGGTAGCGCAGCGCGAACAGTATGCACAGCAGTATGTTGTGGGCGATCATCGCGCCCCAGGCGGCGGTCAGGCCCAGGCCGAAGCCCTTCACCAGTATGGCCGTGCCCAGCACGCGCACGCCCCACATGCCCACGATGTTGCAGCAGAAGGCGTACATCGTGTCCCCCACACCCATGAAGATGCCCTCCAGCACCACGGCGATGCCGTACAGCGGCTCTGTGACGGCCACCATGCGCAGCACCTTCGTGCCCAGGGCAATCACCTCCGCGTCCGGGGTGAACAGCGCCATCATCCTGGGAGCGAGCACGAACAGCACCGCGCCGGACACGGCCATCAGCGACGGCTCCAGGATCAGCAGCGTGCGGGTGATGGAGCGCATGTATTCCCGGTCCTTCATGCCGTTGGCATTGCCGACCAGCGTGGCGGCGGCGGTCTGTATGCCGTAGGCGGGAATGTAGAACGCGGATTCGGCGGTGTTGGCGATGGCGTGGGCCGCGGTGGACACCGTGCCCAGTGAGTTGATCAGCGACGCGAAGGCCACATAGCCGAAGGACGTGCCAAAGCGCTGCAGCGCCGCGGGCATGGCCACCCTCAGGCAGGGCTTGAGTATATCCGGGTCGGGCCTGAGGCTCCTGCCCCTTGGGGAGATGCAGGGATGCCCCCACAGCGCCACGGTCATGGCCGCCCCGCCCACGGCGAAGCCCGCGGCAGTGCCGATGGCCGCGCCGGTGACCCCCAGACCCGCCCCGGGGATCCGCAGGGTCGCGCCGAGGAGGCGCAGCTCCCTCGTCCGGTAGATCAGCAGGAAGTTCAACACCACGTTGACCAGGTTCATCAGCACATTGACCTTCATCGGCGTGCGGGTGTCCCCCGAGGCGCGAAGCACCGTTCCAAAGATCACCATGGCGGCGCGCAGCAGCATCGGCGTATAAATAATGAAGAAATACTTCGACGCGGCGGGACGGATGTCCGGATCGGCGTTCATCCAGCCCGGGATGAAGCGGGCCAGCGACAGCGCCGCCACTGTAAACAGCAGCCCCGAGACGATGGCCGCCAGCACCGACTGGGCCACGGCCCTGCCGGCGTTTTCATAGCGTTCGGCCCCGTATTCCCGGGCGATGAAGGCCAAAAAGCCAATACCAAGCGCCGACAGCGTACTGCCCACCATCCAGTTGATGGTGCTGGTGGCCCCCACCGCCGCCGTCGCCGCCGCGCCCAGGCGTCCCACCATGGCCGAATCCACGTACTGGGCGGCCACCTGGAGCATCTGCTCCAGCATCGTGGGCCAGGCCAGCCCCAGCACAATCCACAGCGTATTCCGCTTTTGCCTCTGTGACATCTGCAAGTGTAACACGACCTCCCGAATCCGGTTTACATTATACTGCATTCCCTGTTTCCTGCGCCAGCCCCGGCCTGTTGAAATAAGGTAAACGCGCGTTCCCGTCCCTTTTCCGCATTTCATGCTTGACATTGGGCAATAATTGTCTTAATATGGACACAGTGGCGTTTATCGCGCCAACCCATATCATCTATAAGGAGAGTGTATTCCCATGGCCAATCGCATCGTTCTGAACACCATTTCCTATCACGGCAGCGGCGCCATCGAAAATATCGTGCCCGAGCTGACCGCCCGCGGCTACAAGAAGGCCTTTGTCTGCTCCGACCCCGACCTGATCAAGTTCAATGTGACCAGGAAGGTCACCGACCTGCTGGACAAGGCCGGCTTCGCCTATGACATCTACAGCGACATCAAGCCCAACCCCACCATCGAAAACGTGCAAAGCGGCGTGGCGGCCTTCAAGAAGAGCGGCGCTGACAGCATCATCGCCATCGGCGGCGGCTCCTCCATGGACACCGCGAAGGCCATCGGCGTCATCATCAACAACCCCGAGTTCGAGGACGTCCGCTCCCTGGAGGGCGTGGCCCCCACCAAGAAGCACGCCGTGTTCACCATCGCCGTGCCCACCACCGCCGGCACCGCCGCGGAGGTCACCATCAACTACGTCATCACCGACGTCGAAAAGAAGCGCAAGTTCGTCTGCGTGGACACCAACGACATCCCCGAGATCGCCGTGGTCGACCCCGACATGATGAGCAGCATGCCCAAGGGCCTGGCCGCCTCCACCGGCATGGACGCCCTGACCCACGCCATCGAGGGCTACATCACCAAGGGCTACTGCGCCATCTCCGACATGTTCCACCTGGAGGCCATCCGCCTGATCGCCGCCAACCTGCGCGGCGCGGTGCAGAACACCCCCGAGGGCCGCGAGGGCATGGCCCTGGGCCAGTACATCGCGGGCATGGGCTTCTCCAACGTCGGCCTGGGCATCGTGCACTCCATGGCTCACGGCCTGTCCGCCCTGTATGACACCCCCCACGGCGTGGCCTGCGCCATCATACTGCCCTTCGGCCTGGAGTACAACGCCCCCGTGGCCGGCAAGCGCTATCGCGCCATCGGCAAGGCCATGTGTGTGCCGGGCATCGACATGATGGACGACGACGAGGCCGCCAAGGCCACCATCGCCGCCGTGAAGCAGCTGTCGAAGGACGTGGGCATCCCCGCCGACCTGAAGGGCATCCTGAAGGAGGAGGACGTTCAGTTCCTGTCCGAATCCGCCTTCGCCGACGCCTGCTGCCCCGGCAACCCCCGCGACACCAGCGTCGAGGAGATCGCCGCGCTGTATCGCAGCATGATGTAAACAATATCACGGCTTGCGCACCCCCGCGCTTTTCAGCGCGGGGGCATTTCTTTCAAGATTTCGCCAATATAAAACCTTTTCGGGAAAATATTGAGTATAATTTTCGGAATTTTCGCAACTTTTGACCATATAATTCCTTCTTCAGTTCTTTACAAACACGTCAACATGTGCTATAATGCAGTTGATTCGGGCGATTGCCATTGAGCGGGGAAGGCCCTGGGGGCCGACCGGGTTCAGCGGCAATGCATCGGAACATTTTAGAAGGAGGAAATCCCCATGAAGAAACTGTTAGCCGTCCTGCTGACCGCCCTGATGCTGCTCAGCCTGGTCTCTGCCTTCGCTGAGGAGCAGATCACCCTGCAGCTGTGGTCCATCGCCACCGAGAGCGACTCCAGCCATCAGGCCTATGTCGACGCCATCGCCGCCTTCGAGGCCGACCATCCCAACATCAAGATCGAGCACAACGCCACCGAGAACGAGGCCTACAAGACCAAGATCAAGGCCGCGATGAGCTCCGGCGAAGACCTGCCCGACCTGTTCTTCACCTGGGGCATGGGCTTCCTGGGCGAGTTCGTAAACGCCGGCCGCGTGGTCTGCCTGGACGAGTCCTATCCCACCTACTCCGCCGAGCTGCCCCAGGCCATGACCACCAACGTGACCTATGACGGCAAGATGTACGGCGTGCCCTACACCATGTCCCTGGTCACCCTGTACGCCAACATGGACATCCTGGCCACCGTTGGCTACGACCACATCCCCGCCACCTACGAAGAGATGATGGAGTGCTGCGACAAGCTGGTCGAAGCCGGCCAGATCCCCTTCGGCGTGTCCGGCAAGGAGCTGTGGTGCCTGTCTGAGTACGTCGAGCCCCTGGTCATCAAGTCCGTGGGCGGCGATAACCTGAAGGCCATGTACAATGGCGAGAAGTCCTGGAACGATGAGGGCGTCATCGCCGCTATCGCCGCCTTCCAGGATATGAAGGCGAAGGGCTACTTCGATCCCAGCGCCGACGCCCTGGGCAACGACGAAGTGAAGAACAACTTCATCGCCGGCAAGTATGCCTTCTATCAGAACGGCTCCTGGAACAACGCGGACATCGGCTCCAAGGCCCAGTTCGCCGTCCAGGCCGGCACCTTCCCGGTGCTGAACCCCGACGTCACCCTGTATCAGATGATCGGCGGCCCCAACAACACCCTGGCCGTGACCGAGACCTCTGAGCACAAGGCCGAGGCCATCGAGGCTGCCTACTACCTGGCCAAGTTCTTCTCCGATGCCGACTACAAGTCCGGCGCGAACCTGCCCTGCTGGGCGGCCGACCCGAACGCCGAGGTTTCCGACCTGGTGAAGTCTGCTGCCGACATGGCCGCGAAGGCTGAGAGCATGGTGCTGTTCGGCGACAACTTCCTGTCCGCTGACGCCGCCAACACCTATCTGGACTACATCGGCCTGGCCTGGGCGGGCGACATCACCCCCGAGGAGTACGCCGCCGGTCTGGACTCCGACCTGCACTGATCTCATTGGGCACAGTTCCGGATTGACATGATCCAGAGCTGACGGGAAGACGGTCCCTCCGGGGATACCCGCGAGGGGCCGTCTTCCTCTTGATGTTTACAAAGAAGGAGCGCAGACCATGAGAAGACCATTTAGCTACAAGCTGAATATTTTCCTGTTTCTGTTGCCCGCGCTGATACTGTTCATCGGGGTATTGATCGCGCCGATCATCATGTCGGGCTACTACAGCCTGACGGAGTGGAACGGCCTGACGACCCCGGAATTCATCGGTCTGGCCAATTACAGGGAATTGTTCACCAGCAAGTCCATCAACATCATACGCGCCCTTAAAAACGCCATGCTGCTGGCCCTGCTGTCCACCTGCATACAGCTGCCCTTCGCGCTGTGGCTGGCATTGAAGCTGAGCAAGAAGCCCCGCGGCGAGCGCGTGTTCCTGTCCGTCTACTTCATGCCGGTGCTGATCTCCACGGTGGTCATCGGCCAGCTGTGGATCAAGATCTACAACCCGGATTACGGCGTGCTGAACCTGCTGCTGCGCAGCCTTGGCCTTGAAAGCTGGACCAGAGTATGGCTGGGCGACAAGAATACGGCGCTGTGGGCCGCCTTCGTGCCGATCCTGTGGCAGTACGTGGGCTACCACATGCTGCTGATGTACGCCGGCATCAAGGGCGTGCCGCCGGAGCTGAACGAGGCCGCCATGATCGACGGCTGCACCGAGGGCCAGGTCAACTGGTACATCATCATCCCCTACATCCGGCCCATACTGCGCGTCAGCGTGATCTTCGCGGTGACCGGCTCACTGAAATCCTTCGACCTGATTTACGTCTTGACCAATGGCGGCCCGAACCACGCCACAGAGGTGCCCAGCACCCTGATGATCAACCTGCTGTTCCTGCGCAACCGCTACGGCATGGGCAGCACCATCGCCGTGATGCTGATCATACTGTGCTTCCTGTTCGCCATCATCATCAATGCGATTTTCAAGGAGGATAAGGGAAGATGAATACTGCTGCAAAATCTAATTATCCTCCAACCTACGATAACGGCAAGCCGAGAAAAACCGTGGGCCAGATCGTGTCCTACATCGTGCTGGTACTGTGGGCCATCATCAGCGTCTTCCCGGTGTACTGGATGCTGACCTTCTCGCTGAAGACCAACGAGGAGATCTTCGGTGAGAACGTTATCGGCCTGCCCAAGTACTGGGTGTGGGAAAACTACACCCGGGCCATGAACACCGGCAATATGCCCCTGTACTTCCTGAACAGCGTCATCGTGGCGGTATCCACGATCATTATCACGCTGCTGGCCTCGGTCATGGCCACCTACGCCATCACCCGGCTGGACTGGAAGGGCCGCAAGAGCATGAACAAGTTCTTCATGCTGGGCCTGACGATCCCGATCCACGCCTCCATCGTGCCGCTGTACACGACGCTGGCCAAGCTGAAGATGCTGAACAGCTACTTCGCGCTGATCCTCCCCTACTCGGCCTTCTCGCTGGCCATGGGCATACTGATCTCCATCGGCTTCATGGGCGATATTCCCTATGACCTGGACGAGGCGTGCTTCCTGGACGGCTGTGGCGTGTGGGGCACCTTCCTGCGCGTGATCGCGCCGCTGATGATGCCAGCCGTGGCGACGGTGGGCATTTACACGTTCCTGCAATGCTGGAACGAGCTGATGTTCGCCAATGTATTCATCAGCAAGGACAGCCTGAAGACCCTGCCCGTCGGCGTGCAGGCCCTCTCCGGCCAGTACACCACCGACTGGGGACCCATCGGCGCGGCGCTGTCCATCGCCACCATTCCGACCCTGCTGGTCTACGTGTTCCTGTCCAAGCAAATCCAGGACAGCTTCATCGCCGGCGCAGTGAAAGGGTAAATCGACACATAAAAAGCTGCCTGTTATGGGCAGCTTTTTTGCGCATTTATCCTGATCGTTTCTGCAAATACTGATTTATCGGGGAGAGGGATTAGGGATTAGGGATTAGAAATAGTGGCTGGCGCATGGTAGAAACAAACACCATCCCTTAAACATGAATAATCCTCTGTTCTGTCGCGGGAACGGTCGCTCTATTCCTCGTGATACCTCGGTGCGCGG
>JAZOUD010000015.1:0-9578 GCA_045658005.1 Clostridia bacterium | reverse complement strand
CCTCCAGGTTTCCGATGTAGTACACGCTGCGGGTATACTTCAATATCGCCGGCACGTCGGAGGCCAGGAAGGTCTCCCCCTCCCCCATGCCAATGATCATCGGGGAATCCTTGCGGGCAGCGTAGATTTCGCCGGGGAAATCCCTGAACATCAGCGCCAGGGCGTAGCTGCCCCGCACGCGCACCATCATGCGGTTGATGGCGTCCACCGGGCCGATCTTGTACTTTTTATAATAGTAGTCCACCAGCTTCACCGCCACCTCGGTGTCGGTTTCGCTGTAAAACTGGTAGCCGTTCTTCAGCAGCTTGTCCTTCAGCTCGGCGAAGTTTTCGATGATGCCGTTGTGCACGCCCACCACCGCCGACTCCACCGGGCCCGAGCCGGAGCCCTTGCAGATGCCGCTGACGTGGGGATGGGCGTTGGCCTGGCTGGGCTCGCCATGGGTGGCCCAGCGGGTGTGGCCGATGCCGCAGGCACCCGGCAGCGAGCGGCCGTTGTCGGTCTTGACCGCCAGGTTGCGCAGCTTGCCCCGGGCCTTGACCACCTCGGCCAGGCGCTCGCCGTCGCGCACCGCCAATCCCGCGGAGTCGTAGCCCCTGTATTCCAACCTGGAGAGCCCCTCCAGCAGGATCGGCGCGGCAGGTCGATTGCCGGTATAGCCCACGATTCCACACATATTTCAGAGTCCTCCCGATCAAAGTTTGGACGGATAAGCCCACCGCCCCATTTTTTATGTCAGCATTTTACCACCGGCAATGGACCATGACAAGTGCAGTCGGCTTTTTTTTCGGTGTTTTTAACGACAGAATAATCATCCTATCTGTGCACAACCAGCTTATAAGGCCTCTTGCAATCAGTCTCGACGGTTGTTTCGCCGTTTGCGGTTCTGACCCTGTAGGTCGCGGCGGTATTCCCCTTCAAATCGGGCACCTTCACGGTGATCTCGCCGTCCTCCGGCCTGAACACATGCAGCTCGAGGCCGTCGGTGTAGTCGTAGTCGGGCCGCTCCTCGTTCGCGCCCATGGGGATGACGCTGTTCGGGCGGGCCATCAGCGGCAGGGACAGGTAGCCGTGGGTCTCCCTGCGCCAGGTGTCGCCCGTCGCCGCCTCGTCAGAGAGGATGTTCGTCCATTCGCCCGCGGGCAGGTAGTAGTCCACATGGCCGTCCGCATGCATCACCGGGGCCACCAGCAGGTTCGCGCCCAGCATGTACTGGGTATCGCAGGTCTCGCAGGCAATGCTGTCCGGGAACTCCAGCAGCATGGGCCGCAGCACCGGCACGCCCTTTTCATGGGCCTCCACCGCCGCGCCGTACAGGTAGGGCATCAGCCGGTTCTTCAGCCGGGCGAAGCGCTTCACGACCGCGTTGGCCTCCTCGTCGAACAGCCACGGCACCCGATAGCTGCTCGAACCGTGCAGGCGGCTGTGGCTGGACAGCAGGCCGAAGGCGGCCCAGCGCTTGTACACGTCGGCGGTGGCGGTCTGCTCGAAGCCGGCGATGTCGTGGCTCCAGAAAGCGAAGCCGGAATGGGCTATGGACAGGCCGCTGCGCAGGGTCTCGGCCATGCTCATGAAGGAGGCGCTGCTGTCGCCGTTCCAGTGCACCGGGAACTGCTGGCCGCCCACGGTGGCGCTACGGGCGAACACCACCGCGTCGCCCTTCCCGCGATACTGCTCGATGCACTCGAAAACCATCTTATTATATAGATAAGTATAGAAATTGTGCATCCTGAGGGGATCGCTGCCGTCGAAGTATTTGACCCCCCGCACCGGTATGCGCTCGCCGAAGTCGGTCTTGAAGGCGTCCACGCCCATGTCCATCAGCGCGCGCAGCTTGCCGCAGTACCACTCCCGAGCCTCGGGGTTGGTCACGTCCAGGATCGCCATGCCCGGCTGCCACATGTCGGTCTGCCAGACGTCGCCGTTTTCCTTTTTGATGAAGTAGCCCTTCTCCATGCCCTCGTCGAACATGCTGCTCTCCTGGGCGATGTAGGAATTGATCCAACAGCAGATGTGAAGTCCCCTGGCCTTCAGCTTCTTCAAAAGGCCCTCCGGGTCCGGGAACACGTCAGGGTCCCAGGTCAGCTCGGTCAGGTGGTTGTCCTTCATCCAGAAGCAGTCGAAGTGGAACACGCTCAGGGGGATGTCCCGCTGGGCCATGCCGTCGATGAAGGACGTGACCGTCTTTTCGTCGTAGCTGGTGGTGAAGGACGTGGACAGCCACAGCCCGAAGCTCCAGGCCGGGGGCAGCGCTGGCCGGCCGGTGAGGGCGGTGTACTTCTCCAGCACACCCTTCCCTGAAGGACTAGCTGCGCGTCGGGGGTCCGCGCCATAGATGACGTCATAGGTCAGGCTCTGGCCCTGCTGGCTGAACTGCACCCGCTCCACCTTTTCGCTGGCCACCTCGAAGCTGACGTCGCTGCTGCTCTCCACCAGCACGCCATAGCCACGGTTGGTCATGTAGAAGGGCACGTTCTTGTAGGCCAGCTCGCTGGCGGTGCCGCCGTCGCCGTTCCAGATGTTCACCACCTGGCCGTTCTTCACATAGGCGGTGAAGCGCTCGCCCAGGCCGTACACCCGCTCGCCCACGTCCAGGTTCAGCGACTCGATCATGTAGTCCACCCCGGTGGGCTTGCAGTAGGCATGGGCCATGGCGTGGTATTCCGACTCGGTCAGCAGCCTGTCGTCGCCGGTGTAGGTGACCCGCCAGCCCTTGGGGGCCTTGCTGATCGTGGCCTTCGCCCGTCCGCTTTGAAAGATATACTCTGTTTCGGTCTCGGTGATGACGGGCTTGACCGGGCTCTCGTGCAGCTCAAAGTGGGGGCCGCGATCCACAACGCCCCGCCAGTGCTCCACCTTCACGCGGATCACATCTTCCATGGGCGCGGTGAAGGTGACGGTCAACGCCGGGTGGTTCATCACCCCGCCCCGCCCCTCCGCGGGCACCGTGGGGCAGATGATCCGCAGGGCACTTTCGGTGATGGTGGCGTCAAAGCTCTGTATCGCAAAATGCAGGTCGTACTCCGGCTTGTTCAGCCAGTAGCCGTTGGTGAATTTCATAGAAGGAACCTCCGTTGAATTTGAATTTACCCCTTAATCGCCCCCGCGACCACGCCGTCGACGATGTAGCGCTGCAGGAACACGAACACGATCACCGAGGGCAGTATGGCCAGCACCATGGCGGCCAGGGCGTAGTGCCACTTGGTGTTCAGCGAGCCGACGAAGTTGTAGGCGGCCAGCACCAGCGTCTTGGAGGACGGGGAGCTGTTCACCATCAACAGCGGCAACAGGAAGTCGTTCCAGATCCACATCACGTCCAGCACCACAACGGTGGCAGTGACGGTCTTGAGCAGCGGGAAGATGATCCGCACGTAGGTCTGGCAGGTGGTCGCCCCGTCGATCATGGCGCTCTCGTCGATTTCGCTGGGGATGGACTTCATGAAGTTGAAGTAGATGAACGTAGCCATCGGAATGCCGAAGCCCCAGTACTGTATGCCCAGGCCCCAGGTCGTGCCGTTCAGGTGGATGATGTTCATGAACTTCAAGAGGGTGATCATGATGGTCTGGAAGGGGATCAGCATCGGGGTGATGATGAAGGTGTGCAGCGCCTTCGTCACCCGGGTCTGGCGGCGGTCCAGTATATAGGCCGCCATGGACGAGAATGCCACGATGCCGAGGATGCCCAGCAGCGTGATCACCACATTGTTGAAGAACAGGCGGAAGTATTCCATCTTTTCGATGACATAGGAATAGTTCGCCCACTCCAGGTGGCTGGGCAGCGCCAGCACGTTGGTCAGGATCTCCTTGAAGGGCTTCAGCGAATTGCACACCATCAGGAAAACCGGATAGATGTACAGGCACGCCAGCAGCACGATCACGACCAGGAACAGGGTGTGGGTGACGATGCGCCGAACCGGGGATTGTACCTTGTCCATCACTGCTGCACCTCCCGGCTCTCAAAGATCTTAAGCACCACCTGGGTCAGCACCAGCACGATCACGAAGAACACGATGGCCTTGGCCGAGCCCAGGCCGTAGTTGTTGTTCTGGAAGGCCTCGCGGTAGATGTCCAGCGTGGCAGAGTAGGTGGCGCCGCCGGGGCCGCCCTTGGTCAGGGCCAGTATGATGTCGAACACCTTCAGCGAATTGGTCAGCGACATGAACATGCAGGTGGTGATGGACGGGCCCAGCAGGGGCAGCGTCACCCGGAAGAAGCGCTGGCTGCCGGTGGCGCCGTCGATGCTCGCCGCCTCCATGACCTCCTTGGGAATGGCCTGGAGCCCTGCGATGTACAGCACGATATAGAAGCCCAGCGACTGCCAGGTGCCCACGATCACCAGCGACCAAAAGGCCAGGCCGCCGTCGCCCAGCCAGCTCAGGTTCCATATGCCCCAGCCGGTCAGCTCGTACAGCTTTTCAAAGCCCTGGGTGAATATGAACTTCCAGATGAAGCCCACGATGGTCATCGACATGATGTAGGGCAGGAAGAACATGCCCCGCAGGAAGTTGGCGAGCTTGAATTCCTTCGTCAGCGCCACGGCCAGGGCCAGGGCCAGCACGTTGCTGAACACGATGAACAGCGCGGAATACTTGAACGTGAACACCAGCGCGTTCACGAATTCCGGGCTGCCCGAGGAGAAGATGGTTTTGAAGTTGTTGAGCCCGATGAACACCGGGTTCCGGGATATGCCGTTCCACTCCGTCAGCGAATAATAGCCGCTCATGACGAAGGGGATGTAGATGGCGATGAGCACCATGACCACCGCCGGCAGCGTGAAGAGCAGCGTCTCCTTCAGCGCCTTGCGGTTCATCGGGCTCATGGATTTCTTGTCCACGTTCTCGCCCTCCTTGCGTTGGGAATGGAATAGATCAGCCGCGCCGTATGCGGCGCGGCTGAAACGCCGGTCAATTCAAGTCGAATTGTGCCTTACTGGGCGGCGCCGTCCAGCTCGACCCACTTGGCCTCGATCTGCGCGCAGCAGGCATCCTTGTCGATGGTGCCGCCGATGTAGGCCTGGATGGCCTCGCCCATGGCCTGGTTGAAGCTGTCGGAGGAGTAGCAGATGCTCAGCGCAGCCGCGCCGTCGGTGGCGCTCAGCTCAGAGCCCTGCTGGATGATCTGCATGTCGGCCACCTTCGCGTCGGTGATCGGCGGGATGACGCCGGCCACGTCGCAGAACCAGGCCTTGCCGTAGTCGCTGGTGTACCACCAGTTCACGAAGTCCATCACGGCGTCCAGGTTCGCGGAATCCTTGTTGATGCGCAGCGCCTGGTCAGAACCGCCGATGATCTGGCTCTTGGCCGGATCGTCGGTCACGGGGTAGCCCGCAAAGCCGATCTGCAGCGCGTCGTCAATGGCCAGCACGTCGGCTTCGACCCAGGCGCCCTGGCCGGTCATCATCGCGGCCTTGCCCGCGCCAAAGGCGGCGTCCTCGCCCGCCAGGTCGGTCTCCAGGGGCTTGTTGTCGCCGTACTTCACGCACAGGTCGATGAAGCGGAAGAAGTTGTCATACAGCACGGGATAGTCCTTGAAGTGGGCCTCGCCCTTCTGGAAGGCAGCAACCAGTGCGGCGGGATCGTCGCTGGCGGCGTCCAGGAAGTGCTGCATCACGTGCTTGAACACCCACCACTCGGCAAAGCCAGTGGTCACGGGCTGGTAGCCCGCCTCGGACAGCTTCTCGCAGGCCGCCTCGAACGCGTCCAGGGTCCTGGGGAATTCGATGCCGACCTCCTCGAAGATGGCCTTGTTGTACAGCATGCCGAAGTAATTGCCCTTCAGCGCGAAGCCGTGGATCTCGCCGTCGCCGTAGACCATCATGGCCGACACGGCGGGGTCCATCGCCTCGGCGGCGGGGCTGCCGGCAAAGTTGTAGGAATACTCGGCGTAGTCCGCAATCTCCTTGCCGGAGGTGGTGGAGAAGATGTCCGGGGTCATGCCCGCGTTGATGCGGGTCTTCAGCAGGGTGGGATAGTCGTTCTGGGTGGTCTCGTAGTTGATGGTCACGTCCGGCGCGACCTCCTTGTAGGCCGCGATCAGCTCGTTCACGGCGTCCGCGTACTCGGGGCTGGAGATGAACATGTTGATCTCAGCGCCCTCCGCCATCGCGGGCAGGACGGACATCGCCAGCACCGTGGCGACGGCCAGCAGCAGGCAAAGCAGCTTCTTCATTGGGTTATCCTCCTTGATTTGATGTTGGCTGACTTCGGGTTTGACCCGACTGTTTACATTATATAACAAGCTGCTGCCATTTGGCAAGCCTTTTTTGATGTAATCCGTCGGTTTTGATGCAAAAACAAGAAGCCCGATTTACCGGAACCGCTCGGTAAATCGGGCTTTTCCCTATCCCCTAAAACCTAATCCCTTAATTCTGATTCATCGAGCACAGCTCGATAAATCAGAATTTGTCCCTCACGCCCGCCACAGGCCCGGGTCCGTTCCGGCGAGCCTGGCCAGGGCCTCGACGAGGAAATAGTCGCCGTAGACGATGTTCGTATGTACGCCCGCCGCGTCGTCGTGGTAGCTGGCAGTGCAGTGGGTCAGTATGCCGCAGGTATCCGGCGACCAGTCGCAGCAGTGGTCGATCAGCCCGTCCAGCAGCCTGCCGGCGGCCTCCAGGTATACCCCCTTGCCGGTCAGCCGGTGCAGCTCGATCAGCCCGCAGGCGGCGCAGGCCCCGGCGATGTTGTCGATCCGCATGGGCTCGGTAGGCTGGCAGAAGTCGCAGTCCGTCAGCCCGTCGGGGCGGATGTGAGCCATGAAGAAGGCGGCAATGCGCTCCGCCGCTTCGAGATAGCGGCGCTCGCCGGTATTGGCGAAGGCCAGCGCGAAGCCGTAAAGCCCCCAGGCCTGGCCCCGGGACCAGGCCGTGCCCTCGGCGTAGCCCTGGCCCCCGTGCTCCCGCAGCCGCGCGCCGGTGTTCGGATCGAACTCCACGATGTGGCACACCGAACCGTCCGCCCGCACGAAATCCCGCAGGGTGGTGTCGGCGTGGACGCGGGCCACATGGGCAAAGCGGGGATCCCCGGTCACGTCGCTGGCCCAGAACAGCAGCGACAGGTTCATCATGCAGTCGATGATGGCGTAACCCACCCGCTCCGGCTCGTTCCAGGCCCGGATGAAGCCCGCGGGGTTAAAGCGGCCCATCAGCAGGCTGGCGGCGTGCAGGGTGTCCACCCGGGCCTGTTCATCCTTCGACAGCTTGTAATGCGCGCCACAGGAGAGCAGGTACATGAAGCCCACGTCATGGTTCAGGCGCTCGAAGGCCCGGAACTGCTCGGTGAGCAGGGCCTCGGCCCGCAGAGCCTCATCCTTGAACCAATCGTCCTTTCCTAAAGGACTGGCTTCGTTTTGCAATCTGCCGCCATGTGGCGCCTGATAGGCGCCGCTACATGCTTCGCGTCGCCCTAAAGGACTTGCTTCGCGTCGTGAGGCGGCCCAGAGCTGCCACATCAGCCCCGGCCAAAATCCGCCGGTCCACCAGCTGTCGCCGTCGAAGGGCGAGTCCAGCCAGCGCTCGCCGCCCCGGTAGGGAAGCATCCCGGCCTCCGCCGCCAGCGGGGCGGTGGCCCGGTATTTGTCGATCGCGCGGCGCAGCGCGTCACAGGCATCGTTGCGCAAGGCGCGTCACCTCCTGGGGTATGGTCTCGGGCAGGATCCCGTCCTCAGTGGCACAGACCGCGCACACCAGGCGGGTTGTCCCCGGCGACAGCTTCGCCCGAAGGGTGGGAATCAGCGTGCGGGGATACGCCAGGCTGGTGTTGGGCTCGGCCTCCACCACCTCGCCCCCGTCGTAACCCTCGATGGCGAATACGGCGCAGGAGCCCTTTTCACATCGAACAGCAGCCTGGGTTTCATCGGCAAGGGCAACGCTGCGCACCCGGTCGCAGGGGCGCGCGCCGGCATGGTCCCGGCAGACGGCAAAGCCGCCCTCCGCTGCCTCCAGGGGCCGGTCCGTGCGCACAGTGTGGCAGCGCAGATGCCAGTTTTCCCAGGGAATCAGCCGGGTCTCGACCTCGACCCCGTCCATGGGCCGCCAGGCAAAGGACACCTCCGCCTGGGACAGCTCAAAGCGGTCGAAGCCGCTGCGGGCGTGCCACAGCCCCCGCTCGCCCTTCAGGGCCAGCATGCTGTCGAAGGCTCCCTTCTTCAGCGTGCCCGCCTCCTTCGCCGCCGAAAAGGCGAAGCGGGTGGAATAGGCGAACTTCTCGTACTTCTCGTCCTCGTGGGCGTGCTCGTAAGCGTGGTTGCCCGCGGTGTAGGCGATGACCGAGCGGTTTTCGGCGTCCCGGGTCAAAAGCAGCCGGGCCTGCTCGTCCAGCAGCACCCTCGGCGGCACATACGCCTGCTCCTTAGCCTGCCAGAAGGGATGGTCCTCCGGCAGGGCCAGCACGGCGAACACCTTCATGGCCCAGTAGGGCGAGCCCGGCGCGTTGTAGCCCTCGGCGAATATCAGGTTCGGGTAGCCGTAGCCGATGGTCAGTATGCCGCCCCGGTCGAATATGGGCTGCTTCATCCACCAGCGCAGGTTATTGAGCAGTAATCCCTTGACAGCGCCCCAGCCCAGTCCATCCGCGGTGACGCCCGACAGGGCGCAGGCGCTCCAGAAGGCCCCCTGGGCAAAGCGATAGGTCAGGCTCCGGCCGTAGGGCAGCGCCCGGCCCGCGCCGTCGAACCAGGCGGCGAAGCGCGGCGCGATCTGCCGCGCCCGGTCGATGAACCGGGCGGCGCGCGCCGGGTCCCGCTTGCCCATGAATTTGGCGTACACCAGCCCGTAATAGTGGAAGGCCCACAGGGTATAGTAGTCCCGCTGGGCGGGCTTGTCGTAATACCAGCCGTCGCCGCAATAGTGGGTCTCCAGGCTGTCCAGGTCGTCCGCCAGGCGCTTCTCGTCGGCGGGCAGGCCCACGGACAGGAAGCCGCAGTTCACCAGCACCCGGAAGAACAGCCAGTTGTTCAGGGGCATGTCATAGCGGTTGATCTGGTTCAGCCAGGTATACAGGTTGCCCCGGGCGTCCTCCGGCAATTCATAATAGAAGCGCTCCGGGATCATGCACAGGGCCATGCCCATCACCGCCATCTCCACCATGCGCTGGTCGAAGGGGCCGATGTCGCCCCAGTACTCCGGGTGGTCGGGATCGACGCCGTTGACGATGCCCTCCCGCCACAGCGCCCACAGGGGCTCCGCCTCCGGGCACTTGCCCGCGAGCATCGGCACCAGCGCCCACAGCACCCTGGAAAAGCCCTCCATGCCCGCGATGGCCTCGTCGTACACCGCGCCGGTGTCGCCGATGTGCAGCCGCGCCCTCCCCTCGGACAGGCAGGGCAGCAGCGGCTCGATCAGATCCACCGCCAGGCGAACGAGGTCGGCGCGGGTTTTCAGGGGATTGATTTGATATTTGTTCATGGGTGATTCCTCTTGTCGTGTAGTGTTGTAACTTCTGATTTGTCGCGCTGACGCGCAGGGAATAGGGATTAGGGATTAGGGATTAGGAGAAGCCGCGCACCGAGGTATCACGAGGAATAGAGCGACCGTTCCCGCGACAGAACAGAGGATTATTCATGTTTAAGGGATGGTGTTT
>JAZOUD010000014.1:0-27985 GCA_045658005.1 Clostridia bacterium | reverse complement strand
CCTCCTTTGGGCGGCTTTTACCCCGCCCGCTTTGCGCTGCCTTTCTCTCTGTGTCTCTGTCCCCGCCCTTCTTCTTATCCTTTGTCCGGCTTGCTCTTGCTGTCATTTCCCGCTCCCACGCCGACTTTTACAATTGCCTATATTGTTATTGTTATTGTTATTGTTATTGTTATTGTTATTGTTATAGTTATGGTTACGATTGGCAACGATTGGTGACGATTCGTTACGATTCGTTGTCTTTGCCTGCCTTGCAGCAACCGCCGCCTGTGACGCCGCCTTCCGCCTCGCCTTGCGCTCGGTGAAGGTCCTGCTGGTGCGGTCGATGATGCCCTTTTCGTTGCCGAAGGCCAGCCGGCGAAGGGCTTCGGTCAGATGCGGGGCGGGGTCCTCGTCCCTGGCGTAGGCCAGCATGGCCCACACCAGCCGGCCCCGCTCCTCATAGCTGAGTTCACTGTAGCGCTCGTAGAAGTCCAGGAACAGCGGTATGTAATCCAGCTCAGGCAAAGTCCGCGCCCTTTGCTTCCTCGATGCGCGCCTGCTCATCCAGGAAGGCGTCAACCATGCGGGCCTCCTGTTCCCTGTCCTCCTTCTTGACGGTGTAGGCCTCGAACCAGGCCGGGTCGGCCTCCTC
This sequence comes from Clostridia bacterium, assembly GCA_045658005.1. Lineage (GTDB taxonomy): Bacteria > Bacillota > Clostridia > Christensenellales > Aristaeellaceae > UBA2862. The sequence goes on along the minus strand of JAZOUD010000014.1, from coordinate 27,354 downwards.
GATCTGTTCCTTCAGCTCGTGCAGCAGCAGATGGAAGATCGGGCGGATGTCGGCGGGCATGTACTCCGTGGATACCTTGCCATGCTTGCGGAAGTAGATCAGGTGTTCCATGAGCCTTTCGGCGTCGTAGTCGGTGACTGTGGCGATCTCCAGCAGCGCCTTGAACTCGATCAGATCGTCGATCATCTCCAGCAGATACACCAGATTCATGCCTCCTTCTCCTTTCCGGCGGTGGCCCAGTCGTGCTGCTCGAAAAGGGCGATGGTGTCCTTGACGAAGCGGATCACCTTCTCCATCTCGGCGATGGTCAGCTTGCTGGTGCCCTTGTTTTCGCCCAGGGCCCGGGCCACCACCACGGTCTTCATCTCCTCGCCGGTCTTGCCGGTGAGCTTGCCCAGCTGTTCCATCAGGCCCCAGAAGGCGTTGTTCTGGTCTGTCGTCCGCGGAGCGTTGGGGTCGGTGTTGTCGAACATGTCCAGCGTCGGGGCGCTCACAGGGGCCTTTGCGGGGCTCTGGGAGGGCGCAGCGTCGCCCTGCGCCTCAACGGCGGCCAGGGCTTCGCCGGGCCTGGACGGCATGGTTTCGCCGGAACGGTAGCGCCGGCCCTGGAAGATGACGCACATGCCATCGGGCACCGGCATGCCCTTTACAAAATCACGGGCCACGTTTTTGGCGTTGAAGATGCGCGACGCACGCACGTAACGGGGGTCAAGGTCGGGCAGCTTGCTGAACAGCTCGATGATCATGCCGTTGAATTGGTAGGTTGTCATGGGTTTATACTCCTTTCAAATCGCGATTGCTTTGAACACAAACTTCGTGGGGGCGCTCTCCGAGCGCCCGCGGGCGATTGGAAATCGCCCCGACGACCGTGTTCATTCATGGTGGCGCGGTTTACCGCACGACTATTCGGTGTAGCTGCGGTGGCAGAAGGGGCAGGCGGTTATCAGCCGCCGGCTCGCCTCGTCGATGGTTATGCCCCCGTCGTAGATGTTCCGCCCGCAGTGCCAGCAAATGCCGTCGTAGGGGGCAAAATGGGGCAGCTCAGCGCGGTCACAGTACTCGGCCTGTGCCTTTATGGCCTGCTGTATCACGTCGGCTTGAAGCGGGTCCTCCTTCAGGAAGGGCTCGATCAGCCATTTCCTCAGCGTGTCGATGTTTTTCACCTCCTTTCCGCTCGACGGGAAAAGAGTAGCACAAATGAGAATTAATTAGGTTGATTGGATTATCAAATCAGTGGAATGTGCAAACATCAGACAGGGCAAAAGGAAAGCCCGGACGCCGCGCTGCCGATCCCGCCGTCGGGCTTCGGGGCTCAGCCGTTTCCCGACGCGCAAGCGCGGTCTGCGACGATGGGCGGCATAGATTATATTATTATTGTAACATTTCAGATATGGCGTTTCGACCGCGCATGCTGTATATTGGAATATTATAAGGCAAGCGCCGTCATTTCCCCGCGCAAAGGGACGGGCACGCGATTGGCAATGTGAGGGATGAACCCATGGAGCTGTCAGAAATCAACCTTCGGGACCCCTATGTGCTCAACCATGAAGGCCGCTATTACCTCTACGGCACCCGCGGGGCGACCTGCTGGGGACCTGCGGACGGCTTCGACACCTACGTCAGCGCCGACCTGGCGACGTGGTCCGCGCCTGCGGTCGTCTTTCACAACGACGGCAGCTTCTGGGCGGACAGGGACTACTGGGCGCCGGAGGTCCATCCCTACGGCGGCGCGTTCTATATGTTCGCCTCGTTCAAGGGCGCCGGACGCCGCCGGGGCACCGCCATACTCCGGGCTGAATCCCCCCTCGGCCCCTTCCTGCCCTGGTCGGACGGGCCGGTGACACCGAAGGATTGGGAATGCCTGGACGGCACGCTCCACCTGGACGGAGAGGGCCGCCCGTGGATGGTGTTCTGCCACGAATGGGTGCAGGCCGGGGACGGCTCGGTTTGCGCGCTGCCACTGACGGAGGACCTCCGCGCCTCTGCCGGTGCGCCGAAGGTGCTGTTTCACGCCTCAGAGGCGACCTGGTGCAAGCGCATGCGCCATTCCTCGGGCATGACCGGCTTCGTCACCGACGGCCCCTTCCTGTGGCGGCTGGCCGACGGCAGCCTGGTCTGCCTCTGGGCCAGCTTCTCTGAGGGCGGCTACACTCAGGCCCAGGCCCGCTCCGAAAGCGGCGGCATCGACGGTCCCTGGCGGCAGGTGACGCCCCTGTTCATGGAAAACGGCGGTCACGGCATGGTGTTTCGCGGGCCGGGCGGCGGGCTCCGGCTCGCGCTTCACAGCCCCAACGCCCACCTGGAGGAGCGGCCCCGCTTCTTCCCCGTCCAGGAGCACGACGGGCAGCTTTGGCTGTGCGACGCCCAGGACCGGTAATGATAACGAGAAGCCCCGTTATGAGAGGAGTGCTGGCATGCTGCCCCCCGTAAGCTGTTCCTTTTCCTGCGAGAATGCGCAGATACAGAGAATCCACGATGAAGCGGAGCGCAAGTGCCGCCTGAACCTGGCCGACTTTGCCGGGGACCGGGTGCTGGTGGAGGGCGGCGGCTATGAAAAGATCTGGCTGGAGACCCAGCCCATGGGTGGCGAGATGTACGCCCTGCGCGACCTGACCGCCGCCGTCAACAACAGCCTGCTGTTCATGCGCCACCAGCGCCCGGACGGACGGCTGCCCGGCTCGATCCAGTGCCTCGACGGCCACGTGGCGCCCCAGTTCGACAAGCTGCAGGGCTTTTGCTTTCCCGATCCTGCCCTGAACCTGTACTACCTGCTGGGGCGGGACGGGGACTGGCTGGACGCCCTCGCGGACTGCCTGGAGCGCTTCGACGCCTGGCTGTGGAAGAGGCGCGCCCTCGGCACGGACGGGCTGCTGTCCGCCTTTTGCGTCTACGACACCGGCGAGGACAACGCCCTGCGCTATGGCGACGCCCCCTGCTGGTGGCCGGAGGACGCGCCGCCCCGGGGCTATTCGGTGGTCCCCATGGCTTCCATGGACGTCACCTCCTATTCCTTCGCGTGCCGGGATACCCTGGCGAAAATCAACCGGCTTCGGGGCGCGGAGGGCGACGCCGGGCGCTGGCAGCGGTCCGCGGACGCGGTGGCAGCGGCCCTGCGAAAGGCGCTTTGGGACGAGCGTCGCGGCGCCCTGTACGACCGGGACCACAGCGGCAGGGTGGTGGACGTGCTGTGCCATAACACGCTGCGCTGCATGTACTGGGGCAGCATATCCCCCGACATGGCCGAACGCTTTGTCCGGGAGCACCTGCTCAACCCCTCGGAGTTCTGGACGCCGATGCCTCTGCCCAGCGTGGCCGCGAACGACCCCGCCTTTCGCAACGCCCCGGAGAACAACTGGAGCGGCCAGTGCGAAGGGCTGACCTTCCAGCGGGCCATGCACGCCCTCGAGCGCTATGGCTATGAAAAGCTGGTCACGCGGCTGGGACGCCGATTCCTGCGCGCCATCGCGGAGGCCGACTGCGCCTTTACCCAGCAGTTCGATCCCTTCACCGGCGCGCCCTCCCGGGTGGGGCTGGTTTCCCACGCGCCTGTCCCGCCGGGCTCTGACGAGCCCTTCCAGGACGGCTACGGGCCGTCGCTGCTGTCCGCCCTGGGCTTCATCGAGCGGCTGTGGGGCATCGGGCTGCGCGGGGGCGAGGTGCGCTTCAGCCTGTGCGACGGCCTGCCCTGCGCCTGCGAGGTCCATTGGAACGGACACGATTACCGCCTCGAGTCCGACGGCGCGAAGGCCGTCGCCGTTGCCGACGGTCGGGAGGTCTACTCCGGGGCCTGTGGGGTCCGCGTCGTCGCCGACGAAACCGGGGCGCTGCGCAGAATCGTGCCCATAGAATAAATAAATGCATCGGAGGTAAAAAATCATGCTGACCGTCAATGCGCGCAAGCGGGGCTTCCTTCGGGATGGAAAGCCCTTTTTCTGGCTGGGCGACACCGCTTGGCTGCTGTTTCACAAGCTGGACGACAGGCAGATTGAAACCTACCTGACGAACCGGGCGCTCAAGGGCTATACGGTCATACAGGCCACGCTGGTTCACAAGCCGGGCTATGCCTCGCCGGACGGCGCACGGGCCCTGGTGGACGACGACTTTTCCCGCCCCGACGAAAGCTCCGCCTATTGGCAGCACGTCGAGCGGGCGGTCCGCCTGGCCGGCGAGCTGGGCCTGGTGATGGCGCTGCTGCCCTGCTGGGGCTGCTTCGCCCAGGACGGCGCGCTGAACCCGGAGAACGCCGCGATGTACGGCGACTTCCTGGCCCGGCGGCTGGGCAAATATGAGAACGTCATCTGGCTGCTGGGCGGCGACGTGCGCGGCAGCGCCGCGCCGCAGACCTTCGAGGCCCTCGCCCGCACCCTGAAAGAGCAGTGCCCGGATCAACTGATCGGCTTTCATCCCTTCGGGCGCTGCTCCTCGTCCCAGTGGTTTGCCGGCGCAAACTGGCTGGATTTCCACATGTTCCAGTCCGGCCACCGGGATCGCGGCCAGCGCACCCTCGGCGCCTGGGACGACCCTAGTAGGGGCGATTTCCAATCGCCCGCGGGCGCTCGGGAGAGCGCCCCTACGGCTTCGCGTCGCAACGCGGTCAGCGACGAGGAATGGATGGGCGAGGAAAACTACCTCTACGTATTCCGGGATCTGGCGCGGGACGACAAGCCCACGCTGGACGGCGAGCCCTCCTACGAGGAGATCCCCCACGGACTGCACGACCCGTCAAAGCCCTACTGGACCGACCGGCAGGTGCGGCGCTACGCCTGGTGGAGCCTGCTGGCCGGCGCCGCCGGCTTCACCTACGGCCACAACGCCATCATGCAGTTCTGGGACGGGGTCGGCACCCCGGATTTTGGCGTCCGCCAGCACTGGGACGTGGCGCTGCACGCCCCCGGCAGCCTCCAGATGAGGCACCTGCGCAGGCTGATGGAGGCCATCGACTGGCAAGAGGGCCGAAACGCCCAGGCACTTCTCGTGGACGACAGCGGCGTGGAGGACGCCCGAAACCTGTGCTTTTTGACGCCCGTCGCCCTCGCGATCTACACCTATACCTCACGGCCCTTCGGGGTGCGCCTGGACGATCTGCCCTTTTCCCCTGCCGCCTTCTGGTACAGCCCGAAGCTGGGCGGGGTGAGCGCCTTTGCCCTCCCCGCCGACGGGCGCTTTGAGCCCCCCGCCGACCGGGAGGCGGCCCGGGAGGACTGGGTGCTGCTGCTGGTGGATAAAAAGAACCTGGACAGCGTACTGTCCAGGCTTGTGTAGCCGGGTTTGGATTTGGTCATCCCTTCAGCGCGCCCGCGGTCACGCCGTCCATCAGGTATCGGTTGAAGAACAAAAACAGCAGGAACACCGGGATCAGGGACAGGGTGGACATGGCGAACATCGGGCCGAAATTGGTGCCCTGGGCGTCCGCAAAGCCCTTTATGGCCAGGGAGACCGTATACAGGGCCGGCTTTGACAGGTACAGCAGCGGCCCCATGTAATCGTCCCAGATCCAGTAGAAGGATATGACGATGGTGGTGATGATCGACGGGCCCAGCAGCGGCAGTATGATCCTCGCAAAGATGGAATACTTGTTGCAGCCGTCGATCATGGCCGCCTCGTCCAGCTCCCTGGGCAGGCCGCGTATGAACTGCATCATCATGTAGATGAAGAAGGGCCAGCCCAGGAACTTGGGCAGTATCAGCGGCACAAAGCTGCCCACCAGGCCCAGCCGGTTCCAGATGATGTACTGGGGGATCATCAGCACCTGGCCCGGCAGCAGCATGGTCATGATCATGGCCGTAAACCACAGCTTGCGCCCCTTAAAATCCACCCGGGCCAGCGCGTAGGCCACCATGGCCGAGGAGATCACCGTGCCCAGCGTGCCCAGGCAGGATACGACGATCGAGTTTTTGAAGTAGGTGGCAAAGGTCAGGCTGCCGCTGCCCCGCCAGCCGTCCGGGTAGTTCTGGAAGACCCACTTGCTCGGAAGGAAGGGCGCGTTCGTGCCCAATATCTCGCTCTTCATCTTGAACGAGGAGAGTATCATCCAGATCACCGGATAGATCATCAGCAGTCCGAACGCGACGACGAACACGTGATAGATCACATTGTTGATTGCTCTGCGCTTCTCCATGTCCGCCACCTCAGCTCTCATAGAACGTCCAGTGGGACGAGGTCTTGAAGATGATGCCCGTCACCGCGGCCATGATCAGCAGCATGACCCAGCTCTGGGCGCAGGCATAGCCCATGTGCTGGTAGGAGAAGCCCTCCTTGAAGATGTTCAGCGCGATGTAGTTGGTGGCGTAGTTGGGACCGCCATCGGTGATGATCTGCGCCTGCGTGAAGGTCATGAAGCCGGAGATCAGCTGCATGATCAGGTTGAACAGTATGATCGGCGAAAGTATGGGCAGGGTGATCTTGAAAAAGCGCTTCACCGCGCCCGCGCCGTCGATCTCCGCCGCTTCATAGTAATCCCTGGGGATCTGCTTCAGGCCCGAGGCGAAGATCAGCATCGACGAGCCGAACTGCCACGCGTTGCACAGCACCAGCGGCAAAAAGGCCCAGGTGGTGGAGCCGAAGAAGTTGAAGCCCTGCACGCCCAGGGTCTTGATGAGGCTGACCACAGGGCCACGGCTGCCGAACAGCTGCTTCCATACCAGCGCCACGGCGACCGAGCCGCCGATCAGCGAGGGAATGTAATAGACCGCCCGGTAAAAGCCCTGAAGTTTGGTGGGCCGGGTCAGCAGCATGGCCACCAGCAGCGCGAACACCAGCTTCAGCGGCACGCCGATGACGACGTACTGTATCGTCACCAGTATCGAGTTCCGAAAGGTCGCGTCCTTCAGAAGGTCGGCATAGTTTTTTAGCCCGATCCATTCCGGAAGGGCCGCGATCTTGTAATTGCAAAAGGAATAGTACAGGGACAGCGCCATGGGAACCAGCGTCAGGCATAAAAAGCTGATGATGAACGGCGCGGCAAACAGGTAGCCCACGACGTTGTCATTGTGCAGGAAGCTGCCCCTTTGCTTCCGGGTTTCAGCTTGCATCACTCGGCCCTCCTTTGAAATACGCAGGACGCCGTGAAACGACGTTTCATAGCGTCCTGCGGTCGCTTATCAGGTCACTTGTAGATCACGCCTGTCAGAACTTGGCCCAGATCTGCTGCGCCTCGGCCCAGAACTGGTCGGCGGCTTCCTGGGCGCTGGCGAACTTGCCCTCGGCCAGGCCCTGGAAATAGGTCTTCTTCAGCACGTCAGAGATCTCCTCGTTGGCGGCGGGCTCCGCGGGGCTGGAGTTCGCGGCATCCGGCATGGAGCCGATCAGGTCGATGATGGTATAGACCTTCGCGGTCACCTCGTTGGTCAGCTCGGTATCCGCCTTCAACGCGGCCAGCACCTCGCTGTTGATGGAGACGCCGCGCTCGCAGTTCAGGATGCGGTTGGCCTCGATGCTGTTGACGAAGAAGTTCAGGAAGTTCGCGGCCATCTCCTTGTCCTCGCAACCCTTCCACATGCTCATCTCCTGGCTGGAGCGCACGACCATGCCGCTCTGGCCATCGGCGTGTACCCGCGGGATGGTGGCCAGCTCGAGGGTGATGCCGCTCTCGGCGGCGACATTGCTCAGCGCCTGGAACTGGTTGGAGGGCAGCATGACCATGGCGGCGTCGCCGAAGGCGATCCAGTCGGCCTCGATGTTCTGGCCGATCTCGTTCTGGATGCCGTAATCGGCGATGGCGCCCTCCTTCTGCAGGGTGGTCAGCAGCTCGAAGATGTAGGCCAGGGGCTCGGTATCGCCGCCAAAGGCGAAGTCGGAGCCGTCCATGGCGTAGAAGTTGTAGCCCTCCTTCCACTGGGTAACCGTGGAGAAGGCCAGGGAGTTGTACTCCAGCGTGGTGACGGCGGGATTGCCGGTGGCCTCGTGGATCTTGCGGGCGGCGTCGGCGAAGTCGTCCCAGGTCCAGTTCTCGGTGGGATAGGCCACGCCGGCCTCGTCGAAGATCGCCGGGTTATAGGCGAAGCAGCGGGCGTTGGTGCCGTTGGACATGCCGGTCACGTCGCCGTTGGCCTGGTTGATGGTCGTGGCGAGCATCGCCTCGCTGATCGCAGTGGTGTCGATGGTGCCGTCCTCGATCCAGGCGTTCAGGGGCTCGATGGTGTCGTAGTAGGTCAGCCAGTTATTGCCCATCTGGAATACGTCGGGCAGGTCGTTGGCGGCCATCTTGGCCTGGAACTGGGTCCAGTAGGTGCCGCCGTCGTAGTACTCGAATTCAACGGTCGCGCCGGTCTTCTCCTCCCAGAGGTGAATGACCTCCTCGGTCATGCGGGCGCGGGTATCGGAGCCCCACCACATCAGCGACAGCGTCTTTCCGCTGTAGTCGGGATACTGGTAGCCTTCCACATTGACGTTGTTCCACCCCTCCGCCTTTTCAGCGAAGGCGGGCATGGCACAGAGCATCGCAACCACAAGCAGCAGGGCAATGACGGTCTTCTTCATAAACGACATCCTCCTCTTTCATTTTGTTCAACTTGTTTCGATCACAAATACAGCAAAACTTACAAGTTTCAACTCATATTATAATGGTATTATTCCCATATGTCAAGTATTTGTTTAAGGATATACCCCCACATATGCCATTGATTGGGCCGATCACAGCGCGCGAAGCTCCAGAATGTCGCCGGGGCGAGTCTCGATTTCCAGTATGTCCCCTTCAAACGCCTCGCCGTTGACCGCCGCGGCGCTGCCCGGCCACGGGTTTTCCAGCCTCAGCCGTCCGCCCACGGGGCAGCGGATGCGCGCCTGCGACACCGCGCCCTCCCGAAGCGCCGCGTCCACCACGAAGCCGCCCCGGGCGCGCAATCCGAAGAAGGCTGCGTTGGCCATCGCCTTCCTCGGCCACACGGGGAACAGCCGGATCGTACCCTGGTGGGACAGCAGCATCATCTCCTGAAGCGTGTTGGGCACGGTGGAGAGGTTCTCGATGCCGTGGGGATTGCCCTTCACGAATCCGTTGGGCATGCCCGTCTTTGACAGCTTGGCCTTCAGTTCCCGAATGATGCACTCCGGGTCGTAGCCCACGCGCACCGCCGCCGGAAAGAACAGGCACCCCAGGTTTGTGGCGTTCCAGGCGCCGCTGGCCGTCACCTGGTCGGAGGGGTTCTCCCGGCCTGCCAGCGCGTGCTCCATCTCAGACAGCGCCGCAATGGTATTGCGGGCCACGGCCAGCTCCTCCGCCGGGGAATCCAGGCCGATGGCGCCCGCCGGATAGATCTGCATCACATTTCCGGGGAAGTTCAACGACCACTTGCCGCCCCTGCCCTCGTTCAGGAACACGGGCATTTGCTTCATGGCCTCGGGCAGGAGTGCCTGCACGGTGAGCCCGCCCTCGTTCCAGAGCGTCGGGTTCTCCCCTATCTCCCCGATCGTGCCCACCGGGTAGGGGGCCAGCTTCTTCAGGATGTCCCGCCACGCTTCCCTTCGCGCCGCGTCCGCCCCCAGCCATTCGCTGGCGTCGATCATGTCGGCAAAGAAGCTGCGCAGGTAGCCCAGTGTGTTGGCCGGGTCCTCGGGCACGCCGTTTTCCAAAATGTCCCGTGTGACCCGCTCGTGCATGCCGTCGTCCACCACGTGGAGCACGCCGTCCCGCTCCACCAGGTCGTGCTCCCAGAACTCCGCCACGGCGCTCAGGTACGGGTAGACCCTCATGAGGTAGTCACGGTCCATGGAGAGCCGCCAGCGCAGCAGCATGTTCAGCGCGCCGTGCACCGCCGGGGATTTCATGTGCAGAAGCAGCGCCTCGCTGACCATGCCGACAGGCCCCAGGCCCAGGGGCAGATAGACGCCGGGATGCTTCAGCAGCCGGAGGCTCATCTCCCGGCCGATGTCCAGCATGGCCAGATAAGGGGCGTCGTGGGGGTCGGACTGCTCAAAGTGCCCGGACGCCAACAGCCCCAGGTAGGGCGACTGATGGTTGTAATTGATCTTGTAATTGCCGTTCCAGGCCATGCGGTCGAACGTGGAGATGCCCAGTATGTTCGGCGGATAGTCCGGGTCCCTGGAGAGGCTGGCCAGCATGTACTGGGACAGGTAATAGTACGTCATCAGCTGGGCATCTTCCACCCGGATGCCGGAGGTGCCCCAGAAGTCGCGCCACCAGCGCTCGTGGGCCCCGCGCAATCCCACCAGGTCGCTGCCGGTGATCCAGCGGGCGCGGGAGCGGGCATATTCCACGGGCCGCGCCGTCTTGGCCCAGCTTCGCAGGGCGACGACAAACTCAAGCCGCTCGCCGGGGCGAAGGTGGGCGCGGGTGTCCTCCCGGCCGAGGAACCGCGCCCCATAGGCCAGCCGGGTCGGCATGTCCACGCCGTCCGAAAACTCCCGCCAGCCCCAGGCGACGCCCCGGCTGACGTAGCGCACCTGCAGGGGCCTGCCGCCCACGAGTCCCTTGAAGGTCCCCGAGAGCATTTCATCGTCCTCGCAATCCCCCATGCAATCCACGTAGTCCTCGCAGCCCTTGCCCGGCTCGTTGGGAAACAGGAATTCAAAGGACAGGTCGCACTCCAGGTCGCCTTCAAAGGTCACGACCAGCACATTCTCCCCCGCCGCCACCCAGCTGTCGATGTGCAGCGCCCTGCCGTCCGGCAGGGCAAAGGTGGCATGGGTGGTGGCGTCTTCAAAGGACTGGGTGACGTCATAGGAGGCCTCCGCCAGCCGGGGAATATCGAACACCAGCCGTCCCAGCGGGCGGGGGCTGCCGAGGGCGAGGGCGCCCTCCCGCTTGGCCACGCCGTTGTCGTGGAAGAACTCGTAGTTGGGATTGGAGGTCATCTGCCAGAAGTCGTTGGTCGTCAGCCAGAACTGGGGCCATCGGGGCGGGCCCGCAAAGGCGGCCAGCATGTCGCCGTTGCCCAGCACGGGCGCGTCGATCTTCGTTCCCGCGTGGGCCCAGACGCGCCATCGGCCGCCCCCGGAGACGTCCACGCCCCCCGACGGAACCAGCCTGGGGGGCTGGGTGAAGTGATTGTGCAGGTCTTTGACATAATCCATATTGCATGCTCCCCCGGAAACGATGTCCGCTTCTGTGCGTTTTTTGGAAGTGTGCGGTTTTTCCTTCAATACAGGGTCACCGAAGATCGCCCTGCGGCAAATCGGTTTTGTCTGTCGTGCTCATCAGGTATTCCCGCAGCACCGCCATGCCCGGGGTCGGCACGCAGTAGATATCCCGCCGGGTCGGCAGCTCGGCCCAGGTGGTCTCCAGGTCGAACCAGTCCACCCGGGAAACCTCCTCCCTCTGCAGGGTCAGGCCGTCGGCGTCCACCGGCTCCCGGTACACGTAGACGTGGGAAAGCTCGTTGTCCCGGAACAGGCGGCCATGGAACACCTTCTCGTAGCGGATATCGAAGGTGCCGGCATATTGCAGCTGCTCAGGCTTCGCGTGGATGCCCAGCTCCTCGGCCAGCTCCCGCAGCGCGGATTCCAGTGGCGCGTCCCCCGCCGGGATGTGGCCCGCGGAGGAGGTGTCGTACTTGCCCGGAAAGGAGTCCTTGTTATCAGAGCGCTTTTGCAGCAGCACCTGCCAGCGCCCGCCGACCCGGCGCACCACCCAGACGTGGGCCGTGCGATGGCGGATGCCCTCCCGGTGGGCTTCTGCCCTGGACACGATCGCGCCGGTGGGTTCGCCCCGTTCGTCGCAGACGTCGAAGTACTCCATGCCCGCACGCTCAGCCAGGGCCAGCCGTCCGAAGCACTCCGGCCGATGGAAGTCCGGCTGGGGAGCCTCGATGGGGCTCCAGCTGGCAAAGTGGGGATGGATCGACTCGTCGCAGCTGTAGAAGCTGGCCCGGATGGGAAGGCTTCGGTCAATGGGCCGTCCGAACAACGCCTCCAGCCACTGGAAGGGTACCGTATAGGCCACGGCCCACCAGCGCCCTTCGTGCCGGGAGGCCTGTATGTCCATGCCCTCGGGACAGGCTTCCAGCACCCTGCGGCGCTCCCGGTCCGGGCCGATGCCGATCAGCGCGGCGCCGGCGGCGTTGACCTCGATGTTCACGTACCCGGGGTCGTCCCCAAAGGGCTGGAGGAAGCACTCCAGGCAGCTGTCCGTCCACACCGGGCCGCCGAAGGCCGTCACCCTCCCGGAGACCGTCGGTTCGTTGGCGCACAGCAGCACCCGGATTCCCGCGTCGTCCCAGGCCAGGTACGCCCGCGCCTCGGGCCGGTAGTCCCCACCCCAGGGATAGCAGTCGATGGGCGCAAAGGCGCCCTGGCAGAAGGGCTCCACGTCCGGGTCGAAAACGCGCCCCGCCAGCGCGGGCAAGGGGGCGACAGAGGGATAAATGATATATGTTCTCATAGGCATATCTATCGTTCAGGTCGATAAGCGCATGCAGGGGCGCCGAAACGGCGCCCCTGTATTGTTACATGGATTCTACTCCACCGCCGGCGCGCTGACGCTCCAGCTGCCGTCCGAACCGCGCACATAGGCTTCGTCGGTGTGCAGCAGGTCGTAGGTGGCGCTGTCCACCGGCTGGCCCTGGGCGTTGCTCAGGGTCACGGTCTCGCCCTCGCTGGACAGGCGGAAGCTGGTATGCAGGTGGCCGGTGTCCTCCACCCGGTTCAGGCCGGAGCAGTACACCACCAGCGTGCCGCCTCCCGGGATGACCACGCCCTGAGGGAACTTCCACAGCCGGGGCAGCCGGGGCGTGTCGGAAAGGTACCAGCCGCCGATGTCCATCGCGTCGCCGGAGGTGTTGCGCAGCATCACGTAGTCATGGACCACGCCGCTTCCGTCGGGCCACAGCTTGCTGTTGGAGGCCACGATCTCGGCCAGCTGCACCGGTGAATTCTGCGCCACGCTGGTGAGAGCCCGGTAATTCTCCTCGGTGTTCAGCATGCCGGGGGTGGGCTGCTCGCTGACGGCCCAGTGATCCCGATCCACCCGCACATAGGCCGTGTTTTCGGACAGGGCGGGGATATTTACGGTGTCCACCGCCACGTCGGCGTCGTTGAACAGCATCAGCACGTCGCCGCCGGAGGACAGCCGGAAGGGGGCGTGCAGCTCGGCGCTGCCGTCCTCGTCCTGGAGGGTGCTGTCGGCGTACACCACCAGGCCCTGGCCCGCCTCCAATACCAAATCAGGGAACACGAACACGTTGCCTGCCTTGGCGTTCTTGGCCAGCACATAGCCCCGCAGGTTCACGGGCCTGGAGCTGATGTTGGCCACCTCCACCCAGTCGGGCGTCTGGCCGTTGTCGTCCACCAGCACGCCGCCGTTGGCGGACATGATCTCGTTGAGGCGGATCGGTCCCTCGCCGTGGATCTCGGAGACCTGGGCGGCCACCGGTCGCTCGGCCCGATCCTCGATGCCCGTCAGCATGAAGCCGTTCGGCATCAAGCCCTGCAGCAGCAGCCCCGCCACGATAATCAGCGCGCACACGCCCACCAGTGGCAAAAAGCCCCTGGGCAGCGCCCCGGAGGACGGGCCGACGGGCCTCTTCGACGGCGCGCCGCCACCCTGGCGCGGCGGGTTTGACGGGCGACGGGGCGGCTGTTGGCGCTGTCCCTGCGATGCTGGACGGCTCTGGGCGGTCCGCTCGTTCTCCAGGGAGCCAAAGCGGCTTGACGCAGGACGCCCCTGTGTCGGCCTGTTGTATTGAGACAAGAGGTGTTCACCTCCAATGGATGATGAGTTGGGCAACTACTGATTTATCGGCAAAGCGATAAATCAGTAGTTAAATCGCTTCCCCGTTATAAGCCACCAGGGTCGCGTCATACACGCCGGGCAGGGCGCGCAGCTTGTTCAGCAGCGCGTCGGGCTTGTCCACGCGCACCTCGTAGGTGGCCTCGATGCCGTTGGCGGAGACGGTCTTGCTCTTGAGCTGGGTGACCTTCAGGTTGTTCACCAGCTGGTTGGCCTGGCGCTCGGAATCCTCGGACATGCGCACCACCAGCAGGTAGCTGTTCAGCCCCTTGGACTGGATGTGCACCAGCACGGTCAGCAGCAGACCGATGCCCACCACCGCGCAGGCGGTCAGGAAGAACTGGCCCGCGCCCAGCAGGATGCCCATCGTCAGCGCCCAGAACATGTAGGCGGTATCCAGCGGGTCCTTCACGGCGGTGCGGAAGCGCACGATGGACAGCGCGCCGACCATGCCCATGGACAGCTGGATCGATTCGCGGATACACATGACCACCGGGCAGGTGATCAGCGTCATCATCACCAGCGTGAGGGTGAAGTTGCTGGAGTACATCACGCCGCGATAGTTGCGCCGGTAGATCCATGCGATAAACAGGCCCACGGCCAGTGCCAGCACCAGCGATACCAGTATCGTCGGGAACGAGGCCGGCGTGATGGTCTGGGAGCTGAAGAGGTTGGAAAAGATGCTGTTCATGGGGATTCCCTCCTGTGTGTTGAATATTTAAAGGAAATAATCATCCAAGCGGTTCGTATCTGCGGCACAGCACGTACTTCGACACGGCGCTGCGCTCGGCCTCCACGCCGTGGAGCAGGCCCGCGATGTAGCCCGGCAGGTAATTGTTGAACTTGACCTCCAGGATCTCCACGTTCCGGTCGTGGGGGCACACCGTGGGCAGCTGCCGGTTGAACAGGTCCACGCTGGACAGGCCGGAGCGCAGGCGCATGTCGAAGGTGATGCGCACGTCCTCCACCGGGTGAAGGTAGGCCTCCCGTTCGTAATCCACGATCACCCTGGGCCGCAGCAGCCGCGTGCGCATCTGCACAAACACGTCCTGGAGCAGCGGGCTCTGGGACTTTTGCAGGCCCGAGGGGTTGCCGGCCACCAGCTGGTCGCACAGCCGTCGGGTGATCTGCACGCTGGACTTTTGGATCAGGTCGCCCAGCTTGCGCTTGCGCTCCAGGAAGATGGCCCTGTCCGACATGTTGTAGATGCGAATGCGATACTTGTCGCGGTGCATCACGCCCGCCTGCTTGTCGTAGAAGGCGGAATCCTCGATGTCGTCAAAGTACAGCGAGCGGATGATGTAGGGCCTTCCGCCCACGCAGTGCTCGTCCATGGTCAACGCGCCCCGCAGCCGCTGGCGCAGGGCCTCCAGCTCCGCCGGGTTGATGAAATATTTCAGCTCGTGCCGCGCCGGCAGGGCGTTTCTCTTGAGTTGCATAGGCATCCTTCTTTATGGTTTTGATATGTCCCCGTAGCTCACGCCCACCTGCTGCATCACCTCGCCGAAGTAGTGCTCCATCTGGCTCTGGGTCAGCGGGAGGTACTTGTTGTACTTGATGAACTGCAGCATGCGGTAGGGGCGCTTCTCGGCGTAGCGCACGAATTCGCGGATGGCCGACTTGTGCTCGGATTCGCTGAACTCCCAGCGGGCGTAGTGGTCGGGCATCAGCGGCGCGATGGCGTTGTAGAACTCGTCCACCATGGCCTTGATGCTGTCGGCGCTGTAGGTGGTGGCCATCTTCTCGCCCAGGTAGGTCAGGAAGCGATCGACAAAGGTCTCGTTCTTCATGCAGGCGATGAACAGCTTGTTGTCGGTGCGCAGGTTGTTGCCCATGCCGCCGGGGGTCAGCCAGCGCTGGGGCGAATTGGTGTCCACCGAGAAGGACCAGTCCAGGTCGAACAGCACCCACTTCCACTTGCCGTCCTTCTTCGGGTTGCGGTAGCGCTTGACGTTCAGCGTGTCGGTGTTGCCAGTGTACATCTCCACCGCCATGTATTCGATGTAATTCTGGATGTCGATGGCGTTGTCCAGCACCTCATAGGCCTCGGCGGTATTCATATCGTGGCTGGTGACGTAGTCCAGCAGTTGGACCATGGTCTCGTTGCTGCCCTGCATCACGTTGGTGTTGGCTTTGACCAGGTCGATGTCGTCCTCGTCGCCCTCCCAGCCCTCGAACTGGCAGATGTTGGACTTGCAGATGCGCTCGCGCAGGTTGTAGTGGCCCCAGTACTGGCCGTCGATGTAGAGCACGCCGAACTCGGTCTCCTGGTAATCCACGCAGCCGCCCTCGGCCAGCCGCTGCAGCAGCGCGTCGCGGAAGCGGGTCTTGTAGCCGTCCTCGCTGGAGGAGCGCAGCAGGAAGGACTGGTATTCGGTATAGGGACGGTGGCTGAATATGGCCGCCTCGAAGCGGTTCGCGCCGTACTGGCTGCGGGCGATGACCTTGAAGGCCTTCTGCTTCTCGGCGCGGCTGAACTGGCCGTGCAGCTTGATGCCACACTCCTGGGAGATCAGGGTGCTGCCGTCGGGGTTGAACACCTCCACGTGGGCCTCCCGCTCCCAGTCCATCCAGAAGTTCGCGCCCTTGTTCATCGAGCCGTAGGGATACTTGGGCTCCGCGTTGGGGCCCTTGACCATGATGCCGGCCTCGTCGCTGGTGAGGTTGTAGGGGTCGGACACCAGCGACACCACGAACACGGTGCCGTTTCCGTTGTTCACGTTGTACAGGTAGCTCTGGCTGTCCATGATGGACTCCAGGTAGCCGTCGCCGTAGACCCGGGTGCGCAGTATGGTGGTATCGGTGATCTGGATCGGCCCGGTGTAGGGCGTGCTGCTCTCGGTGGGGTCGGTGCAGTCCAGGGTGTAGTAGATCCGGCAGTTGGAGGGCACGGACAGCTCGACCGTCAGGCTGTCGCCACTTTTGTACATGCCGCCCTCCACGGAATAGACGGGCCTGGGCGCGCGGCCGTAGTAGGCCGGGCCGCTGTTGCCCGCGCCGGGGGTCACGGTCGTGAAGAAGCGCAGGCCGCTGCCGTCGTCGGTGCGACCGTAGGAGATGTCCGCGTACTGCATCGGCACGAACAGCCGGTCTATGATCCTTCCACCGGGCTCGGACAGCACCACCGAATAGCCCCCGTCTGTGGCGAGGCGGTAGTTGGTCTGTATGCGACCCTCCACCGTGGTGTTCAGCCCATTGGCGAACACGCCCAGGTAGCCCCCGGGCTGGATCGTGGTGCCGGAGGGGAACTGCCACTTGCGGGGACGGCCCGCGTTGTCGGACAGGCCCCAGCCGGACAGGTCCACCGCCTCGGAGGTGCCGTTGTACAGCTCGATCCAGTCGTCGGACTTGGTCGAGGAGGCCAGCACCTCGGTGATGCGCACGCCCCTGTCGTTGCGCTGCTGGATCTCCCGGGCCGCGGCGTCCGCGCCCTCGGGGGTGTTGGGATAGTTGGGCGAGGGCGAGAACTGCTTGCTCCAACCGGTCTCCAGCAGGCTGTAGCACTGGTCGGGCTCCATGGCCGGGGTCCTGACATGGCTGACGGTGTTGCCGTTGGGGTCCGTCAGGAACACGTTGTCGCTCTTGTTGGAAATGCGGAAATTGGCGTGCAGGTGGGCCGGGTCCGCCCTGCGGTCCATGCCCGAGCAGTGCACGGCCAGGTAGCCCCCGGCGGGCAGCGTCACAGAGGGAAACTGCCAGCGCTGGAGCTTTTCGGCCTTGTCGGACAGCGACCAGCCGGCAAGGTCCACCGGATTGGACGCGGTGTTGTGGATCTCGACGTAATCCGGGCAGGCTCCGGTCTCATCCATGAAGAAGGTGCAGTTGTCGGCCATGACCTCGGTGATCTCCAGCGCGCCGGGCTGCACCGCCACGGGCCGGGCATCCTCGTCCCCGACGCTGTAGCGCTCGACGCGGTTGGCCGCGCCGGGGGTCGGGGCGTCGCTGACCTGCCATTCGCCGGAGGTGTCCCGGCAGTACACCTGGTTGCGGGCCAGGGCCGGGATCTCCACCAGGTCCACGCCGTTGCCGCTCTTGTCCAGCAGCGCCAGCGTCTCGCCGGAGGCGGGCAGGCGGTAGGGCGCGTGGTAGCCGTCGGCCTGCTGGGCCTTGCCGCTGTCGTCGGCGTGTACCACCACGAATTCACCGGGCTGCAGCACCCCTCCGGGGAAGGCGAAGGCCTGGGCGGGCTTGGTCTGCCGCACCAGGGCGTACCCGGTCAGGTCGATGGCGCGACCGGAGGCGTTCTCGATCTCGATCCAGTCCTCGATGCCCGCGTCGTTGCCTGTCCGGGTGGAGGCGTTGGCGCTCATGATCTCGCTGATGCGCAGGCCGCCGGCGGCGCTGTCGGCGCTGGCCCTGCGGGTGAACAGCGGCGCCGACTGCAAAAGCCACGTCAGCAACAGCGCTGCCGCGCCGATGAGCGCAATAACAGCGGGCAGTGGGCCCATGGGGCGGTTGTGCTGCCACGCTGATTTTTTCTTTTTCTTTTTCGCGGATTGGTTTGCCACTCGGCTTCCTCCGATATCGCTTTGCGGAATCGCATATCCCGCAGATTATACTTCAATATCCCTATTATAATACAGTTTCATCTTTACTGCAAGATGGCGGCAAAGGTTTCAACACTTCTCGGTTCTTTAAATCAAAAGAAATCCACAGGATTTCCTCCTTCCCTAACCCCTAAAACCTAACCCCTAACCCCTCAAATACTGATTTGTCGCTGCGCGACAAATCAGTATTTACCGCATTCTCACCGTCTGCGCCTTCTGCGCCTTCCTCTTCCCTGCGTGTACCTCCAGCCGTACCAGGCGCCGACGCCGAGGGCGGCCACGCCGGCGCCAATCATGATGACGGGCAGTATGCTGCCGCCGTCACGCTCCTGGGTGGCGGTCGGCTGCGCGGCGGTCAGCGGCTGGTCCTCGGCCTGTAGGCCGGTCTGGGCCTGGACGGTGCTGCCGTCGTCCGCTCCGGGTTCCTCCGGCGCCGTGTCCGCTTCGGCTTCAGCCGGCTCAGCGGGCGTCTCTTCCGCTGTTTCTTCGGCGATGCCGTCTGCCGACCCGACGGTTGCTTCAAACCCATCCGCTTCGTGGGCGTCGTCCGACATGTCCCCCGATGCTTCGACCTCATCCGCCTCGTCGGCGCCTTCAGGCATCTCTTCTGATTCCTCGACCTCGTCCGTCTCGCCTTCGCCGGCATCCGCCGCCGCTTCAGGGTCCTCGTCGGGGGCCGCCTGGGCGGTCTCTGCCGCAGCGGCCAGCTCGGCGGCGGAGGCGGCCTTCTGGGCTTCGATCTCCTCGGCGTGCTCGGCCAGGTAGTTGGCCGAGGCGTCCGGGTCGATGTGCTCCAGGAAGTCGTTTTTGGCTTCATCCGCCCCAACGGTGGTAAAGTACAGGCCGAACTTCGAATTGTCGTAGGTGCCGTGGCTCTTGACGGCATAGGCGCCGGTCTGGGAGCTGTGCTCCTTCATGCCGATCTTGGCAATCTCCAGCGCCGTCTTGCCGCCAAAGGCGTCCAGAGGCGTCTCCCAGTCCATGACGATCTTGTTCTCATCATAGAGGTGATGGTACAGCTTCTTCACCTGCCACGCGCCGTACTTCTGGGCCGATTCGGGATACTGGGCCGGGTCCGCGGCAGCGTCGATGGCGTACTTGGCGCAGCGGGCGGTGATCTTGTGCTGGTTGTGGCCGTACTCGCCGTTCAGGTCCTGGGTGACGATGACCTCGGGCTTGTAGCGGCGGATTCGCGCCACCACCAGTGAAAGTACGTTGTCCTTGCCGCCCCACAGCTTGACGCCCGCCTCGATGGAACCCACCTTTTCGTCCTTCAGGTTGATGAAATCCGGGTAGTCCCGCACGCCCATCTTCCACAGCGCGTTCAGCGCCTCCGCCCGGCGGTATCGGGCGCAGTTGGTCATGTAAACCACCACGGTGGGCTTTTGCAGCGCCACGGCGTAATAGGGAATGGTCCCGCCCAGGAAGATGATCTCGTCGTCCTGGTGGGTGGACAGCACCATCAGGTCGGCCTTGTCCACCGGCGGGTTCCACTTCTGGGCGTCCGCGGGCAGCTCGCCGGCGGAATAGACCCCGATGCGGCAGATGGATTGTTCCTTCGCCGTCAGCTTCAGCTGGATGACCCTCGTCTCGGGCAGCAGCTCATACATGCTGTAGATGTTGGGCCACATGTCAGCCTGTGTTCGGGTGCGCAGCGGCGACAGGTCCGCGTCGTACTCGGTCAGCTCGTAGGCCGTGGGGTCGTACATCCACTCCACCCGCAGCCAGCCGGCCTGCGCGTCCTTGGGCAGCTTGATGCCCACCCAGGCGTCCTTGTGCTTCGGCGACCAGAGCGTGCCCGCCTTGCCGTCGAGGAACTTGCCCTTTTCGCCCTCGGACACCTTGAACGCGCACTTTTTCGTGATGTCCGCGCCCTTTCCCGCGTCCTCGGCACGCCCTGTGCAAATCGTCATAAGTGCGCACAGGCACAGTGCCAGGCACAGGCATTTCAACCAACCGTTTCTTATCATTCGTTTTCTCCCAACAGCTCCAGCACCACTGCGTCCTGGACCTCCATGCCCCGGGTGGTCAGCCGCAGTCGACCGCCCGCGATCTCAACCAGGCCGCCCTTTTCAAGCCGCCCGATCGCCGCCTCGCGCCCCCGTCCGAAGGGCGCCCCGAAGGCGCTTTCCCATGCCGCCAGATCCAGCCCCCGGACCGTGCGGGTGGAGAGCATCAGCGTCTCCTCCATCTCGTCCTGAAGGATCAGCCGCACCTCGTCCTGCCGTCGAACGCCGGCAAGATAGGCGTCCAGGGCTTCCGGATTGTGAAAGCGCCGCCCCCCAAGCAGCGAGTGGGCCGCGTAGCCCAGCCCCAGGTAATCGCCCCGGTTCCAGTAGACCAGATTGTGGCGGCATTCCCGGCCC
Source organism: Clostridia bacterium (assembly GCA_045658005.1). Lineage (GTDB taxonomy): Bacteria > Bacillota > Clostridia > Christensenellales > Aristaeellaceae > UBA2862. Next base: position 6,760 of record JAZOUD010000014.1, on the reverse strand, counting down.
GGCCGGGCGTAATTGGATATTTCGTAGCGGCGATAGCCCGCCGCTTCCAACCGCGCGATGGCCTGCCGCTGCATGGCGTTGACCGCGTCGTCGTCGGGCACGGTCGCCGCCCCCGAGGCCACCCGCGCCGCCATCGGCGTGCCGGGCTCCACGATCAGGCTGTAGGCCGAGATGTGCTCGACCCCCAGCGCGACGGCGGCGTCCAGCGTGTCCGTCCACTGACCCATTTCCTGTCCCGGCAGGGCGTACATCAGGTCGAGGTTGATGTTGTCGAACCCGGCCTCCCGGGCCATGATAACGGCCTCCCCGATCTGCCCCGCCGTGTGGATGCGCCCCAGCGACCGAAGCAGCCCGTCGTCGAAGCTCTGGGCCCCCAGGGACAGCCGGTTCACCCCGGCCCGCCGGTAGACCGCCAGCCTTTGGGGCGTCAGCGTGCCCGGGTTGCCCTCAATGGTGATCTCCGCGTCCGCCTCAAAGGGCGCGATGCCCCGGCAGGCGTCGATCACCTTCTCAATATAACCCGAGTCCACCAGCGTGGGCGTTCCCCCGCCGATGAACAGACTCCGAACCTGGTATGTTTCAGAAAGCAGGCCGCAGTCTGTTTCTTTGGACCAAAGTCTTATTTCTGTCAAGATTTCGTCAAAATACCGTCCCCAGTCGGCTTCCCGCCCCGGAAACGAGGCAAAGTCGCAATAAACACACTTGCGAACGCAGAAAGGCACATGTACGTAGAGGGATAATGATTTCATTTATCAGTCCATTTTCAAAACCGCCATAAACGCCTCGCTCGGCACGCTCACGCTGCCCACCTGGCGCATGCGCTTCTTGCCCTCCTTCTGCTTCTCCAGCAGCTTCTTCTTTCGGGAGATGTCGCCGCCGTAGCACTTGGCGAGCACGTCCTTCCTGAGGGCCTTCACGGTCTCCCGAGCGATGACCTTGCCGCCGATGGCGGCCTGGATCGGGATCTCGAACAGCTGCCTCGGTATGGCGTCCTTCAGCTTCTCGGCAATGCTGCGGCCCCGGGGATAGGCCCGGTCCCGGTGCACGATGATCGACAGCGCGTCGCACTGCTCGCCGTTGAGCAGCATGTCCAGCTTCACAAGATCGCTGCGCTCGTAACCCTTGAGTTCGTAGTCGAAGGAGGCGTAGCCCCGCGTGCGGCTCTTCAGCTGGTCGAAGAAATCGTAGATGACCTCGTTGAGGGGCAGGTCGTACTTCAACAGCACCCGACCGCCCTCGATGTACTTCATATCCCGGAAGGTACCCCGCTTGTCCTGGCACAGCTCCATGATCGCGCCCACGTAGTCCTGGGGCGTGATCACCTGGGCGTCCACCATCGGCTCCTCCATCCAGTCGATCTCCTGCACCGGGGGCAGGTTGGTGGGGTTGTCGATGAGCACCGTCTCGCCGTCGGTCTTGACCACCTTGTACACCACGCTGGGGGCGGTGGTGACCAGGTCCAGGTCGAATTCCCGCTCCAGGCGCTGCTGTATGATCTCCATGTGCAAAAGGCCCAGGAAGCCGCAGCGGAAGCCGTAGCCCAGGGCGACCGAGGTCTCCGGCTCGAAGGACAGCGCCGCGTCGTTGAGGCGCAGCTTCTCCAGCGCGTCCCGCAGGCTCTCGTAATCCGCGCCGTCGGCGGGATAGATGCCGCAGTACACCATCGGTAGCACCGGCTTGTAGCCCGGCAGCGGCTCGGCGGCGGGATTGGTCGCCAGTGTGATGGTGTCGCCCACGTGGATGTCGGCGATGTCCTTGATCGAGGCGGCGATGTAGCCCACCTCGCCGGCGTTCAGACTCTCCCGGGGGCTGTAGCCCAGGGGCAGGTAGGCCCCCACCTCGGTCACGTCGAATTCGCACTTGCCCGCCATCATGCGGATGCGGTCCCCCACCTTCACGCTGCCGGCCTTGACCCGCACCGAGGAGATGGCGCCGCGGTAGTTGTCGTAGTAGGAATCGAAGATCGGCGCCTGCAGCGGCGCGTCGGGGTCGTCCTGAGGGGCGGGGATGTTGTGCACGATGTCCTCCAGCACGTCCTCGATGCCAATGCCCTGCTTTGCGGAGACCAGTGGACAGCCTTCGCAGTCGATGCCGATCTCGTCCTCGATCTCCTGCTTGACCACCTCGGGCTGGGCCGAGGGCAGGTCGATCTTGTTGATCACCGGGCGGATCTCCAGGTCGTGATCCAGCGCCATGTAGACGTTGGCCAGCGTCTGGGCCTCGATGCCCTGGCTGGCGTCCACCACCAGCACCGCGCCCTCGCAGGCGGCCAGCGCCCGGGACACCTCGTAGGTGAAGTCCACGTGGCCGGGGGTGTCGATCAGGTTCAGCTCGTATTGGGTGCCGTCCTTCGCGGTGTAGGGCATGCGCACCGCCTTCGATTTGATGGTGATGCCCCGCTCGCGCTCCAGCTCCATGGAATCCAGAACCTGGTCGGTCATCTCCCGCAGCTGCATCACGCCGGTCTTTTCAAGGATGCGGTCGGCCAGGGTGGACTTGCCGTGGTCGATGTGGGCGATGATGCAGAAATTGCGGATTCGGCTCTGATCGTATTTCAAGGCGCAGACCTCCATAGCACTCATTTTGACGGTGGTTACGTTATGGGCATATCATGATTTGTCACAATGAACAATTACATACTATAATAGAGTATTCTTGTTAATTAAGCAATCATTCTCTTCTATTTCTGTTTTGAGTCCGATTGAAGTGCGTTTTCAAAGAATAAGACATGCTTCCAGGCAAGGGAGCATGCCTTTTCACGTCCTCGAAGGTTGATTCCTGTCTGAAAATCAAGCTATGACCTCGAATTCCTCCAGCAGGCCCATCACGGATTCCGGCAAATCCAGGCATCGCCAGGCGGCGATGCGGCGCGCGCCGCCTTTGACGGTATTCAGGATCTCCATGATCCGGTCCTTGTCGTCGTTGTTCATGCGCAGGTTGATCAGTGCCGAATACAGCAGGGACTTGCGGTCGGGTGCCGGACAGGCAGGCACCGTGTGCCAGCGCAGGGTGACCCCATCCATCGCCGGCGCTTTGATGATGAGCCGCAGCGTCCGCGTCCCGGCGTCGTAGACGGATTCATAAGCGCCGGTTGCCTCGTCCGGCAGGCGGTTCTCCATGCCCACCATCTCTATCTCGTATCGGCGGTTTTCGGGAATCAGCGCGGCGCTGCCGAGGGGTGGCGAGACTGTCAGCGTCATGCCCTGGCGCGCATCCAACGCACAGCGCGTCCGGGCTGCCCGATATTCCGGCGAATGGATGTGTTTGCCATTGTCCTCGATGACGTGGCAGACGCCGCTGGCCCCCGTGAATGCCCGGAAGCGCAGCACCTCGGGCAGCGGGCCGCCGTTTCTGAGCGTTCCGGAGCCGTCCATCGGAATCACCGTGCCGGGTCTGACGAAGATCGGCGCCTCTGCAAGCGTGCGGTACACCCGCAGGAACTGCCCGCCGGGATAGCGCCTGCCGGTGGTGAAATCCACCCATTCGCCCTCCGGGAGCCACACCTTCGTATGTGCAAGGCCCACCCCATCCATCGGGGATGTGATCGGGGCGACCAGCAACTCCCCGCCGAGGACGTACTCGTCCCGCTGGGCGGCGTAGGCCGCCCCGTCGTTCGGCCAATCGTAGTATGCGGGATAGAGCATCGGCCAGCCCTCTTCGCTGCTCTGGACGTTCCTGGTGTACAGCCACGGCAGCAGCGCGTGGCGGAAGCGCAGCCATCGCTTCATGATCGCGCAATAGGGCTCCGGATAGGCCCAGGGCGCCTTGTCCATAAATTCGCTGTTGCTGGCGTGCAGCCGCATGATCGGTGAAAGCACGCCAAACTGCAGCCAGCGGGTCTGAAGTTCTCCGTCCCTCGCGCCGTGCATGTGCCCGCCGATGTCATGGCTCCACCAGCCGTAGCCGATGTTCGCCGCCGTGGCGGTAAAGTACGGCTGGAAAGCCAGGCTTTCCCAGGTGACGAAGGAATCGCCCGAGAAGCCCACCGGATAGCGGTGGCTGCCGGGGCCGGCGTAGCGGGAGAAGGTCAGCCCCGCGTCGCCCCTTCGGGCGGCATACAGGTAGCGCGTGTGGTTCAGCATGAACAGCGGGTCGATGCCCGACACGCTGCTGCCGCCCTTCTGCTGCCAGTCGATCCACCAGAAGTCCACGCCCTGGCGCTCGAAGTCGTCCAGCACCACCTTTTCAAAGGCCGCCTGGTATTCGGGGCTGCCGGCGTCAAAGGGCATCGGCTCGCCGCTGTCGGGATTGACGCCCATTGCCTCCGCCATGGGCCTGTACAGCTCCTCGAAGGCCCGCAGGCCGTCGGCGGGATGGTCGTTCAGCGTGACCCTCAGGCCTCTGTCGTGCAACCACTTCAAGAGCCGCGGCGGGTCCGGGAACATCGCTTTATTCCAGGTATAGCCCGTCCAGCCGGGGCCGTACTTCGCTTCGATGTCGGTGATGTGCCAGTTCATGTCCAGCACCGCCACACACAGCGGCACGTCCTCTGCCGCGAAGCGCTCCATCAGGGCCATATAGGCCTCTTCCGTATAGGGATAGAAGCGGCTCCACCAGTTGCCCAGGGCATATCTCGGCAGCGCCGGCGTCGGGCCGGTGAGGTGATAAAAGTCCCGGAGCGCGCCTTTGAAGTCCCAACCGTAGGCGAACAGATAAATGTCGATGCCGTGGGCCTCGGAAGGCAGCAGCGTGCCGTCCTCTCCCATCCTCATCGTATCGGAATCATCCAATATCGCATAGCCCTCCCGGGACAACAGGCCGTCCGCCAGCGGGATTTCGCCGTCAGCCTCGTCCAGGGTGCGGGCGGTGCCCTTCAGGTTCCTGCCGCTGTCGCCGTAGTGCCACACGCTGGCATAGGCCCAGAACTGGCCCTTCAGCGTCACCGACAGCCCCTCCGGCGAAAAGGGCCTGCCGTTGTATTGCAGGCGCACGGCATACGTCTCCACCGTCAGCCAGCCGTCCTTTTCCGACCGGGTGAACGCCGGCACGTCAAAGCGGCGGTTGATGACCGCCTGGGTGGCGGTGTCGCAAAAGCGGCCTTCAGGCTCGTATTCCAGCCGCAGCAGCCGGTCGGTGAGCACCGTAATGCGCCAGGCCGCGCCGCGAATCACCGCGCCTTCGGCAGGCGCGGGGTTGATCGTCCATATATCCGTAAAAGCCATGTCGCTTTCCCTTCTTTCCTCATTCAGTATTCACTTGATCACCGCCACGGAATTTCTCTGTATGATGGAGAAATCCAGCTCGCAGAAGCGGTTGATCCGCCGGTCGTCGTTGGCCATGGCCTCCCGGAGCATATCGAAAGCCTTCTCTGCCTTCTTCACAACGTCCTGTTTGACGGTGGTCAGGGACGGCGTTATGATCTGCGCGGGAGCCGAATCGTCGAAGCCCACGATGGACAGATCCCTGGGCAGGGTCCACCCCGCCTCAATGAGCGCCTGTATCACGCCGCAGGCCATGATGTCCTCGGTGGACACCAGCGCCGTGGGTCGATCCTCCATCCGGCGCAGCGCATCGCCCAGCCGTCGGCCACCCTCGCGCTGCTGGTAGTTCTCAAACAGCCACTTTTCGTTGGGCTCGGCGTGAAATTCAGCCAGTGCCTGCAGATAGCCCTCGTGCCGATCCTTCAACACCTTCGCGTCCGCCAAATGGCCCGGGCAGGCAAAGCCAATCCGCCGGTGTCCCCTGTCAAGCAGATACCGCGTCGCCAGGTATCCGCCGTGACGGTCGTTCAGCGTCACGCTGTTCATGGCGATGTCGTCAAAGCGCCGATCGATCACCACGAGCGGGGTCTGGGTGTCCTCAACGATGCGGTGGGTGATGGCGTCGCTGTGGGGCATTGCCAGGATCGATCCTTCGATCTGCCAGTTGCGCTGGAAGGACATCGCCTGTTCCACATTCCTGAAGGAACAAAGCATGGAAAAATAGCCCGCCCGACGGACAAATAGATCCAGCGCGCCGATCAGACTGCCTGCATAGGGCGAAAACATCAGACTCGACTGTTCCTCCTGCCACTGGGGCATCATCAGAGCGATCAGCTTCGAGGACTTCCCCACCAGGCTCCGGGCCGCCATGTTCGGCACGTAGTGATACTTGTCGATGATGGCCTGCACTTTCTCCACCGTCGCGGGCGAAACCCGAGCGTAGTTTTTATGGATGACGTTGGAAACCGTCATCGGCGTGACGCCAGCCTCTGCGGCGATGTCCTTCAGCGTGATCAAATCCATTCCCCCATTCATTCCCGGTTGAAGTTATATCGTTAAATCATTATATCCCGTTTTTTCCGGAATTTCAAGCCGTCTCATGGGGTTTATAAATGGTTTACAACCGTCATTGCCTGTCTTGATGATGTACTCGTCAACGACGGCACTCAGCGCAGTGATCTCATTCGCTACGTCGTCTTTGAAGAAGCGGAAGCCCAGGGAGGGCGTGGGGATGGCATGGGTCCGGGTCCCGAAGGGCTTAGCCCTTCACGGCGCCGACGGTCAGGCCCTTGACGAAGTACTTCTGGAAGAAGGGGTAGGCCAGTATGATCGGGCCCACCGTGACCACCGCCATGGCCATGCGGAAGGTCTCCGCCGGCAGGTTCGCCACGTTCACGCCGCCCATTCGGCTGGCGTTTTCCTTGATGAACCTCAGGTTGTTCATGGTCTGGTAGATCGTGTATTGCAGGTTGTAGTACTGGGCGCTGTCGTTGATCAGCAGGCAGTTGCGGAAGTCGTTCCACACGCCGATGGCGCTGAACAGGGCCACCGTCGCGAAG
>JAZOUD010000013.1:0-6664 GCA_045658005.1 Clostridia bacterium | reverse complement strand
GATTCTCACATACAAATACTTTCACCGATGAGTCGTGTAGATAGTCTTCCATCTGCGCTTTGTATTCCTCGTATGTTGGATGATACATGCAAGAAGCATAGATTGAGAATGCTTCTTCTGACAGCAGCCATTCTGTATTCTCGCATAACACAGTTTTCATAATTGTCCTCCTGTTCTTCTTTTACTACTGCCAAACAGCCAATATAATACTTTCCCGGACCTTCAGCTTTATAAGAGATAACTCCGACAGGCTTGTCCTGCGCGTAAGCAATGATCTTCGGAAAAACCTTCACTGACTATTCCATTTCTTCACGTGACTGGCCATATGCCTGACACTGTCCATAACGAATGAAATCATCATAGAATGCGGAGTTATATATTCTTATCAGCAAATCTGCATCACTTATGTCTGCACTCTTATAGACCAACACATTATCATCTCTTACTGTATTCTCTGTTAGTATAACGTTCGCCAATTAACTGGACTTTTTCCCTACCGTTATGTATTTCTTGTCAGCAAAACTACAGTCTCGACGTGGCACGAGTAAAGGAAACAGATAATCATCCTTCGCGCCTGTTCGCAGAAATGCGGTCAGGAACATATCCACGAAAGCACATGCGCGGGAACATGCCGACAAGCTGAAATATTTCCTTCAGCAATTCAGCGCCTTGACCATAACACGGCTGTTCAGCACTTCGTACCCGAATTTTCGATACAGATCATGGGCGTCTCTTGTTATCAGAATCCCTCGAAGGCCAGTATATTCCGGCAGGGATTCTATATATGACACCAGCGCAGTTCCCAGCCCCTTGTGCTGATAGTCCGTATCAATAATCACATCACACAGATAATAGGTCGTGGCATAGTCGCTGATAACACGTGCAAAACCGACAAGCTTTTTGCCGTCATCAAGACGAACACCATAACATGACGAATTCTGCATAGACTTTTCGATTTGCTCAGCCGGACGTTTATCCGCCCAATATGTCATTCTGAACAGTCGGATGACTTCATCAACATTCATTTTTTCCGATCCGTCAATAATACTGTATTTCATACTCATCACCTCATCTGTTCGGTAACAGTAATTCTGTATTCACAACCCAGCTCGAGTGAGTTTCACAACTGATTCTACGTGTCCCGTCCATGGGAACATGTCCACGGGCTGCGCCCACGCCAGGCGGTAGCCCCTCGCGGCGAGGCGCTTCACGTCCCGGGCGAGGGTGGCGGGGTTGCAGGAGACGTAGGCCAGCGCGGGAATGCGGGCGTCGGCGACGGCCTCCAGCAGCGCGGCGTCGGCCCCCTTGCGGGGCGGGTCGAGTATGGCGGCGTCAAAGCGCTCGCCTCCTTTGAGCAAGCGGGGAATCTCTGTGGCGGCGTCGCCGCAGAGGAACCCCGCCTTTGCTTCGAGGCCGTTGCGCTCGGCGTTGCGCTTCGCGTCGGCGATGGCGGGGGGAACGATCTCGATGCCGGTGACCCGGCGGGCATGCCGCGCCGCGCAGAGGGTGATCGTGCCCGCGCCGCAATAGGCGTCCAGCACGTTCTTGTCGCAGCCGGGGCCGATGCCGGCGGCTTCCAGCGCGGCGGCGTACAGCCGCTCCGCCTGGTCCGGGTTGACCTGGAAGAAGGACTGGGGCGAGATCGTGAAGTCCAGGCCCATCAGCGTGTCCGGCAGCGCTTCCTCGCCGAACAGGCGGGTGCAGCGCCCGTCCAGCGCGTGGGCGGGGCGGCGGTTCAGCTGGCACAGCCACAGCGACCGAAGGGACGGCAGCGCCTGGGCGAGGGCGGGGGAGAGGCGCCGCGCCTCCGGCAGGATCGGGGCGTCGGCGCAGAGTATGAGCATCAGCGCCCCCTCCCGGTTCACCCGGGTCACCAGGTACTTCAGGTGCCCGGCGCAATCGAGCCCGTCCAGGTGCTCCGAGAACCAGCGCAGCGCCTCGACGCTCTGGGACCGCTGGAGCAGGCAGTCCGTCAGCGGGTTGACCCGATGGCTGCCCCGGGCGAACGCGCCGATGACCGCGTGGCCGTCCTGCCGGGCGATGGGGTATTCCGCCTTGTTCCGGGCCCTGTCCGGAGCTTCGCACCCCAGCGTGGGCCGCACCTCTGGCGCTTCGACGCCGCCGATGCGCGTCAGCGCGTCGTGCACGATCTGCCGCTTCAATTCGAGGGTGCGCGGGTAGAGGATGTGCCGCGCCTGGCAGCCGCCGCATGCGCCGGCGTGGAGGCAGGCGGGGACGACGCGGTCCGCCGACGGCTTGAGCACATCACAAAGAGACGCTTCACAGAAGCGCCCCTTGTCCTGGGTGACGACCGCCGTCACCCTTTCGCCGGGTATCGCCCCCGGCACGAACACCGCGCGGCCGTCGGCCAGCCGGCCCACCCCCTGCAGCTCGGAGCCGATGCCGGTGATGTCGATCGTTTCGGTTGGTCTCATCAATGCGTTCCATGTCGGGCTGTCCCAGGCCAAACACATAAGATGTCATGGGAATGCAGCGGTGGCCTCCGGGCCGCCAAAGTGGCGGCGCAGGCGCCGCCGCTACAGCGTCGGTGTGATTGCCGGGACAGCCTTTCCTCTCTAAAAACCCTGTTCCATCAGGTACTGGCGGGCCTCCCCGGCCTCCGATTCCAGCGCCCGGATCTCGATATCCTCCCTGTGGCTGTCGATGGCGTCGGGCTTATTCCAGTCCACCAGAAAGCCGGCTTCGCGCAACAGGCCTTCGATCTGCTCCGCCTGCTGCGCGCTCCGCGCGATATAGATGACGCGCCACAGCGCCGATGGATTGCCTCGCATGGGGTTCACCGCCTTCCTGTATTTGAGTTCATTATATAATAGGATTTATGGGAAGTCAACCCGGGAACAAAAAACAGTGCGTAATATAAGTTAACGGTAAAGTTGGAGGAATGCAGTTGACCGGATTGTCATTCTCATGTAGAATACAAATTGGATTATCATGATTGCATTGCGGCCTGTTCAGGCCGCTTTCGGGAGGGTTTGCGCAATTGGCTTCGAGAAGGGAACAGTACACGGCGGACAAGTTCATATCGCTGTTCGGCGAGCTGGTGAAGCGGGATCTGCGGAAGAAATACCGGCGCAGCGTGCTGGGCTATTTCTGGAGCCTGTTGAACCCGCTGATGATGATGGCGGTCATGATGGTCGTGTTCTCCTACATGTTCAGGTTTGAGATCGAAAACTATCCGCTGTACCTGATCTGCGGCCAGACGATGTTCAATTTCTTCAACGAATCCACGAACATGTCGCTGTATTCCATCATCGACAACGGGACGCTGCTGAAGAAGATCTATGTGCCCAAGTACGTCTTTCCGATATCGCGGGTGCTGTCCTGCTTCGTGACGATGTCCTTCAGCCTGGTGGCGATACTGATCGTCATGGTGTTCACACGGGTGCAATTCCATCTCACGGTGCTGCTGTTCTGGGCGCCGATGCTCTACCTGCTGGTGTTCTGCTGCGGCATGGGCCTGCTGGTCTCGTCGCTGGCCGTGCGCTTCAGGGACGTGATCCACCTGTACAGCGTGCTGACGATGCTGTGGATGTACGCCACGCCGGTGTTCTATCCCATCGAGGCGGTGCCGCCCCAGGTGGCCCAACTGATCCGGCTGAACCCGATGTACATTTTCATCACGCTGTTTCGCGAGCTGCTGCTGTACGGCAGAGTGCCCGGCGTGGGCATGTGGCTGTCCGGCGCGGCGATGGCGGCGCTGGTGTTCGGCCTGGGCGCCTGGGTGTTCAGCCGGCTGCAGAAGACCTTTATCTACTATATCTGACGGACAGGAGCGGGAACATGAGTCCGATCATAGACGTGCGGGACGTGTCCATGTGCTTCCGCAAGGAAAACGAAAAGACGGATACGTTGAAGGAATTCTTCGTCAAGCTGGTGCAGCGCAGGCTGCGCTATACCGAGTTCAGGGCGCTGGACCACGTCAGCTTCTCCATACAGAGGGGCGAGGCCGTGGCGCTGATCGGCGTGAACGGCAGCGGCAAGAGCACGATGCTGAAGCTGATCGCCGGGGTGATGGACCCCACCGGCGGCGACGTGGCGGTGAACGGCACCATCGCGCCGCTGATCGAGCTGGGCGCGGGCTTCGACGTGGACCTGACGGCCCGGGAGAACATCTTCCTCAACGGCGCACTGCTGGGCCACAACCGGCGGGAAATGCAGAAGAACTTCGACAAGATCGTGGATTTCGCCGAGCTGTGGGACTTCCTCGACGCGCCGATCCGCAGCTTCTCCTCGGGCATGATCGCCCGGCTGGGCTTCGCCATCGCCACCGAGGTCAGGGCCGACATACTGGTGGTGGACGAGATCCTGTCCGTGGGCGACTTCAACTTCGCCCAGAAGTGCCACCGCCGCATGGAGAAGATGCTGGCGGACGGCACGACGCTGCTGTTCGTTTCCCACAATACCGACCAGGTGAAGGAGCTGTGCCCCCGGGCGATATGGCTGGACCATGGCAATGTGATGCTGGACGGCCCCTCCGCTGAGGTTTGCGATACCTATTTGGAGCAAAAGGCCCAGGCCTGATGAAAGGTGGTTTGCGCTGTGATTTTGCAGGAGCTTCGGTTTCCAAACTATGAAACGTGCGCCGATTATGGGATGTATTTCCGCCTGGAGGGCGAGAGCAGGGCCGCGGTGGACGCGCCGCAGGATAAGGTGGCCGACGAGCTGGCCCACTACGAGCGCTTTTTCCGCCGGAAGGCCGACATTCACTACGACAATGCCGCCCTGCGCCGGGCCTACTACGACCCCGAGACGCGGGCGCTGCACCTGGCCAGCTGGCAGCGGGCGGGCTTCGATACCTATTTCAACTGCTTTTCCGTGGGCAAGTGGAAAAAGTATACCCGGCTGGACAATTTGAAGCTGCGCATCGAGCTGAAGGGCAGCTTCCAGGTCACGGTGCTGCACATGTATTCCATGTACACCGAGCCCTTCGAGCACGCCTTCTGCGAGCGGGTCTGCCGGGCTTCGGACCGGATGGCCTTTGAATTCGACATTCCCCTCAGCGGCCTGGAGGGCGGCATCGTGTGCTTCCGGCTGTACGCGCTGGAGGGGGCGGACAACGTGTTCTACGGCGGCGGCTACGTCACCGACGTGGACGAGGCTTCGCTGAACCCGGTGGACATCGCCATCGACACCTGCACCTTCCGTCGGGAGCGCTACATCATGCGCAACGTGGCCATGATGAACCGGGACATCATCGAAAACCTCAAAAACCCGGTGCACGGGCACCTGGACATCTTCATCTCCGACAACGGCCAGACGCTGGACGTGGACGCCATGCAAAGCGACCGCGTGCACATCTTCCCCAACCGCAACGTGGGCGGCGCGGGGGGCTTCACCCGGGGCATGATCGAGATCCTGGATATGATGCCGGCGCGGCCCTTCACCCACGTGCTGGTGATGGACGACGACGTGCTGATCAACACCGACGCCCTCGTGCGCACCTACCGGCTATTGCAGTTTTTGAAGCCGGAATGCCTCGGCAAGACCGTGGCCGGGGCCATGCTGCGCCTGGACAACCGCAGCATGCAGCACGAGTGCGGCGGCTGGTGGGACGGCTTCTGCGTGCACAACGACAAGACCAAGCTGGACCTGACCCGGATCGAGAACATACTGTTCAACGAGAAGGAGGACATGGCCAACTACAACGCCTGGTGGTACAGCTGCATTCCGGCCTTGAAGATCTCCAACGACAACCTCCCCCTGCCCATCTTCATCCGCTACGACGACGTGGAATTCGGCCTGCGTACCGGCAGCGACATGATCGCCATGAGCGGCATCTGCCTGTGGCACGAGCCCTTCGAGTACCGCTTCTCCGCCTCCTCCCAGTACTACGAGATCCGCAACGAGATGATCGTCAACGCGCTGCACATGCCCGGCTTCGGCTTCAAGCAGGCCCGGGAGGTGCTGCGGTATTCGGTGAAGGTGAACATCGGGCGCTACCGCTATTCCGACTGCAAGCTGGCCTTCAAGGCCATGGAGGACTTCTGCAAGGGCCCGGAGTTCCTGCTCAACACCGACGGCGAGGCGCTGCACAAGGAGATCATGCAGATCGGCGACCGCTTCCAGCCGCTGAAGGAGCTGCCCGTGCGCTTCGATGAAAACGAGTACATCAAGAGCCAGCGCATGGAAAAGCCGTCAAAGAAGCGCCTGCGCATGCTGACGCTGAACAGGCACCTGTTGCGCCGCAAGGGCGACTCGGTGGTGGACGCGGCGATGAACGGCGTGAAGGACTTCGCCGGCAAAAAGCGGGTGCTGAACTACGACGTGGGCGGCCACCGGGGCTTTGTCACCGAGTACAACCGCAAGCGCCTGATGGAGACGCTGCGGGGCTACCGCCGGACCGTGAAGCTGATGAAGGCGAAGTACCCCAAGGCCTGCGAGGCCTGGCGCCAGGCCATGCCGACGCTGACGTCGAGGGCGTTTTGGGACGGGTATTTGGGGTTGAAGTGATAAGCGAAAGGCCCATGCCGGTCAAACGGCATGGGCCTTTCGCATACGGGTTTTATACTCCTCTCAGTTTAGCCCAGCGATTCCGTGAGCATCTTTTCCGCCCTGGCTGCGTCAAGCCCCCTTGACTTGCCGCCAGCAAGCCTGCGGGGTCTTTCCTTGCCAGAACGAAAAATCCGCATCACGGCTTTCGCTG
>JAZOUD010000012.1:0-17834 GCA_045658005.1 Clostridia bacterium | reverse complement strand
ATAGCCTGAGGGATCCACCTGTTCCCATCCCGAACACAGAAGTTAAGCCTCAGCACGCTGATAGTACTTGGCTGGAAACGGCCCGGTAGGGTAGGTCGTCGCCGGATCTCACCGAGAGTCATTCGCATGAGTGGCTCTCTTCTTTTATACCATTGACGCAAAACAGTTACTGTGACGGTTGATATAAGGTGGGCGTTTGGTTATAATAGAGCTGGTTACGGGGGAAGCATATCTATGCCACGGTGGCTGAGAGGAGCGGTGAGAGCCGTGAGATTGTTTATAGCGGTGCAATTGTCGGAGGAAATGCGCGACGCGATATGCAACGTCCAGAGCGATTTGCTTCGTAGGGGCGTCCGCGGGAACTATACGCCCAGGGAGAACCTGCACCTGACCCTGGCCTTTATCGGTGATTACAGTGACCCGGAACAGGTGCTGGAGGTCATGAGCGGCATCCCCTTTGAACCGTTTGAAATGAGGCTGGGAGGCATAGGCTGCTTTGGCGATCTGTGGTGGGCGGCTCTGAAACCGTCGGCAGGGCTGCAGGGCTATGTCCGCCAGCTGCGCCATGCTCTGGCAGAAGAGGGCATACCCTTTGACAGGAAGCGCTTTTCACCGCATATAACGGTGCTGCGCAGGGCAAGCATAGAGCTGTCAAGGCTTCCGGGAATATCCGTCGAAGAGATTGGCATGCTTGCGGATCATGCATCGCTGATGCGCTCAGACAGGGGCAAAAGGGGCATGATCTATACGGAAATTCAGTGAGAAATCGGTTTGAAAAGCGGGGCTTAAGCGCATGAAGTGGGTCTATATCGCGCTGCTGGTGAGTGTGATTATTGCGCCGTTTGACGCTTTATATATGTACATCAAATCTGAGAAGCGAAAAGATGCGATCAAAAAGAAGCGGCAAAAGCACGCGCGTTCCGAAAATCAAGAGGATTCGTAGGGCAAAGGAAAACCCCTCGTTCCACTACGGATGACGATTGAATCGCCTGTCCGGGTTGAAACGAGGGGTTTTTATTATGGCTGTTTACTCAGGTGAAGACCCTGCGGGCACAGTGGAAATTGCGCTTGTAGTAGTCGGATTTGGAGGAGACCATTTCGCTGATGATGACTTCACCTGCCGTATAGGAGGCGTGGATGATCTCGCCGTTGCCCAGGTAAATGGCCGCGTGATTGGCCGTGCTGCTGGTATCGGTGTGGAAGTAAACCAAATCACCGGGGGCAAGCTCGTCGTAGGAAACCTCCATGAAGCGGCTGTCGTTGACCTGTTTGCTGGTGGAATCCTTCAGCTTGACGTCCACCTGCTTGTAGCACCAGTATGTAAAGCCTATGCAGTCAAAGCTGTTGGGGCCGAAGTTGTGCCTGCTGTCGTAGGGCTTGCCCAGCTTGCTGCGGGCACACTCGAGCAGCTTCTCTATTTTATCATTTTCGGAAGAGCCGCTATCGAGGACCTGAAGCGATACGGTGTGCGAAACTTCATTGTACATGGTCACCGTGATCTTACAGATGCCGGGCGATATGGCAGTGACGAGACCCTTTTCGTCGATTGTGGCAATCTCTGGGTCGCTGCTGGAGAAGGTGAAGCTTCCACCATAGCCGCTGTCGAAGTCGATCTTGTACTGACCGACGTCGCCGACCTTCAGTGAGCCGTTCTTCGGTGATATGGAGAAGTTTTTGGCCTTGGGCGCCTTCAATACATTGACCTTGCACTTGATCTCTTTCTTGTAACCCTCCACCTTCGCATAGATGGTGGTTTTACCCTTCTTGACGCCGGTGACCTTGCCGGTCTTGGAATCGACCTTTGCGATTTTTTTGTTGGCGGAGCGCCATTTGATTTTCGGCGATTTCCCGTTGCTTGAGATCATCTCGACCTTCAGCTTGGTGTATTTTTCCTTTACGCCAATGCTTATGGACGTGGATGTAAGCTTCGGATTGGATTTATTCGTCTGAAAGGCTTCGTCTGACGGTTCGCCTTCTTCGGCTGCCAGCTGCAGGCTGTCATCTGCCTCGGGATCGTTCAGCAGATCGACGTCAAGGATGTCAAGATCCCCGAGATCGATCGCATCAACCGCCAGGACTTCAGATTCCGTGAAATCCGCATCGTCTATGCGGACATCCTCTGCTTCAGCAAGAGCGGTACAATTGACGGTCGCCAATAACAGCGCCAATAACAGTGCAAGGCTGATATATCGTTCCATAAACTGCTGAGGCCTCCCTCGTTGTGCATATCAGACATGCTAAAAAAACCGATTATAGCTATTATACCACGAAATACAATAACTGTCAACAATTCTTAATAATTATACATGAAAAATCTGTGATGGAAATGTGTTAATATAAAGGATAAAGCGGGATGAAAAACGATTTCCATTGCAACAAAGAGGTGATTTCAAGCCAGAAAGCCCGCAGATTGTCTTTCAAGGTGGAGCGTTTATATATACACAATGCCATATAAGGCCCTATTTGCATGATTATTCAGGTAACTTCTGCAAAAAAGGCCGAATTGTGTCCGCCGCAGGCGGATTTATGTGGCGCAGACGCACAAAGCATAGAGAAAGGCTGCAAAATAAACAATTTTGGGGTTGCATTTGTGTTGCGGAAAATGTATAATAGCGCTATCCATATTAACAGGAGGTTTTTTCCCATGAAGAAGGTATTGGCAATCGTATTGGCAATGATGCTGGTCCTCTCCGCCGCGGCCATGGCCGAGACCCTGAAGATCGGCGTTTTCGAGCCGGCTTCCGGCGACAATGGCGCTGGCGGCAAGCAGGAGGTCCTGGGCATTGAGTACGCCCATTCCCTGACCCCCACCGTTGAAATCGGCGGAGTTACCTATGATATTGAGCTGGACATCGTCGACAACCAGTCTCAGACCGACAAGGCCGTCTCTGCGGCCCAGACCCTGGTGAATGACAAGGTGTCCATCGTGCTGGGCTCCTACGGCAGCGGCGTCTCCATGGCCGGCGGCGACGTGTTTGCAGCGAACAAAACACCCGCCATCGGCTGCAGCTGCACCAACCCCAGCGTCACGCTGCTGTGCGACTACTACTGGCGCGTGTGCTTCCTGGATCCCTTCCAGGGCACTGTCATGGCCAACTTCGCCAAGGAGGAGAAGGGCGCCAAGAAGGCCTACGTGCTGACCCAGCTGGGCGATGACTATTCCACCGGCCTGGGCTTCTACTTCCAACAGGCCTTCACCGCTCTGGGCGGCGAGGTCGTTACCGGTGAGTTCCAGGAGGGCAACAGTGAGTTCGCTTCCTATCTGACCACCGCCGTGAACGAGGGCTGCGACTTCTTCTTCGCGCCCAGCTCCACCACCTCTGCGTCCCTGATCATCGACCAGGCGGCCTCCGCCAACGTGTCGTTCCCCATCGCCGCCGGCGATACCTGGGAATCCTCCGTTATCCTGGACGCAGCCAAGGGCAAGAACGTGGAAGTGTACTGCTCCACCTTCTTCGACGAGAAGGACGAGTCCAGCACCATGGCCGCCGACTTCGTCTCCGGCTTCAAGGCCTGGCTGAACGATAACGCCGACAAGAAGACCAACAACGGCGGCAACGACATCGTCGCGGCCGTGTCCGCGCTGGGCTTCGACGCCTACAATGTTGCCATCGAAGCCATCAAGGCCGCTGGCAGCGCCGATCCGCAGGCTGTGGCCGACGCGCTTCCCGGCGTGGTGTGCGATGGTGTCACCGGTTCCATCTCTTTCGACGAGAACGGCGACGCCAACAAGGACATGGCCTACATCAAGCAGGCCAACAACGAGACGGGCGAGTTCGACTTCATCAAGACCCAGACCGTCGCGGATCTCGGCTGATGCTTGGCCGGATCCTGACACTTTAACGATCCGCGGCCGGATTTGCGCGAAAACGCGAATCCGGCGCGTTTCGTATTATTTCGGGTGGGCGTCGGCGCAAATCGGACTCCCGACCCGGCTGGAGGCAGTTCCATGTTTGACAAAATTTTTCCCTACCTGCTGGCGGGCGTTTCCATTGGCGGCCAGTACGCGCTGATCGCGGTGGGCTATACGATGGTATACGGCATACTGCGCCTGATCAACTTTGCCCATGGAGATATCTTTACTGCGGCGGGCTTCTTCATGGTCTACATCGCGGCTACCATGCCGCTGTATGTGGCAATACCTCTGGTGATCATACTGACGGTGGTGTTGGGCTTTACGGTGGAGCGCGTGGCCTACAAGCCGCTGCGTACCGCGCCCCGCATGTCCATTATGATCTCCGCTATCGGTGTAAGCTATTTGCTGCAAAACCTGATGTGGTACATCACCGGCGGCCTGGCCAAGCAGTACCCGGTGCTGCCCTGGATCGGTGACTCCATCACGATCGGAAGCACCTCCACCAAGGTGGTCACCGTCGTGACGCCCATATTGACCATCGTGCTGGTGGTGGCCCTGGTGCTGCTGATCCAGCGTACCAAGATCGGCATGGCCATGCGCGCCGTTTCGAAGGATTTTGAGACCGCCCAGCTGATGGGCATCAAGATCAATTCTGTCATCTCCACCACGTTCATCATCGGCTCGTTCCTGGCGGCGGTGGGCAGCATGCTGTACTTTTCCAACTACACCACCGTCACGCCCACCATCGGCGCCATGCCGGGCCTGAAGGCCTTCGTGGCGGCGGTATTCGGGGGCATCGGTTCCGTGCCCGGCGCGGTGATCGGCGCGTTCATTATCGGCATTGCCGAAAACATCATCAAGGCGCTGGGGTACACCACGTTTTCCGACGCGTTTACCTTCGCGCTGCTGATCGTGATTCTGCTCGTCAAGCCCACGGGCCTCTTCGGCGAGAAGATTTCTGAGAAGGTGTAGGTGACGGGCATGAAAAAGAGTACGAAAAATATCATCAACCTGTGCCTGCTGGCGCTGCTGTTCGTGGTCGTATGGCTGATCGAGCGCTTTGCCGGGGCTTCCAGCATGTTGCTGACGGTGTTGAAAAAGGGCGCTATCTATGCGGTAATCGCCGTGTCCATGAATCTGCTCAACGGCTTTACGGGCCTGTTCTCCCTGGGCCAGGCGGGCTTTATGCTGGTTGGCGCGTACACCTATGCGGTGCTCACCATCCCGGTGGCCAAGCGCATGGCGGTCTACCAGATGTACGCCGGCGGCGCGATACACTTCCAGCTGCCCTGGCCGGTGGGCATCCTGTTGGCGGGCGTCATGGCGGCGCTGCTGGCGGCGCTGATCGGCCTGCCGGTGCTCCGCCTGAAGAGCGACTACCTGGCCATCGCCACCCTGGGATTCGCGGAGATCATCCGCGCCATCGTTCAGTACGAAAAGCTGGGGCCGATCACCAACGGCTCGCTGCTGCTGAAGACCTATCCCACCTTCCAGTCGGTGCTTTTCCCTTTCGCCGCCGCAGCAATCTGCATCGGCATCATACTGCTGCTGATAAATTCCACCTACGGACGCGCCTTCAAGGCCATCCGCGACGACGAGATTGCCGCCGAAGCCATGGGCATCAACCTGTTCCGCCACAAGCAGCTGGCCTTCGTCATAAGCTCCTTCTTCGCGGGGGTGGGCGGCGCGCTGCTGGCTATGTACCAGGGTACGCTGCAGGCCAATGCCTTCAAGGCGGCCATGACCTATGAGATCCTGCTGATCGTCGTCATTGGCGGCATGGGTTCCGTCACCGGCAGCGTGCTGGCCTCGTTCCTGTTCATCGCGGCCAGCGAATGGTGGCTGCGCTTCCTGGACGCTGAACAATTCATCGGCTCCTTCCAGGTGCCGCTGCTGCGCTCCGGCTTCCGCATGGTGGTGTTCTCCATCGTGATCATGATCGTGGTGCTGTTCTTCCGAAAGGGCATCATGGGCGACAAGGAGTTTGACGTCGAGGGCATCGCGAAGTGGTGCCGCAGGACTTTTGGCAAGGGGGGTGCGAAGGCATGAGTGAAAACGTGCTTCACGTGGAAAACATCACCATGCAGTTTGGCGGCGTGGTGGCCATCAACAACCTCTCCATGGACATCAACAAGGGCGAGATCGTGGCCCTGATTGGCCCCAACGGCGCGGGCAAGACCACGGCCTTCAACTGTATCACCGGGGTGTACGAGCCCACCAACGGCATGGTGACCTTCAACGGGGAAACCATCGTATGCAACCACCCCTCGGGCAAGATGAAGAAGATGTATGCCGGACAGAACGGCGAGCTGTATCAGGGCAGGAAGGTTAGCATGACGCCGGACAGGATCACCCACAGGGGCATCGCCAGGACCTTCCAGAACATCCGCCTGTTCAAATCCCAGACGGTGTTCGATAACGTTCTGATCGCCAAGCACCTGCGCCGAACCAGCAATGTGTTTACAGCCACCTTCCGCCTCAACGCCAGAGAGGAGCGGCGTCAGCGCGAGGAGACGCTGGAGCTGCTGAAGATCGTGGGCCTGGAGAAAGTCAGGGATGAGATGGCGACTTCGCTGCCCTACGGCCAACAGCGCCGGCTGGAGATCGCCCGGGCGCTGTCCACCCAGCCGAAGCTGCTGCTGCTGGATGAGCCCGCCGCCGGCATGAATCCCCAGGAGACTGAGGAGCTGGGTGAGTTCATCAAGCAGATCAAGGACAAGTTCAACCTGACGGTGTTCCTGATCGAGCACCACATGAACCTGGTCATGGGCATTTCCGACCGCATCTACGTCATCGACTTCGGCAAGCAGATCGCCCAGGGCACGCCCGCCGAGGTGCAGAACAATCCCGCGGTCATCGCGGCTTATCTGGGTGTCGATGAGGAAGAGGGGGTGCAGTAATGACGCAGGCAAGCATGCTGAAGGTGAAGGACCTGAAGGTCAACTACGGCGGCATCGAAGCCCTGAAGGGCATCAGCTTTGACGTGGAGCAGGGCCAGATCGTCACGCTGATCGGCGCGAACGGGGCGGGCAAGTCCACCACGCTGCGGGCCATCAGCGGCCTGGTCAAGACCGCCTCCGGCGCCATCAACTTCCTGGGCAGGGACATCATACCCTTCAACGCCCAGCAGGTGGTGGCCGAGGGCATCGCCATGGTGCCCGAGGGACGCCGGGTGTTCGACAACCTGACGGTGAAGGAGAATCTGAAGATCGGCGCCTACCTGCGCAAGGACAGGGACGAGATCGAATCCGGCATCGAGGACATCTACCAGCGCTTCCCCCGCCTGAAGGAGCGGGAGTGGCAGTTGGCGGGCACGCTGTCCGGCGGCGAGCAGCAGATGCTGGCCGTGGGCCGGGCCATGATGGCCAGGCCGAAGCTGTTGATGATGGACGAGCCGAGCCTGGGCCTGGCGCCATTGGTGGTGCGGGACATCTTCGCCATCATCCGCGAGCTGAAGGCCGAGGGCATCACGATCCTGCTGATCGAACAGAACGCCAACGCCGCCCTGCGCTGCGCGGACCAGGCCTACGTGCTGGAGACCGGGCGCATCACCATGCAGGGCACCGGCGAAGAACTGCTGGCTGACCAGCGGGTGCGGGACGCGTACCTGGGGTCGACGGCGCGATAATAATTTCCGCGCATACATCCATTGTCTCCCTCGCACACTATTTCCAAACATGTGCGAGGGAGGTTTTTTATGAACGAGACTGTGCAGCTGCTTCAGGATGTGGTGCGCAATGCCCGCACGGGGCAGGACGCGGTGGAGCACCTGATGCAGAAGATCGAGGCGGGCGCCATGCGCGACGAGTTGATTCGGGAGAAGGCGGATTACGCAGTCACCCGCCGGGAGAGCGAACAGGCCCTGGTGAACGCCGGGGGCCGCGCCGAGCCGGTGGGGCCTCTGGCCAAGGCCGGCATGTGGGCGGGGCTGGAGATGGAAACCCTGGCGGACCGCTCCGACGCCCATATCGCCGAGATCGTGATCCAGGGCGCCACCATGGGCGTGATCGAGATGACCAAGGCGCTGAACAGCTACGGTGGTGCCGACGTCGGTGCCAGGGATCTGGCCGGCCGTTTCGTGGCGCAGCAGAACGAAACCATCGACCGACAAAAAGCCTTTTTAACATGACCGTCGGAAAACCCACGGAGATAGTCGTCCAATACCATCGAAATTCGCCTCTGTTTTGCCCAATTTCACATGATCCTGTCGGAAATGTGATAAAAATTGGGCTTCTTCCATATTCGGTTGCACTAAGTTGAAGGAATGTATATAATAAAAGTACAAAAGTGATATTTGGGGTGATATAAATGTCAATGTATCCTCTTATTCTTATCGCCGACGACGACCCCGTGGTCCATGAGTCGCTGGGCCTCTACCTGGGTTCCGAGGGATATGAGCATCAAAGCGCCTACGACGGCCAGCAGGCCCTGGAAATGGTCGAAAGCCTGCATCCGGACATGGTGGTGCTGGACCTGATGATGCCCCGCGTGTCGGGCATCGACGTCTGCCGTACCATCCGCCAGACCAGCAGCCTGCCGATCATCATGCTCACCGCGAAGGGCGAGGAAATCGATCGCATACTGGGCCTGGAGCTGGGCGCCGACGATTACATCGTGAAGCCCTTCAGCCCCCGCGAGGTGCTGGCCCGCATCAAGGCGGTGCTTCGTCGCTTCAGCGAGAAGACCAGCGAGGAGGACAGCAGTATCATCCGCCTGCCCCAGCTGGAAATCAGCCTGGAAAACTACCAGGTGAAGGTGTCCGGCAAGGTCATCCCCTGCACACCCAAGGAGGTCGAGATCCTGCACATGCTGACCAGCAACGTGGGCCAGGTGTTCTCCAGGGAGCAGATCCTCTCCCGGGTGTGGGGCTATGATTACTTCGGCGATACCCGCACCGTGGACGCGCACATCAAGCGCATACGCCAGAAGCTCCCCCAGGAAAACGTGCCGTGGGCGCTGAAGACGGTCTATGGCGTAGGCTACAGGTTTGAGGTCAACGCATGAAAAAAAGCAGCGTGCTGATTCAGCGCGCGGCACTCTTAGCGGCAATCGCGGTGGCAATCGCGGTTGCCGTGGGTCTGTCTGTCTTCTTTATATGGACGGGAGGGCAGGGGCCCTCCGCCGCGCAGTCAGGGGTACTTGTTCCGGCGCTCGTATCAGGGGCGGCGGCACTTGTGGTATCGCTGGCGGCGATGTGGCTGATGGCGGATAAGATCATGCACCCGGCGATGGAACCGGTGGCCAGGCTTCGCAACGCGGCCGTGGCCATGTCCGAGGGCGACCTCGAGGTCCGCGCCGACGAGAACGCCTATGGCGAGCTGGGCGAGCTGGGCAAGGCGGTGAACCAGCTGTCCTACCAGCTTTCCCGCAATATGTATACGCTGATCGTCGAGCGCAACCGGCTGCGCAATATGCTCAACGGTTTGTCCGAGGGCATCGTCGCCATCGACGCCAAGGGCGAGATCACCCACACCAATCCCGCCCTGGAAAAGTTCTTCACCCGCCAGAAGACGGCGATCCACCTGCCCGATGCGAGGATGAAGGTGATCGACGACAAGAGCGTCTGGGACGACTTCGACGCCGTGATCCAATCCGGCGAGCCGATGAGCCGCAACATGCAGGCCAGGGACATGATCCTGCGGCTGACCATCACCCCCATCGTGGATGAGATCGGCAGCATCGCCGGCGCGGTGGGCCTGTTCTCCGACATCACCCAGATGGAGCGCCTGGAGCGCACCCGCCGGGAGTACGTTTCCAACGTCTCCCACGAGCTGCGCACGCCGCTGACGGCCATGCGGGCGCTGGTGGAGCCGCTGAGCGAGGGCATGGTCACCGAGGAGGCCGACCGGCAGCGCTACTACGGCATCATCCTGCGGGAGATACAGCGCCTGTCCCGGCTGATCAACGACCAGCTGGAGCTTTCCCGGCTGCAGAGCGGCAACCTGGCCATTCAAAAGAGCGTCATGGCGCTGGACGACGTGGTGTACGACGTGTGCGACCGCTACACCTCCATCGCCGCCGAGCACGGCCTGGAGCTGAAGCTGGAGACCGACTTTACCCAGTGCCCCCCGGTGTATGCCAACGCCGACCGGGTGGAGCAGATGCTGATCATACTGGTGGACAACGCCATCAAGTACACCGAGGAGGGCTCAGTGTCCGTTTCCGCCGACTGGGACGACGAGCGGGTGGTGATGCACGTGAAGGACACCGGCATCGGCATCGAGGAAAACGATCTGCCCTATGTGTTCGACCGCTTCTACAAGGTGGACAAGGCCCACAGCGGCAAGGGCAGCGGCCTGGGGCTCTCCATCGCCAAAGAGCTGTTGAAGCGGATGGACGAGGAGATCTGGGTGACCAGCGAAAAGGGAAAGGGCACTGAATTCAGCTTTACCCTCCACCGGCCGGAGAAAAAAGATGAAAATGAGGAATAGAGAGAGGTAAGACAATGCCCAGGAGAACCATCCATCGTCGCCGTCGCGCGCAGGGCGGATGCCTGTCCTTTGCGATTGCCACGCTGGCTGTGGTGGCGCTGGCACTGGTCGTGGCCATTGTGGTGACCAATCGCATGAAGCCCCCCGCGGACAAAGTCGGCGGGGCGGTGGCGGGCAACCCCGACGGCAAATTTGTGGACGCGAACAACCCGCCCGTGGAGGACAATGAAATGGTGCTGATCGCGGGTCAGCTGGGGCAGGGGGACGGAGAGATCGTGGTGCTGACCCCGTCGCCGTCGCCCGAGCCCGACCCCACGCCGTCGCCCGAACCCACCTTCAATCCCGACGATCCATACGCGCTGGTGCGTCCCCGGCCCACCCAGGAGGGCTTTCTGCCCATATTCACCAAGGCCTATATCGACGAGCCGAAAATCGCCATCACCGTGGACGAGTGCTCCGGCGCGGGCATCACCCGCAAATTCGCGGACCTCGCCCTGGAATACAACGCGAAGCTGACGCTGTTTCCCACCGGGGAGAGCGTGATGAAGAAGGGCATGGACGAAGCCTTGAGATATTGCTTCAACAGCCTGGAATTCGAGATCGAAAACCGCTGCTTCAGCACCACCGCGAAGCTCTACGCGCTGAACGACACGTTGATGGTCTCGGAGATATGGAAACAATCCCTTGCGGTCAGCTACGTGCTGGGTGTCAAATATCACCCTCACTTCCTCAGGCTTTACGGTCGCGACGGCGAAAACGACCTGCGCACCCACACCTTCCTGAAGCAGGAGGGGTATTTGGGCATCGCCGGCTGGACCTACAACGGCAGCCGGATGGAGGAGGGCCGCATCGGAAACAACATGGCGCCGGGCAACATCTATTATTTCAAGAGCAATAATGACGACCTGGACCGCATGCGCGTGCTGATGGAGGAGGCCAAACAGCAGGGCTATCAGATGGTCACGCTGAACGAGCTCTTCGGCTACGAGCCGAACCTCACCGAGGCGGACGCGAATGTCATGACCGAGGAAATGCCCGAGATCCGGGAAAAGAACATCCCCTATTATTTCATGAAGACCGGCGATTGCACCTGGGCGACCAACCTGCTCCAGCGCAGGCTGACCGATCTGGGCTACCTGCCCCCGGACAGCGCGGACGGCGTTTACGGCAGCAGTACCGCCGCGGCGCTCAGCGCCTTCCAGGCCAAGCTGGGTATGGCCGCCACCGGCGCGGCGGACGTGCTGACCCAGGAGAAGCTGTTCGCCGACGACGCCCCCACCGTGGACGAGCGGTGAGGGATCGAGCGTTGCCAAAGAGGATCATCGCGACAGCCGATGATCCTCTTTGGCAATAAATATAAGAATTAACCACATTTACTTTGTAATACCCCCTTGCTTTTTTATTAATAATTCGGTATACTGCATATGGAGCCGAAATCGTTTTAGACCGTTGGGGCAATAAGGAGGGCATCATATGTCTGTGACCATCAAGGATGTCGCGCGCAGCTGCGGTATGTCCATATCCACGGTCAGCAAGGTGTTCAACGGCTACCCGGATATCAGCGAGGCCACCCGCAGGCAGGTGATGGAAACCGCCCACGAGATCGGCTACCGTCCCAACGCACTGGCCAGGGCCCTGAAGACCAACCGCAGCTTCAACCTGGGCGTGCTCTTTGTCGATGACAACATCAGCGGATTGACGCATCCCTTCTTCGCGGCGGTGCTGAATGCCTTCAAGTCCGAGGTGGAGAGCCGTGGCTATGACATCACGTTCATCAACCACAACATCGGCACGATGGATATGACCTATCTGGAGCACTGCCGCTATCGCAATGTGGACGGCGTGTGCCTCGCCTGCGTGGATTTTTATTCATCCGAGGTGGCCGAGCTGGTGAACAGCGACCTGCCCTGCGTCACCATCGACCACACCTTCGAGAACCGCTGCAGCATCATGTCCGACAACGTCAACGGCATACGGATGCTGGTGGACCGGGCCGTGGCGCTGGGGCATCGGCGCATCGCCTATATCCACGGCCAGAAGCGCAATTCCGCGGTGACGGAAAATCGCGTCCAGGGCTTCTGTCGCGCGATGGAGATGCACGGGCTGGGCCTGCCCGACGGCTATGTCGTTCCCGGCCGCTATGACGATTTTGAATACATCCGGGGAAGCCTGCTGGCGCTGCTGGAGCGGGCGGATCGCCCGACCTGTATACTGCTGCCGGACGACGCCTCCTACTTCGGGGCGTTGGACACCATCCGCGAAAAGGGGCTGAGGGTGCCGGAGGACATTTCCGTTGCGGGCTATGACGGCGTTCGCTCGGTGCAGGCGGTGCATCCCAGGCTGACCACGATCCAACAGGACAGCGATGCCATGGGTCGGCAGGCCGCGCTGCAGCTGATCGGGCAGATCGAGCATTCCAATGCGGCTGTCGTCGGTTCCATACTGATTCCCACGAAGCTCATTGAGGGCGAATCCCTGGGGACGGCGCCAGAGGTATCATTCCAGGTATAATAATTTGAACTCCGATCGGGGCGCGCCCCGCACAGATTTGGTGCGGGGCGCGTAGTATACACCGAATCCCCTGAAAGGAGCAAAGAAAATGGCAAATAATTATCGCTGCGGCGACTGTGGACGCCGTGATTCCAATAATCGCTATGGATGCCTGAACAGCCTGGGTGAAAACCGCCGCTGCTGGGACAACTATCCCTACTACAACGGGCCCTGCCCCGACAGGAACGGCAATTATGAATCGGTTCGGGGCGGCTATGACGACGGCTGCGGATCCTATGACTGCGGCAGGCCGTGTGACGGCGGCAAGTCCTCCGAACGGCGCTCGAAATACGGCATTTTTTCGGCCATGCTGCCCATGGCGGTGGCGCCCAACGGCATCATTCCCCTGGTGAACAGCAATTGCTTCTGCCCGTGCGGCGATTTCGCCGTCAACTGCGGCCTGATCACCGTCGAGGAAGCGGGCACCTACCTGGCTACCTACACGGTGCGGGTGCCCGAGGGACAGACGCTGACGTCCAATATCACGCTGAACGTCAACGACGCCTGCCAGTCCACGGCCATCACCGAGGTCGGCGGCCAGGGCCCGGTCAGCTTCACCGCCCAGGCAATCTGCGATATGTGCGAGCGCTCCACCGTTTCGCTGCGCAGCTCCGAGGCCATCAACCTCACCAACCCTTCGGTCCAGCCGCTGGTGACGCTGTCCCTGGTGCGAATTTGACGATATTGGGGCGAAGCGGGCATGCTTCGCCCTATTGTTGACGGATTGCCGACGCCTTGCTGCGTTGACTTTTTTGGCTGATTCTGCTATACTGGATGCGTCATCCGGGAATATTCCCGTCGCGATGCGCCAATGACAGATCGACGGATAAGATGGCGGGATACGCCCGTGGACTTATCCGTTTTTTTTCAGGATCAACGGCACAGAGGACACAGCCATGGCAAATCGAAGCAACAGACCCATGTTCTCCCGGGCGCGACAGCGCTCGATGGACCGAAAGCGGCTCATCATCATCGGCGGTGCGGCAGCGGCGCTGGTGCTGGTCGTGACGCTGGCGCTGCTCCTGTCCAGGGGCAACGGGCCGGACCGGGCGGTCTCCAAACCGGTGGAGGGCGCCAAGCAGGCGGAGGGCGAGCCCCTCGTGCCCCAGCAGGCGGAGGGCGAGCCGCTGACGCCGCAGGTCACCGCAACGCCCAAGCCTGAGGCGACGTCGAAGCCGACGTCCGAGCCTGAGGCGGCGAATCCCCAGCGGGCAGCCACGCGCCCAACGGCCACGGCCGCGGGCTTCATGCCCGTGTTTACCAAGGCCACAACCGATGAAAAGATCGTCGCCATCACCGTGGACGACTGCTTCCAGGCGGAAAACCTGAAGCAGATCGTGGACAAGGCCATCGAGGTGGGCGGCAAGCTGACAATCTTCCCCATCGGTCAGAATGTGATCAAACAGGCCCAGAGCGAGATCCTCAAATACGCCTGGGAAAACGGATTTGAGCTGGAGAACCACACCTATACCCACAACGGCCTATTCGCGTGCAGCAACGAGGAGCTGGCTGAGGAGGTCTACAAGCAGCAGCTGGCCCTCAGCCACATACTGGGCGTCAACTACCACTGCCATTTCCTGCGCCCCAGGGGCGGCGACGCCCGGGGCGACCAGCGCATGCAGATGTACGCCAAGCAGCTGGGCTATTACGGCATCGCCCATTGGTCGGCCTCCGGCTCGGCCAACAACACGAAGATCGCAAAGGCGCTGGAGCCGGGCGCGATCTACCTGTTCCACACCACCGACAAGGACCTGGAGAAGCTGCTGAAGTTCATCCCCTGGGTGGTGGAGCAGGGCTATCAGCTGGTGACGCTGAACGAGATGTTTGGCTATCCCGCCAATGAGACCTCCGAGATGACCACGCCCGCCAACGAGCAGGCCATTGTCCCGCTGGAGCCCTATGAAATGGTCTATGTACCGCTGAAGAAGACCACCTACTGCTGGGAGGCATACCTGCTCCAGGAGAAGCTGATCGCCATGGGCTACCTGACCGGGACACCCGACGGCGTCTATGGGGACGGCTGCGTCTCAGCCATCAGGGCCTACCAGAAGGACCACGGCATGGAGGAGACCGGCGAGGCCGATGCCGATCTGGTGCGAACCATACTGGAGGGCGTCTGACATGAGCGGCGTGGCGCGATTCATGCACGTCTCGCCCCAGCGATTCCGGGCCGACTGGCAGGACGTCTTCGCGGACGCGGCGGTCCCGGAGCTGCCGCCACTGCCCCGCCGGGCCACGGCGGGTTCCGCGGGCTATGACTTCCTTTCCCCGCTGGCCTTCAGCCTGGCGCCGGGCGAGAGCCTGCGCATACCTACGGGAGTGCGCGCCCGCATCGACGACGGCTGGGTGCTGATGCTGTTTCCCAGGAGCGGTCTCGGCTTCAAGTACCGGCTGCAGCTGAACAACACGGTGGGCATCGTGGACGCGGATTACTTCGGCGCGCGCAACGAGGGACACATATTCATCAAGCTGTTCAATGCCGGGGATCGTACCGTTTCCGTGGAAGCTGGGGAGGCCTTCGCCCAGGGGGTGTTTTTGCCCTTCGGGCTGACCGAAGACGACGACGCCCGGGGCGAGCGCACCGGGGGCTTCGGCAGTACGGGAAGATAGGGAACAGGGAACAGAAATACCGTATTCAAGTGTTTCGCCAGAGAAACCATAATATACACCATATGAAGGAAGGAAGGGTTTACTATGAACACGACACTGGTCGTAATGGCGGCGGGCATGGCTTCCCGTTACGGCGGCAACAAGCAGATTACGGGGATGGGCCCCAACAACGAGATCCTGCTGGAGTATTCCGTGTGCGACGCGATTCGCGCGGGCTTCAACAAGGTGGTGTTCATCATCCGCCCGGACATGCTGGAGGATGTGAAGCGCATCTGCGGAGACAAGCTCTCGAAGAAGATCGCGGTGGAATACGCCTTCCAGGACTACAGCTCTCTGCCGGATTGGTACGCGGTGCCGGAAGGCAGGGTCAAGCCCTTTGGCACGGTGCATGCCGCGCTGTGCGCCCGCGCCTGTGTGAACGAGCCCTTCGCCATCATCAATGCCGACGATTACTACGGCGTGGATTCCTTCCAGAAGATGCACGATTTCCTGGTGGAGCACTCTGCGCCTGAGAAGGCGGCCATGGTGGGTTATCGCCTGAAGAACACCGTCAGCATCCACGGCGCGGTCACCCGAGGCGTGTGCAAGGTGGTTGACGGGCGCATGGTGGACGTGGACGAGGTTGCAAAGATCCGCTTGTACGCGGACGGCCACATCGCCGACACCTCCTCCGGCGAGCCCGGGGTCGAATTGGATCCCGACGCGCTGGTCTCCATGAACTTCTGGGGCTTCCATCCGGCCCTGTTCGACGGCATGCAGCGCTATTTCGAGGCGTTCCTGAGGAAGGCCGACCCCGCTGACATCAAGTGCGAATGCCTGCTGCCCGTGATGGTGGACAGCATGCTCAAGGGCGGCGAGATCACCGTGGACATGCTGGAGACCGAGGCGGTCTGGTTCGGCGTGACCTACAAGGAGGATCGCCCCCTGGTCCAGAAGGCGCTGCTGGAGTTGCACGCCAAGGGCGTCTATCCCGAGAAGCTTTGATCTCTTCGGATGACAACCCCCCTGTCCGCATAGAATGAGACGGACAGGGGGGTTGTTTTTGAAGTATTTGAAATGGTTGGGCGGCCTGGCTGCGGTGGCGCTGCTGCTGTCAAAGCCCGAGGCGGCCTCGAGGGGTGCGGCGGAAGCGATGGCCCGGTGGTATGCGTCGGTGGCCCCGGCGCTGTTTCCGTTTTTGGCGTTGATGCCGCTTTTGACCGGCGGCGAGGCGATCAGGGCCTATGAGACGATGCTGGAGCGGCCCATGAAGGCCTGCTTCGGGCTGCCCGGCGCCGCCGCGCCGGGGATGATCGTCGGCATGGCAGCGGGAACGCCCGCAGGCGCCCTTGCGGCGAGAAACGTCGCTGCCGGGGCCGGCATGGATCGCGGCCAGCTGCTGAGGCTGGTCGCGGCCACCGCCGGCTTCAGCCCCGCATTTTTGGTTGGCGGCATTGGCGTCGGCATGTTGAACAGCGCCGCGATGGGATGGAAGCTGTGGGTGGCACAGATGTTGACCCAGATCACGCTGCTGATATTGCTCCGCAGCGCTTGGAAAACGCACGGGGAAGGCGTCGAAGCCGTCGGTGGGGTCGGCGATCAGCCGATTCGCGGGGCGGTCATGGGCATACTGACGATCTGCGGGTATATGGCGATGTTTGGCGCGCTGGCCGGCGCGCTGGGCGAGTGGGTCGGTCAGGGCCCGGCGGACGCCCTGGTCTGCCTGCTGGATGTGCCGTCGGGCGCGCTTCGGGTATCAAAGCTGGCGTTGCCGGAGGTGCTCAGGCTGCCCCTGTTGGCGGGGATGTGCGGGTTCGGCGGGATGTGCGTCATCGCCCAGAGCCTTGGTGCGCTGAAGGGATGCGGCGCGGGCGCAGGGGCGTATATGGGCATTCGGGTCCTGGCAGGGGCGATCGAGGCCGGCTGCATGGCACTGCTGCTGAAGCTGCCGCAGTTTAAACCCGGGTACCTGGTCGAACCGATTCGGGAAAAACCATTGGCCGCAGCGATGCTTATCGCCGCAATACTGGCATGCCCTGTGATGACGCGGCTTAAAAAAACCATTTCTTAACAATGTTAAACGATGGTAAAAAAGTATGTTTAAGGGGATAATTTCGGCGAAAACACCATATATTGTAGCCTGTGACGAAAATGACCACAAGTATGTCGGCAAATCATAACAAATAAAGGGCTTGACAAATGCCGGGTCCTTTGTTATAATAATCAAGCTGTCAGCGAGACAGGGTCGAAAAACCCTGAGGAGCGAGCAGCGGCGAACCTTGAAAACGATACAGAGGAAACGAGTACAAGATCTTGCAGACTTGCGAGGAAGGCCGAGAGGCAGGAGCGAGGAAGCGAGATGAAAACAGTCAGAATTCTATGAGTAAAACGCCACGAGGTAACAAGAA
>JAZOUD010000011.1:0-35157 GCA_045658005.1 Clostridia bacterium | reverse complement strand
CGGCCTGCAGGTCCGGGAACACCAGCACGTTCGCCCGCCCGGCCACGGGGCTGCCGGGGGCCTTCGACGCGGCCACCTCCGGCACCAGCGCGGCGTCCAGCTGCAATTCGCCGTCCAGGATCAAATCCGGGGCCATTTCGTGGGCGATGGCGGCGGCCTGCTGGACCTTGCTGACCAGCTCGTGCCTCGCGCTGCCCTTCGTGGAGAAGGACAGCAGCGCCACCCGGGGCTCGTCGATGCCGCACAGCACCCGCGCCGTGTCCGCGGCGGTCACGGCGATCTCCGCAAGCTCTTTGGCGGTGGGGCAGGGCACCACCACGCAGTCGGCGTACACCAGCAGCCCGTCCACACCCAGCGCCCTGTTGGGGCAGTTCATCAGGAAGCTGGAGGACACTACGCTGATGCCCGGTTTCGTCTTGATGATCTGCAGCGCCGGGCGCAGCATGTCGCCGGTGGTGTGCACCGCGCCGGAGACCAGCCCGTCGGCGTCGCCCAGCTTGACCATCAGCATGCCGTAATACATGGGATCAGCGGTGAGCCTTACTGCGTCCTCCCGGCTCAGTCCCTTGGCTTTGCGCAGCTCGTACAGCGCTTCGGCGTATTCCGCGGCCTTCGGGCTGCCGGTGGGGTCGATGATATCGATGCCGGCGAGGTCGGTGTTCGTCTGATTTGCCACCGCTTTGATGCTTTCGGGATCGCCCAGCAGTATGGGCCTGGCCAATCCCTCGTCCCGGATGGTGGCCGCGGCCTGTACGGTGCGCTTCTCGTCGCCCTCGGGCAGCACGATGGCGCGCAAATTCTGCCGGGCCTTGGCCCAAACCTTTTCAATCATGGTCATGGTGTTTTCCTCCATTGGTCGCTCAGAACGTCACGCCCTCGAACCCGTTCCACACGTTTTTTCCGCTGTAGGTCATGGCCTCGGCCTTGCCCTGCAGCACCTTCAGCACGCCCCAGGCCAGCGCCTCCTGCTCCATCTCGCCGGGGTAGACGGAGATCGGCGCGATCCAGCCGCAGCGCTTGCGCACGCCCTCGGCCACGTCGTCAAAGCGCATCAGCCCGCCGGTGAGCAGTATGCCGTCCACCCGGCCGCAGAGCACGGCGCTCATCTCGCCGATCATCTTGCAGACCTGGTAGATCATCGTGTTCCAGACCAGCGTCGCCTTCTTGTCGCCCTGGTCCACCAGCGCGTGGATGGTGTCGGAATCGGAGGTGCCGAACAGGCTGACGAAGCCGCCGGAACGGGAGCACTTCAGCCGCACGTCCGCCACGGAGTGGCTGTCGATGTAATCCAGCAGCGCCAGCACGGGCACGCTGCCGATGCGTGTGGGCGTGAACGCGCCCTCGCCGTCTGCGCCCATGTTGCCGTCCACCATGCGACCGTGGTCGTGGGCGGAGACGGTGATGCCGCCGTCGATGTGGCCCACGATGAAGTTGCAGTCCTCGTAGCGCCGGCCCAGCTTTTCGGCGTGGGCCTCGGCCACCGCCTTCTGGTTCAGCACGTGGGAGTGGGAGACGCGGTAGACGCCCCGTATGCCCGTCAGGCGGGCCAGGTCGCCGTATTCGTCCACGTTGGTGGGGTTCAGGGTGTAGGCTTCCTTTCCGTATTCCTGCGCGAACTGCCAGGCCAGCATCACGCCCAGCTTGGCCGGATGCTCGCTGCCGCCCACGGCGGCCACGGTGTCGTCGTACAGGCGCTGGTCGATGCGTGTCACGCCGCCGGGCTGGGTGCATGCGCTGCCGCCCCGACCCACGTACACGTCGATCTCGGCGGGATCTACGTTCTCGTCCTTCAGCATGTCCAGTATCACCTTGTAGCGGAAGGGCATCTGGTCGTTGACGTGGGGGTATTGCAGCAGCACCGGCGCGTCATGGAACAGGCTCTTTTCAAACAGCGACTTTTCGTTTTCAAACAGGCTCACCTTCGTGGAGGTGGAGCCGGGGTTGATGATCAGCAGCTTGTAGCTTTTTGTGTTGGCGTCCATAGTTTTACCTCTTTATCGTGGTATAGCGATATTTTACCACGCATGGGGTTTCGGTTCAAGCAAAGGTTGGGTGAAGAAGCGGCATTTCAACAGAGTGAACCTTGACAAAACGAAAGGGAAGGGTATAAAATGTGGGAATCGTGATCGAGATATGAACGGGAGTTTTCCATATGATTATAGCGCGCGCCATCGTCGCGCCGCTGCTGGGCGGCGTGATCGGATACATCACCAACGACCTGGCGATCCGGATGCTGTTTCGCCCCAGGAAGGCCGTGTACATCGGCAAATTCCACGTGCCCTTTACCCCGGGCCTGATTCCCGCCCAGCAGGGCCGCATCGCCCAGTCCATCGGCGACGTGGTCAGCAGCCAGCTGCTCAACGAGGAGACGCTGCGACAGACGCTGCTTTCCGAGGCGACCGTGCAGAAGCTCCAGGACAAGGTGCGCGCCTTCCTGCGCAAGCTGTCCAAGGACGGTCGCAGGGTGCGGGATCTGCTGGCCAAAGAAGAGGTGCGCGATAGGGTCGACCTGAACGTCGACGAGCTGACCCAGAAGCTGACGGAGGGCCTGACGGCGAAGATCATCGAATCGAAGCTGGGCTATACCGTCGTGGACAGCATCATCGGCGACAAGATGGATTTCATCAACCAGAACAAATGGCTGTCGATGCTGGTGGACGACAACGCCCAGAAGTCCATCAAGGAGAAGCTGGCGGAAAAGGTGGACGAGATCATCGCCGAGAAGGCGCCGGACGCCGTCGCCGCCATCGTGGCAAGGTACAAGGACGAGATCATGGACGCCCGGATCTGCGAGCTCTACGCCCGCTTCGAGGACAAGGAGGACGTGATCATCGAGAAGCTGACCGGCCTGTACACGTCGATACTGGGCGACAACCTGGGGCGGCTTTTGAAGGCCATCAACATCGAAAAGATCGTGGTGGACAAGATCAACGGCCTCGACCCCGCCGAGCTGGAGACGGTGATCTTCGGCGTGATGAAGAAGGAGCTGCGGGCCATCGTCTACCTGGGCGCGCTGCTGGGCTTTTTGATGGGATTCATCAATCTGCTGCTGTGACGGGTTGGATATACATTTAATTTAACATCGTATGCACTTGAAAAACGGATCGCTGTGATATATAGTTAGTATATACTAATTATAAGAGGCGATAGCCATGAACGCTACCGATTACAAGGCGCTTTCCATAAAGGAGTTTTCAAGGGCGGCGAAGGTCTATGAGACGGACGAGGCGGGCGTGTATCGCATGTGCCGCAAGGATTACCCGGATGTGCTTTCGGAGCTGGAGAAGGAGCCCTTTACCGACCTGCTGGACTGCGGCTGCGGCACCGCGCCGATGCTGGAGCTGCTGAAGAAGAAATACCCTGACCGACACTATACCGGCATCGACCTGACGCCCCAGATGATCGAGGTGGCGCGGGCGAAGCGCATGCCCGGCGTGGAGCTGGTGGTGGGGGACTGCGAGAAGCTGCCCTTCCCGGACAATTCCTTTGACGCGGTGATCTGCTGCCAGAGCTTCCACCACTACCCCAACGTGCAGGACTTCTTCGACAGCGTTGCCAGGGTGCTGCGCCCGAACGGGCGGCTGATCCTTCGGGACATGACGGCGAAGACCGCGCCGGTGCGCTGGTTTTTCAACCACGTGGAGATGCCCATCATAAACTTGGCCGGGCACGGGGACGTGCACGTCTACGGCGTGGACGAGGTGCGCCGCCTGTGCGCCAAGGCGGGGCTGGTGCTGGAGCGGGGCGAAAAGCGGGGCTTCTTCCGGCTGCACTGCGTTGCGCGGAAGCCGGGGAACGGATTTGAATGAGCGTCTGCATACACGAGGGGCAGGCCCCGTGAAAGGGCCTGCCCCTCGTGTATATAATGGGTCATTCCTTTGGCGCCTTCCGCTGCTGGGGCTCCAGCTGCTCCTCGGCCTTGAACACGTAGCCGCATTCGCAGGCGGTGTCCTCGATGATGCGGCCCCGGCGGGTAAAGACCTCGACGCTCTCGCCGCAGGCGGGGCAGGTGCGATCCTCCAACGTGGGTGTCTTGTGTTTGGCTTCGCAACCGTCCATGATCGCCATGACAGGTACCTCCTTGTTTACAATTTTCCAATGCAATTATAACATAGCCCAGGGGCGTTGTCAAATACTGATTTGTCGAGCTTTGCTCGATAAATCAGTATTTATTTGCCTCCGCTCCTCCGATGTGCTATAATGGCCTCGTATAATAAGGGAGGTATGCACCTTGGAGCATATGCGTCAGCTTGTGGACTATCTCAACGAGAAGAGCTATCAATATTATACCCTGGACAACCCGACGATCGCCGACGCCGAGTATGACCGGCTGTATGACGAGCTGGTGAAGCTGGAGGCCGAGACGGGCGAGCGGCTGCCGGATTCGCCCACGCGCAGGGTGGGCGGCGAGGTGCTACCGGGGTTCGAGCCCCACACCCACCTGGCGCGGCTGTGGAGCATGGGCAAGGCCCAGTCCATCGAGGCGCTGGAGGATTGGGCGCGGCGGGCTGAGAAGCTGCGCCGGGAGGCCGTGGACGGCGGCGCGAACTTGCCGCCCATCACCTACGTGGTGGAGCACAAGTTCGACGGCCTGACCGTCAACCTGACCTACGAGGACGGACAGCTGGTGCAGGCGGCCACCCGGGGCAACGGCGTCACCGGCGAGGCGATACTGCCCCAGGTGATGACGATCCGCTCGATCCCGCTGTCCATACCCTTCAAGGGGCGCATGGAGGTGCACGGCGAGGGCTTCATGCGCATCTCCGCGCTGGAAAAGTACAACGAGACGGCGAAGGAGCCGCTGAAGAACCCCCGCAACGCCGCCGCGGGCGCCCTGCGCAACCTGGATGCGAAGGTGACCGCCGAGCGCAACCTGAGCGCCTGCTTCTACGACGTGGGCTATATCGAGGGGCGTTCCTTCAGCACCCAGCACGAGATGCTGGACTTCCTGCGGGAAAACCGCTTCCCGGTTTCCGGCTGCGAGATCGACGCGAGGTCCCTGGACGCGGCCGTCGCCGCCGTGCACCAAATCGAGGAGAGCCGGGGCAGCCTGGACTACGACATCGACGGGGCCGTGATCAAGATCGACGACTACGCCACCCGGGATGCCCTGGGCTACACCGACAAGTTCCCCCGCTGGGCCGTGGCCTACAAGTTCGAGGCCGAGGAGATGACCACCGAGCTGCTGGCCGTGGACTGGCAGATTGGGCGCACGGGCAAGCTGACCCCGGTGGCGAAGGTGGCGCCGGTGGAGCTGGCCGGGGCCACGGTGCGCCAGGCCACGCTGAACAACTGGCAGGACATCCAGCGCAAGCGGGTGAAGCTCGGCGCGCGGGTCTGGATCCGCCGCTCCAACGAGGTCATCCCCGAGATCATGGGCCGGGTGGAGGAATTCAGCGAGAATGAACGCGACGTGGTCAGGCCGGAGGTCTGTCCCAGCTGCGGCGCGGCGCTGGTGGAGCGGGGGGCGCACCTGTTCTGTCCCAACCGGGACGGCTGCACGCCCCAGATCGTGATGCGGCTTTCCCACTTCGCCAGCCGGGACGCCATGGACATCGACACCTTCTCCGAGAAGACCGCCCGCCAGCTGGTGGACGCGGGGCTCTTGCAGGAGGCAGACCAGCTCTACGGCCTCAAAAAGGAGCAGCTATGCGCCCTGGAGCGCTTCGGCGAGAAGAAGGCCGAGAACCTTTTAAAGGCCATTGAGAAGAGCAAGGCCTGCAGGCTGGACAGCTTCATCTACGCCCTGGGCATCCCCAACATCGGCACCAAGCCCGCCCGGGACCTGGCCGGGCGCTTCGGCAGCGTGGCGGCGCTGAGAAGTGCCACCGTCGAGGAACTGACCGCCATGGACGACGTGGGCGACATCGTGGCCGATTCCGTCGTTTGCTTCTTCGCCGACCCCGCCAACAACCGCCTGGTGGACGCCCTGCTGGCGGCGGGCGTCGCGCCGGCGTGGGAAGCGAAGGACACCTCCACCGGCCCCTTCGCCGGCATGACCGTGGTGGTCACCGGCACGCTCGCCGCGATGGGCCGCAGCGAGGCCGAGGCCGCCATCCGTGACGGCGGCGGCAAGGCCGCGGGCAGCGTCTCGAAGAAGACCAGCCTCGTAGTGGCCGGCGAAAACGCCGGCAGCAAGCTGACCAAGGCGCAGGCGCTGGGGGTGAAGGTGATCGGGGAGAGTGAGTTTTTGGAGATGCTGGGCCATATTTAAATTTCCGCTTCCCCATAGGCAAAACTCCGATGATGTGATATAATACCCTTTAAGGATTATTCTGCCGCGATGGGCAAACCGAAGGGAGTCGGGCGTATGCTGAGCATGACGGGCTATGGGCGCGCCTTTGTGGAGATCGAAGGCCGACAGATGACCGTGGAGGTCAAGAGCGTCAACCATCGCTTCCTGGACATCTCCTTCAGGATGCCCCGGAACCTGATGTTCCTGGAGGACGCGGCCCGCAAGGCCATCGGCGCGCGGCTGGCCCGGGGACACGTGGACGTGTTCGTGACCTATCGCAACCTGCGCACCGACGCCCGAACCGTCCAGGTGGACGAGGCGCTGTTTTCGGCCTATGTAGAGGCGCTGCGCCGGCTGCGGGATGCCGCCGGGTCGCAGCTGCGGGACGACCGGACGCTGATGGGCATCGCCCACATGCCCGACGTGATGACGGTGACCGAGGCCGAGGAGGACCAGGACGCCGTCAGGGCGCTGCTGGAGGCCGCGCTGGGCCAGGCGCTGGACGCGCTGTGCGCGATGCGCGCGCGGGAGGGCGAGGCCATCAGGGATGACCTGAAAAGCCGGGTGGACGCCATAGAGCGGATGACCGAAGCCGTGGAGGCGCGCTATCCCGAGACGGTGGCGGCCTATACCCAGCGGCTCAGGGCCGCGATGGAGGAGCTTGCGGGCAGCGGCGTGGACGAGACCCGGCTGATGATGGAGGTGGCCGTGATGGCCGACCGCAGCGCCATCGCCGAGGAGACCGTCCGCCTGCACAGCCATATCCTGCAGCTTCGGAACGTGTTCGAATCCCCCGAGCCCATCGGGCGGCGGGTGGATTTCATCGTGCAGGAGCTGAACCGGGAGGTCAACACCATCTCGTCCAAGTCCCAGGACATCCCGATCACCCAGCTGACCGTGGACATGAAGGCGGAGATCGAAAAGCTGCGCGAGCAGGTGCAGAATATCGAATGATCCTCGGGTATTCCGATACTGAAGAAGGGGTGACGCGCACCATGGCGAAGCGAGGCAGGCTGTTTGTCATTTCCGGCCCGGCGGGCGCGGGCAAGACCGAAATTGTCAAGAAACTGTTGCAGCAGCACCCGGACGTCAGGCTGTCCGTGTCCTGCACCACCCGCGCGCCCAGGCCCGGCGAGGTGGACGGCGTCAACTATCACTTTGTCAGCGAGGAGCGCTTCAAGGCGCTGATCGACGAGGGGGCCTTCTACGAGTGGGCCCACGTGCACCAGAACCACTACGGCACGCTGAAATCTACCGTGCAGCAGGAGCTGGCCCTGGGGCACGACCTGATCCTGGAGATCGACGTGCAGGGCTGCCTGCAGGTGATGGCCCAGGACGCCAGCGTGACGGGCATATTCATTTGCCCGCCCAGCCGGGAAAACCTGGAGCAGCGCCTGCGGCGAAGGGGCACGGAGTCGGAGGAATCCATCCGCGTGCGGCTGGGCAACGTCGCAAAGGAGGTGGCCACGGCGTATCAGTACCACTACGTGATCATCCACCAGGACTGGAGCGTGGAGCCCCGGGCGCTGGAGATCGCCACCGAGGAGGTCTACGCCGTGATCGCCGCACGCCGCCTGGAGCTTGAAAACCGCAGGGACTTCCTGGACGCGCTCACCGCGTCGCTGAAGGCCT
Source organism: Clostridia bacterium (assembly GCA_045658005.1). Taxonomy (GTDB): domain Bacteria; phylum Bacillota; class Clostridia; order Christensenellales; family Aristaeellaceae; genus UBA2862. The sequence goes on along the minus strand of JAZOUD010000011.1, from coordinate 27,290 downwards.
GACACAATGTATGTTATTTGGAGGAATGCAATATGATGACCGAACCCCCCATCGGCGAGCTGCTTGAGAAGGTTGACTGCCGCTACACGCTGGCTGTGGAGGCGTCGAAGCGTGCCCGTGAGATTATCGCCGGCAGCCTGCCGCTGATCGACACCAAGGAGACCAAGCCGCTTTCCATCGCCATCGAGGAAATCAACCGCAGGCTGATCACCTACAGCCGCGACGAGGAAGCGGAAGAAGAGGCTTAACGGCGAAACAAGCCAGTCATAGCGAAGTCAACAGCGAAACCCGAATTTCCGGTTTCGCCTGTTGTGTTGTCCGGGAATAATCGCAAGAGAGGGACTTCCATGCTCAAAGATAAACACATCGTGCTGGGCGTGACCGGTGGCATCGCGGCCTACAAGGCCTGCGACCTGGTGTCGCGGCTCAAAAAGCAGGGCGCGCAGGTGCGCGTGGTGCTGACCGCCAACGCCGCCAAATTCGTGCCGCCGTTGACCTTTGAAACCCTCAGCGGCAATCCCGTGGTCACCGACACCTTCGAGCCCAGGAAGTCCCTGGAGCACATCTCGCTGGCGAAGTGGGCGGATGTTTACGTCATCGCCCCGGCCTCGGCCAACTGCCTGGCGAAGCTGGCGAACGGCATCGCCGACGACCTGCTGTCCACCACGGCCCTGGCCATGACCGCGCCGCTGCTCATCGCCCCGGCCATGAACGCCAACATGTGGCGGCACCCGGCCACCCAGGCGAATTTCAAAACGCTGGTGGATCGCGGCGCGAAGAGCGTGGGGCCCATGTCGGGGCACCTGGCCTGCGGCGACGACGACGTGGGCCGCATGGCCGAGCCCGAACAGATCGTGGCGGCGCTGGGCGCGCTGCTCAATCCCCGGCGGGATTATGAGGGCAGGCGCGTGCTGGTGACCGCCGGGCCCACCGTGGAGCGCATCGACCCGGTGCGCTATATCACCAACCGCTCCACCGGCAAGATGGGCTACGCCATCGCCGAGGCCGCCCGGGACCGGGGGGGCGAGGTGGTGCTCGTCTCCGGCCCGGTGAACCTGGCCGCGCCGTCGGGCATGACGGTGGTGAAGATCGAATCCAGCGCCGAGCTGTGCGCGGCGGTGCTGGCGCGGGGAGACTGGGCGGACGTGGTGATCCAGGCCGCCGCCCCGGCAGACTTTACTCCGGCGCAGGTGGCGGACAGCAAGATCAAGAAGACCGGAGAGGGCATGGTGCTTACGCTGAAGAACACCACCGATATCGCACGCACGCTGGGCGAGCGGAAGCGCCAGGGGCAGGTCCTGGTGGCCTTCGCGGCTGAAACCGACCGGGTTCTGGAAAACGCGAAGGGCAAGCTGGCGAAGAAGAACGCCGACCTGATCGTGGCCAACGACGTCACCCGCGAGGGCGCCGGCTTCGGGGTGGATACGAACGCAGTCACGCTGGTCAGCCGCGAGGACGAGCGGGCCTTGCCCCTGATGTCCAAGCGGGCGGTGGCCGACGCCATACTGGACCGGGTGAACGAACTGTGATGTACGCCCAGGTGATCGTGGATCTGTCCGCCGAGGCGCTGGACCGGGTGTTTTCCTACATCGTGCCCGAGGGCATGGCCGTTTCGCCCGGCCAGCTGGTCTCGGTGCCCTTCGGCCCGCGGACCGTCGAGGGCTTCGTGGTATCCCTGTCGGAGGCCTGCGACGTGCCCCCGGAGAAGCTGAAGCCGCTGATTAAGCCCGTGCGGGCGGAGCCGGTGGTGATGCCGGACCTGATGGCCCTGGCGGAGTGGATGCACGTGCGCTACCTGTGCAACCTGGTGGACGCCCTGCGGCTGATGCTGCCCCCGGAAATGCGGGGCGGCAGGATCCACGAGAAGACGCAGCGGCGGGCGCATCTGATGCTCTCCGGCGAAGCGCTGGCGGATTTTATCGAACAGAACCGCCGCGCCCCGAAGCAGCTGGAGGTGATCGAGGCGCTGCGGAGCGGGGACGTGGAGACGGCGAGGCTGAACGGGGCCGCGCTGCAGGGGCTGGTGAAGAAGGGCGCGGTCGAGGTCTACGAGGGAGAGACCCGGCGCACGCCCCGGGCGCTGACGGACGACAGGCGCACCGCAGACCCGGAGCCCATGCCCGAGCAGGCGGCGGCGGTGGAACGGCTGACAGCGGCACTGGAATCCGGCGGTGGTCGGTTTTTGCTCCACGGCGTCACCGGCAGCGGAAAGACCGAGGTCTATATTCGCCTGATCCGGCGGGCGCTGGAGCTGGGCCGCACGGCCATCGTGCTGGTGCCGGAGATCGCCCTGACGCCCCAGATGGTGGCCTGGCTGCACAGTCGGTTCGGCGGCGACGCGGCGGTGCTGCACTCGGCGCTGTCGGCGGGCGAGCGCTTCGACGAGTGGCGGCGCATTCGCTCCGGCGAGGCCCGGGTGGTGATCGGGGCGCGCAGCGCCATATTCGCGCCGCTGGAGAACATCGGCGTGATCGTGGTGGACGAGGGGCACGAGACCACCTACCAATCCGACCGCCGTCCGCGCTACGACGCCCGGGAGGTGGCCTGGAAGCGGGCCGCACAGCACGGGGCGGTGCTGGTGCTGGGCAGCGCCACGCCGTCGGTTTCCACCTACATGCGGGCGATGCCCGGGGTACGGCCCGAAAACCGACTGGAGCTCATCGAGTTGCGCCAGCGGGTGAAGGGCAGGCCGCTGCCGGAGGTGGAGATCGTGGACATGCGTGGCGAGTTCGAGCGGGGCAATCGCTCGATCTTCAGCGCCCGGCTGTCCGCAGAGCTGAGGCGGTGCCTGGACGAGGGCCACCAGGCCATGCTGTTCATCAACCGCCGGGGCCATTCCACCTTCGTGTCCTGCCGCGCCTGCGGCTATGTGGTCAGGTGCGACCAGTGCGACGTGACCATGACCTGGCACCAGGCGGAGAACGCCCTGCGCTGCCACTACTGCGGCCGGACGCTGCCGCCGCCCAAGCAGTGCCCCCAGTGCGGCAGCGGCTACATCAAGTACTTTGGCGCGGGCACTCAGAAGGTCCAGGAGGAGGTGCGCCGCCTGTTTCCCGACGCCCGGGTGGCCCGCATGGACGTGGACACCACCCGGGAAAAGGACGCCCACGCCCGGATACTGGGCCGCTTTCGCAGCGGCGAGGCCAACGTGCTGGTGGGCACCCAGATGATCGCCAAGGGGCTGGACTTTCCCAACGTGGCGCTGGTGGGCGTGGTGGCGGCGGACTTGTCGCTGAACCTGCCGGACTACCGCAGCGTGGAGCGCACCTTCCAGCTGGTCACCCAAGTGGCCGGCCGGGCCGGACGGGCCGAGGTGCCGGGCCGGGTGATCGTGCAGACCTACGACCCGGACCACTACGGCATCCGGCTGGCCGCCGCCCAGGATTACCGGGCCTTCTACACCCGGGAGAGCGCCTATCGCCGCCAGGCGATGTACCCGCCCTTCACGGTGATCGCCCGGATTGTGTACAGCGGCAGGGACGAAGGCGCGGTGAAGGCCGCGGCCCTGGCCGACGAGGCGCGGCTGGGGGCCTTCCTGGACGAAACCGGCGCGAGGGCCGACGCCATACAGCTGGCGGCGACGGAGGCCCCCATCCGCCAGATCCGGGGGGAATACCGCTGGCAGCTGCTGGTGAAGCTGTACTTCAAGGCCGACCTGGACGCCGTCGAGGCGCGGATGCAGGCCCTGGCCGACGCCGCCCCGGAGGGCGTGCGCGCGGAGCTGGAGGTCAATCCCAATAACCTGTTTTAACACATTTCGGAGGATATTATGGCAATTCGCAAGATCATTGAGATGGGCAAGGACGACATACTGCGCAAGCATTCCAGGAAGGTGGTCAAGTTCGACCACCGGCTGGGCGTGCTGCTGGACGACATGGCGGACACCATGTACGAGGCCGACGGCGTGGGCCTGGCCGCGCCCCAGGTGGGGGTGCTGAAGCGGGCCGTGGTCATCGACGTGGGCGAGGGCCTGATCGAGCTGGTGAACCCCGAGATCCTGTGGAGCGAGGGGGAGACCGTCGGCGCGGAGGGCTGCCTGTCCGTGCCGGGGCGGCGGGGTACCGTCAAGCGCCCCGAGAAGGTGCGCGTGCACGCCCAGGACCGCAAGGGCAACCACATCGAGGTGGAGGGCGAGGGCCTGCTGGCCGTCTGCCTGTGCCACGAGCTGGACCACCTGGACGGCGTACTCTACGTCGACAAGATGATCGAGGACGTCACGGATCAGATCGAGCAAGAGGAAGAAGACAAGACATGAACAGATACAGATTGGTTTTCATGGGTACCCCCGACTTCGCGGTGCCCTCGCTGAAGGCGCTGGCGGACGACGGCCGGTATGATATCGTGGGCGTCATCACCCAGCCGGACCGTCCCGCGGGGCGGGGCAGGAAGCTGACCGCCTGCCCGGTCAAGCAGCTGGCGCTGGAGCGGGGGCTGCCGGTTTTCCAGTTCGAGCGCATCCGAAGGCCGGAGGGCGTGGAGCAGCTGAAGGCCCTCGCGCCGGACGTGGTGGTCACGGCGGCCTTCGGGCAGATATTGACCCAGGCGCTGCTGGACATTCCCCGCCATGGCACGGTCAACGTCCACGCCTCGCTGCTGCCCCGTCACCGGGGCTCAGCGCCCATCAACTGGGGCATACTGATGGGTGAGCCGGAGGCGGGCGTGACGATCATGAAAACCGACATCGGTATGGATACCGGCGACATGCTGTGCAGCGCGGCCACGCCCGTCGGCGAGCTGGAGACCGCCGGCGAGCTGACCGAACGGCTGTCTGTCCTCGGCGCAAAGCTGCTGGTCGAGACGCTGCCCGACTACCTGGAGGGCAAAATCGAGCCCATGCCCCAGGACGGCGACGCGGCCACCTATGAGCCCATGCTGGACAAAGCCATGGGCGAGATCGACTGGAACCGACCGGCGTCCGAAATCGCCTGCCGGGTTCGCGGCCTGAACCCCTGGCCCTGCGCCTACACTGACACCGAAGGCGGGCGTCTGAAGCTGTACCTGGCGAAGGCGGTGGATTGCGACGATGCCGCCGCCCCGGGTACGGTGGTCATCTCCTCACCGAAGGAGGGCCTCTTCGTGCGCTGCGGCGAAGGCGCGCTCCAGGTGCTTCAGCTCCAGGCCCCCGGCGGCAAGCGCATGGACGCAAAGGCGTTCCTGATGGGCAAGGGGATCAATGTCGGAACGATTTTGGGAAGGACAAGCACCGATGAAGCGTGAGTTTGATAAAAGGGACCAGGGAATGTCAGATCGGGGGAACAGGGCACAGGGTGCAGGGAACGAAAAAAGAGGGAACAGGGAACAGAGAACAGGGAACGCAAATAGAGGGAACCGGGCACAGTGCGCAGGGAACAGGAACAGCGGCAAGGGAAAACCATCCGTTCCGCGCGGTGATTCCAAGTCTTCCCGCCATTCCAATTCCTCATTCCTCATTCCTCATTCCTCATTTTCCCAAAGGGAGATAACCGCCCGCGACGCCGCCCTCCGCGCCCTGCAGGACGTGGTGCGCGGCGACGCCTACGCCAGCCAGGCGCTGAACCGCAGGCTGGCGGAGGCCAGGCTGAAGAGCGAGGACGGGCGGCTGGCCGCGAGCCTGTTCTACAGCGCCGTGGAAAACCGGCTGTACATCGAGCACATGCTGGGCAAATTCATGGACCAGCGGCCCGAGCCGGTGGTGAACGACATACTGCACGTCGCCGCGGCCCAGATCCTGTTCATGGACCGGGTGCCGGACCACGCCGCGGTGGACGAGGCCGTCAAGCAGGTGCGCGCCGCCCGCCGGGAGGGCTTCACCGGCCTGGTGAACGGCGTGCTGCGCAACCTGATCCGCGCCCGGGACGCCGGCACGCTTTCCCTGCCCGATAAGCAGGCCGACCCGGTGGCCTGGTTCCGGGCAAGGTACAGCATCTCCGCGCCGGCGGTGCGGCGGCTGATCGAAGCCTACGGCATGGAGACCGCCGAGGCCATCGCCGCCTGGACGCCCGTCCGGCGGGTCGAGACCGTCCGTCCGAACCGCCTGCGCATGGACGCGGGCGCCTTCGGGAAATGGCTGACCGACCAGGGGCTGGATTGGAAGCCGGGCATCGTGCCGGACGCCTTCCTCGTTTCGGACGGGGGCAACCTGGCGGTCCGCCCGGGCTACGGGCAGGGGCTTTTCTCGATCCAGGGCCAGAGCGCCATGCTGGCCGCCCGGGCCGTCGGGGCCAGGCCGGGCATGCAGATACTGGACGCCTGCGCCGCACCCGGGGGCAAGACCTGCCTGATGGCCGAACAGATGGGCACCTCGGGCCGGGTCCACGCCTGGGACGTGCACGAGCACCGGGTGGCGCTGATCCGGGCCGCGGCGCTGCGGCTGGGCCTTGAGAACGTGCGCCCCGCCCAGCGGGACGCCTCGAAGCCCGTGGACAGCATGCGGCTGTCCATGGACGCGGTGCTGGTGGACGCGCCCTGCTCCGGCCTGGGCGTGATCGCGGAGAAGCCGGACATCAAGTACCGCAAGACCGAGGAAGAGCTGACCGCGCTGCCGCCGCTGCAGCTGAAGATCCTGTCGGCCTGCGCCGAGGCGGTGAAGGTGGGCGGGCTTTTGGTGTACGCCACCTGCACGATACTGCCGGACGAGAACGAGGGGGTCGTCCGGGCGTTCCTGGAGCAGCATCCCGGCTTTGAGCCGGACACCGCAGACGGCTGGCTGCCGGAGGCGCTGAAGCCGCGCCTTGACAACGGCATGCTGCAAATCCTGCCGAACCGGGACAACATGGACGGCTTCTTCATCGCGCGGATGCGCAGAAAGGGTATTTAGGTGGACAGGATACAGCTTTTGGGGCTCACCGGCGACGAGCTGGAGCGCTTCGTCGTCGGGGACATGAAGCAGAGCCGCTTTCGGGCGGGACAGATCGCCGGCTGGCTGACCCGGGGCGCGGACATCGCCGAGATGACGAACCTCTCCAACGACCTGCGCGCCCGGCTTGCCGAGGTCGCCGTGGCCAATCCCGTGCGCATCATGGACAGCTTTACGTCGAAGATCGACGAGACGGAGAAGTTCCTCTACGCGCTTCAGGACGGCAACCTGATCGAGGGCGTGCTGATGCGCTACCACCACGGCGACACGCTGTGCGTGTCCACCCAGGTGGGCTGCCGCATGGGCTGCGCCTTTTGCGCCAGCACCCTGGAGGGCAAGGTGCGCAACCTGACCCCCGGCGAGATCCTGGGCCAGGTGGCGTGCGCCAACCGGCACATACAGGCCAGGGACCCCGAGCGCAGGGTGCACAACATCGTGCTGATGGGCAGCGGCGAGCCGCTGGACAACTACGACAACGTGGTGAAGTTCCTTCGGCTGGTGAACGACCCGAAGGGGCTGAACATCTCCCTGCGCAACATCTCCCTGTCCACCTGCGGGCTGGTGCGGCGGATGTACGACTTCGCCAGGGAGGGCCTGCCGGTGACGCTGAGCCTGTCGCTGCACGCCCCCAACGACGAGATCCGCCGCCAGATCATGCCCGTGGCCAACGCCTACAGCTACGAGGAGGTGCTGACCGCCTGCAAGTATTACATCGAGCAGACGGGCCGCCGGGTGATCTTCGAGTACGCGCTGATCAAGAATCTGAACAGCGACGTGCGCCACGCCGAGGAGCTGGCCCGCCGCCTGCGGGGCATGCGCTGCCACGTCAACCTGATCCCCCTCAACGACGTGAAGGAGCGCAAGCTCCAGGCCCCGGACAAGCGCACTGTGGAGGCGTTTTTGAAGCGCCTGGAGCTCAAGCACATCTCCGCCACCGTCCGCCGGGAGATGGGCGCCGACATCGAGGGCGCCTGCGGCCAGCTCCGGCGGAAGGTACTGAACGAACAGGGATAACGACGGAAATATGTGATGGCGGCGCAGGCGACGCGAAGCCAGCCCTTTAGGGCCGCTACAGGGCTTTGGCGGACCATGTAACAGATCAATCGCACCCGCTTCGACCACAATACGGAGGTTTCACGCATGAAGGTTTACGCGATCACGGACATCGGCAGGGTTCGCGCCCTGAACGAGGATTCCTACTACCTGCCCCGCCAGGGCGAGCGCTTCTGCGCCGTGGCCGACGGCATGGGCGGCCACAACGCCGGGGAGGTGGCCAGCGCCATGGCGGTGAAGGTCTTTTCAGAGCACATGCGTGACGTCGAAACCATCACCGGCCCGGCGCTGCGCACGGCGGTGGAGCGGGCCAACGGCGAGGTCTATCGCGCGGCCCTGGACAACGAGGGCATGAGCGGCATGGGCACCACCTTCTCGGCCCTGGCCCAGCAGGACGGGGACGTGCTGCTGGCCCACGTGGGCGACAGCCGCATCTACCTGGTGCGCCACGGCGCGATCATGCAGCTGACCACCGACCACACGCTGGTGGAGGAGATGGTGCGCAAGGGCATGCTGACGCCCAGGGAGGCCCGCTTCCATCCCCGGCGCAACATCATCACCCGGGCGCTGGGCACCGACCCCGACGTGGCGGTGGACATCATCCAGATGGCCGCGCGCCCCGGCGACGTGTTCTTCCTGTGCAGCGACGGCATGACCAACTACGCCGAGGAGCAGGATATCCTCAATGCCGCCCTGGCGGACGGGGACTGGGATGAGAAGCTCCGCGGACTGGTGTCCGTGGCCCTTGAAAACGGCGGCGCAGACAACATCACCGCCCTGTTCGCGATAATCGGGGAGGAAGCCGCCAGATGATCGGAAGGGTCATATCGGGGCGATATGTCGTTCAGGCCATCGTGGGTACCGGCGGCATGGCCGTCGTCTATCGCGCCTTTGATCAAAAGAAAAACCGAATCGTGGCCATCAAGGTGCTGCGCCCGGAGTACGAATCCGACGAGGAATTCGTGCGCCGGTTCAGCCGCGAGGCCGAGGCGGCCAGCAAGGTCTCCCACGAGAACATCGTGAACATGCTGGACGTTGGCATCGACGGCGACATGCGCTACATCGTGATGGAGTATGTGGACGGGCAGACGCTGAAGGAGATGATCCGCCAGCGGGGCACCATCCACCCGGATACCGCCATACGCATGACCATCCGCATACTGGCGGCGGTGGATCATGCCCATCGCAACGGCATCGTGCACCGGGACATCAAGCCCCAGAACATACTGGTGGACAACCAGGGCCGGGTGAAGGTGGCCGACTTCGGCATCGCCCGGCTGAAGGCCAGCCAGACCACCGCCCTGGACGAGGGCGGCACCACCGGCTCGGCCCTGGGCAGCGTGCACTACTTCTCGCCGGAGCAAGCGCGGGGCGAGGTGGCCGACGAGAAGAGCGATCTGTACTCGGTGGGCGTGGTGATGTACGAGATGCTCACCGGCCAGGTGCCCTTTGACGGCGAGACGTCGGTCTCCGTGGCCCTGAAGCACGTCAACGAGCCCCCCAGGAGCATGCGCGACCACCAGGAGGGCATCTCGAAGGCCTTGGACGAGGTGGTCATGCGGGCGCTGTGCAAGGATCCCTCCAAGCGCTACCAGACCGCTGCCGAGATGGCCGCCGACCTCAGGAAGACGGTCTCCCGCCCCGAGGGCGGGTTCGTGACCTATCCCAAGGACTCGGATACCCTGAAGCAGGAGAAGGACGAGCGCCGCCGCCAGCGGGAAAGGGAGCGCAGGAAGTTGCGCCGAACGATGCTGTTTTGCCTGGTCCTCGGCCTGGTGCTGATCGCGGCCGCAGGCGCGTGGTATTTCACCAACACGGCCAACACTTACGTGGTGCCCGACCTGGTGGGGCAGGAGCAGCTGCTGGCCCAGGACGTGCTGGAGCAACTGGGCGGGGCTTCGGACGTCAGCTACAGCTATAGCGAGGAATACGAGGAGGGCATCGTCATCAGCCAGTCCCGCCGGGCGGGCGCGCGGGTGAAGCAGAGCGTGCCCGTGGTGCTGACCGTCAGCCGGGGCTCCCAGTGGTATTACCTGGAGGACTTCGTGGGGCAGGCGCTGGAGGACGCCTCCGACGCGCTGCGCGCCCAGGGCGTGGAGACGGTGGACGTGAACTATGTCCAGTCGGACGCGCCGGTGGGCACGGTGGTCAGCGTGTCCCCCCAGCCGGGGCGCCAGGCCAAGGACGAGCCGGTGACCCTCTCCGTCAGCGGGCAGCGGATACTGATGCCGTCGCTGATCGGCTTTGCGCTGGACGACGCCCGGAAGCTGGTCGAGGCGGAAAACCTGCAGCTGGGCACGGTCACCGAGGCGGAGGCCGTGGACGCCCTGCCGGGCACCGTCATCGCCCAGAGCGTCGAGGCGGGCGCGGAGCTGCTGGCCGGGGCGGTGGTGGACATCACCGTCAACCAGGCCCGCCAGGTGTTGTACTATCCCATCTCCAAGCTGTCGGTGGTGGTGCCACTGAACGGCAGCGACGTGCAGCTGGAGCTGATCGCCCCCTCGGGCAACGTCCGGGAGGTGTACCACGGCGTGCTGAACACCGGCACCTACCGCATCGCCCTGGACAGCGAGGAGCCCGGCCAGCACACCGTGAACATCACCATGGACGGCGTGCGGATGGAGAGCAGGACGGTCAGCTTTGAATGAGGAGATATGAATGACAGAAGAGATATCGACCGGCACCATATTGCAGGGCGTCGGCGGGTTTTATACCGCCCTTGACGACGAGGGGCGGGAATACACGCTTCGGGCCCAGGGGAAGCTGCGGCGGGAGCGGTTGAAGCCGAAGGTGGGCGACCGGGTGGAGATGATGCCGGGCGAGGGGGAAGAACACGGCTGGATCCGCCGGATACTGCCCCGTCGCAACGAGCTGGTGCGCCCGCCGGTGGCGAACATCGACGCGATCGTGATCGTGGTGGCCGCCGCCGCGCCGGACCCGGACCTGATGATGGCGGACCGGCTGATGCTGAACGCCCGCCGCGCGGGCATAGCGGCGCAGCTGGTGGTCAACAAGTGCGACCTGGCCCCGGAGCGCGCGGAGGACATCGTCCGGCAGTACCGCGGGGCCCAGGTCCAGCCGCTGAAGGTGTGCGCTTCGACGGGCGAGGGCCTGGACGCGCTGCGCAAGCGGCTGAGGGGGAAGGTCCACGCCCTGGCGGGGCAGTCCGGCGCGGGCAAGTCCACGATGATCAACGCGCTGTACGGCCTGGTGCTGGAGACCGGGGGCCTGTCCCGGAAGATCGAGCGGGGGAAGAATACCACCCGGCACTGCCAGCTGATCCCCGTGGAGGGAGGCGGCATGGTGCTGGACACGCCGGGGTTCAGCCTGCTGGAGTCGGCGCTGTTCGATCCGGTGGAGCTGAAGGACAGCTGGCCGGAGTTTATGCCCTTTGAGGGGCAGTGTTATTTTAAGCCCTGCTACCACGCCACGGAGCCGCGCTGCGCGGTGCTGGAGGCGGTGGCGGCGGGTGAGATCGACGGGCAGCGGCACGGGCGCTATGTGGCGCTGCTGGAGGAAATGAAACTGAGATGGAGGGATCGCTATGATTAGTGTTGCGCCTTCGCTGCTGGCAGCGGATTACCTGCGCATCAGCGAGGACGTTCGCCGCGTGAAGGAGGCCGGCGCGGACTGGCTGCACTTTGACGTGATGGACGGCAGCTTCGTGCCGAACATCACCTTTGGACAGGACATGGTCCGGCGGGTGTCGGAGTGCGGCCTGCCCGTGGACGTCCACCTGATGATCGTAAACCCGGAAAGGCACATCGACGCCTTCGCGGCGGCGGGGGCGAAGATCATCACCGTACACGCCGAGGCGGTCACCCACCTGCACCGGGTCCTGCAGCAGATTCGCGCCGCGGGCTGCCTGGCGGGCGTGGCGCTGAACCCGGCCACCTCGCCGGAGTGCCTGCGCTACGTGCTGGGGGACTTCGACCTGGCGCTGGTGATGACGGTGAACCCCGGCTTCGGCGGACAGAAGCTGATCCCCGCCTGCATCGACAAGGTGGGCGAGGTGCGGGGCATGCTGAACCGGGCCTGCATCGACGCCATCGTGGAGGTGGACGGCGGCGTGAACCTTCAGACCGCGCCGAAGCTGGTGGCCGCCGGGGCCGACACCCTGGTGGCGGGCAGCGCCCTGTTCGGCGCGCCGGATGTAAAGGTGTTTATCGAGACGCTGAAGCGGCAGGGATAAACATTGTTTTGTCACAATTAACACAAATGCCCCTGTAACCTTTTCGGACAGGGGCTATAATTATGCCTCGAAAGAACCTTTAAGGCGATCCCGTGAGGTCGGCAAGGCGCTTGAGAACGCATGGATGAACCGGACCGGTATGGTCCGCTGATGGCGTGCCCTGTCTTGTCGGCAGGGCACGTTTTTTGGATTAGCGATGGCGCCTGATAGGCGCCGCTACGGAGAATACCCCTGCCGCCACAGACCGAGCACGCCGTAGAGGCGCTTATCAGGCGCCACATGCCGAAATGGAGATGTTTTGCCGTGCAGAAGAAGACCCAGATCATGGACGAGGCTCAGGTGCGGCGCACCGTCACCCGCATGGCCCACGAGATCATCGAGCGCAACAAGGGCGTCGATGGCGTGGTGCTGGTGGGCATACGCCGCCGGGGCGAGCCCATCGCCCGGATGCTGGCCGAGGCCATCCAGCGGGTCGAGGGCACGGCGCTGCCTGTGGGCACGGTGGACATCACCTTCTACCGTGACGACCTGACCCACGCCTCCCGGGATCCGAAGCTGAACCGCACCGACATCCCCTTTCCCATCGAGGACAGGACCGTGGTGCTGGTGGACGACGTGCTGTATACCGGGCGCACCGCCCGGGCGGCGATGGACGCGCTGATGGACATGGGTCGCGCCCGCCGCATCCAGCTGGCGGTGCTGATCGACCGGGGCCACCGGGACCTGCCCATTCGCGCCGACTTCGTCGGCAAGAACGTGCCCACCTCCCTGAGCGAGTTCGTGCGCGTCGCCATGCCCGAGATCGACGGGGAGACGGGGGTTTGGCTGTACGATTAGGGAAATACCGCGCAATTAAGGCGGTCAGCTGGCGAGTGAATTTTTCGACAGATGCAATTGCAGATTTCGAAGGTTTACTGGCGGTAATAGGTAACTCTACCACACAGACCGGCGGTTTCCCGCCGGGGAACAACCGACAGATTCAGACGGAGCAGAATCACTGTATCCAGAAGGAGGCAAGCAATATGAAGATCGAGAAGAGCATGAAGGACGGAAGGGTTTGTTACGCGCTGGAGGGCCGCCTGGACACCACCACCGCGCCGGATCTGGAGAAGGAGCTGAAGAGCGTGCTGGACAGCGCCGACGCTCTGACGATGGATTTCAGCAAGCTGGACTACATCTCCTCCGCGGGACTGAGGGTCCTGCTGAGCGCCCACAAGGCGATGAGCAAGAAGGGCGGCATGAAGGTGACTCATGTGAACGAAGTCGTGCAAGAGGTGTTCGACGTGACGGGCTTTTCGGACATTTTGGACATCGAGTGAGGTGAATGCGATATGAAATCCGATATAATCGTCGTATCCAGCAAGGGCATGGGAATGGATGCCGCGCTGGCGCAGACCGACAAGGTCGCGACACAGATGGGGCTTGCCCCCCGGGAAGCACTGCACATGCGCCTGTTGGTCGAAGAGATGATGGGCATGGTGCGTTCCATCGTCGGAGATCTCGAGGGCAAATTCTGGATCGAGACCCAGGACAGGGCTTACCGGCTCTATCTTCAAATGACCTCCCTGTTGGACAGCGAACAGCGCAAGCAGCTGATTTCAGCTTCAACCAGCGGAAAGAACGAGGCCCATCGCGGCATTATGGGCAAGATCCGGGCGTTTTTTGAGCCTCTGCCGATCGAGGATACCCCCGCATACCTGGCCGGAACGATCGTGCGGGGCAATACGAACAACGATCTGACCTGGTCGATGGAGGCCTATCGGGAGCGCCTTCTCAATCGCAGGGAGGGCTCCGCCGACGCGCAGGAGGAATGGGATGAGCTTGAAAAATCCGTGGTCTCCCACATCGCGGACAATGTCACAGTCAGCATTCGCAACTATGATGTTGAGCTGGTGATCTACAAGAAGCTGGGCTAAGGGCTTTCCGAAAGACGCGGGAAGCGAAGAAAGGTGGATGATTTGCCATGACTGACCAGGGTATTCGTGACGCGAGGTCCCTTGGAATCCCGAAGATGCTGCTGCTGGGCTTCCAGCACATGTTCGCCATGTTTGGCGCGACGGTGCTGGTGCCGGTGCTGACCGGACTGCCCGTATCGACCACGCTGCTGTTCGCGGGCCTCGGTACACTGCTGTTCCACTTCCTGACCAATGGCAAGGTGCCCGCGTTCCTCGGCTCCTCCTTCGCCTTCATCGGCGGCTACGCGGCTGTGGCGGCCCTGTTCAAGGACGCCGAGGCCATCAACTGGATCCCCTACGCCGGCGTGGGCGTGGCCTGCGCGGGGCTGCTGTACGTCGTGCTGTCGGCGCTGTTCAGGTCCTTCGGCGTGAAGCGGGTCATGCGCTTCTTCCCACCCATCGTCACCGGCCCGGTCATCATCTGCATCGGCCTGTGCCTGGCCTCCTCGGCGATCAACAACTGCGAGGCCAACTGGTGGATCGCCCTGCTGGCCCTTGCCGTCGTGGTGGTCGCCAACATATGGGGCAAGGGCATGATCCGGATCATCCCGATCCTGCTGGGCGTGGTCGGCAGCTATGCGGTCGCCGCCATCTTCGGCCAGGTGGATTTCCAGCCCGTAGCCGAGGCTCAGTGGATCGGCTTCCCGATCCAGTGGAGCAACACGGTGTTCAGCCTGTTCAAGGGCTGTGACGGCGGCAAGCTGGTCAGCGCCATCGTGATCATGGTGCCCATTTCCCTGGCGACCATGATCGAGCACATCGGCGACGTGTGCGCCATCTCCTCCACCGTCGGCGAAAACTTCGTGGCCGACCCCGGCCTGCACCGCACGCTGCTGGGCGACGGCTCCGCCACCGCGCTGGCCGCGCTGTTCGGCGCCCCGGCCAACACCACCTACGGCGAGAACACCGGCGTGCTGGCCCTGACCAAGGTCTACGATCCCAACGTCATCCGCATCGCGGCGGTGCTGGCCGTGCTGTTCGCCTTCAGCCCCAAGTTTGAGGCCCTGGTCGCCGCCATGCCCACCGCCACCATCGGCGGCGTCAGCCTGATACTGTACGGCATGATCTCCGCCGTGGGCGTGCGAAACGTGGTCGAAAACCAGGTGGACTTCACCAAGAGCCGCAACATCATCATCGCCGCCCTGATCATGGGCCTGAGCCTGGGCATCAACTTCTCCGCCACCGGCGCGATCGTGCTGGGCCCGGTGAGCCTCTCCGGCCTGGCCGTCGGCGCGCTGGTGGGCATCATCCTCAACGCCATCCTCCCCGGCAACGACTACGAGTTCGGTTCCAACCAGCTGGGCGACACCTCCGTCAACTTCCAGCTGGGCATCGACCGCGCGGGGACGAAGAAGCGGTAATCGAGTAGAAACATATAATCGCTCCCACTTCCTTATGGAGGTGGGAGCGATTGCTGTCGTTATGTTTTATATGTCATGAAACAGTGTCCGCAATTAATGCAATACCTTGTCCGGATCCTGTCAAACAACCTGTGCTCCACCCTGGGATTGATTACAGCGCGCCAGGTTTTCATGTCTTTGAACTGTTATTGTGAACATGCCTTGTCGCGCTCCGAGCGCCTGTGGGATTGAACAGTATCGTTTGATCGTCCTACGAGGTAATCCAGCGATACCCCGTAATAATCTGCCAGTTTGATCAAATACTCCAACGGAATGGTCTGAAAGCCTCGCTCATACCTGGAATATACGGTTTGTTGTATACCAAGATACTCTGCAATATCCTTCTGCTTCAGGTCAGCATCCTCGCGCATATCCCGCAGCCTTCGAAAGTACACGCGTGATCACCGCCCTTCAATACAATACATGCCAATGAACAGATTGGTACTATTGACATTATTGCATTGACGGTGCTATAATGCACATTACAGAACTTAAAAGTACTAAGAATGGCTGGGACTCAATATGCCATAGAGGAGGGATAAGGGTGTATTGTGAAAACTGCGAGACCGGGGACAGGACAAACGATGGAATAATGCAGATTCAATATGCGGCCATCGGCGAGCGCCTCCGCTCGCGCCGGCTGGAGATGGGATTGACGCAGGCGCAGCTGGGGCGTTTGGCCGGCGTCTCAGGCGCCTTCGTGGGTCACCTGGAACGGGCCGAGAAGATCCCCTCCGTGGAGACGCTGATGCGGCTGTGCATCGGCATGGATATGAGCATGGATTACCTGGTGATGGGCGTCAGGCGGGAATGCGAGCGGACGCGTTGCGCGCTGTACGAGGAGCTGCGGGAGCTGCTTGACAGGTATACACGGAACAAGTCCGGTATGACGAAAATGACGAAATAAACCCCACGGTTTTTTGGGAAACCGAAAAAAGCCAATACAAAGACAAATACAAAGACGAATACAAATACAAAGATAAATACAAAGAGAAAGACAAAGAAAAAGAGTGTGGGAGAGGTCCCCCGGCTTGCCGGGGGACCTCTCCTGCGCACCCACCCGAATGGGACGGGTTTTTTCCTTGTTTTTGAGCAACTGTTACGGTGAACATACCCCGTAGGGGCGATTTCCAATCGCCCGCGGGCGCTCGGAGAGCGCCCCTACGACGCGTTCATTCATGGCAGCTTGAAGCTCGACACGAAAAAACACTTTTCGCGTGATACGATTATAATAGAGCCCTTCGATCAATAGCCCAGCTCGGCGCTCTTGTCGTAGACCGGCTTCAGGGCGTGATAGAGCATCTCGTAGACCTGGTAGGTCTTCTCGTAGGCGGGCTGGTTCTTCGGCTCGGGGAAGGTCTTGGTCTCGGCCTTGATGACCTTCACGGCCTCGCCCAGGTTCTCCCAGACGCCCGCGCCGACGCCGGCGACCAGCACCGCGCCGTAGGCGCCGCCCTCGTTGGCGGCGGACATGGTGTACACCGGCAGGTCGAATATGTCGGCCTGCATCTGCCGCCACAGCGCGCTGACGCTGCCGCCGCCGGAGGTGTAGACCTTCTCATTCTGGGCGAATTTGCCGAAGATGTCCACCAGCTGCTTCAGCGAGTAGGTGACGCCCTCCATCACGCTGCGGGTGATGTCGGCCTTCTTCGTGCCCAGGGTGAGCCCGTAGAACGAACCGCGGGCGTTGGGGTCGGGGTAGGGGCAGCGCTCGCCGGTCAGGTAGGGGGTGAACACCACGCCGTGGGCGCCGGGCACGGAGTGCTCCGCGATGCTGCCCATCACGTCGAAGGCGCTCAGGCCCATCTCCTTGCCAACGATGCCCTCCGCGCCGCACATCTCGTCCTTGTACCACTTGTATGCGCCGCCGGCGGTCAGCGTGCAGCCGAAGGACAGCCACAGGCCGGGCTCGTTGCCGCAGAACATCTGCAAATCGCCGTTGGGATTGTCCTCGAAGTGGTCCAGCGCCATGGACACGTTGCCGCTGGTGCCGATGACCACGCCCAGTATGCCGGGCTTCACGAGGCCCGCGCCGGTGGTCTGGATGACCGCGTCGCCGCCGCCGTAGTAGCAGTTCAGGCCCTCGGGCAGGCCGGTCAGCTCGGCGACCTCCTTCGTGACCTTGCCCGCCAGCTCGGTGGATTCGTGGGCCTCGGGGAAGATGGACTTCGACAGGCCGGCGAGCTTGATCAGCTCGTCGCTCCAGCGGCGGTTCTTCGTGTCGTAGAAGCCGGTGCCGGAGGCGTCGGAAACGTCGATGGCCAGCTTGCCGGTCATCCTGAAGCGGATGTAGTCCTTCGGGCACACGAAAAGCTTCATGCGCTTGAAGTTCTCCGGCTCCTCGTCCCGCAGCCAGAGGATCTTGCCGCCGGTGTAGCCGGTGAGCATGCGGTTGTTGGTGTACTTCAGCAGGCCCTCCAGCCCGCCAGCCTTCTCGGTGATCCAGTCGCACTGGGCCTGGGTGCGCTGGTCGCACCACAGGATCGCGGGGCGGATGACCTCGTTGTCCTTGTCCAGGGCCACCAGGCCGTGCATCTGGCCGGAGTAGCTCAGGCCCACGATGTCGGCGGGATCGACCTTCGCCTTCTTCAGGATGACCTGCAGGCCCTTCACCACGGCGTCCCACCAGCTCTGGGGATCCTGCTCGGCCCAGCCGGGCTTGGGGGTGTGCAGCGGGTAGGTCTGGGTGGAGGAGGCGACGACGGCGCCATCGCTGTCCGCGATGATGCACTTGGCCCCGGACGTGCCAACGTCCAGGCCGATGAGGTACTTCTTGCTCATGGGGTTCGACTTCCTTTCTGTATATTGTCAGGGATTCTTCTTTTTCATCTTCGCCATGACCTTCTCGGAGACCTTGCCGATCTTCACGAAGTCAAGGCGGTTTTCCTCGCCTTTGATCAGGCGCTGTATGTTGCTCCGGTGGCCGAACAGCGACAGCAGCGAGGCGATGCAGGCCGCGCCGAGGAACAGCGGGAAGTTTTCCCGTCCGCGCTCGGTGAAGCAGACCAGGATGGGGAAGGCCACCGTGGTGATCAGCGAGGCCACGGACATGTACCGGGTCAGCGCCACGGCGATGATCTGCACCGCCAGCAGCGCCAGGGCCAGCCAGGGATTGATGGCGATGATCAGGCCCAGGGACGTGGCGATGCCCTTGCCCCCCTTAAAGCCCATGAACACGGGAAAGTCGTGGCCCAGTATGGCGCACAGGCCCCCCGCCAGCATGCCGGCGTCGCCGCCCAGCTGCCTTCCGATCAGGCAGGCCGCGTAGCCCTTCAGGCAGTCGCCCACCAGCGTCAGCACGCTGGGCAGCCAGCCCAGGTTGCGCAGCACGTTGGTGGTGCCGCTGTTGCCGCTGCCCAGCGTGCGGATATCCCGCACGCCGTAGATCCTGGCGACCAGCACGCCCGTGGGGATACAGCCGAGGAGATAACCCAAAACAGCAGACAGTATGATTTTCCATACCATGGTTGTCACCTCCAGGGAGGAGTTATTCGTCCTTCTTCTTCCGCTCCCGCAGTATAAACTTCAGGGGTGTGCCTTCAAATCCGAAGGCCTTGCGGAACTGTTTTTCCAGGTAGCGCTCGTAGGAGAAGTGCATCAGGGTCTGGTCGTTGACGAACATCACGAAGGTGGGGGGCTGCACCGCCTGCTGGGTGGCGTAGTAGATCTTCAGCCGCCTTCCGGAGGTGGCGGGGGGCTGCAGCGCGGCCTGGGCGTCGGTCAGGATGTCGTTGAGCAGGCCGGTGGTGACGCGCTTCGTGGCCTCGGCGTGGGCGGCGCGCACGGCCTCCAGCACCCTGTTCACCCGCTGGCCGGTGAGGGCCGAGATGAACAGTATCGGGGCGTAGGCCATGAACTTCAGGTTCTCGCGGACCTCCTTGATGAACTTGTCCATGGTCTTGGTGTCCTTCTCCACGGCGTCCCACTTGTTGATGACGATGATGGCGGCCTTGCCCTTTTCGTCCACATAGCCGGCGATCTTGCTGTCCTGCTCGGTGACGCCCTGGGTGGCGTCGATCAGCATCAGCGCCACGTCGCAGCGGTCGATGGCCGCCAGTGCCCGCACGATGGAGAAGCGCTCCAGGGACTGGTATTCGATGGCCCGCTTGCGGCGAATGCCGGCGGTGTCGATGATCACGTAGTCCTGGCCGTCTTCGTCGGTGAAACGGGTGTCGATGGCGTCCCGGGTGGTGCCGGCGATGTCGGAGACCATCACCCGGTCCTCCCCGAGGATGCGGTTGACCAGGCTGGACTTGCCCACGTTGGGCTTGCCCACCACGGCGATCTGTATCGCGCCCACGTCCTCGTCCTCGGCGTCGGGGTCGGGGAACAGCTTGCACAGCTCCTCCAGCAGGTCGCCGAAGTTCAAAAGGTTCACGCTGCTGACCCCGATGGGGTCGCCGATGCCCAGGTTGTAGAACTCGTAGATGTTGTCCATCGACTTGATGTTGTCGATCTTGTTCACCACCAGCATCACCGGCTTGCCCGATTTGCGCAGCATGTCGGCTACGTCCTCGTCGTCGGCGGTCATGCCGGTCTTGCCGTCCACGAAGAACAGGATCACGTCGCAGGTCTCGATGGCGATCTCCGCCTGGCGGCGCATCTGGGAAAGCAGCGGGTCGTCGGAATTGGGGTCGATGCCGCCGGTGTCGATCAGCGTGAATTTATAGTTCTGCCATTCGCAGTCGGCATACACGCGGTCGCGGGTGACGCCGGGGGTGTCCTCCACGATGGCGATGCGCTTGCCCACCATCTGGTTGAAGAAGGTGGACTTGCCGACGTTCGGCCGGCCGACGATGGCAACGAGGGGCTTGGACATATCTGTTCCTCCTAACGGCTTTTATAGAAGGGGCGGTTTAATTGAGAATTGAGAGTTGAGAATTGAGAATGGCGGCGCAAATCCTTGCGGATTTGTTTATTTGATATTGTTGTAGCGGCGGCCTGGAGGCTTTCGCCACAAAATGCACTCAAGCTTTCGCCTGTCAGCACTTTATTCTCAATTCTCCATTTTCAATTCTCAATTTACTATTTCGTTTCCCGTTAACGCAAGTATCGTCTGAAGCAGCGCCTCTCCCCGCCGTCCCACCGGCACGACGGGCTTTTTGAGGCGGGTTATCGCCTCGTCCAGGGTCATGTCGTCCAGGAACAGGCAGCCGTCCCGGAGCATGACCTCGGTGATCATAACGGCGTCGCAGGCCACGCCGGCCATCTGCTGCGTCAGGTCTCTGCCGGTGATCAGGCCGGACACGGTGACGGTGGGGCCGAACCAGGTGTTTTCTATCGGATACACGGCGATGTCCGCCCCGGCGACGGGATGGTCCGCGAGCATCTGCCGGATGAACGCCGCGGCGGACCTGCCGCAGGCGATGGCCAGGGGTTTGCCTTTCGGGGTGGGGTGGCGCAGGTCCTGGGGCAGCGCCTCCCAGGCCTCGCGGTATTCGGTCTCCAGCAGCCGCAGCAGGCCCACGCCGTCGTCGATCTGGTCGTAGCCCTCGTAGGCCTCGTCCGGGGGGATGGGCCAGTCGGCCTGGAGGTAGAACTCGTCCGAGGGAAACACGAAGCGGGTGTCCCGCGTTTGAAGCAGCCTTTCCCGCCATCTCTCGGACAGCTCGACGACGGCCCTGGCCTCGTCCCGGGTGTAGACGCGCAGCGCGCTCAGACCCTCCCGGTGGCCGGTCAGGCCCACGGGCACCAGCGCCAGGGACAGCGCGCCGGGGATTTCGGAAAGCTCCCGGATGGTCCTGTCCAGTGCCGAGCCGTCGTTGAGGCCGGGGCAGAGCACGCACTGGCAGTGAAACGATATGCCGCCGTCCGACAGCTTCTTCAGCTGGTCCATCAGCCGCCGGGCCCGGGGGGTGCCGATCAGATGGGTTCGCAGCTCCGGGTCGGTGGCGTGGACGGAGATGTAGAGCGGGGAGCAGTGCCGCTCGACGATGCGGTCCAGCTCCCGGTTCGAGACGTTGGTCAGGGTCACGTAGTTGCCCATCATCAGGCTCATGCGCCAGTCGTCGTCCTTGACACGCATGGTTTCCCGGGCGTCTTCGGGCAGCTGGTCCACGAAGCAGAACAGGCACTTGTTGCAGCACAGCCGGGTGCCGGACATCATCGGGGTGGTGAAGTTCAGCCCCAGGGGGGCGTACTCGTCCTTGCGGATGGCGAAGTCCAACGGCTGGCCGTCCCGGAGCACCTGCACCGCCAGGCGCCGGTTGGCGGTGAGCGCCTGGTAGTCGATGAAGTCGACGACGGGCACGCCGTCGATGCGCGCCAGCCGGTCGCCCGGGCGTATGCCCGCCCGTTCGGCGGGGCTGCGGGGGTCGACCGATACGATCAGGTGGGACATGGCTTCCTCCGGTTACAAACTTATCCAATGTCTATTATGCCTCATTTTGGCCGTTAAGTCAATGAAAATATGGCAAAGAACTTGACTTATGATAATGTAGAGGTTATAATGTCACTGAATGTAAAATGTTATGTTACGTGGAGGTATGAAGATGAAGAGATGTTGGATCGCGTGGGTGTCCATGCTGTTGGTGCTGGCGTTGCTGCTGCCTTGCGCGGCGGTCGCGGATGAGCTTGAACTGGCAAATGAATCTGTGGACCTGACTCTCGCCGATCAGGAAGGGGAAGCACTGGACCTGGAGATCACGATCGATGAAGCTGAAGTGGATATACCCGTTGCCTCGGACGGACTGTCTTTGGATGAGCTGTCTGTGGATGAATCACTGACGCTTGGGGGCGATGCCGGGGAAGCCAGCCTGGATACAGGGGAAGCGGCAGCTGTCAATGAAATCAGCGGCGGACTTGCGCTGTCTGAGAGCAGGGACAGTGGCTTTGGCGAACCCGTGACGATGCATTGCCCAGATCAGATATTTGCGGCGCTCGAAATGGACCCCGTCGATTTTGACAACGCGACGAGAGCCAATACAAGTGTGGTCCTTTACACTTCCGAACTGGTTGATGGTGAATATGTCGATAAGTGGGAAATCGAGAATGAGAGCATCATCACCTTTATACATTCCGGACGATACAGTTGCTTAATAACCGGACATAAGCCGGGAACGACGACGGTCAAGGCGACGACAAACATGGGCCGTTACGGATCTCTTACGATCAATGTTGAGGTTTATGAAGCTCTGACGATCGACGACGCCCACTTCCCGGACCCGTCCTTCCGGTATTACTTGTTGCATAAACGCTATTCCGATACTGTGAAAGCGTTGAACGCCAATGTGATTCCGAAAGAGTACGCCGATGGAGCGACTGAACTCGACCTGGGTTGGTGGAGTCCACCGGAGGATATTGGCACAATCAAGTCGCTGAAGGGACTTGAATACTTTCCTTCGCTTGAATACATTGATCTCGATTACGATACCGACCTTACGCAGTTGGACCTGTCCCATAACCCTGAATTGTTGAAGGTTTTTTGCCAAGGCAATGAAAACCTGACCCGCATCGATGTATCAAACTGCCCCAAGCTTGAGATCCTGTTCTGCAGCAGGAACGGCCTGCAGACGCTGGATGTGAGCCACTGCCCGAACCTGTATTCGCTGGATTGCTCTGAAAATGCGCTGACGAGCCTGAATGTCTCGGGCTGTACGCTGCTGAGGGCGCTCTATTGCGACGGTAACAAGCTGACGCAGCTCAATCTGGGCAACAATCCCTATATGGCCTATTTGGAATGCCACCATAATCCCCTTGCCAGCCTGAGCATCGCCTATAACCCGACTTTGGTCGAATGCTTTTCAAAGGGCGATGTATATTATCACGCGTTCTTCACGTACGAGGATGCCGTATCGTTTGTTATAAAGCGCAATGGCGTCGACATAACGGCCAGCGGTGAGGAATGGCCCTTTGAGTACAACTACCTGATTGTGGACCAGGCCTGCGCTATCGTGTTTGACGGCGCTTCCCATGTGATCCCCCCGGAACCGACGCCTACGCCGACGGCCAAGCCCACAGCCGCGCCGACGACCGCGCCGACGACCGCGCCGACGGCCAAGCCCACAGCGACGCCGACGCCTACGCCCGCCACCGTGAAGCTGAACAAGACGAAGGCCAGCCTGAAGGTGGGGAAGAAGCTGACGCTGAAGGCGACGTTGAAGCCCGTCGGGGTCGAGACGACCCTGACCTGGAGCAGCAGCAACAAGAAGGTGGCCAAGGTCACGCAAAAGGGCGTGGTCAAGGCAGTCAAGCCCGGCAAGGCCACCATCACGGTCAAGACGGGCAATGGCAGGAAGGCGAGCTGCAAGATCACCGTGGTCGCCAATGGCACCAAGATCGACAAGAAGCACTTTCCGGATGCCAAATTCAGGAAATACGTGATGACGAACTTCGACAAAAACAAGGATGGCGCGCTCTCCAAAGCGGAAATCAAGGCGGTCAAGCTGATTAACGTTATCGGGTATGGCATTGCCAATCTGAAGGGAGTAGAGCTTTTCAACAACCTGAGGACGCTCTATTGCAGCAACAACAAGCTTAAGGCACTGGATGTGAGGAAGAATACCAAGTTGGAGCGCCTGAATTGCGAAAACAACAAACTTAAAGCGCTGGATGTGCGCAGGAATACCAAGCTGAAATTCCTGTATTGCAACAACAACATTTTGAATGCGTTGAATGTGAAAAAGCTCGCGGATTTGGAAGTACTCGAATGTGGGAACAACAGGTTGACCAAGCTGGATTTGGATGGGAACTTTTCGCTGAGGGTGCTGCTTATTCAGAAGAACAAAATCAAATCGATTGATATTTCTGACTGCGATAAGCTGCGCAAGCTTCTTAAAAAAATCAAAGAACCAATGGAGGAGCCGTGGGGAGAGGAAAACACGATCTTATGGGAGATAGGGGACGAGTATTCCGAGAAAAATTATAAATGCTTGAAAATCGACGATTTCACGAAGGTCATGGACGGCAAAAGGGTGGTTTACAAGCCATGAGAAGCCTGAATCAGGCAGGAGGGATGGGATAGTTTTATAGGCGCCCCCGGGGCATAACTAATTGCCCATGCCGGGCGTAGGGGGAGGGTCCAGACAGACCGTCCCCCCTTTATACGTTAATACAGGTAAATATTTACTGAAAGCCCCCTTGTCAAAACCGGGTAAATCGTATATAATGAAATGAAGCTAAGGGTTAACATTGGCCTTAATATATTTATCGGGAGGATGAGCAACCATGCAGAAGTATGTTTACCTTTTCAGCGAAGGTAACGCAACCATGAGGAACCTGCTGGGCGGCAAGGGCGCCAACCTGGCGGAGATGACCTCGCTGGGCATGCCGGTGCCCCAGGGCTTCACCATCACCACCGAAGCCTGCACCCGCTACTATGAGGACGGAAAGACCATCGGGGCGGACATCCAGAAGCAGATCGACGAGGCCCTGGCCAAGATCGAGGCGATCAACGAAAAGAAGTTCGGCGACGCGAAGAACCCGCTGCTGGTCTCCGTGCGCTCCGGCGCCCGCGCCTCCATGCCGGGCATGATGGACACCATACTGAACCTGGGCATCAACGACGAGGTGGCCGCGGGCCTGATCGCGGGCAATCCCGATCCCAAGTTCGAGCGGTTCGTGTATGACAGCTATCGCCGCTTCATCCAGATGTTCTCCGACGTCGTGATGGAGATCCCGAAGAAGACCTTTGAGGTCATCATCGACGAGATCAAGGAAAAGAAGGGCGTCACCAACGACATCGACCTGGATGTCGACGACATGAAGGAGCTGGTCGCCCGCTTCAAGGCCTATTACAAGGAGCAGAAGGGCGAGGACTTCCCCTCCGATCCCTATTCCCAGATGATGGAGGCCGTGAAGGCCGTGTTCCGCTCCTGGGATAACCCCCGCGCCAATGTGTATCGCCGCATGAACGACATCCCCTATTCCTGGGGCACGGCCGTCAACGTGATGCCCATGGTGTTCGGCAACCTGAACAACCAGTCCGGCACCGGCGTGGCCTTCACCCGCAACCCCGCCACCGGCGAGAAGAAGCTGTTCGGCGAGTACCTGATCAACGCCCAGGGCGAGGACGTCGTGGCCGGCATCCGCACCCCCAGCAAGATCGAGCAGCTCAAGGAAGAAATGCCCCAGGTTTACGAGCAGTTCCAGAAGATCGCCAACAACCTGGAAAACCACTACAAGGACATGCAGGACATGGAGTATACCATCGAGAATGGCAAGCTCTACATGCTGCAGACCCGCAACGGCAAGCGCACCGCCGCCGCCGCGCTGAAGATCGCGGTGGACCTGGTGGACGAGGGCATGATCACCGAGAAGGAAGCCGTAATGCGCGTCGAGCCCAAGCAGCTTGACAGCCTGCTGCATCCCACCTTCGACGCCAAGGCCCTGAAGAAGGCGACGCCCATCGGCGAAGGCCTGGCGGCCTCTCCCGGAGCGGCCTGCGGCCAGGTGGTGTTCTCCGCCGAGGACGCCAAGCGCTGGGCCGAGCACGGCCATCGCGTGGTGCTGGTGCGCCTGGAGACCAGCCCCGAGGACATCGAGGGCATGGTGGCCTCCCAGGGCATACTGACCGTGCGCGGCGGCATGACCAGCCACGCGGCGGTCGTGGCCCGCGGCATGGGCACCTGCTGCGTCTCCGGCTGCTCTGAGATCAAGATGCACGACGACAAGACCTTCGAGCTGGGCGGTCGCACCTTCCACGAGGGCGACTGGATCTCCGTGGACGGCTCCACCGGCAAGATCTACGGCGAGGCCATTCCCACCGCCGAGGCGACCATCTCCGGCGACTTCGGTCGGTTTATGGCCTGGGCGGACGCGGTTCGCAAGCTGCGCGTGCGCACCAACGCCGACAACCCCCGCGACGCCATGCAGGCCGTGAAGTTCGGGGCCGAGGGCATCGGCCTGTGCCGCACCGAGCACATGTTCTTCGAGGGCGACCGCATCAAGGCCATGCGCGAGATGATCGTGGCCAAGGACGTGGAGAGCCGCAAGAAGGCGCTGGCGAAGGTCAAGCCCTATCAGCAGGGCGACTTCGAGGCCATGTACGAGGTCCTGCAGGGACGCCCGATGACCGTGCGCTACCTGGATCCGCCGCTGCACGTGTTCGTGCCCACCAAGGAGGAGGACATCGTCGAGCTGGCCAGGGAAATGAACCTCGAGGTGGAGGACCTGAAGCAGACCATCGCCGGTTTGCATGAGTTCAACCCGATGATGGGCCATCGCGGCTGCCGCCTGGCCGTCACCTATCCCGAGATCGCCGAGATGCAGACCGAGGCCGTCATCTCCGCCGCCATCAACGTGAACCGCAAGCATCCCGAGTACAGGATCGTGCCCGAGATCATGATTCCGCTGGTGGGCGAGGTGAAGGAGCTGAAGTACGTCAAGGACGTGGTGGTCGCCACCGCCGATCGGCTGATCAAGGAGGCCGGCGTGGATATGAAGTACCACGTGGGCACCATGATCGAGATCCCGCGCGCCGCCGTCACCGCCGGCGACATCGCCAAGGAGGCCGAGTTCTTCTCCTTCGGCACCAACGACCTGACCCAGATGACCTTCGGCTTCAGCCGCGACGACGCCGCCAAGTTCCTGGGCGCCTACTACGAGAACAAGATCTACGAGTTCGACCCCTTCGCCAAGCTGGACCAGACCGGCGTCGGCGCGCTGGTGAAGCTGGCTGCCGAGCAGGGCCGCGCGACCCGCCCCGACATCCACCTGGGCATCTGCGGCGAGCACGGCGGCGACCCGTCGAGCATCGAGTTCTGCCACAGGATCGGCCTGGACTACGTGTCCTGCTCGCCGTTCCGCGTGCCGATCGCCCGCCTTGCCGCCGCGCAGGCCGCGCTGCAGAACAGCTGATTGTTTAAAAGAATAAGCGGTAAATCGACTGCCGTCCCCGACCCGTTTCATACGGGCCG
>JAZOUD010000010.1:0-11185 GCA_045658005.1 Clostridia bacterium | reverse complement strand
AAACACCATCCCTTAAACATGAATAATCCTCTGTTCTGTCGCGGGAACGGTCGCTCTATTCCTCGTGATACCTCGGTGCGCGGCTTCTCCTAATCCCTAATCCCTAATCCCTATTCCCTGCGCGTCAGCGCGACAAATCAGTAGTTATCAGCCCAACGTCCATACCTCAATCCAAGTCACCCGATCTCCACAGTCGTCAGCGTCCCTGTGGGCAGCTTGACGTCCTGCACGATCTTCCCGGACATCCGCAGGTTGACGGAGACGTCCTCCCCTGCCCGGTTCAGCAGCGCGACGCCAATCGTCCCGTCCGCGTTCCGGCAGGCCGCGGCCTCCACGTCCCGGCCGTACACCGACTTGCCGATGCGCACGGCGCCCGGTCGGAAGGCGCGGGCGATGGCCTTCAGGAACGCATAGCTGACGGTCTCGGTCAGCCTGCCGTCGTCCTCCACCACCAGCGGCGCGGCAAACCCGCCGGGCACCCGGCGGGGGCCGCCCCGGCGGTCCACGACCATGTTCCAGTCGATCCAGCGCTGCATGCCGCAGTTCAAATCGCCGATGATGTCGTGGGCATAGGCCACGGCGTCGTCGTAATCGCACTGCTGCGGGGTCCTGTCGGCGTCGATCTTGTTCAGCACGCCGTCCTCGGCGGCGCTCATGGAATCCGGCCTGCCCGGCATGTGCAGCGGGCAGCTCTCCGAGTGCATGAGTATCCGGTCGGGGTAGCGCCGGCGCAACAGCTCGATGGCTTCGAAGTGGTCGCCGGAGTACCAGTGCCAGGCGAAGCCGTCCACCTTCGCCGCCGCCTCGGGGTCGGCCATGAAGGCGTCGATGTGCTCCACGGCCCGCTCCTTGTTGTGGTCCCAGATGAACACCTCGATCTTTCCGGCCAGGCCCGCCTTCTCCATCTCCGGGTACAGGTAGTCCTTCAGGAAGGTGCGCTCCTGCTCGCCGGACCAGAGACAGCTGTCCCAGGCCGTGGCGGCGGAAGCCTCGTTCTGGATCGACAGCATCCCCACCGGGATGCCCTCGGCCAGGTAGGCCTGTATGAACTTCACCAGGTATTTCGCCCAGGGGCCGTAGTATTCCGGCTTCAGCCTGCCGCCGAAGCTGCGGCCCGGCTTCGTGGTGTCGATCTCGAACTGTCCCCCGCCGTACACCGCCGCGTCGTTCTGGGTGAACTCCGGGGGCGTCTTCCACTGCCAGGGCGGCGACCAGGGCGACAGCAGCACGCGAAGC
The DNA here is from genome assembly GCA_045658005.1 of Clostridia bacterium. GTDB lineage: Bacteria > Bacillota > Clostridia > Christensenellales > Aristaeellaceae > UBA2862. Next base: position 9,949 of record JAZOUD010000010.1, on the reverse strand, counting down.
TTGCCCCCCGCCATCCCGATGGCCTCCTTCACGACGGACAGCGTGCACTGGCGGTCCCGGTCGATGTTGAAGGTCTCCAATTCCGGGTCGGCCAGCGGGTCGACCACGGACTGGTACTCGGACAGGGCGTAGTCACAGGAGTCGATGTGCATGCGTATGAACCGGGCGTCCATCCCCTCCGGGCCGAACCAGCGGGCGATCGCCGCCCTGCGATCCCCGGGCGTCATCCGGGAAAGCAGCCAGCAGGCCGATTCCGTCATGGCGCAGCCCCAGCCCTCCACCGTCTGGAAGGTGTGATTCGGGTACAGGCCCACCACGTTGGCCTCCACTGCCTTGGGCAGCGTCGATTCGTCGGTCCAGGAAAGGCGTTCGGTTGCCTCATGGGTGATGCCTGTGGACAGGTCGAAGGCAAGGGTATGCTTTACAATGGACATGTAGATATTCCTTTCTGTTACAATGGTATCTCCACGATCTCGGCCATCTTCGTCAGGCACTGCTCGATCTGCTGGGTGATCTCCGACGCCAGCCGGGACGTGATCTCGGCGTTCTTCTCGTTCTCGAGGCTGCTGTAGAAGCTGTTTTTGACCTCCTCGGTCATGCGCTCGATCCGGGCCTCGAAGTGGCTGCGGGGCACCAGCTTGCGCATCGGCGCGGGGATATCCAGGTTCATGAACAGCTTTTGCATACGGTCCTTGCCCAGGAACAGTATCAGCAGCGACACGATCGCCCCGACCAGTATGCCGGAGATGCCGCTGGAGATGATCGCCAGGCCGCTGCCGCCGCAGATCAGCCCCACGATGATGGATATGATGGTGTTGATCAGCCATGTGAACCCCTCCACGGCGAACACCTCCCGGGCGTCGATGCGGATGTCGATGTCCGACAGCGAGAAATAGGAATTCAGGCTCATCGCCCTGTACGGCACGTTGTGGCGCACGCAGATGGGCATGGTCTTCTCCTCCACGTCGTAGGCCACGGGCTTCAGCCACTCGGCGATGGGCTTCACCAGCAGCGCCTTGGCCTCGTCGGTGTGCAGCCAGGTCTCGATCTCCTTCTGGACGATCCCGTCGATGTCCGACAGCTTCTCGATCTCGTCGTTGCGCCAGCGGTCGAACACCGGCAGCGCCACCCGGCGCAGGATCGGCTCCACCATCGCGTCGACGATGCGGTGGTACAGGTCGTCGATGTGTCTGTCCACGATCTGCTCCACGGCGCTGGAATCCACCAGCTCGGCCACCTCCTGGCGGAACTGGCGCAGCTCCTCGTCGATGCGCCCGCTCCAGGCCAGCCCCCGGGACACCGAGAACTCCGGCTCGGCCCCGGTGATGACCACCGCGTCCGGGAAGGCCTCGGCGCACCACTGGCGTATGGCGGGCAGCTTTGAAACGCCGCCCGTCAGGAACAGCAGCTCCGGCTTGTGCTCGCCCAGCTTGTCCTTCAGCTGCGCAAGGCTCTGGGTGAAGGCCTCCCGGAAGGATTTCCCGTTCAGCTGCTTCGCACCGCGGTTGAGCACCCGGTCGGCGATGTCGGCGTTCAGCCGCAGCGTCAGCCGGGGATTGCCGCCCGAGAGTATGCGCACGGTCTTGCGGCAGTCGTTCTCCCGCCAGTAGGCCTCGTCGGAGAAGTACTGCTCCTTGAGCCTGCGGGCCGCGAATTCGCAATAGCTGCGCCAGGGCGCGCTGCCCTCCAGCGCCCGGCGCACCGCCTCCGGATTCTCGCTGAGGCGCACCGACTCCTCCAGCACCAGCTCGTCCATGATGCCGCCGCCCAGGCGCACCTCGCCCGCGGTCTGCAGCTCCACCTCGTGCCCGCCCATGATGAAGGCGAAGTCGGTGGTGGAGGACCCGATGTCCACCACCAGCACCGGCCTGGACATGATGTCATAGCCCACCTGGAAGTGCTTGGACTGGCAGGCGCTGATCAGCGCGGCCCTGGATTCCGAAACGATCCGGGCCGGCGGATAGCCCACCGATTCGAATATGCTGCGGTAGCGCTCCCGCGCCGCCGCGTCCCAGCCGGCGGGACAGCCGATGTAGAAGCAGCAGTCCTCGCCCTGCACCAGGTTGCCTTCGCCGTAAAGCTCGGCCAGCACCCCCGAGGCGAACCGGCGCACGTCCTTCTCGCTCTGGGGATCGGTCAGGAAGTTGCTCTTGAAGCGCAGGCTGCGGTGCGTCGCGTTGGTGTCATAGCAGGCGCTCTCGCCGATCACCAGCTCGCCGCTGGACAGCTGGGCGTAAGCGGTGACGAAGCTCTTTGCCTCCCGCACGGCCAGCACCTCCGGCATGCCGACGTCCTTCTTGCCCAGCCGGGAGACGGCGCTCTCGGCGTCGCCCAGGTCAAAGCCATAGTATCTGTTCATAGCGCGTTTTCCTTTTAGACTTTGGTCTATTCCATCTATATTGAAGTCTATTTTGAGGCCAGGCCCTTCTTGATCAGCTTGCCCTCGCCGGCCAGCGCCGGGCGCATCGTGCCCGGGCGTGGGGCCGGCAGGAATTCAAACCAGCTCTCCTTGCCCGGCGCATAGTCCACCACGTCCACCCCGGCGCTGTGCAGGTAGAAGCGTATCGCCGCCGCAGATTCCCTTGCGCCCTCGTCGCCGGCGGCGTAGGCCGTCTCCAGCAGCTCGGCGAACAGGTCCAGCGCCTTGGGGTCGACTTTTCCACCGACCCCGGTCTGGGATGCCCGCTGCCGCGCCACGGCGCTTGCCTCGCGGACGCGCTCCAGCTGGCCGTCGGCCTGGAGCATGGCCCCGCGCAGGCAATGCCACGCCTTCCCGCCGTCCACCAGGTATTCCGTGCGCACGTCCTCATTTCCCTCCGGCGCCCTTTTCCTGTCCCTGGGCCGCGCCGCCTGGATGCCCGCGAAGAACAGCGCCGCCGAGCCCAGCCCCGCGGGCAGCATGGCCTTGATGAAGGCCAGCGCCCCGCTGAAGCGCCCGCTGATCAGTGTGCCCAGCACCGCGGCGATCACCAGCACCAGGCCGCCCACCAGCAGCGCCACCGACATCGGGCCGAAGTTCAGCCCGTTCTTCTGCCCCTGGGCCTGCCGGTTCCAGGTCCGGGCCTCCCCCACGGTGTCCATCACGGGCAGCGTGTTCTTCATGGCCTGCAGGATGTGCTGGGCGCTGGTCGCCAGCGCCTCGTCGCCGCAGGCCTCGCCGTAGCGGTACATCACCCGGTCGACGGCCTTCTCCAGCGTCGCCTGGGCCGCCGGGATCGACGGGTCTCTGGCAAGGCTGGCCGACACCATCTCCTTGTCCTCGTCCAACAGCGCCACGAGGCTGAGCTTTTCCATATTCATTCCTCCCAGGCAGGATTTACTGCATACAACTCTGTGCTATATTATACACAATCGCGCCGGTTTACGCAAGTGATCGGTCCGGCGCGTACCGACAGCGGCGGCGTCCACGCCGCCACGTTCCCCTGTCTCAGGGATACGGTGGCGGCGCAGACGCCGCCCTAAAGGAATAACTTCGTGTCGCCGCTACAATGAATGTCGCCACTGCGGTTTATTGACTTATACTGTCAGGCTCTCCCCCGGCCGCAGGATGTGCAGCGGCAGCTTTCCCTCCAGCGCCTGCCGGATATCCGAAATATCCACGGGGCTGGTGCCAGGCGGGAAGGCGTCGTCAAAGTGGTCCAGCAGCACACTTCCCGGCTTCAGTCGGTCGATAATCCTCAGCGCCGGGGTCAGCAGATCGCTGGTTCCCTGGTACGGCAGCACCAGCAGGTCCATGCCGGTGGGATAATCGGTGCCCTCGTCCAGCCCCAGGCTGCCCATCGCGTGCACGCTGCGCCCGTCGCCCTCGATCAGAAAGCCCACGGTCTCGCCGTTCTCCGGGTAATTCCGCAGGCCCATCAGCACCGTCGCCACGTTTCCGGCATATTGCAGCATCCGGGGACTGAGGAGCGTGCGCTTCAGCAGCGCCCTGTCGATCACCACGTGCCGGGACTGGAACACCCGCACGGTCATGCCCTGTAGCTCCAGGGTATCCCCCGCCTTGAAGGGGATCACGCGCTCTGCCGGCACGTCCATCGCCATGAGCGTCTGCCGGGGCGTTTCGGTGCAGTGGACCACCGCGCGGCCCGAGCGCAGTATGCCCGGCAGGCTCATGATGTGGTCGAAGTGGCCGTGGGTGACCAGTATATCCTCATAGCCCGCGTAGGCGTCCGGCGACACGCGGGTCGGGCTGCCCTTCAGCGGGAAGAACGGGTCGATCAGCAGCCGCCCCGCCGCCGTCTCCACGGCCAGCGAGGCCGTTCCGAACCAGGTCACCTTCACTGCGCTCACTCCCGTCCTTTCCCGTCGTCAGGCCTGTCGATGCCGCGGGTGTGTTTGACTTCCTTCCACTTGGGCGCCGGCGTCAGGCAGGTATAGATGTTGATGGGCATCCAGCTTACCAGGAAGATGGGAAAGCCGAAGATCCCGGGCAGGGCCCGCCGGTTCAGCTTGCCCATGAACTTGTACATCAGCGCCCCGCCGGCGCAGACGATCAGGTAGTACACCGCGCCCAGCAGCACCAGCGCCAGTATCCGCCAGGGATGGGAGATGAAGAAGGGCAGCATCCCCAGCGCGGTGCCGATGCCGGGAATAATGCCGATGATGCCCATCAGGTTGCTGAGGAAGAGTATCGCCATGTCAAATCCGGCCAGGGTGCCCTTGCCGAGCAGCCGGGGCACGTAGCGCCGCATGCATTGCAGCGACCCCGCCGTCCAGCGCCGCCGCTGCACGCAGGAGGTCCAGAAGCTGGTGGTCTGCTCGTCGTAGATGCGGGCGTCGGGCATCCAGCCCACCCTGTAGCCGTTCAAGGCGCACAGGGCCGTGAACTCCAGGTCCTCGGTCAGAGAGTGGGTGTCCCAGCCGATGGCGCGTATGGCCTCGTCGGAGACCATGAAGCCGGTGCCGTTCAGGTGGCAGTTGATGCCCAGGCGGTTGCGGCTCTCGTTGTAGCATAGGCTCATGAACCAGAAGAAGGCCGAAAAGCTGCCGGAGACCCAGTTGTCGTAGGGGTTCTTGCTGTCCCGGAAGCCCTGGGCCACGTGGAAGCCGTCCAGCAGCGCGTCGTTCACGGCCTGGAAAAAGCCCTGCGCCACCAGGTTGTCGGCGTCGAACACGCAATAGGCGTCGTAGCCTCCGGATTCGGTCAGCTGGGCAAAGGCCTGGCGCAGCACGTCGCCCTTGGTGCGGATCGTGCCCGTCACGTTCAGTATCTTCGCCCCCGCCGCCCGGGCCACGTCTTCGGTGTCGTCATTGCAGTTGTTGGGAACGACGTAGACGTCGAACAGCGCCTTGGGATAATCCTGTTTCAGCAGCGTTTCCACCAGCTTGCCGATCACCAGCGCCTCGTTCCGGGCGGGAATGATGGCCGCGATGCGCTTTTGAGGGGGCATTTTCGCCCGCTCCCGGCGCTTGCAGAACAGCACGCCGGCCAGGCTGGTGACGGCAAAATAGATGGTGATGAGCGTGCAGATCACGCCGCAGACACTGACGACAATCGGCATTCAAGTCGATCTCCTTAGCATTTTTCACTGGTAACGCTGATAGTATAGCCGATTTTTGCCACATTCGTCAAGCAGAGTCGCCATAATACCAGTAAATAATGGACCGTAAGCGGGTAAATTATCGTTTAGGGTCGAAAAGCCTGCCGGAAATCCCCCTGCGTCGCTCGGATATTTCCCAAACTTAACCTGATATCCTTGCATACTGTGACGGGATTGTGCTATAATCTTTCGGAAAACGCACTTCTGCCGATTCGTCCGGCGGTTGACCGTAGGGTGTGGACGCCGTTCACGCTCATGGTGCCGGAGGGAGTTGAAGCAGGAGGTGGAAAAAACAAGGAGGTAATCCCACTATGGCAGTCATTTCCATGAAGCAGCTGCTGGAGGCCGGCGTTCACTTCGGCCATCAGACCCGCCGCTGGAACCCGAAGATGGCCCAGTACATCTTCACCGAGCGCAACGGCATCTACATCATCGACCTGCAGAAGACCGTTCGCAAGATCGACGAGGCCTATATGTTCGTTCGCGACCTGGCCCTGGAGGGCAAGTCCCTGCTGTTCGTCGGCACCAAGAAGCAGGCCCAGGAGAGCATCGAGGCCGAGGCCAAGCGCTGCGGCATGTTCTATGTGAACAACCGCTGGCTGGGCGGCACGCTGACCAACTTCCGCACGATGCAGACCCGTATCAAGCGGCTGAACGACATCGACGCGATGGAGAAGAACGGCCAGTTCGACGCCCTGCCCAAGAAGGAAGTCATCAAGCTGTGCGCCGAGCGCGAAAAGCTGCTGAAGAACCTGGGCGGCATCCGCGAGATGAAGAAGCTCCCCGGCGCGCTGTTCATCGTCGACCCCCGCAAGGAGCGCATCGCCGTGGCCGAGGCCCGCACGCTGGGCATCCCGATCGTGGCCATCGTCGACACCAACTGTGACCCCGATGAGATCGACTACGTCATCCCCGGCACCGACGACGCCATCCGCGCGGTCAAGCTGATCGCCGGCAAGCTGGCTGACGCCGTTCTGGAGGGCAAGCAGGGCGAGCAGACTGAAGACGACGCGCCCGCCGCAGCCGCCGAATAACATACTGCTTTTTCGATTCATGCGACATTCCACAGGGGTGCCGCGTGAATCCGTGTAAGGGCGCATGGCGCGCCTACTGACATTCATTCTGGGAGGAATTCAAAATGCCTAATTTTTCCGCTAAGGACGTCATGGATCTGCGCGGCCGCACCGGCTGTGGCATGATGGATTGCAAGAAGGCCCTGACCGAGTGCGAGGGCGACATCGAGAAGGCCATCGACTATCTGCGCGAGAAGGGCCTGGCCAAGGCCGCCAAGAAGCAGAGCCGCATCGCCGCCGAGGGCATCGTGGGCAGCTTTATCTGCACCAAGTGCGGCACCGGCGCGCTGGTCGAGGTCAACTGCGAGACCGACTTCGTGGCCAACACCCCCGAGTTCAAGGAAATGGTCAACGGCATCGCCCAGCAGATCGTGCGCGGCAACCCCGCCGACGTGGACGCCCTGATGGCCGAGAAGTACCTGGACACCGACCAGACCGTGGCCGACGTCATCACCGAGAAGACCGCCAAGATCGGCGAGAAGATCAGCATCCGTCGCTTCGCCCGCTATGAGTGCGGCGAGAACGGCTATGTGGATTCCTACATCCACATGGGCGGCAAGGTCGGCGTGCTGGTGAAGGCCGAGGTCGCCGAGGTCCCCGACACCGTCAAGGAAGTCGTGCACGACGTGGCGCTGCAGATCGCTGCCGCCTCCCCCGTGGCCCCCGAGTACGTGACCCGCGATCAGGTCAACCCCGAGCACCTGAACCACGAGACCGAGATTCTGGCCGCCCAGGCCCGCAACGAAGGCAAGCCCGAGAAGATCATCGAGAAGATGGTGCAGGGCCGCATCAACAAGTTCTACCAGGAGGTTTGCTTGGTGGAGCAGATCTTCGTCAAGGACGGCGAGACCCCCGTCGGCAAGATGATCGAGAAGAAGGTCCCCGGCATGAAGATCTCCGCCTTCACCCGCTACAAGATGGGCGACGGCCTGGAGAAGAAGGTCTCCGACCTGGCCGCCGAGGTCGCCGAGCAGATCGGCAAGAAGTAATCCAAAACCGAAGAGGGAACGTGGAAACGCGTTCCCTTTTTTTCAGGTCCGGTAACTGTTGCTATGAACATTCCTCGTAGGGGCGCTCTCCGAACGCCCGCGGGCGATTGGAAATCGCCCCTACGACCGTGTTCATTCATGGTGGCGCGGCTTTAACCGCATGATGATTCAGCCGTGGCGGCGTAAACGCCCCCGCTACAGCGGGCAAAGCCCGTATCGGCGGCAACCCGCCGCAACAGACAGTGGCGTGCAGTGGGAGCCTGCCGCCACGCGCCCCACACCCACCGCTGCCCCATCGAGGTAAATCCATGAATGACGTCAAGGATAAGCTGGTCAGAATCGCAAAGATACTCCGGGTCGTGGCCGTCATCGCGAAGGTGCTCGTAATCGTCATGATGGTCGTCACCGTTTTACAGATGGTGGCGGTCTTTTCCCTGGATACCCCGCTGCTCTCGGGGTTCTTCGACGGCAAAATCAGCGACATCGAGAGCGTGCTGGGCCGAAGCCCCATATTCAGCTTCCTGTCCGAGGTGGCCGACCTCGGCTCGATGGAGGAGGTTTACCGAAAGGCCATCGAGCTTTTTATCACGCTGCTGTCGCTGGTGGTGCTGTACTACTACACCCGCTTCTTTGAAAAGCTGATCTCCGGCACCATTGATAACCAACAGCCCTTTTCAAAGGAAACCGCAAGGAGCATGAGCCGTGGCTCCTACGGGCTGCTGCTGATCGTTTTCGTCAACCCTGTGCTTGGCGCGCTGATGTTCCTGCTGATGCGCTTCTTCTCTCTGATCTTTGAATACGGCGCCTACCTGCAGGACAAGGCGGACAAGACCAACCGCATCCAGGAAGAGGTCATCGTGTCCCTGGCGGAGATCACCGAGAACAAGTCCGAACAGACCGGCCAGCACATCAAGCGGGTCTCCGAGTATTCCCGGATCATCGCCAGCCAGATGGGCATGCCTGAGGAAGCCGTGGAGACCCTTCGCCTGGCTTCCACGATGCACGACCTGGGCAAGCTGATGGTCCCCACCGAGATCCTGGAGAAGCCGGGCCGCCTCACCGACGAGGAATTTGCCGAGATCAAGAAGCACCCCGGCTACGGCGAGCACCTGCTGCACAAAGTGGAGGGCGACACGATGACCCTCGCCCGCACCGTCGCGCTGGAGCACCACGAGCGCTACGACGGCAAGGGCTATCCCAACGGCGAGAAGGGCAATGAGATCAGCCCCGAGGGCCGCATCGTGGCCGTGGCCGACGTCTACGACGCGCTGACCAGCCGCCGCAGCTACAAGGACGCCTGGGACCCCAAGCAAGCCTATGACGAGATCGTGCGCTGCAGCGGCACCCAGTTCGACCCTGAGGTGGTCAAGGCCTTCGTGGCCGCCTACGACCAGATCGACGCCGCACGCCGGCGCTACGCCGATGATTCTTATGCGAAGAGCGCATAGTAATTGCGTAAGCAAATGCAGACAAGGAAAGGATAAAAGATATGTACAAGCGCATCATCCTCAAGCTCAGCGGCGAGACCCTCGCCCCGGAGCATTATTCCCCCACCGACGCCTCCCACTGCTTTGAAGCCGGCCGCGTGGACCGGGCCGCGAAGGCCATCGCGGACCTCGCCGACCTGGGCGTGCAGGTGGGCGTGGTGATGGGCGGCGGCAACATCTGGCGCGGCCGCTTCACCGATGAGATGAACCCGGTGTTGGCCGACCAGATGGGCATGCTGGCGACGATCATCAACGCGCTGTGCGTGCAGGACGCGCTGCAGCGCCTGGGCCGCAGGGCCACCGTGTTCACCGCCCAGGAGATGACCCGCTTTGCCGAGCTGTACCGGGCCGACAAGGCCGTGGCCGCGCTGGAGCGGGGCGAGATCGTGCTGCTGGCCGGCGGCAGCGGCAACCCCTTCTTCACCACCGACACCGCCGCCGCGCTGCGGGCCGCGGAGCTGGGCGCGGACGCCGTGTTCAAGGGCACCACGGTGGACGGCGTCTACGATTCCGACCCCCGCAAAAACCCCGACGCCAAGCTGATCCGGGACATCACCTACCGGGAGACCATCGAGCGCGGCCTGAAGGTGATGGACACCTCCGCCTTCCAGCTCTGCCTGGACCAGCGCATCCCGGTCATCCGCATCTTCAACATGGACGACCTGGACAACGTGCTGCGCGTGGCCCGGGGCGAGGACCTGGGGACCGTGGTGCACCTGTAATACTACTCTCAGGTTAGAACAGCGAAAGCCGTGATGCGGATTTTTCGTTCTGGCAAGGAAAGACCCCGCAGGCTTGCTGGCGGCAAGTCAAGGGGGCTTGACGCAGCCAGGGCGGAAAAGATGCTCACGGAATCGCTG
>JAZOUD010000009.1:0-4392 GCA_045658005.1 Clostridia bacterium | reverse complement strand
GGGCAATGTCATCAACTTAAGGAAAAAATACCTGCCGTCGCGCCCAAAAGGCTTCCCCTTGAGGGGAAGCTGTCTGCGAAGCAGACTGAAGAGGTGTCCCCGTTACACCTCGTTCGTCTATTCCGATAGACGATCTTATCCCAGTGGGGACACCAAGTCGGAGGCCAAGCGGTCTTAGGAAGACAAGCAAGTTGTGCAACTCCTTGGCTCACAGAACGACATGGCTACGATCCGACTTCCGCCGCTTGCGGCGGGTCGGAAGAGGTGTCCACGCGGGGATAAGATCGTCTATCGGAATAGACGAACGAGGTGTAACGGGGACACCTCTTCAGTCTGCTTCGCAGACAGCTTCCCCTCAAGGGGAAGCCTTTTGGGCGCGACGGCAGGTATTTTTTCCTTAAGTTGATGACATTGGTTCAGCGCGTGGAAGTACAACCGCGACAACCAGGCACTCGACCAGAAAAAGCTCATCCGCAACACCATGTCCCGGAACAGGTTCATGAAGGTCTGGGTGCTGTGCGGCTACTACGACCTGTCCACCCCCTTCTTCGCCGCCGAGTGGGTATATGACCACGTGTTCCTCAACCCGGAGAACCGCGAAAACCTATCCTTCACCTACTACCCCGCCGGCCACATGATCTACATGCACCAGCCCTCCCTGGAGCAGTTCAGGAAGGACGCGGAGGCGTGGTATAATGCAGGGTAAAATGCCAGGCCACTGGGACAAGAGAACCGTCCCCTTGTCCCACATGCACCAACCCTCCCTGGAGCAGTTCAGGGAGGACGCGGAGGCGTGGTATAATGCAGGGTAAATGCCATGCCACTGGGACAAGAGAACCGTCCCCTTGTCCCACATTGATATAGCCGCTATTTCAAAAAGTCCTGAATTAACCCCAAGGCGTGCTCAGCGGCCTTTTCAGAATCAATCTGATTGACGCCAAACCAGCCGATAATTGTATTGGCGCTTGATAGAATGACGGCATCTGCCATCATGCTGGCGTTTTTTGACAGTCTGCCAAGATAGATCTTTGCCAATATGGCAAGCGTCAGTTTAATGAGTACAACCGGTTTGATATTCTTTTCCTTCGCATACGCCAGGATTGAATCCCATATCTCACCGGCTTTATCGCCCGCAATTCCTATTTTTTCTGTCATGGAGGTGAAAATCACCTCAAGCTGCTCTAGTGCATTGGCGCCATTCATGTTTACCCAGGACTGTAAATCCGATAAGACTTTTGTCACGGCTTGCGAAGCATTGCTGCCTTGCTCTGACGCGAATTGACTGATCCATGTCCATGCATTACCCGCATCGTCCTGCGCTGACGCCCACAGATCACCGATTGTCTGTCCGGCACTGTTGACCGCTTCACCCGCCGCTTCTCCAGCTTTGCCCAACGTATCTCCAGCCTGGTCAAGCATATCTCCTGCTCCGGATGCAACGCCTGCCAGGAAATCACCAATTTGCCCCCATAGCCCTCCGTTTTCTTCTGCTATGGCAAAAGAATTTGCTGAAATGATAGCAACAATAAGTAATGCTGAAATAATGCGTTTCATCCTTTATCCCTCCTGTAAGGTTCATCGATTTGGGACAAGGGGACGGTTCTCTTGTCCCACTGGGACAAGGGGACGGTTCTCTTGTCCCACTAACGGTGCCTGTTGGGACAAGGGGACGGTTCTCTTGTCCCACTAACGGTGCCAAAAGCATCCTGTTCCTATGGGTTCTCCAGTTCCACCACGACCTGCTGCCCTTCCGGCGTCTCCAGCTGCACGCGCGTGCCGGTCAGCAGCGTGACCCTCGTATAGGCACAGGGGGCGAGCAGGTCCCCGTTGTGGTCGATGATGCCGCAGCGCCAGCGGGGGCCGAACCATTCGCGGCCGTCGTAGCCGGCAAGCAGGTCCTCCTGTTCGTTTGGCCAGCCCTTGTGTTCGCGCTCGTCCCACGTGCTCACCAGGAACAGCCCGCCTGCGTCGCTCCAGGACAGGGGCTCGATGTACTGCCAGTTTTCGCTGACACGCCTGCCCCGGTTGTCCGCCAGCCAGAATTCATCCTGCTCCGATTCCCCCTCGCCCCTCGTCCCGCCGAGCACCAGCCGTTCGGGCCTCGCGGTTTCCAACATGTATCTCGGGTTCACGCCCATAAAATCGCTGGTCGGCGCGTCCGGATCGCTTTCGTCAACGGGCAGCTCCGACACGAGCGCGCCGGTATCCATGTCCCGGATCTGCCAGCTTCCGCCGTTCCCGTCGCCCAGATACACCGCGAACACCGCGCGATTGCAGCCCTCAAGCAAATAAACCCAGCCCTCGGGGATGTCCAGCTTCACCAGCTCCACCGCCGCGCCATTCTCCACGCGAACGACGCGCAGCGATTCAGGCTTGTATCGGCTGACGAAGAACGTGTCGCCATGACGTTCAACATATTGACCGTATTCCTCGCCGATGGGCGGGATGACAAAATTGCCCGCCCGGTCCACCACGCCCACGCCCGCGGTGCCCTTCTTCACGACGGCATAGTCCGTGCCCTGGTAAGCCGCCTCGGTGAGCCAGGGCTCTCGGGACACTGCCAGTGCTGCGCCGCCGCGTATCCTGGCAGCCTCCGGCGCGGTGAACACGCCCACAAACACGGCGTCCGTGCCGTCCATGTAGCCAGTGAGGGAGAGGCCCATGTCCTCGCCGTCCAGCGTCAGGCCCACATCTGCCAGTAAATCGGCGTCGGCGCTGTGCTCCCGCAGCACGAAGATGGTCGCGCCCAGCTCCTCGAACAGCGACAGGGAGAGGCCGTCGTACTCCCTGGCAAACACGGCGTCGGAGCGCGTCTTTTCGAACCTGAGCGCGTATTCGTCGTCGCCCCACTCGTCGCCCTCGCCCAGGGTCAGTGTGCCGTCCGCATAGGCGCTCTCGCCGCCGAAAAAGCGCAGGTACATCTTCAGCCTGCCCTCCTTCGACATCCTCCTTCGGGATGCCTCGTCCGGCCTCAGCACCGTATACCACGCGCCGTCGATGTGCCGCTTGCACATTTCCAGCTCGCCGTTCTGCGGGTAGATGTCGGGATAGTAGGCCGGGGCGCTGGCGGTACCGCCGCTTTGGATCGCCTCCAGGAAGGCCACGTAGGCGTCGCCGTGCAGGCGCTGCGAAAGCGGCTTCATCATTTCTTCGCCAGAATATACGCCGGGACTACTGAAGCCAAACACGCCGCCGATGTCCGTGCGGCTGTTCATCCATTCGTCGGTCATCCTGAGCACATAGGTGCCGCCCCGCGCCACGGCGCGCACGCCCTGAGGGTCCGCGGCCTCCTGCACACAGACCGGGCAGGGGAGCATGCCCATCGCCTTCGCGTCCGCCTCGGAGACGACGTCCTTCGCGCCGCCCGCGTCGATGCACAGCGGCGTAGCATGATAACAGATCTCCAGCGGATCATCGGCATCGTGATAATAAGCGCCCTCCGCGCGCGCCGCACACAGCAGCAGCACCAGAGCGGAAAAGGCGATCAACCATCGCTTCACAGTGAAAGCCTCCTTTGGGCCGCTCTATTTCAGCCTTGTCTCCACGATATCATAGCCCAGGTCCCGCTTCGCCGTACCCTGCTCATCCTCATGCCTGCCGAGGTCGTCTCCCATCCAGCCGCCCATCAGCTTCACGGTGCGGGTGCCGCGCAGGATGAAGGCATAGCTGTGCCCCTGGGGGACGCCGTCGTGGACCAGGTTCAGCGTGACCACACCGCCCGCGTCCAGATAGCTGTCCAGCTCGGCGTCGATGTAGGGCTCGGCATAGCGGTACAGGAGCTCGTCGATATCGAAGCCGCTGTCCCTCACCGCGCGCAGGACGTCTTCGCTGCCCTTGAACGCCTCAAACTGTTCCAGGGTCATGGGCGTTGCGGCGATTTCGCCGAGGTCGCCGCCGCCCCTCAGGCACAGAAAGGCGTAGTCGTAGTCCCCGGGGGCGGCCTGTCCACACAGGCAGTCGCCCAGGGTTTCCAGGCTGTATACCTTGCCGTCGGTGTACAGCTCCACCACCTCGCCCTCCTCCAGCGTCCAGGCGTGGATGTGCTCCTTGCCGTCGGGGCGGGTCTCGCTGGTGAAGATGTCGCCGCTATCCAGCATGACGCCGTCGTCGTTCATATCATTTCTGTGGGACAAGGGGACGGTTCTCCTGTCCCATTAAACAACCTCGCTTCACTTTGGCGCCTTGCGTATCCCGGCGTAACCATCACCCGGTCTGACCTTATCACAATTGAGCCTCGTTGTCAATAAAGAGTGGGACAAGGGAACCGTCCGAGACCACTGAAAAAGTCAAGAGGATGGCGAGGATATATATAAAAACGAGAGAAGATATGATATAATAGAAGCATCAAACGAAGGGATGAAAGAGGATGCTTCGAGAGAACAACCGGCAGAT
>JAZOUD010000008.1:0-32807 GCA_045658005.1 Clostridia bacterium | reverse complement strand
GATAAGATCGTCTATCGGAATAGACGAACGAGGTGTAACGGGGACACCTCTTCAGTCTGCTTCGCAGACAGCTTCCCCTCAAGGGGAAGCCTTTTGGGCGCGACGGCAGGTATTTTTTCCTTAAGTTGATGACATTGCCCTCTGGGGAAGGTGGCGCGTAGCGCCGGAAGAGGTCCCCTCACGTTCCGCCTTGCACCTTTGTAATAATGAGACGAGGGGACGATTCTTCTGTCCCACTCATCCCGCGATCAATCGATGGTTTCAGGTGATAGTTCTGGTTGGAAAGTGGGACAAGAGAACCGTCCCCTTGTCCCACGAGGTTGTAACGGCAGCGTCCACGCCGCCACGTTAACCACCTGACGAAAGGAGATATTCGGTGAACAGTGATCCCTTCAAGGCATATATCCGCCAATCCGAGCCCGACAAGCGGGAGAAGGGCTATGCCTGGCATACGGCCATAGGCCTGCAGGCGGTCGATGGGCTTAAAACCTCTGAATACCTGGCGCGAACCGCCATTCGGAACATCGAAGGCGAAATCTCCATCGAAGAGGCCAACGCGCTACTGCAAACCTACTATGAGGAAAATCCCGCCCACAGCCCGGAGGATCGCACTGAGGAGGCGGACAAGGTCTCGGCCAAAATCGCGGCGATTCTGTCGGAAAGGGCTTTCAGCTTCACGCCGAACGAATACCTCTCCATCCACAGAAGGCTCTTCACTGGCCTCTTTTCCCACGCGGGCCGCATCCGAAATTACAACATCACCAAGAAGGAATGGGTGCTGGACGGAGAAACGGTGCTCTATGGCAGCGCGACGGAGCTCATGGCGACGCTGGAATACGATCTGTCCGAGGAAAGGCGCTTTTCCTATCGGAGTCTGTCCATGGATGAAATCATCCGCCATCTCGCGGGTTTCGTCGCAAGGCTGTGGCAGATTCATCCGTTCGAAGAGGGAAACACGAGGACGACCGCGGTGTTTTTTATCAAATACCTGCGCTCCCTCGGATTTGACGCGACCAATGATATCTTTGCCGAAAATGCCTGGTACTTTCGCAATGCCCTCGTCCGAGCCAATTACAGCAATCTGATCAAGGGCATCCACGAGACGACCGAGTATCTGGAGCTGTTCCTGAGGAACCTGCTGCTGAATGAAAACCATCCGCTTCACAACCGGGCGCTGCATGTCGGCGGGCGGTTTGAGATAATGGAAAAGCAGGACATTGGGGATGTGAAACCGGACATTGCAGCCGGGAAGCCGGACATTGGGCGACAATTAACGCCAATCACAATGGAGAAGATCACCATAATCCGCGACGCCTTCCCCGGTGAGGCAATCTTTGGCCGCGCGGATGTGATGAGTGTCACTGGCCTGAAGCCCTCCCGTGCGTCGGAGCTGCTGAAGGCGATGGCCCTGCGCGGAATCATCGAGCCGGTGCCCGGGCATGGGAAGGGGAAGTACAGGTTCAGGAAACAATGAAGCCGGGCTGACGCATGTGTTTTTGTTGAGGACGTGCAACTGGTATAGGCAAATACTGATTTATCGAGCTGTGCTCGATAAATCAGTATTTAGGGGTTAGGGGTTAGGTTTTAGGGGTTAGGGAATATAGCGGGCGCAACCAAAAGCCTTCCCCTTCAGGGGAAGGTGGCCCGCGTAGCGGGTCGGATGAGGTCGTTCCCCCTGCGGTAACGATAGTTTGGGCGTTTCCTCTCAGGAAAACGACCTCATCCGTCTTTCGGCAAAAACGCAAGCGTTTTCGCCGAAATCCACCTTCCCCTGAACCGGCAGCTCCGCTGCCTGGGGAAGGCTTTTGGAGTCCGCCCCCACCTCTACAAATCAGAATTTCCCTTCATCTCATTCAGCGCCTTGGCGAGGGCGTCGTACTCCTTGGCCAGTGCCTGGGGATTGTCGCCCTTTCGCGGCGCGGCCATTCGTCCGGCCAGGGCGGCCAGGCGCATCTCGAGGGTGGAGATTTGAAGCCGCGCGGCTTCGGCGGCGCGGTCACGGCTGGCATCGGCCTCCATCTCGTCAAGGGTTCCCTCGAAGGTGGAAACGCGGCCCTTGTCGAAGGTCAGCACCCGGGTGGCGACGGCGCGGACGAGGGCGCGGTCGTGGCTGACGAACAGCAGCGTGCCGCCGTAGCCCGCCAGCAGCGCCTCGAGGGCCTGCATCGTGAACAGGTCCAGGTGGTTGGTGGGCTCGTCCAGTATAAGCAGGTTGGAATCGGAGAGCAGCAGCCTTGCCAACGCGACCTTGGCCCGCTCGCCGCCGGAGAGCACCCGCACCGGCTTGAATACGCTGTCGCCCCGCAGATTCAGCCGGGCCAGCACCGTCCGGGCCGTGGCTTCCGGGTGGGGTGAATCGGAACGGGCGTGTTCCAGCGCGGTGTCGTCAAAGCGCAGCGCCCTTGCATGGTCCTGGTCGAAGACGCCGACCCGGGCCTCCGGGTTCAGTCGAACGGCGCCGGTGAAGCGGGTGCCGGGGGAGGGGTTGCCTGTCAATGCCCGCAGCAGCGTGGTCTTGCCGCAGCCGTTTTCACCCAGCAGCGCCGTGCGCGTGCCGGTGGGCAATGTGAATTCCGATCCGGCCAGCAGCGTCCGGCCGCCGGCCGTCAGCTGCTTGCAGCGCACGGCCAGGGCCGTCTTCGCTGCGATGGGATGGGCCACGCCCAGCGCCATGCGGATATCCGGCAGGTCCCGGGGACGCTCCTTCCGCTCCAGTCGGGCCATGCGACCCTCCAGCACCTTCCTGGCGTGGCTCTGGGCAAGCACGGCGTTGGTGTATTCATGGGTGTGCAGCCGCGCCTCGCTGTTGCCCATGCGCTTCGGGGCCTTCCTGACCGAGGCGGCCCACTCGGCCTTCTTCTGCATCGCTGAGCGCAGCCGCGCCTGTTCCGCGCGGTACTGGTCGTATTCGAACTGCTGTCGCTCACGCTGGCGCACCTGCTCGGCCTGCCAGTCGGCGTAGCCGCCGGGAAAATCCGTCAGCCTGCCGTCCTCCAGATACAGCACCCGGTTGCACAGCGCCTGAAGCAGCGCCCGGTCGTGGGAGACGAGCACCAGCGCGCCGGTGTGCGCCGCCAGGCGATTTTGCAGGCGGGCGATGCCGGGGGCGTCCAGGTCGGTGGTGGGCTCGTCGGCCAGCAGCAGCGGCGCGTCCGAGGACAGCGCTCCCGCGATGCGCCGACGGGTCTGCTCACCTCCGGAGAGCCCCTCCCGGGCGTCGGGCGTGCGGAATTCCGAGGCGAGCCGGGCGTTGGCCTCGTGCCGGGTGTCCCCGGATTGGCGGATTAGCGCCGTCGGGGCATAGCGCCGCACCGTGCCGCCGTCCGGGGCCAGCTCGCCGGCGAGTATCGCCAGCAGCGTGGACTTTCCCGCGCCGTTTTCGCCCACCAGCGCCACCCGCTCACCGTCGTATATGTGCAACTGGTCGACGTTCAACACGACCTGTTCGCCGTAGGATTTTGAAATGTGGTTTGCTTCCAATAAGATTCTGGACATGAAAAACACTCCTTCCCGCCGGGGAGGAGCGCAAAAAGCCGAACGGCAATGCCACCGCGAACGCCATGGGCGTCCGGCCGTGAAAAAACGCAACCTCCACGCGGCGGCAAAATTAAACCCCTCTTCACAGAACAGGGGCCATTTTTCTCGCCGGATGTCAGCTGCGGATCTTCATCAGTGGGTGTATACCTGCCTTTCATCGGATGGGTGCATTATAGCAGACGGAGCGGGGGAATGTCAACCCTGGTTTTGCCGCCGGGGCGGCAAAACCAAAGTCAATCAGGGTTCTATTCCTTTCCCTTCAGGAACTCTCCAAACTTGCCGGTCAGGTTTTTTGCGCCGTCCACGATCTTCTCGTCGATGTCGGTCTTGTCCAGCAGCGCCTGCAGCTTGCCGGGGATGCCCTTCACGGCCTCCACGGCCTTTTCGTCAACGTCGGTCTTGTCCAGCAGTGCCTGCACCTTGCCGGGGATGTCCTTCACGGCCTCCACGATTTTTTCGTCGGCGTCGGTCTTGTCCAGGACCTCCTGCACCTTGCTCTTAACATTCTCGATCACTTTGTTCAGATCTTCGTTCATCTGATAAAACTCCTTTCACCTGCGCGGTGTCCATCGCGCCAACTGGCAGTATTATACATCAGTTAACCAGGTACGTCAAGGAAATGTATGCAAGCGCACGGCCGAAACTATTGCAGTGATCGAGACAACCCCCGCCCTTGACGCTGCCCGCGCAAAAGTGCTATAATAGACTGGACTTTGTGTATTCCGACGGGAGGTGTCGTCCGGTGGACCTGGATACGATCGGCAGGTGGCTGGGCTGGGTGGTGATGGCGTGCTATGTGGTCCTGACCGCTACAGAGGTGCCCCGTTATTTTATTTCCGCCCTGAAGCCGGCCCCCGGGCCCGCGCCGGCGATCGACGCGCCCGTCTCCCGGCGCCCTGAAGGACTGGCTTCGCTTCGCCCTGAAGGGCTTGCTTCGCGTCGAAGGCTGATGGGCGAGGTGCTCGTCGCCTTCGCGCTGTCCCGGCTGCTGGTGGTGCTGGTGTGCGCGGTGGGCTACTGGATCACGGAAAAGCACCTGTCGGGCTTCTTCGGCGCGCTCTGGGAAAACCTGTTTCCCTGGGACGCCCGCCACTACCTGGACATCATCGACAACGGGTACGTCGCCGAGGGCGAGGCGCGGCTGTTCATCGTGTTCTTCCCGTTCTATCCGATGCTCGCCCGGTGCCTGACGCTGATGACGGGCATCTCCTCCACGGCGGCGGGCCTGATCGTGTCGAACGCGGCGCTGGTGGGCTGCGGGGCGGCCATGTACCGGCTGGCGGAGATCGACGGCGGCCCCACGCTGGGCCGGCGGGCCATGCTGCTGCTGATGTTCTGCCCGATGACCTATTTCTTCTCCATCACCTATTCGGAATCCGCGTTTTTGCTGGTGACGCTGCTGGCGGTGCTGTTCGCCCGAAGGCGGCGCTTCGGCCTGGCGGTGCTGTTCGGGGCGCTGGCCTCCGGGGCGCGGCTACTGGGCATGGCCACGGCGATACCGATCTTCTGGGAGCTGCTGCGGGACTGCCGGGAAAAGCGCGGGGACCAGGAAACCCCCGTCGCCCCCGGGGAGTACGCCCGCTGGATCATAGTGAGCGTGCTGAAGGTGCTGCCGGTCAGCCTGGGCTTCCTGGGCTACCTGAGCCTCAACTGGCACCTGTTCGGCAACGCGACCCAGTTCATGGTGTTCCAGCGGGAGCACTGGTACCAGGAGTTCGGCCACCTGGGCAACACGTTCCAGTATTGCCTGTATAATTCGGTACTCTACGACGATCACTTCTACCAGATGGGGGTGTGGCGGCCCCAGCTTTTGCTGCTGGTGGCCGTGCCGCTGCTGGTGCTGTGGCGACGGAAGCGGCAGAGGCCGGGGGACGTGGCCTATACGCTGGTCTACCACTATGTTTCGTTCGCTCCCACCTGGCTGCTCAGCGGGCCGCGCTATGCCGCCTGCAACTACGCGCTGTACCCGATGCTGGCGGACATCCCGAAGCGCCGACGGGGCTTCGTCATCCTGCTGGTGGCGGAGTGCGCCCTGCTGGCCTACATGACCTGGATCGGGCTGTGGCTGGGGAAGGTTTATTAGGTTTTGGGTTTTAGGTTTTAGGTGATGGTGCAAATCATACTTGACAGAGGTTATTATTTATGAATTGGATGGAATATACGGTGCTGACGACCACCCAGGGCTCCGAGCTGATCTCCCAGGTGCTGGAGGACGCGGGCAGCAACGGCACGATGATCGAGGATAAGAACGACGTGGCCGCGAACCAGCGCCCCGAGGGCCGCTGGGACATCATCGACGAGGCCATTGCCGAGCGCATCGGCGACGACGTGAAGGTGACGGGCTATTTCGAGGTCGACGACCGGCTGCCCGACCGCATCGCCTACATCGAAAGCGAGCTGCGCCGTTTGAAGGGCATGGACCTGGGCATGGACCTGGGCAAGCTGGAGACACTGCGCCACGACGTGGCCGAGCAGGACTGGACTGAGAGCTGGAAGGCCGCCTTCAAGCCCTACCGGCTGGGCGCCCACATGGTCGTCCGGCCCAGTTGGGAGGCGGTGGACCTCCGGCCGGGAGACCACGAGATCGTGATCGACCCCGGCATGGCCTTCGGCACGGGCTCCCACGAGACCACGGGCATGTGCGTGGAGCTGGTGGAGAAGTATGTGAAGCCCTGCGATCGGGTGATCGACATCGGCACCGGCACCGGCATACTGGCCATCGCGGCGGCTCACATGGGGGCAAAGCCTGTTCTGGCCACCGACCTGGACGCCATCGCCGTGCGCGTGGCGGCGGAGAACGCCCGGATCAACGGCTTTGGGGACGTGATCGAGACGCGCTGCGGCGACCTGCTGGAGGTTGTGCAGGAGACCGCCGACGTGGTGATCGCCAACATCATCTCCGACGTCTCCATCATGCTGGCCAAACCTGTGCGCCAGCGGATCGTCGAAGGCGGCATTTTCATCTGCTCCGGCATCTCCGTGGAGCGCCGCGATGACGTGCTGAAGGCACTGGCAGAGGCCCGCTTCGAGGTGCTGGAAGCGCTGATCAGGGGCGAGTGGTGCGCCGTGGCGGCGAGGAAGAGATAAACAATATGCACAGCTTTTACATCGATTCCCCCGTCGACGGTGCGGCCATGCTGCCCCCGGAGGAAGCCAGGCACGCGCTGATGGTGCTGCGCCTGCGGTCTGGGGACGAGGTTTGCGCCATGGACGGCGCGGGGCGACGCTGGCGGGGGGAGATCGGCGACATCGACGGTGGCAGCGTCCGGGTGAACCTGCTGGAGCCGCTGAGGGACAACGAGGCCCCGGTGCGCCTGACCGTGTACGAAGGCCTGCCGAAGGCCGACAAGCTGGACTTCATCGCCCAGAAGCTGACGGAGCTGGGCGCGGCGGCGCTGGCGCCCGTGCGGATGGCGCGCTGCGTGGCGAAGCTGGACGGAAAGGATGGCGAAAAGCGCCGGGAGCGGCTGGAGAAGATCGCCCGGGAGGCCGCCAAGCAGTGCGGACGGGGCAGACCCCTGCAGGTCGCCGCGCCGATGGACTGGCGCGCGGCCCTTCGGGCGATGGCCGCCCACGACCTGCTGCTGATCCCCTGGGAGGAGGCCGGCGGCACGCGGCTGAAGGACGTATTTGCCCTGAATCCCGACGCCCGGGACATCGGCATCGTCGTCGGCCCGGAGGGCGGCATCACCGTCGACGAGATCGACGATATGACCGCCGCCGGGGGGCAGTGCGTCACCCTCGGCCCCCGCATACTGCGCACCGAGACCGCCGCCGTGGTCTCCGCCGCGCTGGCCATGCAGCTGTGGGGAGACGTGTAAATTCTGATTTGTCGCGGGGCGACAAATCAGAATTTACCGGATTGGAGCGTGAAACGTGGAAAAGCAAAGGACAATTGCCACCTACACCCTCGGCTGCAAGGTGAACCAGTACGATACCGAGGCCATGCTGGAGCGCTTCGAGGCGGCGGGGTATCGGGCGGTGGGGTTTCAGGACGAGGCCGACGTGTACCTGATCAATACCTGCACCGTCACCGGCACCGGCGACCAGAAGTCGCTGAAGACCATCCGACGGGTGGCCCGGGAGCACCCCGGCTGCGCCATCGTGGTCTGCGGCTGCCTGGCCCAGCGGGAGGCGCAGCGCCTTTGCGCCATGGACAACGTGGCGCTGGTGCTGGGGGTGCAGCGCCGGGGCGAGGTGGTCGATCTGCTGGAATCGGCGCTGGCGTCGGGGCAGACCGTGAACGCCGTGGGCCCCCTGAAGGGCGCGGGGTTTGAGAGCCTGTTCATCTCCCGCCACGAGGGCAAGACCCGGGCCACCATGAAGATCCAGGAGGGCTGCGACCGGTATTGCAGCTACTGCATCATTCCCAGCGTCCGCGGGCCGGTACGCTCGATGCCCCTGGAGGCCGTGGCCGCCGAGGCCGCGCGGCTGGGTGAGGCCGGGTATCGGGAGATCGTGGTCACGGGCATCCACCTGGCCAGCTACGGCAGGGAGACGAACGATACCCTGATGGACGCCATTTGCGCCGTGCACGGCGCGCCGGGGGTGCGCCGGGTGCGCCTGGGCTCGTTGGAGCCGGTGACGGTGACGGAGGACTTCGCCCGGGCCGCGTCCGAACTGCCGGGGCTGATGCGCCAGTTCCACCTGTCGCTGCAATCCGGCAGCGCGGGGGTGCTCAAGCGCATGCGTCGCCGCTACACGCCCGGGGAATACCGCCAGGCCGTTGAGACGCTGCGGCGGTACATGCCCGACTGCGCCGTGACCACCGACGTGATCACCGGCTTTCCCGGCGAGACGGAGGCGGAATTTGCCGAGACGCTGGACTTCGTACAGGATATCCGCCTGGCCCGCATCCACGTGTTTCCCTACTCCCGGCGCAAGGGCACCGTGGCCGACGCCATGCCGGACCAGGTGGACGAGGCCACCCGGCGGGCCCGGACAAAGAAATTGATCGAAGTGGGGAACCAATTGGAGCGGCGCTTCGTCCAAGGACTGGTGGGCACCTGCCAGCAGGTGCTGTTTGAGCAGGCCGCGGGCGAGGGGCTGAGCGAGGGCTACACCGGCCAGTACGTGCGCGTGCGGGCGGCGGCCCGGCCCGGTGAGCTGTGCCGGGTGCGCATCGACGGCGCGGAGGGCACGCTGGCCCACGGTACCGTCATCGAACACGAACAGGAGGAAGATACCGATGAGCGACTGTCTGTTTTGCAAGATCATCGCGGGGGAGATTCCCGGAAACGCCGTATTTGAGAACGATAAGATCTACGCCTTCCGCGACATCAACCCCCAGGCCCCGGTGCACGTGCTGGTGGTGCCGAAGAAGCACATGGACAATATATTGCAATGTGACGCCGGGACCGCCGCGGCCCTGACCGACGCCGTCAAGCAGATCGCCGCCAGCGAGGGCGTGGCCGAGAGCGGCTTCCGCCTCATCAGCAACTGCGGCAGGGACGGCGCCCAGTCGGTCAACCACCTGCACGTCCACCTGATGGGCGGCAGGAAGCTGCCCGAGCGGATGGGGTAAGGTGGAATAGGTTAAATAATTGGGTCATAGTCATTCAAGGGTTGACGAGTATATGCCTTATGCGGTATAATAACCATTGTGGCGAACCCCATGCTACATTGGCTATGCCATTCAATCGCGAGGGGAGGGAAAGCACATGTCCGAGGTACGCATTCGGGAAAATGAATCATTGGAAAGCGCGCTGCGTCGTTTCAAGCGCAAGACGGCTCGTGATGGCATTCTCGCAGAAGCACGGAAAAGGGAACATTACGAAAAGCCCAGCGTAAAGCGTAAAAAGAAGGCTGAAGCTGCTCGTAAGCGCAAATATTAAACCAATGAAAGCCCCTCTGGTCGCCCCGGAGGGGCTGTTTTCAATCCTTTGGTCTCTTCATTCGATTCCCTACATATGCTTTGAATTGAATCAACGGTCCGGCCACGGCGCTCAAGGCGCTGTGTCGGCGTTTGTGCCGCTGCAGGTTGGCCGGAACATCATACGTAGAATTAATTATTTCTTTGGGTGCATTGTTTGGGTGAACCCTATATAATATATGGGAGAACTGCATATGCATTACAGGATGCTGCTCTGGCCCCACGCCAACGCCCGCTATCAGAGCGAGACGCTGAAGCTGGCGACGGCTGAGCTTGAATTGATGCTGGCGCGACTCGCCCCCGGCGCTGAAATCGCCGCGGACGAGCGCCTGGGCATGCCCTGCCTCGATATTCGCATGGACGAACCGCTGGACGCCGCCGCCCTCGGGGCGCTGCGCCGCCATTCGCTGCTGTACGGGCTGTTTGAGGATGAAAACGGCCTGCTTCGGCCCGTGGCCGGGCGGGGGGAGGCCGCCGTGGGGCGGGACCTGCCCGCGATTTTGAAGTACAAGGGCAAGACGAACGAGCTGTTTTTGCAGCTGCTGGTCAATGTGGCGCTGTATGCCGGCGATTACTGGCGCGAAGGGGGCCCCCTGTCGATGCTGGACCCCATGTGCGGCCGGGCCACCGGGCTCTTCGTCGCGGCCAATTACGGCTGGGACGCCCTCGGCGCGGACGTGGACCGGGGCGATTTGAAGGAGGCGGAGCAGTTTTTCAGGCGCTATCTGGAATATCACCGCTTCAAGCATACCGTCACCCGGCTGTCGCGTACCCTGAACAAGGGCGGCAGCGCGGCGGAATGCCGATTCGAGTACGCGCCTCAGGCCCATGACCCGAAGCGCGCGCTGAGTCTCGTCTGCCTGGACGCCGCCCGCTCCGGCGGGGCGCTGGGCAAAAACGCCTTCCACCTGATCGCCTGTGACCTGCCCTACGGCGTGCGCCACGACGCCCAGCTGGAGCGGGGGCAGCGGGCGAAGGGCAACTGGCTGGAGGCGCTTCTCGAAAAGGCGCTGCCCGACTGGAGGGCGGCGCTGAAGCCCGGCGGCGCGATGGCGCTGTCCTTCAACGCCCAGAATATGAAGCTGGAGCGCCTGCGAGCGCTGATGGAGGGCGCCGGGCTGGAGGTGCTGTCCGGCGGCGCCTGTGACGGCTTCGCCCACTGGGTCGAGCAGGCCATCACCCGGGACATCGCCGTTTGCAGGAAACCGTTATAATTTATCCCTTTTATATCCCATCGGAGGTAACCTATGGATTATCAATCCCTGAACCTGAAGACCGTCGTCGAGCTGCGCAGCCTGGCAAAGGAAATGGGCGTTCGAATTCCGGCGGGTACAAACAAAAGCACGCTGATCGATATGCTGATGGAGGCGGAAAAGGCCGGCAAGGACGCCTCGGCCGGCCAGGCGCCTGCGACAAAGCAGGGCGACGAGGGCGAAAAGCCCGCGCGCCGGCGGAGCAGGCCGAGGCGTGAGGCGTCTGACAAGCCGGGGACGAAGAAGGACCGGGATGCCGCCGCGGAAGCCAGGCCCGAGCCGCGTTCAAGCGCGGCGCGAGGCGGCAGGAAGGCCGCCGACGCCCCAAAGCCGGAAGCCCAAAAGCCGGAAGTCCCAAAACCTGTAGCGCCAAAGACAGAAGCGCCGAAGCCTCAGCTTCCGGGCGCTGCGGCATCCAGCGCCGGGGAACCCCGGATGGCGGGGCCGGCAGCCAACGCTGCCAAGGCGGCTGAAGCGCCCCGGGAAGCGCCGACCCCTGCGAAGCCCGAGTTGAAGCCTGAGCAGGCCCCGGGCGCGGACCCGGCGGGTGAACAGCCCCAGGCCGCGCCTGCCGACGTTCGTCCCGGGTTCAGGGGCAGGCCGACGCCCGCGACCCGAACCTTTCAGCGGCCCATGAACGACGCCCAGCCGCGGCAGAACCGTTATCAGAACTGGAACGCGGGCCGCGCCCCCCAGGGCGACGCGCGGCCCCAGCGGGTGCAGCAGGTCGGCCAGGCCGGCCTGCCCCGCCCCCTCAATCCCCGCTTCAACCGCCAGGGGGACGGTCGCGCGCCCCAGCAGGCCTGGGACAACCGGGATTTCCAGCGCCGCGCGCCCCAGCCCCCGGCCCCGGCAGCGGCCCAGATCGATAATGCCGCCCAGCTGGCGGAGCAGCCGGAGCGGCCTGAGCGCCAGCGCCCCGAGGGCTATTACAACGCGGAGCTGAAGACCTCCAACCCCGCCGTGCCGGAGATGCTGGCCTCGGGCGAGTACGGCGACGGCGCGGGCGTGCTGGAGCTCCAGCCCGACGGCTACGGCTTTTTGAGGGCGGAGAACTGCCTGCCGGGGCCGAACGACGTCTACATCTCCATCGCCCAGATCCGCCGCTTCAACCTGCGCAACGGCGACCACGTGACGGGCAAGACCCGCGCCCAGCGGGAGGGCGACCGCTACAGCGCCATGATGTACATCACCGAGGTCAACGGCGAAAGCCCCGAGAAGGCCGCCGAGCGCCCCCGGTTCGAGGACCTGGTGCCGGTCTATCCCGACCAGCGGCTCAGGCTGGAGCCCCCGGAGGGCCACGGCGACCTGTCCCTGCGGCTGATCGACATGCTGGCCCCCATCGGCAAGGGCCAGAGGGGCATGATCGTGTCCCAGCCCAAGGCGGGCAAGACCACGCTGCTCAAGAAGGTGGCCAACGCCATCACCGCCCAGTACCCCGACGTCCACCTGATCGTGCTGCTGATCGACGAGCGCCCCGAGGAGGTCACCGACATGCAGCGCTCCATCAAGGGTGAGGTGATCTATTCCACCTTCGACGAGGAGCCCGAGCACCACACCCGCGTGTCGGAGATGGTGCTGGCCAGGGCCCAGCGCCTGGTGGAGATGGGCAAGGACGTGGTGGTGCTGCTGGATTCCATCACCCGGCTGGCCCGGGCCTACAACCTGACCATCACCCCCACGGGCCGGTCCCTGTCCGGCGGCCTGGACCCGGGGGCGCTGTTTCGGCCCAAGCGCTTCTTCGGCGCGGCCCGGAACATCGAAAACGGTGGCAGCCTGACCATCATCGCCACCGCCCTGGTGGAGACCGGCAGCCGCATGGACGACATCATCTTCGAGGAATTCAAGGGCACCGGCAACATGGAGCTGCACCTGGACCGCAAGCTCTCCGACCGCAGGGTGTTCCCGGCCATCGACCTGCTGAAGTCGGGCACGCGCCGGGAGGAGCTGCTGCTGACCGAGGACGAGATGAACGGCGAATACCAGGTGCGCAGGATGCTGGGCGGCCGCCAGCAGGAGATGTACGAGCAGCTGATCGACCTGATGACCAAGACCGCCAGCAACGCCGAGTTCTTCAGCAAGCTGAAGGGCTGGCTGGCCGTCTACGAAAAGGAAGGGTATTCGCTGGGGAAATGAGCGTATGCCTTCAATATTGACGCTCCTTCGACGAAGCTATTAACAACTGTGACAATCGCTTGAAATCCTATTGATATGACGGTATAATCCGTGTTGTGTACGGGCGGAAGACCGTCCGACGACAAGGAGGGAGATATCCATGAGCAAGAAACTGATTGCGGAGGCCATCGGCACGGCGACCCTGGTCATACTGGGCTGCGGCACGGCGATGCTGGTGGGCTGCGACGCCGCCGCGGGCGGCGGTTACATTCTCACGGCGCTGGCCTTCGGCCTGACCATCGTGGCCATGGCCTATTCCATCGGCAACATCTCCGGCTGCCACATCAACCCGGCAGTATCCCTGGGCGTGATGCTCAGCGGCGGCATGGATGTCAGCGAATTCATCGGCTACGTGATCGCCCAGTGCGTGGGCGCGATCTGCGGCTCCGCAGTGCTGGCGGCCATCTTCGGCCTGGGCCACGTCACCGACATGACCGGCGGCTTTGGCGCCAACGGCCTGGCGGGCGTGAACGGCAACGTGCTGGCGGGCCTGCTGGTGGAGATCGTGCTGACCTTCATCTTCGTCATCGCCATACTGGGCGTCACCAGCAAGCGCGCGGGCCACGGCAGCTTCGGTGGCCTGGTGATCGGCCTGACCCTGGTGGTGGTGCACATCCTGGGCATCGGCCTGACGGGCACCTCCGTCAACCCCGCCCGCAGCTTCGGTCCCGCGCTGTTCGCCGCCTTCAGCGGCAACCTCGCGCCCCTGGGCTGCCTGTGGGTGTTCATCGTGGGTCCCATGCTGGGCGCGGCCCTGGCGGCGGTCACCTACAACTTCCTGCAGAGCAAGTAAATGCGCAGACGCATGACAAGCACCCCCGGTATGAATTCCGGGGGCTTTTGTTATATTGAGGAATGGATAACCGCAAGCGGTAATGATTGTTCGCAATTTATGAGAAGAAAAAATGGGAAAAACAGTAGACAAGCCCGATATGTTGTGCTATAATATTATGCGTTGGTTGATGTGTTGTAATTTTTTCGGGCCGGATTGTGCGGTGCGCACAATCCATGCCAAAAAGGAAAACGCGTCAGCCCGCTGAAACGGATGCAAGGCCGCGCGCGGCCTGCACAATATATTCAAAGGAGTGTATCCGATTATGAAGAAGATTCTGGCATTGGTACTCTGCGCGATGCTGGCTCTGGGCTGCATCGCGGCCCTGGCCGAAGGCGAACTGGTCGGCGTTTCCATGCCCACCAAGGACCTGCAGCGTTGGAATCAGGACGGCGCCTACATGGAAGAGAAGCTGAAGGAAGCCGGCTATGCGGTTGAGCTGCAGTATGCCTCCAACGACGTTCCCACCCAGTTGAACCAGATCGAGACCATGATCGACAACGGCTGCAAGGTCGTCGTCATCGCCGCCATCGAGGGCTCCTCCCTGGGCACCGCCCTGGACAAGGCCGCCGAGAAGGGCGTCAAGGTCATCGCCTATGACCGCCTGCTGATGGACAACGGCAATGTTGACTACTATGCCACCTTCGACAACTACAAGGTCGGCACCGTGCAGGGCACCTATGTGAAGGACGCTCTGGATCTGGACAACGCGGAAGGCCCGTTCGTGATGGAAATCACCGCTGGCGACCCCGGCGACAACAATGCCCGTTACTTCTATCAGGGCGCCATCGACGTGTTGAAGCCCTACATCGACGCTGGCAAGATCGTCGTGACCTCCGGCCAGGTCGAGTTCGACCAGGTTGCCACCCCCACCTGGAAGACCGACGTCGCCCAGAAGCGCGCTGAGGATATCCTGACCGCCAACTATGCCAACGGCGAGAACATCGACGTGTGGCTCTGCTCCAACGACTCCACCGCCCTGGGCGTGACCAACGCTCTGGAAGCCAACTACGGCGGCGAGAACTGGCCCATCATCACCGGTCAGGACTGCGACGTTGCCAACACCAAGAACATGATCGCCGGCAAGCAGAGCATGTCCGTGTTCAAGGACACCCGCACCCTGGCGGCTCAGGTCGTGAAGATGGTCGGCCAGATCCTGGCTGGCGAAACGGTTGACGTGAACGACACCGAGACCTACGACAACAACGTGAAGGTTGTTCCCTCCTTCCTGTGCGATCCCGTGTTCGCGGACGCCAACAACTACAAGGAGATCCTGATCGACTCCGGCTACTACACCGAGGACGATCTGAAGTAATCCGAGTGAGTACTCATTGTGATGCAGGCGGGGCTCTCCCGCCTGCATCATTTGGGCGTATTCCGGGTTCCGCCGGCAGAAAGGCACGATGGAATGACAGGCCTGCTCGCTGAACGATGGTCATTCAGCAGCGTTGCGTACAGATCCTTCGCTTCGCTGGGATGATGGCTTGGTAACGTATCGTCCTGAGCGAAACGAAGGATCTGTACACAGAAGCGGCATTCGTGTACCGACCGTGTGAAACTGCGGCGGAGGCTGTGTCGGAATTGATCTGCAGCAGCCCTGGGTTTTCCCAATTGACTGGAAAGCAGGAGGAGAGCAATGGCAAAGATACTTCTGGAAATGAAGAACATCACCAAGACCTTCCCGGGCGTGAAGGCCCTTGACAACGTCAATCTCAAGGTGGAGGAGGGGGAGATTCACGCACTGGTCGGCGAAAACGGCGCGGGCAAATCCACGCTGATGAACGTCCTGAGCGGCATCTATCCCTACGGCACCTACGAGGGCGACATCGTCTACAACGGGCAGGTCTGCAAGTTTTCAAACATCAAGGATTCGGAAAAGCTGGGTATCGTCATCATCCACCAGGAGCTGGCGCTGGTGCCTGAGATGACCATCGGCGAGAACATGTACCTGGGCAACGAGCGCGGGCACAAGTTCGCCATCGACTGGAACACCACCTATGCCGATGCCGACAAGTACCTGAAGATGGTGGGCCTGCAGGAGAGCAGCAAGGTGCAGGTCAAGACCATCGGTACCGGCAAGCAGCAGCTGGTGGAGATCGCCAAGGCCCTGGCCAAGCAGGCGAAGCTGCTGATCCTGGACGAGCCCACCTCCTCCCTGAACGAGGAGGATTCCAGGGCGCTGCTGGATTTGATGCTGGGCTTCAAGAAGCAGGGCATGACGATGATCATCATTACCCACAAGCTCAACGAGGTGGCCTACGTCGCCGACAAGATCACCGTCATCCGCGATGGCACCACCATCGAGACCATCGAAAACCACGGGCCGGAGCCGGTTTCCGAGGAGCGCATCATCAAGGGCATGGTGGGCCGCGAGATGACCAACCGCTTCCCGCCGCGGCAGGGCGTGAAGATCGGCGGTATCATGATGGAGGTGGACCACTGGACGGTGCACCATCCGCTGTATCCCGAGCGCAAGGTGGTGGACGACGTTTCCATCAACGTGCGCAAGGGCGAGGTCGTGGGCATCTACGGCCTGATGGGCGCGGGCCGCACCGAGCTGGCCATGTCCATATTCGGCCAGAGCTACGGCGTGAACTTCTCCGGCGAGCTCAAGATCGACGGCAAGCCGGTGAAGATGAAGAAGAGCGTCACCGACGCCATCCGGCACAAGATCGCCTACGTCACCGAGGACCGCAAGGGCAACGGCCTGATCCTCAGCCAGTCCATCAAGGTAAACACCTCCCTGGCGAACCTGTCGAGCCTGGCCAGCATGGGCGTCATCGACCAGGACAGGGAGTATGCCGTGGCCGAGGAGTACCGGGAGAAGCTGCGCACCAAGACGCCGTCTGTGGAACAGCTGGTGGGCAACCTCTCCGGCGGCAACCAGCAAAAGGTGTTGCTGGCCAAGTGGATGTTTGCGGAGCCGGACATCATGATCCTGGACGAGCCCACCCGCGGCATCGACGTGGGCGCGAAGTATGAGATCTACTGCATCATCAACGACCTGGCGGCGGCCGGCAAGTGTGTGGTTATGATATCCTCGGAGCTGCCGGAGGTGCTGGGCATGAGCGATCGGATCTACATTATGAACGAAGGCAAGATGGTCGGCGAGATGAAGGCGAAGGATGCCACCCAGGAGAACATCATGGCGCTGATCCTCCAGTCGGGAAGGGGTGCATGACGATGAGTGAACGCAAAATGAGCCTTGGCGCTTTTTTCCAGAAATATACCATGGTGATCGCGCTGGTGGTTGTGGTCGTGTTCTTCGCCATCGCCACCGGCGGCGGCTCGCTGAAGCCGGGCAGCATCAACAATCTGATTTCCCAGAACGGCTATGTTTTCGTGCTGGCGGCCGGCATGTTGTGCTGCATACTGACCGGCGGCAACATCGACCTGTCCGTCGGCTCGGTGGTCTGTTTTACAGCCTCCATCGGCTGCGTGATGATGGACAAGGGCGCGAACATGTGGCTGGCGGTGGTGGCCATGCTGGCCATCGGCCTGGCCATCGGCGTGTTCCAGGGCTTCTGGATCGCCAAGATCCACGTGCCGGCATTCATCGCCACGCTGTCGGGCATGTACGCCTTCCGCGGCCTGTCCAACGTGGTGCTGCAGGGCTACCGCGTCGACATCAGCAATGAGAACTTCCTGTTCCTCTTCGGCGGCGGCAGGGATTGCTACATCCCCGATTTCATCCGCCAGTGGACGGGATCCGAGGGCAAGCCCAATCTGACCTGCCTGGCCATCGGCATCATTGCGATCCTGATCTACGTGCTGATGACCGTCCGGCAGATCCACATCCAGAAGAAGCTGAACCTGCACCAGTCCATCCTCGGCCAGGTGATCACCACGGCCGCGATTTCCGCAGTGGTCCTGTTTGTGACCTGGCAGATGGCCAGCTTCAGGGGCCTGCCCACCGTGCTGATCTGGATCGCCCTGGTGCTGGGAATCTACCAGTACATCACCACCAAGACCGCCATGGGCCGCCATCTGTACGCGGTGGGCGGCAACGAAAAGGCCACGGCGCTTTCCGGCGTCAAGACCCGAAACGTGTATTGGTTCGCCTACGCCAGCATCGGCCTGATGGCTGGACTGGCCGGTATCCTGACGGCGGCCCGTGCCAAGGGCATCGACCCGACCTACGGCGAGGGCTACGAGATGGACGCCATCGCTTCCTGCTTCATCGGCGGCGCCTCCGCTTACGGCGGCACGGGAAAGGTGTCCGGCATGATCATCGGCGCCGTGCTGATGGGCGTCATCAACCAGGGCATGAACATGGTGGGCGTCGACTCCAACCTGCAACGCGTGGTCAAGGGCCTGGTGCTGCTGGCGGCCGTCATCTTCGATGTCGTGTCCAAGCGGCAGAAGCGATAGGAAAGGAGGATGGCAATTCATGGAGAATAAAGTGGTGAATCGTTCCAATATCAGGCGATCGAATCCGATTGCCATGTTGAAAAAGAATGCCATGCTCATCATCCTGGTGCTGGTGTACATCTTTTTCACGATCATGACCAAGGGGCGCATGTTCAAACCGACCAGCTTCGCTTCGCTGATCAACCAGAACGCCTATGTCTACATCCTCGGCTGCGGCATGCTGATGTGCATGCTGACCGGCGGCAACATCGACCTGTCCTGCGGCGCCTTCGTGTGCCTGCTGGGCGCGCTGGGCGGCATGATGATGGTCGTCTGGAAGTGGGGCACCGCCCTGTCTCTGGTGGCCATGCTGGCCGTCGGCGTCGTCTACGGCTGCGGCCTCGGCGCGCTGATCGCGTATGTGATGGTTCCGCCGTGGATCGCGACCCTGGCCGGCTACCTGGCCTTCCGCGGCTTGGGCACGTCCATACTGGGCGTCTCCTCCACGAACTCCATTTCGTTCAAGGACAGCCCGGATTTCCTGAGGATCTTCTCCGGAACGATGTTCAAGACGCCCGAGGGCCAGCTGAACATGCCCTGCCTGATCGTGGGCATCGTCGCCGCGGCGCTGGTGGTGCTGATGGTGTTCAAAAATCGCGCGACGCGGCTGAGGAAGGGCTATGAGGTGGATGCGCTGGAGATGGACGCCGCCAAGAGCATACTGGGCGCGCTGGTCATACTGCTGGTCATGTACAAGCTGGCGATGGCCGGCGGTATCCCCACCGTGATGATCTGGGTGGCGGCGGTCGTATTGATATACGCCTTCATCACCAGCAAGACCACCATCGGACGCCACTTCTACGTGGTGGGCGGCAACATCGAGGCGGCGCGCCTTTCCGGCGTGAACACCAAGCGCATCATGTTCCTGGCCTACCTGAACATGGCGATACTGACCTCGATCTCCGCCATGACGGTCATCTCCCGCTTTACCGCGGCCAACGCCGACGCCGGCAAGAACTTCGAGATGGACGCCATCTCCGCCTGCGTGGTGGGCGGCGTCTCCGCCAGCGGCGGCGCGGGCACCGTGCTGGGCATGGTCATCGGCGCGACGCTGATCGGCGTGATCAACCTGGGCATGTTCCAGATCAACCTGGATGCCAACTACCAGAGGGTCGTCAAGGGCTTCGTGCTGCTGGCCGCCGTGGTGTTCGACATCCTGTCGAAGAAGCGGGATCGGTGATACCGCTTCAAAAGAGCCGTCGGGTTTCAGACCCGGCGACTCTTTTTATGGCGGTGTCACAGCTTTTCCAAGAAACGCTTCTGCCACTCATAAGGAATGTCCATGCCGTTCATGACTTGATGGGGGGAAATCTGCAGGCTTTGTGATAAACGATGAATATCATTGATGAACAATTCCTCGCGACCTTCCCTGAATCCCTGTAAAAAGGATTCAATATAGGTATCTGCATATGCTTTCCAGCACACTTCGATATAGGCCTCATCAAACCCACGCTTTCTCAGGGTATCAATGGTTTTGGTTTTTACAGATTCTGCTGTCGGAAAGCTATTGTATTCTGTATTGTCTGTCATAAGCCCATCTCCTTTCGTTTCAATTATACTACTTCGTTGACAATAGTTGCAACTCAGCGTACCCCTCTGCTTCGCTAGGCCTTTGGCCACGCAAACGCTTCGCAAGGCCTACAGCCACGGCGCATCTCCACTAGGGATAAGGTCATCAATTCAAGGCTTATAAATGCCCCATCCCCCGCTTCGCGGGTACTTCTCCAAGGGCCTGCCGGCCCCATCTCGCTGAAAACGCTCCACTGGAGCGTTTTCCGGGCGCTCGATGCCAAGGGCCTGCCGGCCCCATCTCGCTATAACGCCCAAAGGGCGTCTAGCGAAGCGTTCATGCAGTCCACTGGACTGTTTTTCGGGCGCTCGATGTCACTGCGGTGTGGGGAAGCTAAGATAGCGTCTGCCGCTGACCCAAAGCCTCCCCACCACAGTGGGGAGGGGGACCGCTTGCGGTGGTGGGGCATCCCTTCTGACGCTAAGTTGAAGAGATTGCCCTTTGGGAAGGTGGCCCGCGCCCTAAAGGACTTGCTTCGCTGCGCAGCGGGTCGGATGAGGTCCCCTTACGCTCCGCCTCGCGCCTCTGCCATGATTAAGGCGTCAAACCCATCCAATAAGGCTCTCATCCCCTGAACTGCAACGACAATATGTGAAAGGGCAATGCTGCCAGGTCGGATGTCGTTGACAAACAACGCCCCGCCCATTATAATGATATCAACGCCGCAGTGCCCCGCCCGTGCGGGGATGATAGGGAACCGGGTGGAAATCCCGGGCGATCCGGTCACTGTGAGCGGGGAGCGGTCCGCATTTGCCATTGCATCCCGATGTGAGAAGGCGCGGCGCCGCGTCGATCCGCGAGCCAGGAAACCTGCTGCCGCGTGGGTGAAGCGCTTCCGATGAAGGCGGCTTGCCCCGGCGACGCGCCGGTTGGCTTTGCTATGCCCGCCTCCATGTGGGGGCGGGCATTTATGGAAAAGCTGAACAATTCAGCGATATCCCAGTAATTGTTCTCGGAGCAGAAATTTTCCAATTTTCCGCCTGATTTTCCTGCTCCAGTCCCTCTATCTCAACCCCGAATGCCCGTTTCTGGGCATCCGGGGCAGAAATCACCCAAGGCAAACAGAGCGGAACTCATCAGCTCTGCCTCCACGTATGCACATGACCAGGTTCGCACATCCGAATAGCATGTGAAACCGATTCATGTTCTTGGCAATTCCACGGTATGCTGTCTTGCAATACCCGAACTGCCGCTTAACGATCAGGAACGGATGCTCTACCTTGCATCGCACTGATGCTTTCCGGTGTTCGATCTCCTGTTCCCAGTCAATCCCCTTATAGTCCTTGGACACGTTCAACTTGGAAGGTTTCCTACAGATCCGGAATGTGATCTTGGAGAAGTGTTCATTGCTCTTGATCTCGTCCCGCTTTTCCACCCCGATGTACCCTGAGTCACCGTAGCAGACTTCATCGTCCTCTCGAAGCAGTTTCGATGTCTCTGCTATATCATGGACATTGGCCGCAGTTCCGGTGATGGTGTGGACATATCCTGATCCGCAGTCAACGCCGGAATGCACCTTCAT
Organism: Clostridia bacterium; assembly: GCA_045658005.1. Lineage (GTDB taxonomy): Bacteria > Bacillota > Clostridia > Christensenellales > Aristaeellaceae > UBA2862. The sequence goes on along the minus strand of JAZOUD010000008.1, from coordinate 11,636 downwards.
CCCATGGTACCATTGCTTTCCCTTCTTGGTCTGGTGCATCTCCGGGTCGCGTTTTCCTTCCCTGTTCTTGGTGGAAGGTGTGGAGTGGATGATGGTTGCATCTACAATGGTGCCACCCTTCATCATGAGGCCTGCCTTCTGAAGGCGCGCTTTGATGTCATTGAAGAGAGCTTCACCAAGATGGTTCTCTTCCAACAGATGCCGGAACTTCAACAGGGTGGTCGCATCCGGAACCTGTTCCTCTAGGAAGTTGATTCCAATGAACTGCCGAAACGCATAACTGTCGTAGATCGCATCTTCCAACCCCTCGTCGGAAAGGTTGAACCAGATCTGCAGCAGATACATCCGGAGCATTACTTCGATCCCGCGTGGCGGACGGCCGCGCTTCCCGGTGGGATAATACGGCTGAATCTTACTGACCCAATCAGCCCATGGAATGATGTCGTTCATTCCCTGAAGGAACTTCTCCTTCTGAGTGACACGTTTCCGTCCACTATATTCCATGTCGCTGAAAGTAATCTGATTCATGCGCTCAACCCCTTGATTTTACTCGTTCCGTGGCACTTTTTACTATACCACGGACAGGGTTGAATTACTACCGGAAATGCTGATTAAATCAGAGTTTCCCTAAACAAAGTGAGCCCTGATCCCTCGCGAGGCACCAGGTCTCACTTTGTTTAGCTTACGTCCCAAACACCAGCTCCCGCGCCGCGTCCTGCATCAGGCGTTCAAAGGCGGGAACGTCCACGTTGTTGGACAGCATGACGATCACGAACGGGCGCTCGGCGTATACGATGCCGGCGTCGTGCGTAATGTCGTCGTCCTCGCCGGTCTTGTGAGCGCAGCGCACGTCCCTGCCGTGCAGGTAGAACGGCAGCTTGCCGTTGAGCTGCTGATCCAGCAGTATGCGCAGCATCCGGTCGTCGTCTGCGCGGCCCAGCAGCGTACCCGCGGCCATGCGCTCCAGAAGCATGCCGACGCCCCGGGCTGTGACGGTGTTCTCGATGCCCCGCGTCGACAACTCCAGGTCGAACAGCCGCCTGCGCAGGCACAGGCCGGGGATGCCCAGCGCGTCCATCGCGGCGTTGACGCGCGCGGGGGTCAGCCTGTCAATCAGCACGTTCGTGGCGGTGTTGTCGCTGAGTATGATCATCAATGTGATCAGGTCCATGACCGTCACGCGCAGCCCGTCGTGCATGTAGCTCAGCGCGCCGCAGGAGGGCATCTTCATCTCAGGCCGCAGTTCGACGGTTTCGAGCGGATCCAGCCGCCCGGCGGCGATGTCCTGAAACGCGGCGACCATGATGGGCAGCTTGATGACGCTGGCGGCGATCAGCGGCAGGTCCGCATCGCGCGTCAGCGGTTCGGCCCCGTCCTCCAGCCGCCGGAAGTAGAACCCCACGTCGCCGGGGAAGTCCATGATCCTGTCGATTGCGTTCATCGGAACGCTCCTTTCAAAAGGCTTTGTTTCCCTACAGCTTCTCGGCATACCTCGCCTGCTCGGAGCGGGGAATGCCCAACGCGTCCATCGCCTGCTGCGCGGACAGCTTCAGCGAGCGGATCAGGCTGCGGATGCTGTTGAGGCGCTCTCCTCGCGCCCTTGCTCTCGTCCTTCCCTGCGTCCTTCAGCCTTGAACAATTCCATAGTTTCAGCCTCGTTGTATTTGGTCAGCAGCATGTTCTTCACCTCCGCCTTGTGCGCGTCCAGTTCGGTGTTGGCAGTGGAATCAGCGTCCGGCCGTACTTATTGCCGCCCATCTGTCGGATGTACTTCTCGTACAGTATGACCAGGTATTCCAACAGCCTGAGCGGCATGTTGGGATTGAAAGTGGACTGTTGTTCATACAGGCTGAGTATGTCCAGTACGAGGAACGCGACGTCGTTGTGCATGCCCATATACAGAACCTGGCGGATGGTTTCAATGGAGATGGCATCCAGGTTGGTGTAATGGGTGTGATTGACGGCGTTGTACAGGCTCAGCGTCCAATCCTTGTGTTCCTCACTGCCAATATGAAGCTGAACAGCCTGTCCCGGTAAGCGGTGTTGCCCTGTGTCATACGGGTCAACTCCTTCTGATGCTATTCTATCATGCCTGAAAGTAAATGGCAAGGGGCATTGGATATTGCATTTTGATGACGCGCTCTGCCAATTCCAAATCTTGACAAAACGCAAACGTACTGGTATAATGAATTACTGCTGCGTTAAGCGCGGACAATGAATTGAAGGGGGAAGCTGAACATGAAGCATTGGAACCGAATACTTGCCGCCCTGCTGGCGTCGCTGATGCTCTGCGCGCTGCCGCTGACGGCGATGGCGGAGCTGGAAATCGTCGGAGACGATGGGATCGCATTGGACTGGGAGGATGATTGGGAAGCTCCCAAGCTGAATCCGGCCGCGGGATTGGAGCTGTCGCAGCTCTCCGGGCTACAGGCGTCGGATCAGGCGTCTGTCGGCGAGGCTTCCGCAGCGCTGGCAAACGACGGCGACGAGGACTTTGAGCTCGATGAGAACGGCGTGCTGGTTGGCTATCGCGGTCCCGGCGGCGATATCGTCATCCCCGACGACGTGACCGGCATTGCGGGGTGGGTGTTTTCCGAGTTCGATGCCCTGACGGGCGTGACGATTCCGGGCAGCGTGAAGAGCATAGGAGAAGGTGCTTTCCAGAAGTGTCCCAAGCTCACCAGCGTGAAACTCGCGAAGGGCGTGGAGGAAATTGGAATGAGGGCGTTTTCTGAGTGCCCCAAACTGAAGAACCTGACGATTCCGAGCAGCGTGACCAATATCAGTTACTATGCCTTTTACAGGTGCACCGGTCTGACCGAGGTTACGATTCCCGGCAGTGTGAAGACCTTGGTTGATGGCAGCTTCGAGGAGTGCACCGGGCTCGTCAGTCTGACCCTGAAAAAGGGCGTGACAGAAATTGAATGGCAAGCCTTCAAGGGATGTACCGGCCTGAAGAATGTGACGATTCCGAGCAGCCTGACAGAGCTCAGCGGTTTTGAGGGCTGTACTGGCCTGAAGAGCATAACGATTCCCGGCACCGTGGAGAACATATCGGATAAGGCGTTCTACGAGTGCACAGGCCTGGCGAGCGTAAAGATCGAAAAGGGCGTCAAGCGGATCAGTGATTGCGCTTTTGGCTGGTGCACCAGCCTGAAGAGCCTGATGATTTCCGAAGGCGTAAAAGAGATCTGCAGCGAGACCTTCAGGGGCTGCAGCAGCCTGAAGAGCTTTGCGATCCCCGCCAGCGTCACCTGGATCGAGGGCGACGCATTTACCGCGTGCTACAGCCTGGAGAAATTTACCGTTGCCGCCGGCAACGCCAAATACGCGTCCCAGGACGGCGTATTGTATTCCAAGAATATGAAGACGCTGATGTGCTGCCCGGCGGCCAAAACCAGTGTGACGATTCCGGACGGGGTGAAAACAATCGGCAGCAACAGCTTTGAGGATTGCGCCCATCTGAAAAGCGTGGTGATTCCCAACGGCGTCAAAAGCATTGGAGACAGCGCCTTCTGGGCCTGCATGCGGCTGCAGCGCGTGACGATACCGGCCAGCGTAAAGAAGATCGGCGAAGAAGCGTTCTGCTACGAAGACGATGATGAAGAAACAAGGCTGTTGAATGTGACAATCATCGCCCAGCCCGATTCCTACGCGGAGAGATACGCGAAAAAGGAGGGCATATCGGTACTGCTCGACCTTGGGAAGGCGAAGATCACCGTCGGCGATCAGGCTTACACCGGCAAGGCCCTCAAGCCGAGAGTCAGGGTGATGCTGAACGGGAAGAGGCTCAAGGAGGGTTCGGACTACAAGGTTGCCTACAAGAATAACAAGGCGATCGGCACGGCATCCGTCATCGTAGAGGGCAAGGGCGGCTATACCGGCAGCGCGACGGGAACCTTCGACATCATTCCGAAGGCGGTGACCGGCCTGGAGCTGACCGCGGACAAGAGACGGCTGACCGCCAACTGGAAGAAGGCTGGCGGCGTCGACGGCTACCAACTGCAATACAGCGTGAAGAAGGATTTCTCATCTGTAAAGCAGACGACGGTCGCGGGGGCTGCTGTGACTCAGAAGGTGCTGAAGAAGCTGAAATCGGGCAAGACATATTATGTGCGTATACGCGCCTATAAGGCGGTGAACGGCAAAAAGTACTGGTCGGCGTGGTCCGCCGCGAAGAAGGCGAAGGTGAAGTAGGCCGGAGGGGAGAGACGGACTGTGGCATACGACAAGCGTTCATTTGTCATGGGCATGATCACGGCATTTTCGGAGTGCGTGGCGGGCGGATGCAAGCGCCTGGCACTGTCGCCGCCGCTGTTGCCGGGGGAGTACGCGTCGATGGGCGCGGAGGCCTGCGCCATCATCGAGCGGCACGGCCTTTTGCACTACCGCGAGCGCAACGAAGACATGCCCGAGGAAGGGCGATGGGAATGGATACTGATCGGCGCCAGGCGGGAGACGATCGACGCCTATCTTAAGGAAACTCTGATTTAATCAGCATTTCCTTATATTTTGGAGGTTGTTCTATGCCCAATCAGACCGATCCGGGCGCGCGCAGCGCCTTCCTCAACGAAAACCTGCGCCGGCGGGCGCGCTACCAGCTGGTGTTCCTGCTGCTGCTTGCGGCGCTGGTGGTGATCACGGTGCTGAACATCAACACCGGCAGCGTGGCCATACCGGTGGGAGAGATCTTCCGCATACTGCTGGGCCAGGCCCAGGATTCGACTCAGTACAGCATCATCTGGAAGATCCGCCTGCCCCGGATACTGATGGCGGCGCTGCTGGGCGGCGGGCTGTCGCTGTCGGGCTTTTTGCTGCAGACCTTCTTCGGCAACCCCATCGCGGGGCCCTTTGTGCTGGGCATCTCCTCGGGGGCGAAGATGGTGGTGGCCCTGACGATGATCTACGCGCTGCGCTTCTTCAGCGGGGTCTCCTCCTGGGCGCTGATCATCGCGGCCTTCGCGGGGTCGCTGATGTCGGTGGGCTTCATACTGCTGCTGTCCCGGAAGCTCAAGCACATGGCGATACTGCTGGTGGCGGGCATCATGATCGGCTACATCTGCTCAGCGGTGACCGACTTCGTGGTCACCTTCGCCGAGGACGCCGACATCGTGAACCTGCGGGGCTGGAGCCTGGGCAGCTTTTCCGGCATGGGCTGGGACAACGTGGCCGTGGCCGCGGTGGTGGTGGGCGTCACGGCGGCGGTGACCTTCACGATGGCCAAGCCCATCGGCGCGTATCAGCTGGGGGAGGCCTACGCCCAGAGCATGGGCGTGAACATCAAGGCCTTCCGGGTGGCGCTGATCGTCGTGTCCAGCCTGCTCTCCGCCACCGTGACCGCCTTCGCCGGGCCGATCTCCTTCGTGGGCATCGCGGTGCCCCATCTGGTGAAGCGGGCGCTGAACACCTCGAAGCCGCTGATCGTCATCCCGGCGGTGTTCCTGGGCGGCGCGGTGTTCTGCATGGGCTGCGACCTGATCGCCCGCACCGCCTTCGCACCCACAGAGCTGAACATCAGCACCGTCACCAGCGTGTTCGGCGCGCCGGTGGTCATCGCCATGATGCTTCGGCGGCAAGGGGGTAAGGCGGCATGAGCAATTACTACTTCAGGACCCGACAGCTGACCGTCGGCTACGACGGGGTGCCGCTGATCCGCGACATCACCGTCGACATCGCGAAGGGCGAGATCGTCACGCTGATCGGCCCCAACGGCTCCGGCAAGTCCACCATATTGAAGAGCATCACCCGCCAACTGCGCATGGTGGGCGGCGAGGTGTTCATCGAATCGGAGGAGCTGCGCAGGCTGTCCTACAGGGACCTGTCCACGAAGATGGCCGTGGTTCTGACCGAGCGCATGAAGCCGGAGCTGATGACCTGCCGGGACATCGTGGCCACGGGCCGCTATCCCTACACCGGCCGTCTGGGCATACTCTCGGCGACGGACGAGGCGAAGGTGGAGGAGGCCATGGCCGCAGTCCACGCCTTGGAGCTGCGCAACCGGGACTTCAACGCCATCAGCGACGGCCAGCGCCAGCGGGTGCTGCTGGCCCGGGCCATCTGCCAGGAGCCGGAGATCATCATACTGGACGAGCCGACCTCGTTCCTGGACGTGCGCCACAAGCTGCAGCTGCTGAGCATACTGCGGGGCATGGCCAAGCAGAAGGGCATCACCGTCATCATGTCGCTGCACGAGATCGACCTGGCCCAGAAGATCTCCGACAAGATCATCTGCGTGCAGGGGGATCACGTCGCCCGGGCGGGCACGCCGGAGGACGTGTTCGACGAGGACGCCATACGCAAGCTGTACCAGATCGACCAGGGCACCTTCGACCCGGTGTTCGGCAGCATCGAGCTGCCCCGACCCGAGGGCGACCCCCAGGTGATGGTGCTGTCCGCCTGCGGCACGGGCATACCGGTGTTCCGCCGCCTGCAAAAGCAGGGCGTGCCCTTCGTGGCGGGCGTGCTGTATACCAACGACATCGACTACCGCCTGGCCCGGGTGCTGGCCATGGAGGTCGTCGAGGCCAGGCCCTTCATGCCCATCCCCGACGAAGCCTTCAACCGCGCCCTCTACTGGATCGACCGCTGCCCCCGCGTCATCAACGCCGGGGTGGAGATCGGGGAATGCAATAAGAGGATGGGGGAGCTGATTGAAAGGGCGAGAGATAAATACTGATTTGTCGCGTTGATGGTGACGGTCCCAAAAGTAGCCTTCCCCTCTGGGGAAGGCTTTTGGATACCGTTCTCCCCGCCAAATCAGAATTTATAAAAGCGCCTCAAACGCCCTCACGCCCGCCTCAATCACCCCATCGTCAAATTCAAACCCCTCCGTATGCAGTCCCGGCCAATCCTCACCTGCGCCGATGCCGAAGTAGACGCCGGGCACTTCCTTCAATATCCATCCGAAGTCCTCGGACCAGCGCATGGGCTCGTCCAGGATCTTGACCGGCAGCCCCGCGGCTTCAAAGCGCTGCATGGCGTTGTCGAATACGGTGTCGTCATTGGTGGTGTCGGGGAAGGCGTCACAGATATCAAAATTGCACGTCATGCCCGCCTCGCGGCAGCCTGCCCGGGCGCGGGCTTCGATTTTTTGGATCAGGGCGTCGATGTCGGCCTTGCGGTGGCCGCGCAGGGTCTGGCACAGCCGCCCCTCGTGGGCGGAGATGCCGAAGTCCTCGCCGCCCACGTTCAGCCCGATGGGCGTGCGCATCAGCAGCCGCCCGTCGCCGCCGAGGATCCCATCGATCATCCCCGGCACTTCCAGCGCCAGCCGGCACAGCAGCTCGGTGGGGTTCGCGCCGTCGCCGGGATAGGCCGCGTGGGCGGGTTTGCCGGTCACGTGGACAATATGGCCGCAGGAGGCGCAGGAAAAGCAGCCCCGGCGCATCAATACTGCCCCCTTGGGAAAGCCGGGGATGTTGTGCAACGCATACACAGCGCTCAATGCCTTCAGTCCGGGCCAGCTGTCGATGACCCGCCGCGCCCCCTCGCCGGTCTCCTCCGCCGCCTGGAATATGAGGTGGACGTTTTTTTCGACGCGCCGCCCTTCCAGCACAAGCCCCAGCCCGCAGAGCATGGCGCTGTGCCCATCGTGGCCGCATCGGTGACAGGCCCCGTCGCCCGCGGGCAATGCGTCCATGTCCGCCCGAAAGCCGACGGCGGGCAGGTCGTCCCCCTCGAAGTGGCTCGCCAGCAGCCACCCGCCCATGTCCCTGATTTCCAAAGAAGTGTTCTGCTCCAGGAATGCCCGAATGGCCGCCATCGTCCGCACTTCCCGCCCCGAGCGCTCCGGGCAGGCGTGCAGGGTATGACGCAGGGCGACGATCTTTTCAAGCTGTTCCGAGTCCAGCATGTGGTGTTCCTCCAATGGTTCAGTATGCGTTTATTGTATCACTGAAGAGGGAATTTTGAAAGGGGCATGCGATAGAGGCGGCGTTGTTTGGAGAGGTAAATTCTGATTTATCGAGCTGTTGATGGTGTTCCCCAAAAGGCTTCCCCTTGGAGGGGAAGCTGTCTGCGAAGCAGACTGAAGAGGTGTCCACCTATGCCTCGCTCCTCTATAGCAATAGACGAACTATGCCCAGCGGGGACACCTCTTCCGAGCCGCTACGCGGCCCACCTTCCCCTCAAGGGGAAGGCTGTTGAGCGCCGCAACATCTCGATAAATCAGAATTTATCTACGCATCGTCAACCACACTTCACACATTACCCCCGCCCCGAATGAATTCTCACTTGACTTTACAGAAATTACATATTACAATTATGACATGGCATAAAGTGGATGAAGGAGGATGGATCATGAGACTGAACAAATGGCTTGCGCTGCTGCTGGCGGCGCTGCTGTGCGGGGTGTTGAACGGTGCCCTGGCGGAGGCGGATGTCGGTCTGGACGGCCTCATGCCGGAAGCGGCTTCCCTGGAGGTCGCTCCGCTGGAGGATGGGGCGCTTGACGCGCTGAGCGTGCCGGAGGACCTCGAATTGGACGTGGATGCTGCTCTGGGCGAGATCGAACCGCCCGCGCAGGCGCTGGACGGGGTGGACGCCCAGGAAGCGCCCGCCGGTGAAGCCGTGGCGAACTGGGAGCCCTACGAGTTGCTTAAGGGCGAGACGCGGGACGAGCACGGCGAGATCGTCGAAACCTATACCTATTTCTATGACGAAGCGGACAACTGCTACAGGATACTCAAGGGCAAAAACGTCAGGATCATCAACCTGGGCTATGATCTGGCGTATAAGACCGAAAAAGTCACCATTCCCGGCAAGGTCGGGAAGTACCGCGTGACCGAGATTGGTGACAGCCTGCTCGCCTATGGTTCGAATACGATTCGCACCATCACGATCCCGAATACGGTGAAGAAGATTGGGAGAAGCGCTTTCCGCTATCTGCGGGGACTTAAAAGCGTGACGATTCCCAAATCGGTGACTTCGATCGGGGATAGCGCCTTCGAAGACTGCGACTACCTGACCTCGGTGACTATTCCCGGCAGCGTGAAGACGCTGGGCAACGGCGTTTTTTCAGGATGCAAGGTTCTTGCCAAGGTGAAGCTGAACAAGGGCCTGAAGACCATAGGCGAGTATGCGTTTGATGAGTGCGCCTTTTCAAGCATCACATTGCCGGATACCGTGACTTCAATCGGCAAATCTGCCTTCTACGCGTGCGCCAACCTGAAGAGCATCACAATTCCGAAGAGTGTGAAAAAATGGGGAGAGGACGTGTTCTCCGATTGCAGCGCCCTGACCAGCGTCACCTTCAAGGCGGGTTGTACCTCCGTCCCCAAGGGCTTGTTCTACGGGCTCAACCTGAAAAAGGTGAACCTTCCCGACAGCGTGACCACCATCGGGGCAAATGCCTTTCAAAATTGCAAGGGACTTGAGACGATCAAGCTCCCCAAAAACCTGAAGTCCATCGGTACGCATGCCTTTTCCAGTTGCGAATCACTTGGGACCGTCAAGCTCCCCAAAAATCTGAAGTCCATCGGTGCGTATGCCTTTAGCCGTTGCGAAGCACTTGAAACGGTCAAGTTCCCAAAGAACCTGATGGCTATTGGGGACTATGCCTTCGCCTACAGCGGCCTGAAAAAGGCAATACTTCCCGGAAAGCTGAAAACGCTTGGGAAGGGGGCTTTCTATGACTGCAATAACCTGACCACGGCTTCTGTGCCCTTCAGCGTGAGGAAGATGGGTGATGAAGTATTCTATTCTTGTGACAAGCTGAAGAAGCTGACCATCAGCCCGAAGCTGTTCGAGAAGGCGAACGCTGACAATGTGACCCAGCTGGTCATACCGTCCGGCGTAAAGTCCATTCCCGCTTCGGCGTTTAAGCCCGGATGGGAAGCCAGCAAAATCACTCAGGTTACCATTCCGGCCACGGTGAAAACCATTGGCAAGGAAGCCTTTTCCGGGTGCTGGGCCCTGAAGAAGGTCATCTTCAAGGAGGGGTTAAAGACCATCGGGGAACAGGCGTTTTATAACACAGCCCTGACCGCCGTGACCATACCCGCCAGCGTGACGAGCATTGGGAGGTCGGCATTCGATTCTTGCTCAGCCCTGAAGAAGGCCACCTTCAAGGAGGGGTTAAAGACCATCGGGGAACAGGCGTTTTATAACACAGCCCTGACCGCCGTGACCATACCCGCCAGCGTGACGAGCATCGGAAAGTCGGCATTTGATGCATGCAATGCTCTGAAGAAGGTCACCTTCAACAAGGGGCTTAAGACCATTGGTGCTTCCGCGTTCTCGGGAACCCAGGTTACTGCCGTTTCCATACCCTCCAGCGTCACCGGCATTGGGGACTATGCCTTCTTTGGATGCGCCAAGCTGGCAAAACTGACCCTGAACGAGGGCCTGAAGACGATCGGCACCTATGCATTTTCTGAAAACACCTCACTGGTTACCGTGGTTATACCAGCAAGCGTGAAAACCATTGGGAACTATGCCTTCTCCGATTGCGGGTCGCTTACCAGCATCACGATCCCCAAGGGGACCGAACTGGGCGAATACGCGCTGGATAGCAATTTGACGGTGCGGACCTACTACAATTCCCCCGCAGAAGCCTATGCAAAGTCACACTGGCTGACGGTGGAGTACCTCGACGCCCCGACCTCGATCACGCTGAATTTTACGGGCACCGTTCAGCTGGAAAAGCGCCAGAGCCTGACGCTGGTGCCTACGCTGTCCCCCGAGGGGTGTGCGCCCTATGTGACCTGGGAATCCTCCAATACCGATGTGGCCGAGGTATCGTATGAGGGCGAGGTCAGCACCTATGCTATCGGCAAGGCGACGATCACCGTCTACGACGCCAACGGCAAAGCGGCGGCGTCCGTCGATATCGAAGTGGTCCCGCCGAAGCCGACGAGTGTCTCGATCGACTGTTGGTATGATGAGATCGGCGTGGGAGAGACCACGACGTTGTACGCGGAGTATGACCCGTATGATGCCGAAGCTACCCTGACCTGGTCCTCCAGCAACACCGGCGTGGCGACGGTGGATCAAAATGGCGTGGTGACCGGCGTATCGGCAGGAACAACCGTCATCACGGTCAAGACCGACAACGGCCTGTCCGCGACGCAGGAAATCACGGTCGTGGATTTTAATTCGGATTATTGAGGTATGACCGGAGCGCGCGCCGCCCACGCGCGGCACAACCGCACGGGCAGGCGCGTCTCCAATGACAGCCGGCAGGCGCCGGGGCCAATGCCCCGGCGCCTGCTTTCGCCGACACGGCTGTCGTCACTTCTCCTCCGCCAGCGCCTCGGCGAAGTCCTTCAGCTTTTCCAGCGAATCCACGGACTTACTCTTCGGCGCGATGCGCTCCCGCACCGCCATCGGCAGCCCCTCGAAGAAGCGCAGCGCCTCCTCGTCGTGCTTCAAGAGCTCCGCCAATCCCGAATACTTCGGATAACCCATAAAAATCACCTCGCGCTTAGTATGGCGCGAGGCGGGGAAAATTATGATTTATCGAGCTGTACGAAAAGATAACTTACCTGGAGGTATCGGGGGGCGGAGCGCCCCCGATCTTCAATCGTACGCGGCGGCGTGTACGCCGCGGGCGGGGCGATTTTTGCGGCAGGGAGCCTGCCGACCAGAGCAAAAATCGTTTCCTTGCAGATTTGCCGCCCGGAAATCGCTTGCGATTT
>JAZOUD010000007.1:0-9441 GCA_045658005.1 Clostridia bacterium | reverse complement strand
CAAATGGCTGATCGCGGCCTTCTGTTCTGGGGACAGGGTGCGCCAGGCTTCGAACATCGCTTGCTGTTCCTCTGTCAATTCGACCATGCTGCCCTCGGCGAAGAACTGGGCCAGCGTGATGCCGAAGCCCTTGCAGATCATTTCCAATGTTGCCACAGAGGGTGTCGTATTGCGGTTGAAGATATTGGCTACCGTGGATTGCGACAGGCCGGATTCGATGGCAAGGCGGTATTCGCTCCAGTTCAATTCTGTTAGCAATTCGCGTATGCGCTGTTTTGCGTCCACGCCCACACCCCCTTCTCCGTCTGAATATATTTTATTACTCAAATGAATGGGAATGAAGTGGGATAATGTATTGACAATCTATACGAATGAGATATATAATATAAATAGATTGTTTTGCTTAATGCAGCTAACCTATAACTCATGGAATTATCAGAAAGGAAGTGCCCCCATGAAAAGATCCCTGTCCATCGAGGAAACAAGAAACGATAAGGCGATTTAGATCGCGAAGAACCTGATTGCCAAGAGACAGATGTTGCTGGAGATGTTTGCACAAGCCACCGAAGTGCCATTGGAAAAGATAAAGAATCTTGCCTTAATCAAGACCGAATAGGGCATATGGCGCCAAACATGCTGCGGGCCGGCACGAATCATTCCGATTCGCGCCGGCCCGCGTTCTGTCCGTCAATACTCCGTCTGCGCCTCAAACACCTGCATGACCTTGCCGGTGAGGATGACGGTCTGGTCGGTGACGCGCACGTACAGCTTGCCGCCGGGAACCTGGACGAGTATGTCGGTGTCCTTCGGGCTGTAGCCGTTTTCCACCGCCGCCGCTGCCGCGGCGCAGGCGCCGGTGCCGCAGGCCATGGTCTCGCCGCTGCCCCGCTCGAAGCAGCGCATGCGCAGGGTAGTGGGGTTGACCACGCGGACGAACTCGGCGTTCACCCGCTCGGGGAAAAGGGGGTCGTTTTCAAATCGCGGGCCGAGGGTGTTCAGGTCCAGGGCGTCCACGTGGTCGGTGAACACCACGCAGTGGGGGTTGCCCATGGACACACAGGTCACGGTGTACTCCGCACCGCTAATGGTGGCCTTCACGCTGACGGCCCTGTCGCCCGGCAGGTTGCAGGGGACGACGGCTGGGTCGAAGGACGCGGGGCCCATGTCCACGGCCACCGACGACACCTTGCCATAGCGGGTGAACAGGTGCAGCGCCTTCACGCCGCCCACGGTTTCCACGGTGATGTCCGGGCCTACGACGATGCCCCGGTCGTACAGGTACTTGCCCACGCAGCGCAGGGCGTTGCCGCCCATGCCGCCCTCGGTGCCGTCCCGGTTGAACTGGCGCATCCTGGCATCGGCCACGTCGCTCTTTTCAATCAGCGTCAGGCCCTCGGCCCCCACGCCGTAGTGCTGCTCGCACAGCCGCACGGCCAGGCTTTCCGGGCAGGCGATGTCGCCGTCCATGTTGTCGATCAGTATGTAGTCGTTGCCGGCGGCCTGCAGCTTGACAAAACGCAGCTTTTCATGCTCGGAGCGCATGTGGTTGATGTCCACCAGCTCGGTGTTCTGCTGGCTGTAGCGGGAAAGCAGTATGTCCGCCAGCGCCCGCGCCGTGTCCAGCGACGTGAAGCAGGCGATGCCCAGCCCCAGCGCCCGGCGGTGCAGGGCGATGTAGTCCTCCACCGTGCTGTCCATCAGCGCGCCGGTATAGATGATGTAGTTGACCTTTCCGCTCTCCAGCAGGTCGAAGGCGTGGTCGCTCTCCCTTATGCCGGGGATGGTGGTCACCGGCAGGTCCAGCGTGGCGATGGCGGCGGCGGTGCCCTCGGTGGCGTACAGCGCGCAGCCCAGGTCGCTGAAGCGGCGGGCCACGTCCACCACCTCGGGGTAGTCGTGCTCGTCCACGCTCAGGAACACGCCGACTTTCGTTCCGGGGTGGGGCAGCCTGATCCCGGAGGAGATCAGGCCCTTGAACAGCGCCTCGGACAGGTTCTTGCCCAGGCCCAGCACCTCGCCGGTGCTCTTCATCTCCGGGCCCAGGTAGCTGTTGGCGTCGTTCAGCTTCTCAAAGCTGAACACGGGAACCTTCACGGCGCAGTAGGGCGGGGTCCTGTACAGGCCGGTGCCGTAGCCCATGCCCTTCAGCGGCTCGCCGGTCATCACGCGGCTGGCGATGTCCACCATCGGCACGTTCGTGACCTTGCTGATGTAGGGGATGGTGCGGGAGGCCCGGGGGTTCACCTCGATCACGTACAGCTGCCCCTGCCACACCAGGTACTGTATGTTCACCAGGCCCTTCGTGCCCAGGGCCAGGGCCAGCTTCTCGCTGCTGCGGACCACGGTGTCCATCATGGCGTCGTCCAGCGAGAAGGGCGGGTAGACGGCGATGGAGTCGCCGCTGTGCACGCCGGCTCGCTCCACGTGCTGCATGATGCCGGGAATCAGTACGTCGGCGCCGTCGGAGATCACGTCCACCTCCAGCTCGATGCCGGACATGTACTTGTCGATCAGCACCGGGTTTTCGATGCCGCCGGAGAGTATGCGGTTCATGTACACGGTCACGTCGTGGTCGTTGTGGGCGATGGTCATGTTCTGGCCGCCGATGACGTAGCTGGGCCGCAGCAGCACAGGGTAGCCCAGGGCGTTCGCGGCCCCGAGGGCCTCTTCCAGCGTCCGCACGCTCATGCCCTTCGGGCGGCGGATGGCGAATTGCTCCAGCAGTGCGTCGAAGCGCTCCCGGTCCTCGGCGATGTCGATGCCCTCGGCGCTGGTGCCCAGGATCTTCACCCCCGCCTGGTCCAGGTGCTGGGTCAGCTTGATGGCGGTTTGGCCACCGAAGGCCACGACGACGCCCGCGGGCTTCTCCACCTCGATGATGCGCATGACGTCCTCGTCGGTCAGCGGCTCGAAGTACAGCCGGTCGGCGGTGTCGTAGTCGGTGGAAACGGTCTCCGGGTTGTTGTTGATGATGGCCACGTCGTAGCCCAGCTGCTTCAGCGTCCACACGCAGTGGACCGAGGAATAGTCGAACTCGATGCCCTGGCCGATGCGGATGGGGCCACTGCCCAGCACGATGATGACGGGCTTGCCGCTCCTGGGGAAGCTCCGCGAATCGCAGACCTGGTCGAAGGTCTCGTAGAAGTAGGGGGTCTCGGCGTCGAACTCGGCGGCGCAGGTGTCCACCATCTTGTAGGTGGAATCGACCTTCGGCAGGTCCGCCCGGCCAGAAAGCCGCGCCAGCGCCGCGTCGGGATAGCCCAGCTGCTTGCCCAGCAGGTAGTCCTCGTCGGAAAGACCGCCGACGATGCGGCTTTCAAAGTCGGCCAGGTTCTTCATTTTATACAGGAACCACCGATCGATTTTCGTGATGTCGTAGATCTCGTCGATGGAAACGCCGGCCTTGATGGCCTCGAAGATGGTGAATATGCGGTTGTCGTCGCAGTCCTTCAGGCGCTCCCGCACGGGGCGGTCGCCGTGGTAGGGCCTGTTCAGCGTATCCAGCTTGATCTCCGCGCCTCGCACGGCCTTCATCAGGCCCATCTCGAAGGTGGGGGCGATGGCCATGACCTCGCCGGTGGCCTTCATCTGGGTACCCAGCCTGCGGGAGGCGTTGGTGAACTTGTCGAAGGGCCACTTGGGGAACTTCACTACGATGTAGTCCACAGAGGGCTCGAAGCAGGCGCAGGTCTTGCCGGTGATCTCGTTTTTGATCTCGTCCAGCCGATAGCCCAGGGCGATCTGGGTGGTGACCTTCGCGATGGGGTAACCGGTGGCCTTGCTGGCCAGGGCCGAGGAGCGGCTGACCCGGGGGTTGACCTCGATGACAGCGTATTTGAAGCTGACGGGGTCCAGGGCAAACTGGCAGTTGCAGCCGCCCACGATGCCCAGGGCGTTGACGATGTTCAGCGACGCGCTGCGCAGCATCTGGTATTCCTTGTTGGACAGGGTCAGCGCCGGGGCCACGACGATGGAATCGCCGGTGTGCACGCCCACGGGGTCCACGTTTTCCATGCTGCAAACGGCGATGGCGTTGCCGGTGGCGTCCCGCATGGTCTCGAACTCGATCTCCTTCCAGCCGGCGATGTACTTCTCCACCAGTATCTGGGTGATGGGCGAGGCGTCCAGCCCGGTGCGGGCCGCGGCGCGCATCTCTTCCTTATTATAGGCCACGCCGCCGCCGGTGCCGCCCAGGGTGAAGGCGGGGCGGATGATGACGGGATAGCCGATCTCCTCCGCGATGCGCAGGGCGGTATCCACGTCCTCAGCGATGTCGGAGGGGATTACCGGCTCGCCGATGGACTCCATCGTGTCCTTGAACAGCTGGCGGTCCTCGGCCTTGTCGATGGCCTCCACATTGGTGCCGATCAGCTTCACGCCGTGGGCTTCGAGGAAGCCCTCCTTGTCCAGCTGCATGGCCATGGTCAGGCCGGTCTGGCCGCCCAGCCCCGCCAGCATGCTGTCGGGCTTCTCCTTTTCGATGATGCGCTTGACGGTCTCCACCGTCAGCGGTTCCAGGTAGATCTCGTCCGCCAGGGCCTTGTCGGTCATGATGGTGGCCGGATTGCTGTTCACCAGCACCACGTTCACCCCCGCCGCCTTCAGCACCCGGCAGGCCTGGGCCCCGGCGTAGTCAAACTCCGCCGCCTGCCCGATGACGATGGGACCGGAGCCGATCATGAGAACCTTCTTTATATTCGTGTTTAATGGCATACGGCAACCCCTTTCATCATGTCCACAAACCGATCAAACAGCACTGACGTGTCCCTCGGTCCTGCGCAGGCTTCGGGGTGGAACTGGACGGAGAAGGCGTTGTATTTGGGATAGTCCACGCCCTCGCAGGTGCCGTCGTTGGCGTTGACGAAGCGCAGCAAGGCGTCCTTGGGCAGGCTTTCGGACACCACCGCGTAGCCGTGGTTCTGGCTGGTGATGTAGGTGTGGCCGGTCTGCCGGTCGATCACCGGTTGGTTGCCGCCCCGATGGCCGTATTTAAGCTTCACGGTCTGCCCGCCGGCGGCCAGCGCCATCATCTGGTGGCCCAGGCACAGCCCGAACATGGGCGCCTTGCCCAGCAGCCTTTGGATCTCGGCGATACAGGCGGTGTTCTCCGCCGGGTCGCCGGGGCCGTTGGACAGCATCACGCCGTCGGGATGACCGGCGAGGATCGCCTCCGCCGGGGTCGCGGGCGGCACCACGGTCACGTCGCAGCCCCGAGCCTGGAGCTCGCGGATGATGTTGCGCTTGGTGCCGTAGTCGATCAGCGTCACGTCGCATTTCTTTTCCCCGGTGGCGGGATAATGGCCCGCTTCCTTCGCGCAGACCTCGGCCACGCCGCCCCGGATAACGAGGGCCTTCAGGGCGGACAGGTCGTCCGGAACGCGGTCCGCGATCATGGCGTTCATCACGCCCTTTTCCCGGATGTGCTGGGTCACGGCCCGGGTATCGATGCCGCAGACACCCGGCACGCCCTGCTTTTTCAGGAATTCGTCCAGCGTATACTGGCTGCGGAAGTTGCTGGGCTCGGGGCACCATTGGCGCACCACGTAGCCCCGGCAGGCGCATTCGCCCTCGAAGTCCTCCTCGATGATGCCGTAGTTGCCCACGGCGGGGAAGGTCTGCATGATGATCTGGCCCCAGTAGCTGGGGTCGGTCAGCGTCTCGATATAGCCCACCACGCCGGTGTTGAACACCAGCTCGCCGGTGGCCTCGCAAGCCGCGCCGAAGGCCTCGCCGACGTAGACGGTGCCGTCGGAGAGGATAAGATATCTTTTAGCCATGTCTATCACCCTTTTTCACAGCGTTGCCGCCATCACGGCCTTGATGGTGTGCATGCGGTTTTCGGCCTCGTCGAACACGATGGAGCGGGGGCCCTCGAAGACCTCGTCGGTGACCTCCATGGCGTCCAGGCCGTATTTATCGTGGATCTGCTTCCCGATGCCGGTGTTCAGGTCGTGGAAGGCGGGCAGGCAGTGCATGAAAACGGCGTCGTCGCCGGCGACAGCCATCAGCTTCCCGTTCACCTGATAGGGGGTGAGGTCGTCGATGCGTTCCTGCCATACCGCGTCCGGCTCACCCATGGAGACCCACACGTCGGTGTAGATCACCTGCGCGCCCTTCACGGCTTCCGCGGGATCCTCGTTGAAGCTCAGCGACGCGCCGGTCCGCTGGGCGATGGCGCGGCACTGGTCCACCAGCGCGGGGTTGGGGAAGTACTTGCGGGGGGCGCAGGCCACGAAATCCAGGCCCATCTTGGCGCAGCCCACCATCAGGGAATTGCCCATGTTGTAGCGGGCATCGCCCAGGTACACCAGCTTCACGCCGGCCAGCTTTCCGAATTTTTCCCGGATGGTTAAAAAGTCCGCCAGGATCTGGGTGGGGTGGTATTCGTTGGTCAGGCCGTTCCACACCGGCACCCCGGCGTATTTGGCCAGGGTCTCGACGATTTCCTGACCGTAGCCCCGGTATTCGATGCCGTCGTACATCCTTCCCAGTACCCTTGCCGTGTCGGCGATGGACTCCTTCTTGCCGATCTGCGAGCCGGTTGGATCCAGATAGGTGACGCCCATGCCCAGGTCGTGGGCGGCCACCTCGAAGCTGCAGCGCGTGCGTGTGCTGGTCTTCTCGAAGATCAGCGCGATGTTCTTGCCGACGAAGTCCGCGTGGGGAACGCCGGCCTTCTTTTTGGCCTTCAGCGCCGCCGCCAGGTCCAACAGGCCCGCGATCTCCTCCGGGCTGAAATCCAGCAGCGTCAGGAAGCTCTTGCCCTTCAGGTCCATGTCTGTGTCCTCCCTGATTATTGATACCACATTATAACGCCGTAAGACGGGGATTACAACGTCGATAATGTAAAAATATACGGATTATGTCGCTGATTAATGCATAATTATGCAACGGTATGCATTCAGGACGGGGCTGCATACAGGCATGGGACATGACATTTGGATGTCGAAAATACATCATTCGGGCGAAAACCGTTGCCTTTGGGCGGCTTTCATGGTATGATATTCTCATGAAAAAACGACCATTTGAATGGTCCAAGGAGGATAGACGCATGAGCATGAATCTGATAGCGATACTGGTCAGCCTGGCCATGATGCTGACCGGCGCGGGCGGGGCCGCCCAGCCGGAGGCGGCGCTGCCGGCGGGCGAGACCGCCAGGACGCTGACGCTGAGCAACGTGAGCGTGACCTGGAACGGGCAGACGCTTCAAGTGGACCCCCAGGCCCGCTTCGGCGTGTCCACCGACGGCAAGAAGGCCCTGTACGACTTTGCCGTCGAGCTGGAGGACAAGGTGCTGCTGCCCATGCAGCTGAGCGCCGGTGAAGAGGGCGTCACGGTGCTGTCCGGCAACAGCGGCGTCGCCGTGACCGTCACCGCCGGGGCGCTGGCCGGACTGGCCGCACAGTTGGAGGAACAGGTGAACGCCTCCCTCGCGGCATCGGGCGAGGACGACGCCCAGCTGATGCAGTTTCTCACCGAGGAGTACATGCCCGCCTACACCGGCCTGCTGAAGCTGGCCATGGACCCCGTTCAGCGCCAGCAGATCAACGCCACGGGCCAGACGGTGTACGACCGGGTGGTGGACCGCGGACAGGGCACGCCTGCCAAACTGGAGGTGGACGGCGTGAGCTACGACGTCACCGCCTACAGCTACAGCCTGGACGCCATGCAGATGGCGGCGCTGAGCGACGCGATGTTCGACGAGGTTGACGCGCTGAAGGATTACTACAGCGCCCTGTTCAAGCTGTACAGTATGCTGCCGGAGGAAACGGGACTGAAGGGCCTGGACAGCTTTACCGCCCTGTTTGAGCGCTTCGGCGTGCAGATGCGGATGGACATCGAGGAGAAACGCACCGACGACGGCGCGGTGGACCAGATGGACAATGTGCTGACCATGGATCTGAACAGCATGATGAGCGTGCAACAGGGCCTGGCGACCGTCGAAGCGGAGATGAGGAACGCGCAGCCGGAGGCCCTGTCCGAGGGAGAGGACCAGATGGCAGGCGCCCCGCTGGAGACTGAAGCCGAGGCGGAGAGCGCAGGCGAGGCCGAGGCGGCGGAAACTGTCCCGGAGACTGCGGAAGAGGCCGAAGCGGCGGAAGCTGCCACGGAGACTGCGGAAGAGGCCGAAGCGGCGGAAGCTGCCCCGGAGACTGAGGGCGAGACCGAGGCGCCGGTGCTGGCTCCCATTGTGATGAACCTGCACAGCTTGAAGCTCCCGGAGTACAATGAATCCACCGGCAGCTGCGTTTACGCGGTGGACGAACATCACAGCGTCGATTTCTCCATGACGACCAGCGAGAGCGAGGGCGTTCAGGAGGTGACGGCGAAGGTGATCGTGTCCGAGGACGGCAAGAAGACCCAGGGCGGCAAGCTGTCCGCGTTTATGGCCTATGACGAGATGGGCACCGTCAGCTACAGCATGAGCATGAAGGCCATCCGGCAGGACGCCGCCAAGGCGGATGCCACCTTCTACGGCGTGGAGAATCCCGACGGCACCTCCGAGAACAGCGCGGCCTTCGAGCTGCGCACCCGTAAGCTGAACGCCTCGGTATCCTTCGATTTGAACGTCACTTCGGACGCCATCGAAGACGCCACCGCCACCGCCCAATCCGCCTGCGTGATCGAGGACCTGTCCCAGGAGGGCATCCAGGCCCTTGGACAGGATTCCGAAGTGATGGGCAAGCTGATGCAGGCGCTGGGCTCTGTACTCGTCGACTTCAACACCCTGAAGGCGGATCCAGGCATGAAAAACCTGAGGGCGCTGATGCGGGGCAAGGGCTTGCCCATCGACGTGGATGAGCTGGACGAGGCGGACCTGGAGATCGACTACGACATGGAAGAAGCGCCTGAAGGGGACGACGAGGACTATGGATTCGTGGTCGGCGACGACGGGGATTACGAGATGGTGGTCGGGGACGGCGACGAGACCGCCTTCGATTTCGACGATGAGCCGGTGGAGGACGACGGCGTGCTGGCCTTTGCGCAGCCCAAGCTGAACTGGCTGCCCAGCGGCTGGGGCGTGTCTGCCGTCGAGACCGATACCGCTTACGATTGGGTGCAGATGACCATCACCGACGCCGAAGGCGCCGAGTGTGCCAACGCCATATTCTTCCTCGATCCCGAGGCCGGCACTGCCAATTACATCGTGCAGGACAGCGGCGAGGTGCTGGACGGCCGCATGATGAACGTGACCGACTTCGGCGAGGGCGGCCTTTCCGTCACCGTCAGCGAGAACGGCATGTACGGCAACCTGATGTTCAACTCCGAGGCCATCGAGTTGGATACGATCGGCCAGATCGTGGCGGGGATCGAGTTCTGATCCCGGCAAAGCCATGAACGCCGCCCCGCGCTAATGCGCGGAAGTCGGAGGCCAAGCGGTCTTAGGAAGACAAGCAAGTTGTTCAACTCCTTGGCTCACAGAACGACATGGCTACGATC
>JAZOUD010000006.1:0-7218 GCA_045658005.1 Clostridia bacterium | reverse complement strand
CAAGTACCGCAATTTGCTCAAACTCGGCATTCCGGAGAAATATGCTTGGATGGCAGCGATGAGCAGGCGTGGCTACTGGTTCACAGTGAAAACCGGAGCCGTTGAACGAGCTATCTCAAACGAAAGACTCGCACGCGCAGGATTCTTTGATCTCTCCCTTGCATACGAGTCTATTCAATCTGTTTGTGTTGGACGCGCCGTATACCGAACGGTACGTACGGTGCGGTGAGAGGACAGGGACTAATCACCCCCTCCTACTCGATCGGCAACCGCCTTTCTTATTGCCTTGGGCATCATCAATCGGCATACGGTACATATTCGAAGCAATCCGCCTCGCCCACGCCGTTCACCATCCAGCCCCAGCCGCGATCGTAGTCGGGGGAGATGTCCAGCGCGCCGATGAGGCCGTCGGGGGTCATGAAGTGGGCGGTTTCCTTCTTGTCGCTGGCGATGACCAGCAGCTTTTCGCCGGCGGGCAGGGTGGCCTCGCTGCCGTCCGGGGCCGTGTAGGTCAGCTCGACCTTCGCGGTCAGCGCGGCGTATCGCCACAGCTCGTCGTCGTCCCAGTCCGTCGTATCCCGGACCCAGAGGCCGTCGTCGTCAAACTCGAAGCGGTCGTAGGGGGACAGCCTGACCTGCCGGGTGGCGAACCAGGTGCCCAGCACGTCCTGGCTGCCGGAGAGGGTCAGACGTCCGTCTTCGATGGCGGTGACGCGCCCGTAGCCCTGTCTGAAGTAGCCGCTGCCACTGTCGCCCCGGTTGCTGTCGGGAAACAGCACCTCGTACAGCGCGCTGCCGTCGTAGCGCACGCAGGCGGTATAGTAGTCGTCGCTCATCACGTCGCCGGAGAGCAGCAGCTCCACCGCGCCGTCGCCGTCCAGATCCAGGGCGCATACCTCCGGCTTCCAGACGATGTCCGTGGCGTAGACCAGCGGCGCCCCCGTCCCGGTCTTAACGGTCAGGGTCAGGCAGTCGACGCCGTATTCCGTGGTTTCAACGGCCCAGCGGACAGCTTCCGTCACGCCGTCGCCGTCCAGGTCGATCTGCAGGGTCTTCCCCTCCGCCAGCTGCCCCTCAAGGGCCGGGTCCGCCTCCGCCAGAGCCGGGGTGAGCATGGCAGCAAGCGCCAGCAGCAGTGCAAATGCGCGTTTCATCAAAAAGCCTCCTCGCTATGTAGGGTCAGAACTTGGACGCTTCCCGGTTCCTGTGGGTTCCATCTCCCCTACTGCGGCGCCCTGAGATTGAAGCCGTGGCGCAAGCCGATGACCACGAAGACTATCGCCAGGCCGATCGCCATCGCGACGATCATGGCTATGCGGGCGGTGTTCAGCTTGCACCGCCAGGCCCGCTCCAGGTAGCGGGGCAGCACGATGGCCAGCAGCGCCGCCACGATCAGGCTGTAGCTGGACAGCTCCTGCCCGAACACGAACAGGCTCGCCACGATGGCGATGCCCACGCCCGCGCCGCCCAGCATCTGCCAGCGCTTCCACTGCTCGGGCGTCATGGCGTTGATCCGCTTCTCCATCTCGCTGGGAATGTATTCCTCGTCGTCATCGTCGTCGTCCGCCTCCTCTGCCGCATCGGTCGATTGGACCGGGGCGGGCACGGGGTCGGGCACGTCATCCACATAGGGCACAAAGCCCGGCTTTGCGGGCGCTTCCCCGTCCGGGGACATCGCCGGCTCATCGGTGTTCCCCGCCTCGCGCCGGTCAATGGCCTCGCCCCGCCGCAGCGCCGCGACGGCCTCCGCCTCCAGCCGCGCGATCTCTTCCTCGGTGGGCACGTGCTTATTGGTGTTTGGGTTTTGCTGGTCCATGATGTCGCTCCTTTGATTGGTAAATACTGATTTATCGAGCACAGTTCGACAAATCAGTATTTGTCCCCTCCATTCTACCATCTTGACCCAGACAATGCAAGGGTTTATAATCAGTTTACAGGTGTATGGAAAAATGGGTTGAGAGCGGCTGAAATGAGGTGAAAGCATGTTTCACATACTGGTGGTGGAGGACAACGCCAATACCCGCAAGCTGATGGAGGCGGTGCTGACCCAGCACGGCTACCAGCCCATACTGGCCAGCGACGGCGTCGAGGCGCTGGACGTGCTGGACCGCAAGCACGTGGACCTGATCGTGCTGGACATCATGATGCCCCGCATGGACGGGTATGAGTTCACCCGCACGTTGCGGGAATCGGGCTGCGAGCTGCCGATACTGATGGTCACGGCCAAGGAGAAGCCCGCCGACAAGCACAAGGGCTTTCTGATCGGCACCGACGACTACATGGTCAAGCCCGTGGACGAGGAGGAGATGGTGCTGCGCATCGCGGCGCTGCTGCGCCGTTCGCGGATCGTCAACGAGCACAAGCTGACCGTGGGCGACACGCTGCTGGACTACGACGCCCTGTCGGTGACCACGCCCCAGGGCGCGCGCACCCTGCCGAAGAAGGAGTTCATGCTGCTGTTCAAGCTGCTCTCCTACCCCGGCAAGATCTTCACCCGGCGCCAGCTGATGGACGAGATCTGGGACATGGATTCCGACACCGACGAGCGCACCGTGGACGTGCACATCAACCGGCTGCGGGACCACTTCCGGGAGAGCCCGGATTTTGAGATCGTCACCGTGCGCGGCCTGGGCTACAAGGCGGTGAAGAAGGCGTGAGGCACCTGTTCAGGCGCAGGGACTGCCCCGACCTGCCCGCCCGGCAGGCGGACGCCCCCCAGTCGGGCTGGCGGCGGGACCTGCGGCGGGAATCGCTGTACATGACGCTTTGGAGCTTCCTGTTCAGCGTGATCGTAGCGGCCAGCGTGATGGCGGCGGCGGCCTACGGCTTCCTGGTGTTCTTCGGGCTGCTGGCGAACCCGCTGTTTCGCACGCTAGCCATGCCGATGCTGCTGATGGTGTTCATACTGACCCTCGCCGCGGGCATGGGCCGCAGCAAGCTGCGCCCGATGGACGACCTGGTGCGGGCCATGCAGGCGGTGTCCAAGGGCGATTTCTCCGTGCGCGTGGACGCCGAGGACGTGCCCGGCGACATGGGCGAGCTGGCCAGCAGCTTCAACGACATGGCCACCGAGCTGGGCGGGCTGGAGCTATTCCGCAAGGACTTTATCAACAACTTCAGCCATGAGTTCAAGACGCCCATCGTCTCCATACGGGGCTTCGCCAAGCAGCTGGAGCGGGACGACCTGACGCCGGCCCAGCGGCGGGAGTACCTGGACATCATCGTCAGCGAATCGGACCGGCTGGCGAACATGGCCAGCAACGTGCTGCTGCTGAGCAAGCTGGAAAACCAGACCATCGTCACCGACCGGGAGGACTACCGGCTGGACGAGCAGCTGCGCCGCTGCGTGCTGCTGCTGGAGAAGCA
Source organism: Clostridia bacterium (assembly GCA_045658005.1). Lineage (GTDB taxonomy): Bacteria > Bacillota > Clostridia > Christensenellales > Aristaeellaceae > UBA2862. Next base: position 3,852 of record JAZOUD010000006.1, on the reverse strand, counting down.
GTGGAGCGAAAAGGAGCTGGAGCCGGACGTGGAGCTGGAGGCGGTCACCTACTGCGGCAACGAGGAGATGACGAACCACATCTGGGTGAACCTGCTGAACAACGCCATCAAGTTCTCGCCCCGGGGCGGCGTGCTGACCGTGCGGCTGGCCCGGGAGGGGGACGCCGCCGTGTGCACCGTGGGCGACCAGGGCCCCGGCATGGACGAGGCCACCCGCCGGCGCATCTTTGAAAAATTCTACCAGGGGGACACCGCCCACGCCACCGAGGGCAACGGCCTCGGCCTGGCGCTGGTCAAGCGCATCGTCGACCTCTGCGGCGGCGCCGTGGCGGTACACAGCGCCACGGGCGAGGGCGCGACCTTCACCGTAAAGCTGCCGCTGGAGAACAGGTAAATCTCAAAAAAGGTGGACATTTGAAGCGCGTTGTGTTAGAATGAAGTTATGAACGACGGATGTTTCCGGAAATGGAGGATAACTTCATGAAAAAGAGATGGATCACACTCGCGCTGGCGCTGGCGCTCCTGCTGGTCGCCTCGGCCTCGGCTGAGGGACAGCTGCCGGAGGGCTTTGAAATCGACCAGGTCATCATGCTCTACAACGACCAGCTGGTCAAGGCGTTCATGGCCGTCAGTCCGACGCAGACCGCGACGAAGGCAAACCAGTACAGGACCTACGGCGTCACGCCCCAGGCTGATGTCATCCTCGTCACCGGAAGGGACGGGAATGTGTTGTTCAGCGCACGTTTTAAGGGCAACAACATGGACCTGTCCGGGCCGACGGATTTCATCGAATACACCATCGACAAGAGCGTGGATCTGCTGGACGTCCCGGTACTGAAAACCGCCTTCGCGGGCATGGTGGCCGAGGCGGACAGCGGCGCAGACCGCCAGGCGATCCTGGACTGGATGAACGCCGGGGACGATGTACTGCCCATGAACGGCTACACCCTGACACATACCCGCAACGCGGACGGCGACGTCTATGCGTTGGTGGCGGAAGGGGTAGCGGGCAGCGACGCCGGGACTGAGCCGGTGCCCGATCTCCCGTCTGTGCCGGACTCTGGCCCGGATGAAATCGACGCGCCGGGCTCAGGCCCCGATGAAATCGACACGCCGGAGCCAGCGCCCACCCAGGCGGCCCCGGCCGAAGCGGGCACGCTGTTGAGTTGGAAGGGCTTCGAGGTGACGCCGCTGCGCACCGAGCGCTGGCGGTTTTCAGACGGCCAGGTCTCGCTGAGGATCTACATGCGCGTGATCAACGGCACCAAGTCTGAAATGACGCTGTGGGCGCGGGAAGTCACGGTAGACGGCGTTTCGCTGCCCGACGGCGGGATCTATGACATCCGGCCCGGCGCCGATACCGGCGCGGATTCCGAATCGAGCATACTGATCTACCCCGATGACATCACCGATCCGGTCGCCCAGGCTGTGCTGTACGGCAGCCAGATGTCCATGAAGCTGGTGCTGCGCGACAACAGGACCCGTGAAGACGTTTACATGGAGAAGGTGACCCTGGATCTGGACGCGCTGCCCAACGAATCCACGATCTCGGAGCTCTCCGTCGACCCCACCCCGACCCCCGCGCCCACCAGGGCGCCCGAGGCCACCAGGGCCCCCGAGGTCCCCGAAAGGAACGCCTGGAAGCCGCTGTTTGAGGGCGACAAGGGCGAGGACGTGCGCCGGATGCAGCGCAGGCTGATCGACCTGGGCTACCTGAACGACACCGCCGACGGCGAATACGGCCCCCGGACCGCCGCCGCCGTACAGGCGTTCTGCGAGGCGAACGGCCTGGGCAACCATCCCTACGCCTCCGCCTCCATGCTGGAGCTGCTGTACAGCAGCTACGCCACGCCCTATCAGGAGCCGTGGGTGCCCCTGGTCTTTCTGGATGATGCGCGAGGCCAGTGGCGCAACGGCAAAAGCGGCCAGCTGGGCTTCCGGGCGAAGGTAACCAACACCTCGCGGACCCATACCGTCCGGGCCTTTGAGTTCTACCTGTACGCCACCGACGTGTGGGGGGACAAAATCTATGGCGACACGATTTACTATGGAACCACCACAAAGACCATCAAACCCGGTCAATCCGCCTTCAGCGAATACTTCCTGCTGCCGAACAGGACCCAGATCAGCCAGGTCTGGTGCGGCGTCAAAAAGGTCGTCTTCAGCGACGGCACTGTCCGGGAAAACGATACCGTCGATTACTCATACTGGACCATCAAATGACCGAAGATTGCGGTACAACGGTGTCTGCCCAGTTCGGCAAATACTGATTTATCGAGCAGTTGCTCGATAAATCAGTATTCAGGGTTTAGGGGTTGTTGGTGTGTAGGGGCGATTTCCAATCGCCCGCGGGCGCTCGGAGCGCGCCCCTACACCGTGTACGGGCCCGGCCATCCCCTAACCCCTAAAACCTAACCCCTAACCCCTCAACTTCTGATTTGTCGCAGCGCGACAAATCAGAAGTTGCATGTGACTGAACAGTAGCGTACATCGATAACAAGGAGGTTTGCCCATGGACGCGCGTAAGCTGATCGATTTTCTAAGGGTGATGGAGCGGCTGAAGGACACGCCGCGCCACTGCTGGACTACCGGCGGGCGGCGGGAGAGCGTGGCCGAGCACAGCTGGCGAGTGGCGCTGATGGCGATGCTGATGGCCGACGAGTTCCCGGAGCTGGACATCGACAGGGTGATCCGCATGTGCCTGGTCCACGACATCGGCGAGGCCGTCACCGGCGACATCCCCACCTTCATCAAGACCGACGCCGACCGCGTCGTCGAGGGGGGCGAGGTGGACGCGCTGATCGGCGCCCTGCCCGAGCCCTGGCCCGGGCAGCTGGGCGCGCTGTTCGATGAAATGGAGGCCCTGGAGACCCCCGAGGCGAAGCTGTACAAGGCCCTGGACCGCATGGAGGCGATACAGAGCCACAACGAATCGGCGGTGGAGACCTGGCTGCCCCTGGAGTACGAGCTGAACCTGACCTATGGCGAAAGGGACGCCGCCTTCAGCCCTTACCTGACCCAGCTTCGCGCCGAGATGCGCCGGGACACCGAGGCGATGATCGCGGATGCCCGGGCGCGGGGCGTCGCGCCGGAGGAAGGCAAAAGCTGATTGATCGCGAAGCACCCCCGGCATTGCACAAAATTCATAAAAAAAGGTATTTACAAACCGCTTCACATGTGATATAATACCTCTTGTCGTTGAGAGATGGGGCATTAGCTCAGTTGGCTAGAGCGCTACACTGGCAGTGTAGAGGTCAGGGGTTCGAGTCCCCTATGCTCCACCAAATCCCATCTCCCGCCGCGAACACGGGGCATTAGCTCAGTTGGCTAGAGCGCTACACTGGCAGTGTAGAGGTCAGGGGTTCGAGTCCCCTATGCTCCACTTTTTTATGCACAAAACCCGAACCGGTGGCGGTTCGGGTTTTTGTGTGCTGCCTTAAAGGCCGCAGGGGCGCCGTTGCGGCGTCCCTGCGGCTGTTTGATGCAGCTTCCTCCCTGAGACAGGTCCCGTCTCCCCTACTGCCACTTGGCCTCCATCTTCTCAAGCTGGTCCTTGAGTGCGGTGAAGGTCTGCACGGAGATGTCGTGCTCCACCTTGCAGGCGTCGTCCTCGGCGATCTTTTCGTCCACGCCGATCATCTTCAGCATCCGGGTGAGCACCTTGTGGCGCTCGTAGATGCGCTGGGCGATCTCCATGCCGGTGTCGGTCAGGGTGATGTAGTTGTCCTTGTCCATGAGGATGTAGCCCCCCTCGCGCAGCTGCTTCATGGCCACGCTCACCGAGGGCTTGCTGACGCCCAGGCCCGTGGCGATGTCCACAGAGCGGGCGTAGCCCTTTTCCTCGTTCAGGCG
>JAZOUD010000005.1:0-48645 GCA_045658005.1 Clostridia bacterium | reverse complement strand
CTGACGGGCCAGCAGGATGTGCTCGCGGGTCTGGGGCATCGGGCCGTCGGCCGCGGACACGACCAGGATCGCGCCGTCCATCTGAGCAGCGCCGGTGATCATGTTCTTGACGTAGTCAGCATGGCCGGGGCAGTCCACGTGCGCATAGTGACGCTTCTCGGTCTGATACTCAACGTGAGCGGTGTTGATCGTGATGCCACGGGCCTTCTCTTCGGGCGCCTTGTCGATCTGGTCATAGCGCATGGCCTCCGCGCCGCCAACCTGGGCCAGAGCCATCGTGATGGCCGCGGTCAGGGTGGTCTTGCCGTGGTCGACGTGACCGATCGTGCCGATGTTTACATGCGGCTTATTGCGCTCAAATTTTGCCTTTGCCATTGGAAATTCCTCCCTAAAAATATTCATGGGGTTGTATTGCGAATGGAGCGGGTGATGGGAATCGAACCCACGTGATCAGCTTGGGAAGCTGGAGCTCTGCCATTGAGCTACACCCGCGCGTTCCCGCACCATCGGGCGATCCGGCGAAAACCCCGATTCGTCAAATCACCGCGGCAGGCGTTCAAACAAGTCCGACGACTTCTTGACCTGCAAAGTTTATTTTACTTTAGATATGCCCGTTTGTCAACAATATTTTCCCGAATTCCCCGTAAATTCACCTGAATGGCATAGTTTGTCCACAGGGTTTTTGCAAAAATTAACCTATCTCCAGCGTCTTTCATTTTCCCATAGCTTTTTACGCCGTTTCATGTTATGATAGTAACATCAGAATAATACTCCAAACGAGAGGAGCGAGATATATGAAGGAATGGACCCGCGAGGAGCGGTATCGCGTATTGAAGGGGCCGGAGGAGATCCGGGACCTTTATGACCGCATACAGGGCTCGGCCTACCGCCAGCGTTATCACGTGCAGCCCATCACCGGGCTGAGCAGCGACCCCAACGGCTTCGCGCTGCACAACGGCACATGGCACCTGTGCTACCAGTGGTGCCCCTGGGGCGCGGTGCACGGGCTGAAGTACTGGTACCACGTCGTAAGCCCCGACCTGATCCACTGGCAGAACGCGGGCATCGGCCTGGCACCGGACTGCTTCTACGACAACCGGGGCACCCACTCGGGCAGCGCCATCTCCCGGGACGGCGAGCTGGTGTTCTTCTACACCGGCAACCACCGGGACGAGGACTGGACCCGCACGCCCTACACCTGCGCAGCAGTGCTGGGCGAGGACAACCGGCCCCGGAAGCTGGAAAAGCCGCTGTTCGGCCCCAGGGACGACCACAGCGAGCACCAGCGCGACCCGAAGGTGGTCTGGAACGAGGAAAAGCAGAAGTATTACATCTTCATCGGCGCCCAGACGCTGGACAAGCGGGGCTGTGTGCTGATCTACGAATCGGAGCAGCTGCTGTCCGGCTGGCGCTTCGCCGGGGAACTGAAGGTGCCCGGCTACGAACGCTTCGGCGGCATGTGGGAATGCCCCTACATCGTAAACATCAGCGGCAGGGACGTGCTGATCTTCTCCCCCCAGTACACGAAGCTGCCGGGGCGCGGCGAGAGCACCAACCACAACGTCTACCTGATCGGCACCATGGACTACGACACGCTGACCTTCACCCCCGACGGGCCCTACCGCCACCTGGACTACGGCTTCGACTTCTACGCCGCCCAGGGCGCGGCGTCCATCGGAGAGGCCGACAAGGCCATACTGATCGCCTGGATCGGCCTGCCGGACAACCACTATCCCACCGAGGAGGAGGACTGGGAGGGCAGCCTGTCCCTGCCCAGGGAGCTGCGCGTATCCGGAGGCAAGCTGGTACAGACGCCCCTGCCCGGCCTGGAAGGCCTGCGCGAGGCGGAGATCGCCCCGGAGGGCAAACTGCCCGCGGTGTGCGAGCTGGAACTGACCGCTTCCGGCGAGGAGGACCTGGATTTCAACCTGTTCACCCGCCCGGACGGCTCCGGCGGTCTGCGGCTGCACTACGACAGCGCCGCGAAGCGCTGCACCGTCGACCGCAGCGGCATGGACAAGCGCTTTAACCAACAGGTGGGCGAGGTGCTGGACATGCCTCTGGACGCGCCGCTTACGAAGCTGCGTGTGTTCATCGACCGCTGCTCGGCGGAGATTTTCGCCAACGACAGCGAGGCCACGTTCACGACCCACGTGTACCCGACAGAGCGGGAGTTCAATTATACGCTCAGCGGAGGATTTCTGCGCGGCTGGACGCTGAAGACGGCGGTGACGGATGAATTTATTGTATAAATTCTGATTTGTCGACAAGGAGGTTTGTACATTGAAAAAGAAGGTCTTTGCCAGCGATTTCGACGGAACGCTGTATTTCTACAAGGCGGATGTGAAGCTGCCGCCGGAGAACGTCGAGAAGATCCGCCAGTACCAGGCGGCGGGTCACCTGTTCGGGCTGTGCACCGGCCGGCAGGTGGGGGGACTGACGCCCTTTATCACCGGGCTCGTGAAGCCAGATTTCTACATCACCAGCAGCGGCGCCAACATCGTGGACGGCGACATGAAGCCGATCCTGAAGCGGGGCGTGGACCGGGACGTGGCCGACGCCCTGGTGCGGGAGCTGAACCCGAAGGGCTACCGGCTGACGCTGGACGTGGAGGGCGACATCTGCGTGTTCGCCCCGATGGACTATCCCGGCAAGTACTACGTGATCACCGGCGTGGACGACGCGCCGAAGGGCCTGATCCACCAGGTGAGCGTGCACACCGAGAGCCTGGAGGACGCGGCGCGGCTGTCGGCCTCCATCAACGAGCGCTACGGCGACAGGGTCGAGGCGTTCCAGAACGTGATCGAAATCGACATCGCGCCCAAGGGCTGCTCGAAGGGCAAGGGCGTGATGGCCCTGCGGGCGCACATGAAGGACGCCTACGGCGATTTCACGCTGTTCGGCATCGGCGATTCCATCAACGACCTGCCCCTGCTGGAGGCCTCTGACGTGTCCTACACCTTCCCCTATGCCCCCGAGGTCTGCCAGAAGAAGGCCACGAAGGTGGTGGAGACCATCGTGGACGCGCTGGAGGACAGCATGAAATACTGATTTGTCGCTCCCCGCCAAATCAGTATTTGCATGCGACAGTTACATTTAAAGTATAGATAAGGAAGTATACGACCATGAGCCAATCCCTGCGCGACGCGCGGCGGTACGAGGAGGCGCGGGAGCGCCTCATCCCGCCCCAGGACCGCCCCGCGTTTCACCTGTCTGCCCGGGTGGGCTGGATGAACGACCCCAACGGGTTCAGCTTTCACGACGGGCAATACCACCTGTTCTATCAATACCACCCCTATGATTCCCACTGGGGGCCGATGCACTGGGGCCACGCGGTGTCAAGGGACCTTCTCCATTGGCGCTACCTGCCCGCGGCCCTGGCCCCGGACATGCCCTACGACCTGGAGGGCTGCTTTTCCGGCAGCGCCATCACGCTGAAGGACGGGCGGCAGCTACTGATGTACACCGGCGTGAGTCAGGAGACCGGTCCAGACGGCGCGGTGCGCAATATACAGACCCAGAACCTGGCCTTCGGGGACGGAGTCGATTATGTCAAGTTCGAAGGCAACCCGGTGATCACCGCCGCGGACCTGCCCGAAGGCGGCAGCCGCTGGGACTTCCGCGACCCGAAGCTGCTGCAATGCGAGGACGGCTGGCGCGCCGTCGTGGCCAACGACCAGCTTGGCGAGGGCGGCCGGATGCTGATGTACCACAGCGACAACCTCACACACTGGCGTCTGGAGCGGGTAGTGGCCGAGAACAAGAACCGGCTGGGCCTGATGTGGGAGTGCCCGGACCTGTTCTCGCTGGACGGCCATGAGGTGCTGCTGGCCAGCGCCCAGGACATGCTGCCCAAAGGCTTTGAGTACCACAACGGCAACGGCACCTTCTGCCTGCTGGGTCACCGAGACGCAGACGGGGATTACGTGTGGGAAGGGGACCACGCCCTGGACTACGGCATCGACTTCTACGCCCCCCAGAGCCTGCTGACGCCGGACGGGCGACGGGTGATGATCGGCTGGATGCAGAACTGGGACACCTGCAACCTGCACGTGAAGTCCACCCCCTGGTTCGGCCAGATGAGCCTGCCCAGGGAGCTGAGCGTGAAAAACGGGCGGCTTTACCAGTGGCCCCTGCGGGAGCTGGAAGCGCTGCGAGGCGCGCCGGTGGCATATCAAAATGTGGAAATCGAGGACGGCGAGATCGAGCTGCCCGGCATCCACGGGCGCATGGTGGACCTGGAGGTCGAAATCGAGCCGGCAGAGGGCGAGCTGTTCAACCGGTTCGCGGTGCGCTTTGCGAAGGACGCGGAGCACCACACCGGCATCAGCTTCCGTCCCCGGGAGTCGGTGGTCAAGGTGGACCGCAAGTTCTCCGGCAGCCGCCGGGCCATCATCCACCAGCGCCGGGCCAAGGTGGACCACGAGCACGGCCGGCTGAAGCTGCGGCTGATCCTGGACCGGTTCAGCGTGGAGGCGTTCATCAATGACGGCGAAAAGGTGATGAGCGCCACGGTGGGCACCGATGCAAGGGCGGAGGATATATCGTTCTTCTGCGACGGGAAGGCAAGATTTAGCGTGAGGGCGTGGAAATTGAAGGTGTGACCGGCTTCGGTCACACCTTCAATCTCTGTAATGCCCGCCGCATTGCAGAAGCTCCAATTCGTCATCGGAGATACGATATACGATGCGGTTGGCGCTGTCGATCCGCCTGGACCACCAGCCTGCCAAGTCACCCTTTAAAGGCTCGGGCTTGCCGATGCCCTCAAATGGACTGCGCTCAATGTCTCGAATGAGCATATTGATGCGTTTGAGCATCGATCGGCTTTCCTGCTGCCAATACAGGTAGTCCTGCCAGGCCTGGTCGTGCCATACCTTAATCATCGACGTCATCCTCGATTAGATCGTGAACAGCAACGTTCCGACGGGCATCCATGTCCGCAGCGGCTTCGCGCAGGCGGCGCTGGTTGACCTCGCTGAAAAAAGGATCAACGCGAATCTCAAAGGGGATGCGGTTTTCCCGAACCGCCGTCTTGATAAACAGCGTAATCGCCGCCGTCATGCTCAGGCCCATTTCCTCAAACAGTGCTTCGGAACGCTTCTTCAAGCCTTCGTCCATGCGGATGGTTACATTGGTCATGGCGCTCACCTCCACATATAGTATAGTGCATTATATGTGCGATGTCAATACAACATTCCATTTTATAACAGTCCCCTCGCGAAATCAAGGTTTCGCGAGGGGACTGATTCATTTAGTTTTACTTTTTCACCGTGATCGTTATCGTGGCCTTCTTGCCGTTGGCGGTCTTGACGGTAATCTTCGCCTTGCCGGGCTTGATGGCCTTGACCACGCCCTTCTTGGACACCGTGGCAACCTTCTTGTTGCTGCTGGTCCAGGTCAGGGCGGTCTTGGCCTTGGTCGGCATCAGCGTGGCCTTCAGCGTCAGCTTCTTGCCCACCTTCAAGGTGGCCTTCTTCTTGTTGAGGGTCACCTTCGTGGGGGCGGCGGGCACGGTGATCTTGCAGGTGGCCTTCTTGCCGTTGGCCGTTGTGACCGTTATGATGGCGGTGCCCTTCTTCAGCGCCTTGACCACGCCCTTTTTGCTGACCTTGGCGACCTTACTGTTGCTGCTGGTCCAGGTCAGGGTGGTCTTGGCCTTGGAGGGCTTCACCGTGGCCTTCAGGGTCAGGGACATGCCCGCGTAGAGGGTGGCCTTCTTCTTGTTCAGGGTCACGCCAGTGGGCCCCAGCTTCGGAACGACCTTCTGCTCCACCAGTACCGTTCCGCAAACGGAGCAGTGGCTGCCCTCGGTCAAGCCGGTCTTCGTATAGGTGGCGGGGATGGCGGGGTCGGTCACTGGCGTGTGGCCCTTGGCGGGGACCGTCTGCTGGGCGGTGATGATTGTGCCGCAGACCGAGCAGTGGCTTCCCGCAGTCTTGCCCGCCGCCGTGCACGTCGCGGCGACGGCCTTGTCCGTCACGACGGTATGGCCTTTGGCCGGGATTGTCTGCTGCGCCTCGATCACCTTGCCGCAAACTGAGCAGTGACTTCCCTCAGTCTTGCCCGCCGCCGTGCACGTCGCGGCGACGGCCTTGTCCGTCACAACCTTATGGCTTGTCTTGTCGACATTGTAATTCCGATCCTGGGCCCAGGTAGTGGCTGCTGTATCACAGAGCGTATGGAAGGTGGATTCCTTCGGTACATCCCTGAACGCCCAGTCTGCAATGTTGATAGAATCGCTGAGTATAGTGATATCAGTAGGACCATAACACTTTTCAAAGCAGTAATCCTCCAGTATGCCCAGACTGGCCGGCAACACCAGTTTTTTGAGATTCTTGCACTCATAGAAAGCATACTCTTCTATTTTTGCCAGACCATCAGACAAAGTTAAAGTAGTGAGGCTTTCACATCCACTGAAGGCTCTTCCTGCGATGACAGAAACGGCACCGGGAATGGCAATGGTCTCCAGCGCCTCACAGTTTTCAAAGGCGCTTTCACCGATTCTATTTACATTATCTGGAATATCGATCCAGTACGTCGTCCAACACAATCTCATCCAGCCCATTGACGATGGATGTATCTGCTTCTTCTATGGCGAGTTCATTGTCCTCCAAATTGATCTCCTGTGCGTCCTGAACTATGGATTCCTGCTCGAGCACGATCTCAAGATCATCCTCCGCCCACACGGGAAAGGCCAATTGCGCCAGCAGCGCCAGGCACAGCAACGCGGTCAACAGCTTCTTCATCTTTCAATCCACCCCTTCTAAAATATTAATCTTACTGTCATTATACACCATATCTGATGTAAATATACTTTCTGAGTAACTATTTTCACCAGGAGGTACATATGCCATGAAAGAATATTGGGAAATCCTCCGCGAACTGCGGGAAGACCGGGATTTGAAGCAGAGTGCCGTCGCCAGCGTCCTGGGCACCACCCAGCAGGTGTATTCCCGCTATGAAAACGGCATCAACGAAATGCCGATACGCCACCTGCGCACGCTGTGCGAATACTACAACGTCAGCGCGGATTACGTGTTGAGCCTGAAGCGCAAATGAAGGGAGGCCGTTGCGGCCTCCCCTCATTTGCACATGGCGCTGTTCCATTTTCATCGTTCACGCATAGTATTTTTGATACTTGCTCCTCGGCTTATCGGGTATGCTGAGGTGAATGATGCCCTGCTGGATCAGGGGCTTCAGGTATCGCCCCATGAAATAACTGATCGTCATATCGGAAAATCGGTTTGCCAATTCCTCCCGGGTTCTTGGAATATTGCAAAACTCCACAATTTGCCGTTTAATATCCCCGGCATCCGCATTCTGATTCGACCGGCGATTGTACAGCGTTACGCGAAAGCTGCCGCGAATGATCTCGAACTCGGCGGGACGAAGCCCGTTCTCCCGCATCACGCGCTGGATCGTCGGAATGCCCGAATAGCGGTTTTCCGTCAACGAAAGCAGCTCCATAGCTCCGGCGATAAACGGATTTCGGGTATCGGCAGTTGCCCTGCCCAGGAGATCCAGCGTCATTCGCCCGTACAACCCGCCGGGGTTTTCCAGCTCCAGCCGATCTGAAAACAGCCGCAGCACAATCGGTATGGATTCCGTATGGATGCTGTAATCCCTGTGTATCAGCGCATTGAGCAGGATTTCCCGAACGGCGATCACGGGATACAGCGGCCGGTCTGTGCGCCTACCCGTCACAGGGTCGATGACGGTCGCAACAGGGATATTGCGGGCAACAAAGGCCATCGCCTGTTCCAGCATCTGGGGAAGCGTCCCCTCGATCCTCGCGTTATCGGTAAATCGCTCGCCGAGTTCGCTGACTTCGCCAAGCTTTGATCCCGGTACGACGACAGCTGTGATGCAAAACTGCGGAAAACAGGCCTGGGGATATGTCCCCAGGAGCATCAGGCCTGCCAGCGTCGGGCCTCCGCCCTCGGTCATTCCCAGCATTTGCAGCGCCCTGTCCCTGCCCAGGCTGCTCAGGTTGGGCTTTTTGCTCTTGACCACAGATTCAAAGGCGTTCACCGCACTGGCGTCCAGGTCCTCCATCGTCGCCCGGGGACAAGGCCGAAGCTCGTCCTGGGTCTTTTTTCGATACGCCTCATAGCTGTAGACCTCATATTCTGTCATATGAAGGTCCTGGTCCCCCACGCGAATATAGGAACCCGCAAGGCGCCCCTTGCCCTTGTAATAGCAGGGCCTTCTCTCGTATTCTACCTCAGGTATTTCCGCACTGACGATGATGCGCCCTTCGTATTCCGCGGCAGTATACAGCGGCCTCAGCTCAGGCTCCATTTGCAGGCACTGATTGGTCACCTGCTTCATCAGGTCGCTGGCATCGTAGACACCGCACGCCTCAAATCCCGCCCTTTCATCCAAGCCAAACAGTATAATGCCTCCACCGCTTTGATTGGCAAGACTGGAGAGGGAATCAAATATTTTCGGGCATCCCTGCTTTGCCGCTTTGACCTCGACATCGGGCAGCTCTGTCTGTATTCTCTGAAGCTTTTCCGCCAGCATAGCCAATTGCTGTTCCTGCATTTCCATCAACTCCAGAATTTGATCGACTTTATATAAACTATTATACTGTTTTCTGGCGAAAAGTCAAATAGAATCCGCATAAAACCATTTTATGTGGATTTTATGCGAATTCTATGCAACTTATTCCTTGAGTCGCGGGGACAGGTTCCTTGACTCATATAAAGTGAGTCAAGGAACCTGTCCCCGCGACTCTATTTTTCCTCCCTCGCCACCGCCAGCATCAGCTTCAGGCGGTTTTCCTGATTGACCCGCGTGGCGCCGGGGTCGTAGTCGATGGGGACGATGTTGGCCTCTGGATACTTCTCCCGCAGGGCGCGGATGGTGCCCTTGCCGGCGATATGGTTGGGCAGGCAGCCGAAGGGCTGCACGCACACGATGTTCGGGACGCCGCTGTCGATCAGCTCGCACATCTCGGCGGTCAGCAGCCAGCCCTCGCCCATCTTGCAGCCCACGCCCAGCGTGTCGCCCAGCTCCCGGCGGGTGGTCTGGTAAGGGGCCGGGGGCTTGAAGCGGCTGTTGCCCTTGATGGCCTTCGAGATGGTCTTTTCCACGTGGTCCACGTAGCGCATCACCTGCTTGAAGCCGAACTGCCTGACCTTGTTGCCGCCGTACAGGTCCACGTCGTCGATGCTGTGGTCCAGGGCGTTCAGCAAAAAGCCCATCAGCCCGGGCACGTTCACCTGGCAGCCCTGATCCAGCAGGAACCGCTCCAGGTGGTTGTTGGCCATGTCGGAATACTTGACGTAGATCTCACCCACGATGCCCACCTGGATCTTCTCTGCGGGGGTGTACGGTATGGCCTCGAAGTCCCTCGCGATCCTTGCCACATTTTCCTTGAACCGCAGCGCAGCAGCCCGGGGGTTGCGCCGGAACTGCTCGGTCAGGCGGTCGGCCCAGGCGTCCACCAGCGCCGCGCAGGCGCCCTTTTCGTTCTCATAGGGCTCCACCTGATTCTTCAGGCACATCAGCACGTCGGCGTAGAGGATCATCATCATGGACTGCAGAAGCAGCGTCAGCGTCAGCTTGAAGCCACTGTTCTTCTCCAGACCCACGGGATTGAGCGAAATGACGGGCACGAAGCCCAGCCCCGCCTTGGCCAGCGCCTTGCGCAGCAGGAAGATATAATTTGAAGCACGGCAGCCGCCGCCGGTCTGGGTGATGATCAGGGCGGTTTTGTGCACGTCGTACTGACCGCTCTGCAGCGCGTCGATGAACTGGCCGATGCACAGCAGGGCGGGATAGCAGGTGTCGTTGTGCACGTATTTCAGGCCCGTTTCCACCACGGAGGGGCCTTCGTTCTGCAGCAGCACCATGTGGTAGCCGTGCAGCTGGAACACGTCGCGCACCAGCTTCAGGTGCACCGGCAGCATGTTGGGGATCAGGATGGTGTAATCCCGCTTCATGTCCCGGGTGAATTCGATTCGGTCTTGCATAGGTTTAGTGTTCTTTCGTTCCGATTTCGCGGATTATGGCGGCGCAGGCGCCGCCGCTACGGGGGACCGTGGCGGCAGGTTGCCGCCGCTACGGAGTTTGGTGGCAGGTTGTTGGCGTTACGGAGGTATCGTGGCGGCAGATTGCCGCTATTGTTCCAATGCCGCGAACAGGCTGCGCAGGCGGGTGCGCACCGCGCCAGGGTTGGAGATTTCGTCGATCTTCAGCTGGGTGTACAGCCGGCCGCCCGATTGGAGGATGCTGCGCACCTCGTCGGTGGTGATGGCGTCCACGCCGCAGCCGAAGGACACCAGCTGCACCAGGTTGACATTGGGATCGCCGCACTCGGCCACGTACTTCGCCGCCGAATACAGCCGGGAGTGGTAGGTCCACTGGTTCAGCACGTTCACGCTGAACTTCTGCTCATTGAGGTTCACCGAGTCCTCGGTGACCACCACCGCGCCCAGCTGGGCGATCTGCTGGTCGATGCCGTGGCTGATCTCCGGGTCGATGTGATAGGGCCGCCCGCAGAGCACCACCACCGGCAGGCCCTTTGCCCGGGCGTCCGCCAGCATTTCCGCGCCCCGGGCGCGGACCTTGGCCATGTGCGCCTCGTAGGCCGCGTAGGCCCCGCGCACCGCGGTCTTCACCTCCCGGGCGGGGATGCCGGGGAAGTATTTTTCGAGTATCGCCGGGAACTTCTTCTCGAAGTCCTTCGGGCGGTGGATGCCCAGGTAGTCGCTGATGAACTTCGTCTGCTTCAGCCCCGGAACGTTCAGCCGCAGGACCTCGGGGTAGTAGGCCACCACCGGGCAATTGTAGTGGTTGTCGCCCCGGTGCTCGTCCAGGTTATAGCTCATGCAAGGATAGAATATGGCGTCCACATTCTGCCGCAGCAGCCACTCCACGTGGCCGTGCATCAGCTTGGCGGGATAGCAGGCGGTGTCCGAGGGGATGGTGCGCTGGCCCGAGCCGTACAGCGCGTGGTCGGACTCGGGGGACTGGATCACCTGGAAGCCCAGCTTCGTGAACAGCGCGTGCCAGAAGGGGAAAAGCTCGTACAGGTTCAGCCCCATGGGGATGCCGATGCGGCCCCGCTTGCGCTCGCCCGAGGGGTATGCCCGCAGCATTTTCCGCTTTTCCTCGTACAGGTTGGGCATGGGGGCCTTGCCGCCGCCGGTCATCTTCTCGCAGCGGTTGCCGGAGATGAAGCGCCGGGGCGCGCCGCCGCCTTCGCCCTCGAAGCGTATGATGGTCAGCATGCAGTGGTTCTGGCAGCCCTGGCAGCGGGTGTTGGTGGTCTTCTGGGCAAAATGCTCCAGCTCCGCCGCAGTCAGTATGCCGCTGCGCCCGCCGGGGGTGTGGGTCGCGCTCCACAGCGCCACGCCGTAGGCCCCCATCAGGCCGGCGATGTTGGGCCGCACCACGTCGCGGCCGATCTCCCGCTCGAAGGCCCGGAGTACCGCGTCGTTCAGGAACGTGCCCCCCTGCACCACGATGCGCTCGCCCAGCTGGGAGGCGTCGGCGGTGCGGATGACCTTGTACAGCGCGTTTTTGACGATGGAGATGGACAGCCCGGCGGAGATGTCCTCCAGGGTCGCGCCGTCCTTCTGGGCCTGCTTCACCGAGGAATTCATGAACACGGTGCAGCGGGAGCCCAGGTCCACGGGGTGCCTGGCCAGCAGGCCCCGGCGGGCGAACTCGTCCACGGGCAGGCCCCCCGCCGCCTGGGCGAAGGTCTGTATGAAGGAACCGCAGCCCGACGAGCAGGCCTCGTTCAGGAAGATGTCGTCGATGGCGTCGTCCTTGATTTTGAAGCACTTGATGTCCTGGCCGCCGATGTCGATGATGAAATCCACCCCCGGCTGCAGCTTCCGGGCGGCGATCAGGTGGGCCATGGTCTCCACCACGCCGCAATCCAGCCGGAAGGCGGTCTTGACCAGGTCCTCGCCGTAGCCGGTGGAGCCGGCCCCGGCCACGGTGGCGTTCGGGTATTCGGCGTAGAACTGGCGCAGGAAATCCCGCACGGCGGGCAGGGGATTGCCCTTGTTGGACATGTAGGCGGTCTTGAGCAGGTTGAAGTCCTCGTCCACGGCCACGGCCTTGATGGTGGTGGAGCCGGAGTCGATGCCGATGTACACCTTTCCCGCGTAGCCGGGGCGGGAGACGGTGTCCACCCGCGCCATGGCGTGGCGCTCGCGGAAGGCGTCATAATCGGCCTGGCTTTCAAACAGCGGCGGGCAGGAGGCATACCTCGCCTCCTTGGAGCGAGTGCGCACCCGGGCGATCATGTTTTCCAGGTCCACCTCTCGACTTGCCTGCAGGGCCGCACCCATGGCCACCGAATACAGCGCGTCCGCCGGGTGGATGCCCCGGATGCCCAACGCCTTGTCGAAGCAGTCCCTCAGCTCGGAAAAGAAGGTCAGCGGGCCGCCCAGGTATACCACGTTTCCGGCGATCTCACGGCCCTGGGCCAGGCCAGCGATGGTCTGGCCCGCCACGGCCTCGAAGATGCTGCGGGCGATGTCCTCCTTGCGGGCCCCCTGGTTCAGCAGGGGCTGTATGTCCGACTTGGCGAACACGCCGCAGCGGCTGGCGATGGCATAGCTGCGCTCGTGATCCCTGGAGAGGGTCTCCAGCTGCTCCACGGGCACGTCCATCAGGGTGGCCATCTGGTCGATAAAAGCGCCGGTGCCCCCGGCGCAGGTGCCGTTCATACGCACCTCCAGCCCGCCGGCCCCGGTGAGGAAGAGTATCTTCGCGTCCTCGCCGCCCAGCTCCACGGCCACGTCGGCCTGGGGCGCCATCTGCCTGAGCGCCACGCGGGTGGCGTAGACCTCCTGGAGGAAGTCGATGTCCAGCTCCTCCGCCAGGCCCATGCCCGCCGAGCCGGATATGCCCAGCTGGAAGCGCTCGCCGGGGAACTTCTTCATGACGGCGTGCAACAGCACCTCGCAGAGCATGGCGATCTGGGCCCTGTGGCGCTCGTAGCGGCGGAACACGATTTCCCCCGCTTCATTCAGCACCACGGCCTTGATCGTCGTCGATCCGATGTCCAATCCTATCTTCATAAACCATCTCCGGGCCATGCCGCCCTTTGGTATTGTAATTTGTGAACCATACAAATCCAAATTACAGCATAAACCCGGAGTGTGAAGTGAACATGAATTGAAGTTGAAATTGAAATGAAATCAGAATTTCGCCTTCTCCTGTGCCTCGATCACCTTATCGCACCATGCATCGAACTCGGGGTCGGGAATCTGGCGCTCGGGGTGGGAGAGCACGTAATCCAGGGCGATGCGCATGCCCTGGTCGAAGCGCACGTTGGTGCGCATGTCCGGCACGGCCCGCTTCAGCTTGCTGTTGTCGAACACCACCGACACCGACTTGTCGCCGATGAGGCTGCCCTCGAAGTCGTAGCCGTATTTGTCGCCCACGGCGGCCAGGAAGTCGCTGGCCACATGATAGGCCTTCAGCTGGACGCCCAGGGCGTCGGCGATGGTGGCGTAGATCTGGTTCCAGGTCAGCGTCTCGTCGCCGGTGATCTGGAAGGCCTCGCCGATGGCGTGGCGGTTGGCCATCAGGCCGGTGTAGCCGATGGCGAAGTCGGTGTTGAAGGTCATCGTCCACAGCGAGGTGCCATCGCCCTGTATGATCACCGGCTTGCCATCCAGCATGCGCTTGATGACCTGCCAGGAGCCCTTCTTGCCGTGCACACCCAGGGGCACGCTGCGCTCGTCGTAGGTGTGGCTGGGGCGCACGATGGTCACCGGGAAGCCCTCCTCGCGGTAGACCTTCATCAGGAATTCCTCACAGGCGATCTTGTTCCGGGAGTACTCCCAGTGGGGGTTGGCCAGGGTCGTGCCCTCGGTGATGATGTAGCTGGCCGCCGGCTTGTGGTAGGCCGAGGCGGAGCTGGTGTAGATGTACTGGCGGGTGCGCCCCTTGAACAGGCGATAGTCCCGCTCCACCTGGTCGCGGGTGAAGCCTATGAATTCGCAGACGCAGTCAAAGGTCATGTCGCCCAGCTTCGCCAGCACGTCAGCCTCGTCGTTGATATCCGCGACGATGGAATGGGCGCCCTCGGGCACGGCGTCGGGGCGGTTGCCCCGGTTCAGCAGCCAGACCTGCCAGCCCAGCTCGTTCACCAGCCTGCGGACGATGGCGGCGCTGATGGTGCCGGTGCCGCCGATAAACAATGCTTTCTTCATACCTGATGTCCTCCCAGATCTGTTATTTCAAGCCATTCGGCCAGTTCGTCGGCCTGGGGATGCCCGAGACGGCGCAGGGCGGCCCCCAGGGCCCTGTTTTCATAGCGGGCCCCCGCCAGCGCAGGAGCCAGGGTCGCGACCATGGCCTCGTCCATGGCGTCGGAGTACACCCGCGCCGATTCGACGGCGCCCCCCTTCAGGCTCAACTCCAGCGTCACGCCGCCCCAGTCGAAGCGATGCTGCAGCGTGGCGTCGAAGGGCAACGCCTTGCCCAGTCGGAAATCCCACGAGGCAAATTCCCGTTCCAGCGCCCCGAGGCGCTGTGGATCCAGCGCGTCCATGGAAAGCGGCAGGACGGGGCCGTATTCCCCGGCAAAGGCGTCCCGCAGTGCCCGGGACAGGGCCGGGATCGTGATATTCGGGCTGAATTCCGCCAGGTTCGCCACCCTGGCGCGCACGCTGTCGATGCCCTTCGCCCGCAGCTTGCCGTCGTCCGGGGCCAGGTAGCGGCCCAGGCGGTCCAGGGCCACGTCCACCATGATCGTGCCGTGGTGCAGGGCGGTATCCCTGGAGAACTTAAAGGCGTTACCGGAAAATTTTGACCCGCTGCCTTCAATCACAAGGTCGTTCCGCCCCGTGAACACTGCCTTTACGCCAAATCGGGCCACCGCCCGGCGCACCACCTCCAGCTGGCGGCGCACGTCGTATTCCGATCTGGGCAGAACAAAGCTGAAGTTCAGATTGCCCATGTCGTGGAACACCGCGCCGCCGCCGCTGCTGCGACGGGCCAAACGGCCGTCCTCGTCCTCCAGCAGCTTCACCCGGCATTCCTTCCAGGCGTTCTGGTGCCGACCGATGACCACGGTGTTCCGGTTCTGCCACAGGTACAGCACCCGGTCGCTTGCGCCCAGCCCTTCAAACAGCAGCGCCTCCACCGCCAGGTTGTGCCAGGGATTGTCCGAATCGCCCATGAGAACGAAATTGCGCACGCTATCACCCCACCGATGATTATACCACATTTGCCGATGAAAGCCAACAAAAAGCGGACGCTTTCGCGTCCGCCATGAATACAGCTGTTTACCAGCGGGCCCACCTCAGATAGCTGCGGGAAGCCCAGCCCTTCTGCCTGCCTTTCCAGCTCACATAGGCCCAGTTGCCGTTGATCTTGTAAACGGTGACGCCCCTGGTGCCGTGAGGAATGCTGTAAAGCCACCTGTAGCTGGTGCCGCGGCCCGTACGCACGTTCAGTCCACTTTCCCGGGTAACGACATCCGCGCGGGCATTGTCCTTGACATAGGACTTGGCGACCCAGCCCCTCAGACCGCTCATGGTCTTTACGTTGATCCACGTATAACCGTCTTTCTTGATGGTCTTGCTGCTGACCTTGACCAGAGCCGTGCCATTGGACAGGCTGGAAATAGGGGCAGCCCTGGTGCCCGCATCCCTGCGCAGATACAGGGTGCTTCCCCTGGTCTGGACGTGATAGACTTTAGTATCGCCATTGCTGACAGTGCCTTCGGCGAGAGACGTTGCGGGAACGACTGCGATCAGCAGCATCACCGCGAGAAGAACTGCGAGAATCCTCTTCATGGATTTCCCCTCCTTATTGTTTATTGCCTGTTTCCGCGGCCATCAGGCGACGCCCTGTCAGGGCCAGGCTGACAACCCAGTGCCATAAATGCACATTTTTTCCGGAATCTGGCTGGTGTAAACATTATACATCAAATACCGGGATCAGATATTACAAGTTTGTCACATTTTTTGGAAAAGAACTGGGCATGAATATGCTATAATATAGGTGCTGTGATATAGTGGATCTATGTTCAACCGAGGGGGTACTGCCATGCGCATCTACACCGGCCGCAGCCGGCTGATGGAACCGGCCATGATCGACGTCTTGCGCCAGAGCATGGCCGGGGGCGACCGGGACCACATCGTCGTGGTGCCCAAGCAGCTGACGCTTCAAACCGAGCGCACCCTGCTGGCGGCACTGGCGCTGAAGGGCTCCTTCCGGCTGCAGGTGCTGAGCCCCGAGCGGCTGTGCGGCCGCATATTCGAAGCCGCGGGACAGCCCGAGGGCGCGCGGGTGGACGAGCGGGGCCGGGTCATGCTGGTGCGCGCCGCCGTGCACAGCGTGGACGAGCGATTGACGCTGTACCGCGGCGCGGCCGGGCGCAGGGGCTTTGCGGAGCGCTGCGCCCGCCAGCTGGAGCTGATACGCCAGGCCGGTCTGACCCCGGACAGGCTGTTTGCCTGCGCCGAACAGGCCGAAGGCCTGCTGCGCATGAAGCTGGACGACCTGGGAATCATACTGGAGGCCTACGAGGACCTGCTGGAGGGCCGCTTTCAGGACGGAGAATCGGAGTTTACAGAGGCCGTGGAACGGGCCCCCGATGCCGGCTTTTTGAAGCAGGCCTGCGTGCTCTTCTACGGCTTCGACCTGACCCCTCCCACGCTGCACCGGCTGATCGGCGCGGTAGGCGCGGCCTGCCCGCAGACCCATGTTTTCCTGCCGCTGGCCAACGACGAAAACGCCCGTGATTTCGACGCCTACCTGCCGCTGAAGGGCTGCCTGGAGCGCATGATCGTCGCCGCCCGCCGCGCGGACGTCTGGCCCGAGCGCGTCCTGGTGGAAGCCGGGGGCGCCTCCGACGCCAAGCACCTTGCGGTGGACGCCGGCAGCCAGGCGGCGGAGCTGGCCCTGCTGTCGGGCGAGCTGTTCGCCTTTCCCGTCACCGCCTCGGAGGACCGGCGTCCGCCAAAGCGGGTCCAGGCCGTCACGCTGCGGGATCCCATGGAGGAATGCCGCTTCGCCGCGGCGCTGTGCCGCAGGCTGGCCATGAAGAACGGCTGGCGCTGGAACGACATGCTGATCCTCTGCCGGGACATCGACGGCTACCGCCAGCCCCTGAAGGAGGCCTTTCGGGCCTACGGCGTGCCGCTCTTCCTGTCCTCCAGCCGTGCGGCATCCCGCCATCCCCTGGCGGAAAGTCTGGTCGACGCGCTGCGACTGGTGGAAGAAGCGCCCCGCGCCGAGGACGCCCTGTCGCTGTTGCACACCGGTTACATGCCCCTGGAGGCGGACGAGGTGAACCGGCTGAGCAATTATATCGAAAAATACGCCCTGAAGCCTTGGGCGCTGTTGCGTCCGCTGAAGAGGGGCAGTGCAGCGGAGCGGGAG
Source organism: Clostridia bacterium (assembly GCA_045658005.1). Classification (GTDB taxonomy): domain Bacteria; phylum Bacillota; class Clostridia; order Christensenellales; family Aristaeellaceae; genus UBA2862. Next base: position 31,275 of record JAZOUD010000005.1, on the reverse strand, counting down.
GCGCTGGAGCCCGTGCGGGTCCGATTTGCGGAACCCATCGGCAAGCTGAAGCGCCATATGAAGCGCTCACAGGGCTTGAAGGACCAGCTGGCGGCCATCTACGGCTTCCTGGAAGACATCGGCGCGGCTGACCGTCTGCGTCAGAGGCTGAACGCGCTGAGTGAAGTCGGACTCCGGGAGCAGGCCGGCGAGGAGGGCCAGGTCTGGAACCGCATCGTCGGCGCGCTGGATCAGATGGCCGAGCTGATGGGCGAAAGGCCCCTGCCCGTCTCCGAGCTGCGCCAGACCCTGACGGAATCGCTGGACGCTGCCATCATCAAGCCCCTGCCCCAGTCCGGGGACGCCGTGTATGCCCAGACCACGGACCGCATCATCGCCCAGCGTGCGAAGGCGCTGCTGATACTGGGTGAAACCGACAGGACGATCTCGGACACCGACGGACTGTTGAGCCCTGAACAGACACAAGCCTTTTCACGCCTCGCCCGAGCCTGGCTGGGATCAGACGGCATGGAGTTCTCCCGCATGCGGCGCTTCTATTTAAAGGCCTCGGTGGAGATGACCGGGGAATACCTGTGTGTCAGCGCCCCCCTCAGCGCCCTGGACGGCAGCGTCCAGCATCCCGGCGCACTGCTGGCGCTGCTGAAGGGCATATTTCCGGCGCTGTCAGTGCGCGGCGGCGTCTCCGACGACGACGGCGTGCAGTGGATGCTTCGCGGCGCGCCTGAGGCGGCCTCCGCCTGGGCAGCCAAATCCCTGTCAGGGGTCTCCGAGGGGGAATCCGCCCAGCCCTGGGACACCGCCGCCCTGGCGGGTCTCAGGCAGATCGGAAGGGGACTGATCAGCGACGGCGCGAGCCGCTCGCTGCGCCAAATCGGCGCGGCCCTGAGCCGTGGGGAGAGCGCCGACGCGCTGAATCCAGAAACGGCAGGCGCGCTGTATGGTGCCCTGCGCCGCCAGAGCATATCCCGGCTGGAGCTCTTCGCCAGGTGTCCCTTCGCCTATTTCACCCGCTACGGCCTGCGCCCGGAGCGCATCGAGCCCTTCCGGCTGAGCGTACAGGATGAGGGTACCTTCTTTCACAACGCCGTGCATGAATTCCTGCTGGCCAGCATGGAGGACCTGAACCGGTTGAACGACGATGAGGCCGGACGGCGCATGGACGGCATCGCGGACCGACTGCTGGAAACGATGGCCAGCGAGGGGCCCCTGGGGGACAGCGCCGTGTCCCAGGCCGAGCGCCGGCGACTGAAGGCGACGGCGCGGACCTGCGCCGCCGTGCTGGCCGAGCACATGCGGGGCAGCCGCTTCGCAACCGCAGCGCTGGAGACGGACTTCGGCGTCGAGGACGGCATGGCCCGGCTGACGGTCAACGCGATGAGCGGGGAATGCACGCTGGAGGGACGGATCGACCGCATCGACGAATGGGCCGAGGGCGGCTATCTGCGGGTGATCGACTACAAGCGCGGCGGAAAGCCCCTGGCGCTGGACGAGGCCTGGCACGGACTGAGCCTCCAGCTGCCCGTCTACCTGGCCGCGGCCACCCGGAAGCGTCGCGAGCAGAGCGCCGGGGTCTATTACTTTCCCCTGGACGAGGGCATACTGACCACCCAGAGCACCGATCCCGGCGATGTGGAAAAAGCCCGCCTGGACAGCTTCCGGCTGAACGGACTGGCCCCGGACGACACGGACCTGCTTCAGGCCCAGTCGCCAAACTTCACCCAGGTGCTGAACGTGAAGGTCAACGCCGACGGCGGACTGCGAAAGGGCACGCTGGCCACCGACGCCGGCGGCTTTGAGGCGCTGATGAAAAAGACCCTCGAAAGGGCCGGAGAGCATCTGGACGCCATTCGCTCGGGACTTGCGCAGGCGGCTCCGGCGATATACCGCCAACAGAACGCCTGCCGGTACTGCGACTGGCGGTCCGTCTGCCTGTTCGACGACCGCCTCGACGGGCGACGCGCGCGCCGCTTCGAGACCATCAAATCGGATGAGGTGCTGAAAAGATTGAAGCTTGAAGAATAAGATCCCGAGCAAAGCTCAGGATCTTATTCTTCAAGGTACGTCTCCCGCAGGCTGCCCCCGGCTGCGGTGGCTTTGAAGCTGTTCATCTGATCGTGGACGCGCATGCTGTAGGTCTCCTCGCCGTTCACCAGCAGGCAGTCCACCAGGTCCAGCTCGGCGGCGCACAGCACAGAGGCGATGGCGTTCAGGTGGGCGGCCTCTATGTCGTCCATACCCTGGGCGGGCCTGTCCTTCCAGAGCACCATATACACGAAGCGGGCGTCGTGGCCAATGGCGTCCATCACGATCCGGCGGGCGCTCTCCGCCTCCCACCAGAATTCCGTCTCCTGCAGATCGGTGATGGTGATCAGGTTGAAGTTGAAATCGGAATAGATCACCCACAGGCCCGTCCGCTGCTTCTCGGGCAGGAGAGGCTTCAAAAAGGCCATCACCTGCTGGTAGCAGTGCAGGCGGATGTCGCTGACATTGTGCATCTGGCGGTAAGCCAGCACCAGCGCTCCAGTCAGGTTGATCCACTCCGCCATGCCGGAGGTTACCCCCTGAACAGAGAGCAGCTCCTCCCGGGAGGCGCGGAAGACCCCGCCCACAGAGCCAAACCGATCCACCAGCAGCCGGGAGACCGGCGACAGATCCTGGCGGGGCATCGCGTGGCAGAGCACGATCTCCACCATCTCATAGGGCTTCAGGGTATCCCATCCATCCCGCTCCAGCCTGAGCCGCAGCCGGCTTCGGTGGCCCTCCCACAGGGGCTTTCCCCCTTTGTCCTTTAAACCGTCAATCTTCAATGCTGGTCTTCTCCCGTCCGAAAACATCATAGGCCTGGTTGATGACGTCCCTGGCCGTGTCGGAAACCTTCTTTTCCGACGCGGTGCTGCCCTCGAGGTTCATGGCGATGCCCACCGGCTGGCCGAAGGCACCCTCGAGCGCCGCCTGTATCATGCCGCGCTTGCGCTCCAGCAGCATTTTATCCATCATGTTCTTCTTTGCGAACTCCACCACGACCTGGTTGCCGTCGAAGCGTATGAAGCGCATGGCCTCCAACGGCTTTCGTATGGATGGGTTTTCCGCCTGCAAGCCGGCGATGGCGTCCAGCCAGGCTTGGGGCGGCTCCTCGGCGGGCGTGGGCTTCGACGCGGGCACCCTCTTCTCCGCTTCCTTCTTCTCCTCCGGCTTCGCGACGGCGGCGCGCGGCCGCGTTCTCGGGGCGGTCGCGTCTTGCTCCACCAGCTTTTCCACCCGGTCCAGGCGCTCCCGGACCGTGGCGTCCGCCTCCTTTTCGGGGTGGCAGGCCCGCACGGCGGCCAGCTCCAGTATCGTCCTTGGGCGGGAGGCCCACTTGGTATCCGGCTCCGCCTGCATGAACAGGCCGAGCATCCGCTCCAGCGCGTCCGGATGGATGCGGTTGGCCTGTGCCCCGAAGCGCTCTGCGTCCTCCGGGGTGATTTCGAGCAGCCCGGCCAGGCCCTCCTTCACCGCTGAAGCCAGCATGACGCCCCTCAGGTGGGCCACGGTATCCCGGATGAACACCTGAGGATCGCTGCCCTGGCGCATCACCTGGTCGATCTGTGTCAGCGCCAGCCCCGCGTCGCCGTCGATCAGCGCGTCCACGAATTCGAACATCGCCGAACGGCCCGCCGTTCCCAGCACATCCCGGGCCAGCTGGCCGGAAACCTCGCCGTCGGTATAGGACAGGCACACGTCCAGCAGGCTCAGGGCGTCGCGCATCGCGCCCTCGGCGGCCCTGGCGATCTCGGCGAGGGCCTCCTGAGAGGCGCTGCGCCCGATGCCCGCGAGCACCACCTTCAGCCGGTCGATGATCACTTCCATGGATATCCTGTGGAAGTCAAAGCGCTGGCAGCGTGAAAGTATCGTGGCGGGCAGGCGCTGGGGTTCGGTGGTCGCCAGTATGAACACGGCGTGCTTCGGCGGCTCCTCCAGCGTCTTGAGCAGGGCGTTGAAGGCCCCTGTGGAGAGCATGTGCACCTCGTCTATGATGTAGACCTTGTAGCGGGTCAGCGTCGGCGGATACTTGATCTTCTCCCGCAGGTCGCGGATCTCGTCCACGCCGTTGTTGCTGGCGGCGTCGATCTCCATCACATCCATGCTGCTCTCCTGCTTCAGGGCCCGGCAGATCTCGCATTCGCCACAGGGGTCGCCGTCCCGGGGCGTCAGGCAGTTGATGGCCCTGGAGAGTACCTTCGCCGCCGTGGTCTTGCCCGTTCCACGGGTGCCGCAAAACAGATAGGCGTGGGCGATGCGACCCGTCATCACCTGTCGCTTCAGCGTGCGGGTGATGGCCTCCTGACCGCAGATTTCAGAAAATGTCTCCGGTCGCCACGCGCGGTACAATGCCTGATAGCTCATCTAAAAACCTCCGGGAGAGTATGTCTGTCTCCTTTCTCTATTGTAACTGATTTCTCCGAAAAACGAAAGGGGGCGGGCAGAAAAAGTTCAAAAACAATGAAATCGTTTCCGCCTTTTCTTTACCCCGTTTTTTAACAGCGAGGTAAAGGCGATTACATGTGGGGTCGCTATAATGCATATTAGCGAGGGTTTCCTCTTATAATTATGCATCCTGAATAAGGGGGAACGAATATTGAAAAAGATCGTTCTCACCGGCGGCGGAACCGCCGGGCATGTCACGCCGAACCTGGCGCTGATCCCACGCCTGAAGGCCGATGGATGGGAAATCCATTACATCGGCGCGGCCAACAGCGCCGAGGAAGCGCTGATCACCCAGGTGGAGGGCGTCTCCTTCCACACCGTATCGGTGGGCAAGCTGCGTCGCTACTTCGACCCAAAGAACTTTTCCGATCCCTTTCGGGTGATCAATGGCGTTCGCCAGGCGACCGGACTCATCCACAATATCAAGCCCAACGTGGTGTTCTCCAAGGGCGGCTTCGTATCGGTCCCCGTGGTCTACGGGGCGAAGCTGAACGGCGTGCCCGTGGTCAGCCATGAATCGGACATGACCCCCGGCCTGGCCAACAAGCTGTGCCTGCCCTTTACCAAGGCCCAGTGCTGCACCTTCCCGGAGGCTGTGAAGTACGCCAGGGGCAAGGGTGTACACACCGGTTCGCCCATCCGGCCCGAGATCCTGCGCGGCAGCAAGGAAGGCGGCCTCAGGCGCTTCGGCCTGAATCACAGCCGGCCGGTCCTGATGGTGATGGGCGGCTCCAGCGGCGCCCAGGCCATCAACCAGGCGGTGTGGCAGTGCCTGCCGAAGCTGACCGAAAACTTCCAGGTGCTGCACCTGTGCGGCAAGGGCAACCTTTCGCCCGTTCTGGAGGGTACAGACAACTACGTCCAGGTGGAATACCTGACCGAGGAACAGGAAATGGCCGACGCCTACGCCTGCGCCGACATACTGGTCTCCCGGGCGGGCAGCAATTCACTGTGCGAGATACTGGCGGTGCGCAAGCCGGCGCTGCTGATTCCCTATCCCAAAGGCGCCAGCCGAGGCGACCAGATCCTCAATGCCGAATCCTTCCGGACCCAGGGCTTCAGCCATGTGCTGCAGCAGGAGGACATGACGCCGGAAAGCCTGATCAGGAATATCGAAAGCCTCTACCACGACCGCGGCGCGCTCTATGAGGCCATGGCCACCGAGCCCACCGCCAACGGCATCGACAAGGTGCTTGAACAGATCTATAAATTCGCCAAATAAAAAGCGCCTGAGCGCTTTTTATTTATACTGTCCACACCCTGGATACGACGCCTGTGGATACCCTGTTTTATGACAAAACCCGCGAAAAAAACGCGCTTTCTGTGGCCTTCTATAGACTTTTCAAGGCCGTGATGCTACAATGAAGGCGATATGTTATCCACAAGCTGTGTATTAATCCGCCTGTGTTATCCACATCGCGGACGGAGGAAGATTGCGCCATGAATTACACGCCTGAAGACAAGGCGAAATGGGAAAAGGTCATCCAGATGATGGAGGAGACGCTGACCAAGTCCGGCCAGCGCCCCTTCTTCGATACTTTTATCAGGCCCCTGAAGCTCTACGCCATCGCGGCGGACACGATGTATGTCAGCGGCGACAACGCCTTCAACATCCGCCATGTGCAGAACCGCTTTGCCACGATGATCTACAGCACCGTGCCCCTCGTTTTCGGCCGGCGCTACGAGCTGGAATACTACACCGAGGCAGAAATCGCCCGGGTGGTGGGCCAGATTCGCCAGAATACGCTGAACCCGATGTATACCTTCGACAACTTCATCATCGGCGCTTCAAACAACTTTGCCTTCGCGGCGTCTCTGGCCGTGGCCCAGACCCCCGGTGAGGTCTACAATCCACTGTTCATCTACGGCGGGGTCGGCCTGGGCAAGACCCACCTGATGAACGCCATCGGCAACTACATCTCCACCCAGGACAACCACCTGAACGTGCTGCTGATGACCAGCGAAACCATGACCAACGAGCTGATCGAGGGCATCGCCAGGAAAAAGACCTCGGAGCTGCGCAACCGCCTGCGGAACGTGGACGTGCTGATGGTGGACGATATACAGTTCCTCTCCCGCACGAAGGCGACCCAGGAGGAGTTTTTCCACACCTTCAACAGCCTCCACGACAACAAAAAGCAGATCATCATCGCCTCGGACCGCCCGCCCAAGGAGCTGCCCGAGATCGAAGAGCGCCTGCGCTCCCGCTTCGAATGGGGCCTGATCGTGGATATACAGAAGCCGGATTATGAAACAAGGGTGGCCATACTGATGCAAAAGGCCAACGAGATGGCCATAGACGTGCCCTATGACGTGGTGGAATACATCGCCCAGAACGTCAATTCCAACATCCGCGAGCTGGAGGGCTGCCTTAACAGCCTGAACGCCCGCGCCGAGCTGATGCAGACGCCCATCTCACTGGAAATGGCCAGGAACACGCTGTCGGGCCGCATCGGCTCCCAGGCCGCCCGGGCCGTGACGCCGGAGCTGATCATCGACATGGTCGCAAGGCAGTACGACACCACCCCCCAGGACATCACCGGCAAGAACCGCAGCCAGCAGATCGCGCTGCCCCGGCAGGTGGCCATGTACATCTGCCGGCGAATGACCACGCTGTCCACCACCAGCATCGGAAAGGCCTTCGGCGGGCGGGACCACACCACCGTCATGCACGGCTGTGACAAGATCGCCGCCTCCATGAACGCCGACTTCTCCTTCAGGAAAAGGGTGGAGGAGCTCATGGGGCTGATCGAGGGACGCTGAGTCGCTCTGTGGACAAGCCCTCCATTTTCCACACGCCATCCACAGCCGCTGTGGATGGGAAAAGCGCCTTATGACGGGGATTTGGAAAGGATTTCCACAGTATGCACAGCACTACTTCTACGGCTATATATATTTATATATAATAACAGATACTTCCATGCTTGCCGGTATCGGGCCGGACGCGAGGATACCACAGGAGGAAAGGACCATGAAATTCACCTGTTCTGCCAACACGCTGACAGAAGCGCTTCAAATCGTCACAAAGGCGCTGCCCGGACGCACCACCAACCAGATCCTGGAGGGCATACTGGTGCAGACCGATATGAATGAAGTGATACTGACCTGCTCGGACGAGCGCATCACCATCGTCACCCGCATGGAGGCCTATGTCACCGAGCCGGGGCGCGGCGTGGTGCCGGGCAAGCTGTTCAACGAAATCGTGCGCCGCCTGCCCGAGGGCGACATCGAAATTTCGATGAACGACCGCTTCGTATTCACCATAAGGGGCGCGGGCAACCGCACCAACATGTCCGGCCAGGACGCGGACCTCTTCCCTGCCCTGCCGTCCATCAGCGGCGAAAAGGAGGTTTCCCTGCCCCAGGACATGCTGAAGGACATGATCCAGAAGACGGAATTCGCCATCGCCGTGGAGGATGCCCGGGAGGTGCTGACCGGTTGCCTGCTGGAGATCGCAAACGGCGACGTGAACATGGTGGCGCTGGACGGCTTCAGGCTGGCGCTGAAGCGGGCTAAGTGCGGCGACGTGCTGGAGAAGCTGTCGGCCATCATCCCCGGTCGGGCTGTGGGCGACATCGGCAAGCTGCTCTCGGACGATCCCGAGGCCTTCGCTACATTGTCCTTTGGCGGCAACAAGCTGCACATCAAGCTGGAGAAGACGGAGATATTCGTCATACTGGTGAAGGGCGAATACATACAGTACCGCCAGATCCTGCCCAACCGCTTCGCCACCCGGGTGGTGGTGGAGCTGGAGCCCTTCCGCAGGGGCATCGATCGCGCCGCGCTGATCGCCAGGGAGGGCAACAACAACCTGCTGGTGTTGAAGATCGCCGACGGGGAGATGGCCATAGAGGCCCATTCCCAGATCGGCGACGTGTACGAGAAGCTGGAGATTCAGCAGGAGGGCGCGAACCTGAACATCGCTTTCAACGTCAAGTATCTGACGGACGTGGTGCGTTTCATAGACGCCGATCAGATCGAGATCAACCTGAACAACGCCATCAGCCCCTGTGTCATCACGCCGCTGGGCGACCAGGACTATTTGCACCTGGTGCTGCCGGTGCGCACCGGAGCGACGAACTGAGCCCATGAGCCAATTTGAAACGGACACCATCGCCGCCATCGCCACGGCGGGCGGCGCCGGCGGCATCGCCATCGTGCGCGTCAGCGGCGGCGGGGCCGAGGCCATATTGAAGCAGATGTTTATTCCCGCTGTAAAGCGGGAATATTTTGAGTCCCACCGGCTGATGTACGGCAGGGCGGTGGACGAAGGCGGCGAAGCGCTGGACGAGGTGATGGCGGTGCTGATGCGCGCGCCTTCCACCTATACCCGGGAGGATGTGGCGGAGATCCACTGCCACGGCGGCAGCGCCAGCGCAAATGCGGTGCTTGGGCGCACGCTGGCGCTGGGGGCACGCATGGCGGCGCCTGGGGAATTCACCCGGCGGGCGTTCATGAACGGTCGAATCGACCTGGCCAGGGCCGAGGCGGTGATGCAGCTGATCGGCGCGAACAGCCAGGCGGCGGCGAGGGCCTCCCTCAGGCAGCTGGAGGGCGGCGTATCGGGCTTTGTGCGCCGGGTTTCGGACCGCCTGAAGGACGTGCTTGCCCTGCTGGAGGCTTCCACGGATTTTCCCGAGGAGGTCGAGGAGGAGGCCACCGCCATTGAGGTCGCCGATAAACTGCGGATGATCGCCGGGGAAATATGCCGGCGCAGTGACCGCCGAAGCGCCCGGCTGCTGCGGGAGGGCGCATCCATCGTGCTGGCGGGTCGGCCCAACGTGGGCAAATCCTCCCTGATGAACGCGCTATTGAACCAGGAGCGGGCGATCGTCACCAGCATACCCGGCACGACCCGGGACGTGTTGACGGAGCGGATCAGCCTCGGCGGCGTGATGGCCGAGATATCCGACACCGCCGGACAGAGGGATACCGAGGACCCCATCGAGCGCATCGGCGTGGACCGGGCGCGACGGGCCGCGGAGCGCGCGGACGTGGTGCTGATCGTGCTGGACGCCGCCAGCGAGATGGATCCGTCGGACGCCGAGCTGGTGAAGGCCGCCGACGAGCGGGCCATCATATGCCTGAACAAGAGCGACCTTCCGCCTGTGCTGACGGCACAACAGCTTAAGACGATGACGGATGCGAAGATCATGGGCATATCCGCCCAGACCGGAACGGGGCTGGACGGGCTGATCGACGAATTGAAACGCAGGATCGCTGTGGGCGAAGAAAACAACGGCCAGCTCACGGCACAGAGGCACATCGAGCTGGCTCAGAGCGCGGCGGAGAGCCTGGACAGTACCGTCGATGCCATCGAGGCGGGAATGCCGCTGGATACCGCCGCCATCGATATACGGGAGGCGTTGTCTTCGCTGTCGGAGATCACCGGCGAAAACGCGACTGAGGCGGTCATAGACCGGGTATTTGAGCAGTTCTGCGTTGGAAAATAAAATAAAGGGGCATGTCGGAGATAAGACATGTCCCTGTTTTTTTAATCCCGGCGCGTGAGGCTTCCGAACAGTCCAAAGGCGCACAGCGCGGCGATCAAAAACGCGGCGCAGGTCATGGAAATGGATACGGAAACGGGGGTTTTCACCAGGAATTGAAAGACGACGAGGCCGAGCAGGGCGATGCCTCCGACGGCCAACAGCAGCCGGTTCATCGGCCTGGATTCCAGGGGAGAGCGTCGAAAGGGCGTGCGACAGGTCTCATAGAGCAGGAGCCCCGCGAAGAGGGGCGCCGGGGAGAAGCGCCCGGGCCACAGCAGCGCCAATGCCGGAAGTGCCAGCGCCGGGTACAGCCCCGCGTGAAGCATCGACAGTGGCGCGCGCCGGAGTACCTCGGGGTTGGGCACGGGTTGAAACCTTCCGCCCAGTGAGAGGCTGATGAAAAGCCCGATCAGCGCCGACAGGCCGCAGGTGACCAGCAGCCAGCCGGGATTTACGGCGGATAATGGAAAGAGGTCCGGTTGGGGCTGCATGCACAGAATCAATCCCAACAGCACCAGGACGGCGGTGAGGCACCGGCAGGCCGTGGCGCTTTTCCTGTCCCCCACTGCGCATAAATATTCATAGAACACATGTTCTATATTTAAAAGCAGCCCGCAGGGGACCAGGGGAAGCAGGAGGCGCGTACCCGGGATCAGGTGGAGTATCAGCGCGGAAAGCGCCGCGCCGGGAAGCTGGCAGCCCAGCGCCACGAGCGTGCTGCCCTGGACATATTTCATGGAAGGCTGGGTGGCAAATGCGGCCCGCAGGCCGTCTGAGGTGGCAAGGGCGCACAGCTTAACGGCATACAGGGCCACAAAAAGCCCGAGCGCTGCCGCGCTGCGGCCCGGAAGGCACGCGGCGAGGAGGGCCAGGGGAAGAAGGAGGTCGGAGGGCCGCAGCAGTCTGAGGGCTGGATGGTTTCTGATATTCATATCGGTTTTCCTCTTGAATAAATATTAATAGATATGTGGGGTGTTCCGCACCTATACCATCTCACAGGATATGCTGAACATCCCCGTCGCGCCATCCCGACGGGCGACATAGAGAGAAGCATCCACATGGGGCTCTATTCCGGCCATCTGCAAATTCAGCTCACAGGTGCGCATGGCCAGTTCGGGAAAGTTGTTTTCCTTGCTCAGGTGGCCGAGTATGATCTGGCTGGCGCCGTTTCGCACAAGCTCCACGGCCACGTGTCCGGCGTCGTCGTTGGAAAGGTGGCCGCGATTGGATTTGATGCGCTTCTTCAGTTCGTAGGGATAGGGACCGACCGTGAGCATGTTGGGGTCATAGTTGGATTCCAGTATCACTGACTGGGCTCCCCGGACGTATTTCAACCAGCTCTCCCTGATGCAGCCCAGGTCCGTGGCGATGGCCAGCTTCGCGCCTTTCAGCTCGAAGGTGTACCCCACCGATTGATTGGCATCGTGTGGCGTGGGAAAGGGCGTGACATCGATGGAACCGATAAAAAAGTCCTGTTCCGACTCGAAAAGTATGCGGTTTTTATCGCTGATTGAGCCAATTTTGTTGTACATACCCTGCCAGGTACCCTCCGTGGCATAGATGGGAATGTCGTATTTTCTGGAGAGTATGCCAATGCCCTTGATATGGTCGGCGTGTTCGTGGGTGACGAGTATGGCACTGAGGCACTTGGGATCGATGCCCATAGCCATCAATTCCCCTGTCACCCGGTTTCCGGACATGCCGGCATCCACCAGTATGTGGGCGTCGTCACAGCCCACGTAGGTCGCGTTACCGCTCGACCCGCTGAAAAGCGGAGAAAAGCGCAATTCCATGCGTGTATTTCCTCTCTATTTGATGCTTTTTACCCCTGTCAGGTCAAAGCTCGGAATGTATTTTTCGTCTGAGGACGATAGCTCCTGTACAAAGCCGTCCTCCAGCCCCAGGGTCATCAGGTGGTCGACGACCGTGTCGTATTCCGCCTGGGTCAGCCTTCGGTTCAGTTCATCCAGGCCGCGCAGGTCGCCGAAGGGCAGATACTGGGCCATCAGGCTGACCCATGCGCCCGGCAATTCTTCCACGATCCAGTCAAGTATGGCCATCGATTCCCTGGCGCAGCCGGGCAGTATCAGATGGCGCACGATGGTGCCCCGGCGGATGATGCCGTCCTCGTCCAGCTCCACAGGACCGGTCTGGCGCAGCATTTCCTTCAGGGCGGGTCCTGCATGGTCGAAGTAATCCCTGGCGGCGGAATACTTTTGCGCCGAAATGGGGTCGATATACTTGAGATCCGGCAGATAGACCTGTATCTTTCCTTCGAAACGCCTGATATTCTCCACTTTTTCATAACCGCCGGAGTTCCAGACCACGGGAACGGGCAGTCCGCCTTCCAGGGATCGATATACGGCTTCGGAAAAGTGGGTTGGATTGACGAGATTGATGTTGTGGACGCCCTGATCGATCAATTCGAAGTAAATCTGCCTCAGCCGTTGCACGCTTACGGTTTCGCCAAAGCCGTCATGGGATATGGGATAGTTCTGGCAGAACCGGCAGCGCAGCGCGCAGCCACTGAAGAAGACGGCCCCGGAACCGTTTGTTCCGCTGATGACCGGCTCCTCATCGTAATGCGGCGCGGCCCTGGCAATTACGGGGTCCGCGCCCATTCGACAGAATCCCTTGCCGGTTTCTCCGCGCATCGCATGGCAATTTCTCGGGCAGGCGGAGCAGATATAGGGCGTCATGGCGAACCTCCCTGTTCATTCAATAAAGTCAATTCATTATAATTCATCAATGTTATCGATATTCAGAATGTTTCACGTGAAACATGGAAAATTCGGGGATGAGATCGCCCTGTGTCAGGGTGTGTATGTTTCACGTGAAACATTACGCTGTTCTGAGCGTGATCAGCCACACTTCGGGTTCCGTACCCAATCGCAGGTTGATACCTTCGCAGCCCACACCCTCGCTGGTAAGTATTGGGATACCGCTCTGGGTGTTCCACCCACTGAGAAAGCGTTTCTCGGCATCGGACAGGGAGAGGATACTCCTTCCGAAAATGAGGATCTGCCCGCCGTGGGTATGCCCGCAGAGGGCCATATCCGCCCAGGGACCGCTGTCTGCCGCTTCACTGGTCAACAATATGGGCAAAATGTCCGGGCCCTCGGCGAAGACCAGCACGCAGTCTTTGCGAGAGAAGGCATTGGCCGCGTCGTTCAGGCTTGAGTGCTTCCCGCAGATGCCGACGAGCCAAAGGGTATCTCCGTTCATATGGAGATCGATTTTTTCGTTGATCAGGGGTTTAATGCCGTTTTCCTCCATCGCCTCTCGCAGGCTTTGCCACTGAACGTCTTCGGTGTTGGCGATGCCGTACTTTCCAAGGGGCGCGTGAAAAGCACTAATATAATGGAAGAAATCCGAACGGGATTGCAGAAGATGGGCCGCATTGTCGCTGCTGCTATCAGGGCGATTCAGCCTGTTCAGCAGCGAGGTGGAGTTGTAGTCTCCTCCGAGTACCAACAGATCCGGATGCAGCGATTGTAGCTGATTGAACAATGCGCCAGCGCGATCCGGGGTATTGATGCCAAAGAGATCGATATCCGAAGCGTAGAGAAGGGTCTTGCCGTCAAAGCCAGGGGGAAGGTCGGGCAGGACGACCTCCGCGCGCCGTATGCGCAGCAGGCTGGCGTTGATCACACCGACGCAGGCCGTGATGGCACTAATCAGCAGCAGCGCGGCGAAGATTGCAAGGGCAATTTTTGCGCCTTTTCCCGGCTTTTTGTTTGTCTTAATTTTGGTTGCCATAGCCAAAACTCCAATTTAAATTCAAATTTGTCATTGATTGGATAATTACTGCCGCAATGTGGTTTTGGTTTGAAAATTGCAGCGGAATTATACGCTTTTTGCCCGGTTTTGTTACAGCAGCGTCGTTGCAACGGGTATCAACTTCAATTATAATTAGTTTCGGTATGGTATACAAGGGATACTGGCCCAAATCGGGTTGATTTGTGACTGATGTAACAGGGTCATACGCTGTTCTTTGCATGTCATACGTCAATAAAATAGTATGGGAGAAGACCATGGAAAGGAACCGAAAGGGGCGCCTTCCATGGGCAATCGCTCTGTTGATCGTGGTATTTGTCTGCGTCATCGCGCTGGTGGCCGGACGGATCGTCAGCAATATCACCCATCGCAGCTCCTACGACTACAAGGCCGTCAAGCTGTCCAACAATCTCGGGCTGGATGTGGTAAACGATGGGTTTGTGTACTACGATGGAAGCTATATCTATGCCGTGACGACGGAGGGAAAGATCAAATGGTCCTACCTCATCGGCAAAAACGCCGACTTTAGAGCCAGCGCGAACGGCGTAGCGGCATGGTCGGAGTCCTCGTTCACGGTGATTGACAGCCAGAACGGCACGCCCTCCTACAGCGGCGCCATGGAATCGGAGGTACTGTCCGCCTGTGTCGGCAGCCGCTATACCGCCGTCCTGCTGGGACCGGAATACAACAGCACGATTGTCCTCATGGAGCCGGGAGGTCGGCGCGTGAACAACATCACGCTTACCAACCAGACTGTGATCGAATACGGCTTTTTCTCAAATGGGTCGCTGCTGTGGGTGATGAGCCTGGATACCAGCGGCACCGTGCCCAGCTGTACCGTCAACACCTACAGGCCGGGCAAGGAGATGGTGGGTTCGATCCACGACAACGAACAGTTGATGTACGGCGTGGTTTTTCAATCCTCCTATTTTTGCTGCGTGGGCGATACCTTCCTGAAGATATACGATTACACGGGCAAGGAGGACAGGACGCGTCGCAAGAAGGTGTACGGCTGGTACATGGCCGCGCTGGAGGAGGAGGTTCAGGACGATCCTCTGATGGCCTTCGTGCCCAATGCCCAGTACGATTCCCGGTCGGGCATGCAGGATGTGCGCATGATTCGCTCCAACCTGGATCAGCAGGTGCGCATGCCCTACGGCTGCCAGATGCTGATCGCCCGAAATGACCGCGTTTATGGCTTTTCAACAGAGGGCTATGTATCGATCGCGAACAGGGGCAGCCAGAGGGTAAACGCCTATGCCCTGCCGATGCAGTTTGACAAGGTATACGGTGTGACTTCGAACAACATGGCCATCCTGGGCAGCGGCAACATCATCTATATATTGAACCTGTCGTGAGCGGAGCGCATGGAAAGGCAAAAAATGGGTATGATAGACGGTAAAGACACAATTCCTTCAAAGGAGGATAAACGATGAATCTCAATCTGTTGGATATCACGATCATCGTGATCCTCGCGTTCTACCTGATATCGGGTATGTACCGGGGCTTTATAACGTCTCTTTTGACGACCATTGGGTTTGTGGGCGCATGGTTTGGCGCCCAGCAGCTCTACCCTCGGGTGGCCCAGCTGGCGCTGTCCAACCAGACGCTGATGGCGGTGCTGAACCAGTACCTGGAACCGGAAACCTTTTTTGAATCGCACACCCAAGCGGTCAGCACGGTTCCAGAGGTCATTGCGGGCGGTGAATCGGCGATACAGAGCGCTGTTGCGTCCGTTTCCAACAAGCTGGCAGTGATTTCCAAGGCGTTTGAGGCGAATATAAGGGCGCAGATGTTCCAGCGCCTGGGCATCAATACCCTGGCGGATTACCTGGACCAGACCATCTGGCAGGCGGTATTCAATGTCCTCGCTTTCCTGCTGTGCTTCATCGCGCTGTATGTTTTGGTATGCCTCGTGGTCAATCTGCTGGACCACGTCATATCCTTTCCGATGGTACGGGGCTTTGACTGGCTGCTTGGCGGACTGTTCGGCCTCGCCAGGGGGCTTGTGGTGGTCGTGCTGGTTCTGTGCCTGGTGCCGGCGATCGTACAGATCGTCTCTCCCGAATTTGCGGACAGCCTGAGAACCGGGTCGGCATTGTACAGCTATGTGATGCAAATGGATTTCCTGAACGTCAATAAGCTGGTGACGAGCCTGGTTGGTGGCTGACCAAATCAGACAGAATCGTGACAAAACCCCATCTGAACCTGTTAATACGAGGTCAGGTGGGAGTTTTGCGTCGAGGGGTAAGCCATTAAAAAAATGGGGGATTGATTCAATGACTGCAAGAGCTGTAAACAGGAGACAGTTCGAGGAGCGGGACAGGAACGCCAATGTGCCGGGTAAAATACTCGCCGCAGTGGCCCTGTTCGGCGTGGCAATACTGCTGTTGTACATCTGCTTTGCCTCGCCCCAGGCCGGAACCAGCATGGGAGAGATCAAAAATATACTGTGTGCGCTGGGCGGCGACGTGGCCTTCGTGCTGCCGTTGATTTTAGTGTGGATCGGTGCGCTGTTGATCGGCTCGGCCCGGGGCAAGCGCCCCTCTCCGCTGGTCGTCACCTGCGACGCCCTGCTGTTCGTGTGCCTCTTTACGGCGGTGCACCTGTTTTCCGCTGAATGCATCTGCCGGGAGCGCATGACCATACAGACCTTTGCCAATTTTGTATCAAAGTCCTACGGCTACGGCAAGGGCGGCGGCGCGATCGGCGCGCTGCTGGGCTGGCCGCTGTATCACAACCTGGGCGTGGCGGGCGGCTTTATCGCGGTTTTCCTGCTGGCGGTGCTGCTGGTGACGGCGACGGGTCGCACGGGCCGCGCGGTGCGCTATGTGGGCAGCCTGACTGAAGCCCGAAGGGCCAACCAAAATGAAACTCAAAGGTTTGACAGGGTTCAGGCGAAGCCGGCGGGCAGGCCTGCCCGCCGACCCGCCAGGGATCCCTTCGCGGAGGATGTGGTGAGTGGCGCGGGGATTCCCAGGGATAAGCTCGCAAAGCGTCCTGCGCGCAGTCGCGCAGCCGTCGTTTCAGAGATGGAGGCGGCGGCGCCCCGTCCCGCCAGGGCGACCAACCAACCCGTTCGCCGGAGCCGTCCCGCCCCGGAGGCCATGGAGCAGGTTCAGTCCAGGACGCCGTCCCGGCAGCGTCCGAAGGCCGCGGCACCTGCGCAGGCTGCGGCACAAAACCCGCCCCGGAGGCGCAAAAAGCTCTACAACGAGGATGTCCAGAAGACAGAACAGAAAAAACAGGCCGTCAAGGACGAGCTGTTCGACAGCTTTGACGATTTCGACCGCCTCGAGGCCGAGAGCGTGGCCTTCGATAAGGCTGAAAGCGCAGCCCTCGACAACGCCGAGATGCAGGGCAAGGCGACGAAGACCCGCAAGCGCAGCTTTGCGCCGGACCGCCCCTCCATGATGAATGAAAAGGGCGAGATCATCGAGGACATCATCGACATTCCGGAGGAGAAGCCGGCACAGGCACCAGTGGTGAAGGCCGATAAGAAGAGCAATGTCTCCATCGACGACCTGAAGATCCAGCCGGAGGTCTACGAGTTCCCGGACGAGGACGAGCCGCCCTTCGACATGCCCGCCAAGGTGGAAAAGAAGGCGGAAAAGATCGAGAAGGTGGAGGCCGGCATCGCCGAAAAGAAGGCCTTCCCGAAGATAAAGAGGATCAAGGAGGCGGAACCCTCCGAGGACGACCCGCCGGCGTACAACTACCCCCCCATCGACCTGCTGGCCCAGGGCGAGGTGGAGGATACCTCGGCCCACGGGCAGCGGGACATGCAGAAGGCCAAGCTCCTGGAGGATACGCTGCAGAGCTTCGGCATTTCCGCGAAGCTGACGGGCATTGCCCACGGCCCTGCGGTCACCCGATTTGAGCTGCAGCCCGCCCCGGGCGTGAAGGTAAGCCGGATCACGTCGCTGTCTGACGACATCGCGCTGAACCTGGCGGCGATGTCCGTGCGCATCGAGGCGCCCATCCCCGGCAAGGCCGCCGTGGGCGTGGAAATTCCCAACGACAAGGTGGAAATGGTGCGCCTGCGCGACGTGCTGGAATCCGGCGAGGCGAGGAAGCATCCCAGCCGTATCGCCGTGGGCCTGGGCAAGGACAATTCGGGCCGTTATATCGTGGCGGACATCGCCAAGATGCCCCATGTGCTGATCGCCGGCCAGACCGGTTCCGGTAAGTCGGTTTGCATCAACGCCATCATCGCGTCGATACTGTTCCGCGCCTCCCCCGAGGAGGTCAAGCTGATCCTGATCGACCCGAAGGTGGTCGAGCTGTCGGTGTATAACAACATCCCTCACCTGGTCTGCCCGGTAGTCACCGATCCGAAGAAGGCGGCCAGCGCCCTGGATTGGGCCGTGGCGGAGATGACGAAGCGCTACAAGCTGTTCGCCGAGCGGGGCGTCAGGGACATCAAGGGCTACAACAAGTCTCTCAAGGAGGGCGAGAAGCTGATGCCCCAGATGGTCATCATCATCGACGAGCTGGCCGACCTGATGATGGTCTCCCCCGGCGAGGTGGAGGACAGCATCTGCCGCCTGGCCCAGCTGGCCCGCGCCTGCGGCATGCACCTGGTCATCGCCACCCAGAGGCCGTCGGTGAACGTCATCACCGGCATCATCAAGGCGAACATCCCCACCCGCATCGCCTTCTCCGTGGCTTCCCAGGTGGACAGCCGCACGATGATCGACCACGGCGGCGCGGAAAAGCTGTTGGGCAACGGCGATATGCTGTTCGTGCCCAACGGCATGAAGTCCATGCGCGTGCAGGGCGCCTGGGTGTCCGACGACGAGGTCCACAATATCGTGGAGTACATCAAGCAGTCCGGCGAGGCCGAATACGATCCCGACATGCTGGAGCACATGGAAAACGCCACTCGCAGCGACGCCGAGAAGGATGACTTTGAGGCGGAGTACGACAACAAGCTGCCTGAGGCCGTGGACATTGCCATCGACCTGGGACAGGTTTCCATATCGATGCTGCAGCGCAAGATGCGCATCGGCTACGCCCGCGCCGGCCGCATCATCGACGAGATGTCCCGCCGGGGCATCGTCTCCGAGGCCGACGGCTCCAAACCCCGAGAGGTGCTGATCACACGGGAGCAGGCCCACGAGATGTTTGAGGATTGCGCATAGATTAAATAATAAATTATAACATGGACTGTCAAAGTGACTTCTTGATGTTGTTGAGACAGTCCATGTACTATTATTGTTGTAATAATAGAAAAAAAATACAGCAAATCTTGGTATTCGGATCAAGTATTGTTGGTTGCGTGAGTTGATGGGGTGAAATTGATAAATGGCATTTGTATATATAATATAAATATAAACGCTTTACAAATTGTATTTTTATGGTATGATATAATTGATCAAAGGAGGTGTTTCAGGTGGCACAGGTATTGGTGAATTTTCGGATGGATGCTGAGGATAAAAAGGGCATGGAGGAAGTATGCAAGGAACTTGGAATGAATATGTCCACTGCTTTTACTATTTTTGCCAAGAAAATGAGACGTGAAAAGCGGATTCCTTTTGATGTATCGATTGATCCCTTTTATTCAGAAACCAATATCAGTCATTTGGAAAAGGTGACTTCTGAGATAGACTCGGGAAAAGCCACTTTGACCGAGCATGAGCTGATCGGGGAATGATCAAATGAAGATACTGTGGGATGAGCGGGCATGGGAAGACTATTTACTTTGGCAAACGCAGGACAAGAAGACACTGAAGCGTATCAACGCATTGATCAAGGATATACAAAGGGATACATATAAAGGCATGGGAAAACCGGAACCTCTGTTGGGAAATCTCAGCGGATGGTGGAGCAGGCGCATTGATGAAGCCAATCGCATTGTCTATAGGGAAAAAGATGGGGCTATCGTAATCGCAAGCTGTAAGGGTCATTATGAGAAATAACAGGCAAACGAGGCAAGAAAAGCATTTTCTTGCCTCGCTTACCTGTTATTATCCAATCAGTCCAGCTTCAGTATCATCCCGAGTATATGCTTCGCGGCCAGCTCCATCTGCGCCCGGGTCAGCACACCCTTATCCAGGGCTGCCAGCAGCCTTTCGGGGAAGCCGCAGCCCATCTTGACGTCGTTGCCGGCGGCGCACTCCTTGTAGTGCTCGCCAGCGGTCCACCAGTCGGTGGTGATCATGCCCTCATAGCCCCACTCCTGGCGGAGGATGCCGGTCAGCATGTCGGCGTTTTCGCTGGCGCGGTGGCCGTTGATGATGTTGTAGCTGGTCATGATGCTCCAGACGTCGTAGTCCTTCACGATGATCTCGAAGGCCTTCAGGTAGATCTCGCGGATGGCGCGCTCGGAGGCCCGGGAATCGCACTGCTTGCGGTTGCTCTCCTTGTTGTTCAGGGCAAGGTGCTTGGCCGTGGCGGCGACACCGTTGCTCTGAACGCCTCGCACCAGCGCCCCCGCCAGGTGGCCGGTGAGCAGCGGGTCCTCGGAGTAGTACTCAAAGTTTCGGCCGCACAGCGGGTTGCGGTGGATGTTGATGGCCGGGGCCAGCCATGCGCCGATGCTGTTCTCCTTGACCTCTTCGCCCGCGGCGCGGCCCACGGCCTCGGTGACTTCCGGATCCCAGGTGCAGGCCAGCAGGCAGGCGCAGGGGAAGGCCGTGGTCACGACACCCACCTCCGGCTGGATACGCAGGCCGGCGGGGCCGTCGGCGCTCATGGTGTTGGGCACGCCGAACATGGGCAAGTTGCCGTAGCCGAAGGTGTTGGCGATGCCCACGTTGGGCTGGCCGCCCAGCAGCCAGGCCAGGTCCTCGTCGGAGAGCTGGGCGATGAAGGCGTCCAGGGTGATCCTTCCCTCGGCCACCTCCAGGAGCTGATGGTTGGGGTTCTTCTCGGTCAGCTGGATGGAGGGCATGGGCCGAACCGCCGGCGTCCTGCACTCGCTCTCGGAATCCGGCATGTGCTCGAGGGCGTCGGCGTCCGGGTCGTTGGGCGTGCCCAGGGGCAGGGCTTCATAGCTGCCGTCAGAGAGCATGCGCCGCTTCAGCTGGGTGGGCGTCATGCGGGCCGTGAGCTGCGCGACGATCCTGTCGGTATCCAGCGCATAGACAAAGCCGGCCTGCTTCGCGGCGCGAACGTCCGTGCCCACAAAGAAGCGGTATTCCCCTGCCTCCAGCACCCAGGCCGACTTTTGCACCTTGCCCAGGTCGTCGTAGGAGGCCATTTGG
Organism: Clostridia bacterium; assembly: GCA_045658005.1. Classification (GTDB taxonomy): domain Bacteria; phylum Bacillota; class Clostridia; order Christensenellales; family Aristaeellaceae; genus UBA2862. Next base: position 10,331 of record JAZOUD010000005.1, on the reverse strand, counting down.
TCGATGGGGAAGCGGATTTCCTCGACCTGGGTCTCGCCGGGGCGCAGCTTGCGGGTCTTCTGCCAGCTGGCCAGCTGCCGGGCGGGCTTGCCCAGCTTGCCCTGGGGCGCGGAGAAGTAGACCTGAACGACCTCCTTGCCGGCCAGTCCCCCGACATTGGTCACCGAAGCGCGTACCGCGATTTCGTCGCCATCGACCCACACCTCGGGCTCGGAGATGCTGAATCGGGTATAGGACAGGCCGAAACCGAAGGGATAGTTTACCTTGTCTGCGGCGCCGGGGATGGTCTCGAAGTAGCGGTAGCCCACATAGATGTCGTCCTCATAGTCCACGTAGTCGTCGGACTCGTAGAAGCCCGGCGAGGAGGGATAGTCCTCCAGCGTGGCGGCAAAGGTGTCCGCCAGTTTTCCGGAGGGATTGTCCAGCCCCAGCAGCAGCTCGGCCTCGGCGACGCCGCCTTCCAGTCCCGCCTGCCAGCCCATCAGCGCGGCCTGTATGCGGGGGTTGTCCCTGAAGAAGGTGGTGTCGAACACGCTGCCCACGTTCAGCACGACGATCACCCTGGCAAAGGCCGCCGTGACCTTTTCGACCATAGCCGCCTCGGCGTCGGTCAGCACGTAGTCGCCTCTGGGAAACATGGCCTGGGTCAGCTCATAGCGGGCGTCCTCGGTCCACATGCCCTTGTGGCGCTCGATCCTGTCGAAGGCGCTCTTGCGATCCCAGCCCTCGCTGGAAAAGCGGCTGATGGAGATGATGGCCGTATCCGTGAAGGCCGCGGCCCGCTGCAGAAGCGCGTCGGGCAGCTCTGGCTCCACCACCGCGCCGGGGTCCCGCCCGGCGGCATAGCTGGCCGCCACGTGGGCGCGGTAGAAGGCGTCGGTCTCTTCGAACACCGTCACCCGGTCGGGGTAGGCGCGCATACCGTCGGAGAGGTTGCGCACGTAGGGCACGGTCACGTCGCCGCTGCCGCCGCCGCCCTTCACGTAGTCGAAGGTGCCCTTGCCGAACAGCGCCACCTTCGCGCCCCGCGCCAGGGGCAGCGCATTGTTCTCGTTTTTCAGGAGCACCATGCCCTCACGGGCGGCGTTCCTGCTCAGGCGGATGTGGGCCGGACTGGCCGTGACCCGCGTGCCGTCCGCCCCAAGGGGCAGATTCGGATGGTATTTGATGCGAGACCACTTGTTCATGGATGATCCATCCTTTCCTTGATTACATATCCTTGATGCAATCCTTGTTTCTGATCAGGTAATCCGCGCCGCTGACCACGGTCAGGGCCAGGGCGATGTACATCAGCACATTGGCCACGGTCACGCCGGCGTTGCCCAGCAGGGCTTCACCTTCCACGGGTACCAGCAGCATCAGCGCGATGGTGGCGATCATCTGGAACACGGTCTTCAGCTTGCCCAGGGGTCCGGCGGCAATCACCCGGCCGTTCTCCACCGCCACCAGCCGGAAGCCGCTGACCAGGAATTCCCGGGCCAGCATCAGTATGCACACCCAGTCGGGCATGCGTCCCTGGGCGGTGAGCACCACCAGGGCGCTCATCACCAGCAGCTTGTCGGCGATGGGGTCCATGAACTTGCCGAAGTCGGTGATCAGGTTGCGGGACCGGGCGATCCTGCCGTCCAGCGTGTCGGTGATGCAGGCCAGCGCGTAGATGCCCACGGCCACGCACTGGGCCCAGAAGGTGTTCATCCGGGCGAACACCACGAAAAACGGGATCATGCACACCCTCAGGAGGGTCAGCTTGTTGGGTAGATTCACGTCAATCGCCTCACTCGATAATCGTTCCTTCCAGGTCATAGGCGTCCGCGCCGGTGATCCGCACCTGCACGTATTCGCCGGGGATCAGTTCCCTGTCGGCTTCCAGCCAGATGCAGCCGTCGCTCTCCGGGGCCTCCAGCAGGCTCCTGCCGTAGAAGCGGCCCTGCTCCTCGTCGAAGCCGTCCACCAGCACCTCACATTCGGTGCCGATTCGGGTCTCGTTGACCTCCATCGAAATGCCCTGCTGCAGCATCATCAGCTGGTCCAGGCGCTCGTTTTTCACAGCTTCATCGATCTGGTCCGGCATCTTCGCCGCGGCGGTGCCCTCCTCGGCGGAGTAGGTGAACGCGCCGAGGCGCTCGAACCGGGCTTCCTTCACGAAGTCCAGCAGGGTCTGGAACTGTCCGTCCGTCTCGCCGGGAAAGCCGACGATCATCGTCGTGCGCAACAGGATGCCGCGCTTGCGGCATTCGGCGATGCGGCTTTTGATCCAGTCGGCGCTGCCCCGCCGGTTCATGCGCTTCAGCAGGTCGTCGTCGATGTGCTGAAGGGGCAGGTCCAGGTAAGGCGCTACCTTGGGCAGGCGCTGGATAGTGTCCAGCAGCCGGTCCTCGGTGCTGTCGGGATAGCAGTACAGCACCCGCACCCAGTGCAGCTTATCAATGGCGCTGACCCGCTCCAGCAGCTCCGGCAGCAGGTAGTGGCCGTCGCCGAGGTCGCAGCCGTAGCGGCTCGTGTCCTGGGCGATCAGCGTGATCTCGGTCACGCCGCCCTCGGCCAGCTCCTCGCACTCCGCCACGATGTCGTCGAAGGGCCGGGAGCTGTAGCCACCCCGGATCAGCGGTATCGCGCAGTAGGTGCAGCGGTTGTCGCAGCCGTCGGAGATCTTCACATAGGCGCTGTAGCCCGGGGTGGTCAGCACCCGAGGGGTGTGCAGGAAGCGGACGCCGTTGGCGGTGTAGCAGGGCCGTTGGTTCTGCTCCGCTGCCTCCAGCATCTCGAACAGGCGGGCGTATTCCGCCACGCCCATCAGTCCGTCGATCTCGGGGATCTCGGACATCAAAGCCTCGGGATAGCGCTGGGCCAGGCAGCCCGTGACGAACAGCTTCTTGTCGCCCAGCTTCTTGTACTGGGCCATCTCGAGGATCGCGTCGATGGATTCCTCCTTGGCGCTTTCGATGAAGCCGCAGGTGTTCACAAACAGCACGTCCGCCTCGGCGGGGTCGCTGACGATTTCAAAGCCCCTGTCCACCAGCATGCCCAGCAGGTTTTCGCTGTCCACGCGGTTCTTGGCACAGCCCAGGGAGATCATTCCTACTTTTTTCATAGCTCTTGCTCGTTTCTCAGTCGTTATTGCAGCATTTGCAGCACAGGCGCGGGTACAAAATCCCCGACGTCCTTGCCGAAGGCCATCAGCTCCCGCACCATGCTGGAGGAAAGGGCGCTGTCGTCGCCCCGGAGGTAGACGGTTTCCAGCTCGGGGTTCAGCAGCCTGTTCACCTGGGCGTTGCCTTCCTCGTAGCTGTAGTCGGTGGCGTTCCGCAGCCCCCGGACATACCAGCGGATGCCGTGCGCGGCGCAGAAGTCCGCCACCAGGCCGGCGTGGATCACCGCCCGCGCGTTCAGGCCGTCCGCGTCGATGGCCTGCTGTATGGCCCGGCACATGGCTTCCGCGTCGAAGGCGCGACGCTTGTTGACGTTTACGCCGATCAGCACCACCACCTCGTCGAACAGGGCAGCCGCCTTGCGGACGATGTCGTGGTGGCCGTTGGTGTAGGGATCGAAGGACCCCGCAAACAGTGCGATGCGCTTGTTCATGGGCGTTACCTCTGTCATAGCTTGTATTCCACGGCCTCGTTCCCCCGGTATTCCCAGGCGGATTTGAAGCCGCAGGCGCGGGCCAGCTGTGCCGCTTCACCGAAGGCGCAATCCAGGTAATCGCTGTTGTGGCAGTCGCTGGTGAATATAATCCGCCCGCCGCACTCCGCGATGCGCCGCAGCATCGCTTCGCCAGGGTAGGGCTGTGTGCGATAGCCCCGGGCGATGGCGCCGGTGTTGACCTCGACCAGCCGTCCGCTGCGGGCGGCCAGCTCGGCGCATTCCAGCGCGGGGCCGAGATACCTGGAATCGGCGTCGTCGAAAAGGTCCCGGGCCTCGTTGAACTTCATTACCAGCTCGATGTGGCCCAGTATGTCGGCGTCCGTGCCCTCTATGGATCGGCAAACGGTGCTGAAGTAATCCCGGCAGAGGGCGTACATGTCGCCGCCGTACAGGTCCCGGGCGGCGTCGGCAAGTATTTCGCGGGTGTTGTCCACGCAAAACAGCGCGCCTTTCGCGGGAACGTAGTGCACCGATTCGATCCAGTAATCGTATTCGGAGACATCCGCCGGGGAAAGCCAGTCGTGCTCGTAGCCCAGCAATATGTCCAGGGCGCCGGCGTACTTCGCCTTCAGCCTGCGGATCTCCGCCCGGTATTTCGGCTCCTGGGCCAGGGCCATCGAGCAGTCGTCGTAGTCGGCATGGCCGTGCTCGGAGAACCCCAGGGTGTGGAAGCCCAGCGCCAGTGCGGCGCGCACCATCTCCTCGGCGGTGTCGCGGCCGTCGACAAAGGTGGTGTGGCTGTGAATATTGGATCGCGTGACGGCTTCTGAAGTATTCATGTCAATCATTATAAGCGTTTGCAGTGCGGAATGTCAATAAAAAAGCTGCCCTGCGGGCAGCTTTAACGGAGGGGTTATTTCGCTTCGGGGTCAATGACCACGATAGGGGCGTCGGGGGCGTTCTTTGCGATGGACGCGATGCCCTTTTTGGCGCTGGCTTTGGCCTTGTAGCCCTCGGACTTGCCGATGATCTCACCGTTGGCGGCCTTCAGGCGGAAGCGGTATTCACCGGCCTTATCCTTATAAAGCTCATATTTCGGATGCTTCTGGGTTTCACTGCGGGTCTGATCCTCAATGTTCGCGCTGGAATTCTTCTTTACTGAGGCGATGCCGTTTTCACAGGCGCTCATCGTGGTATAGGTTTCAGAAGCAGTGAGGATGACTTCGCCGTTGGAGGCTTTCAGGTTGAAGGTGAATTCACCGTTTTTCGCAGTGGTGATAACAAACTTTCCTGCCATTGTGGTATCCCCTTTCAAAAATTATACAAGGATTAATTTTGATTATAGTATACTATTTTTAAGGTTGTTTGTCAATTTGATTTGGTCGTTTTTTGGCTGAAAATACAGAAAAAATGAAGATATTTCAGAACCGCCGAAGTCCCTTGGGCAGGTGGTTTTTCAGCATGCCGTCCGAGACCTTGCCCCAGCCCAGGGGCATGCCCCGATACAGCGCCAGGGTCCAGCCCTTTTCGCCTTGGCAGGGCACGGGTTCGCCCCGCAGCCAGGCGCGGGCGGCGGTCTCGTCCAGGTCAAAGCGCCTTCGGGCGCGGTCGGGATCGATGGCCATGGCCAGGGCATGGGCGGGTTCGATGTGGTTTCGACCGAGGCGGGCCAGGCACAGGCCGGCGCTGATCATCCGCAGCCCATCCAGGCCAGGACACGCCGGGGGCCGGGCATGGAGCCATTCGCCCTGTCGGGAAAAACGCATACCGTCGACGATGTCCAGGCAGCACACATCGCGCTCCAGGTCGTCCATGATGGCGGCAACAGCGCGGTCAGGCCGGATGGGAGAGGCTTTGTCAGGCGATCCTTCGCCGATGCGGCGCAGCCTCGCCACGAAATGGCCGTCGCCCCGAAGGCGATGGGGGAAGAGCCGCAGCATGCCGGAACGGGACGGGCCCGCGCCGGGCAGTTTGAAATCCTCGGGGGCAAAGTCGGGACGGCGGGCCAGGAAGCCCAGCACGCTGCCTTCGTTTTCAACCGCATTGAATGTGCAGGTGGAATACACCAGCCTACCACCCGGGCGAAGCATCCGCGCGGCCTGGTCGAGTATCTCCGACTGACGGCGGGCGCAGCCCTCCGGGGAGGCCGGATTCCATTCATCCCTGGAGGCCGGGTCCCGGCGGAACATGCCCTCGCCCGAGCAAGGGGCGTCCACGAGTATGGCGTCGAAGCGCTCCGGCCAGCGGTCGGCAAGCCTGCCGGGCAGCGCGCAGGTCACGACTGCGTTGGAAACGCCCATGCGCTCCAGGTTGCCCGCCAGCGCCTGGGCCCTGGAGGGCTCGGGATCGTTGGACACCAGCAGCCCGCGGCCCGCCAGCGCGGCGGCGATCTGCGTGCTCTTGCCTCCGGGGGCGGCGCACAGGTCCAGAACGCGCTCACCCGGCTTTGCATCCAGCACGGCGGCGCTGGCCATGGCGCTGGCCTCCTGGAGATAAAAGGCCCCGGCGGCGTGGGCGATGGCGCTCCCCGGCCGATCCTCGCCCTGGGGGGCCAGATAGCGCCCTTCCCCGCACCAGGGCACCAGCCCGTCAACATAGGGCATGGCGGCTGCCTCCGCCCCATGCCGCTTTGGGTTCAGCCGCAGGGCCAGCGCCGCAGGCGCGTCCAGGGCACGCAAAAAGGCCGGGTATTCGTCTCCCAGCAGCGCTTGCATATTGTTGAGAAAGGCTTCAGGCAGTGGATGGTTCATGCTTCAATCAGTTTGTCCAGCGCTTCAAAGCTGTCCACGACGGGGCCGTCCCAGAGCGCCTGGGGCAGGAATGCGGGCCGCGCCATCTGCACGGCCTTCATGCCCGCGGCAATGGCGCCCTCCAGGTTGACGGCGCGGTCGTCCACGAACAGGCAGTCAGAGGGATCGGCGTTCAGCCTTTGCAGTATGGCATCGTACATTTTCGGATCGGGCTTGATTGCGCCGACCTGGGTGGAGATGACGGTTGCGTCGAAGAGGCTGAGCAGTCCCCACTGATCCATGAATCTGACCAGGGAGGGCATGGCGTCGGACAGCATACCCAGGCTGTACTGCGACTTCCATCGCTTCAGCCAGGGCGCGACATCTTCAAATAACCCGTAGCGGTTGATGTTGTCGGTGAAATCATCGGCCAGGCGCGCAATATCAAGGGCAGTCAATTTCCAATCCATCAGGTCGTTCATGGAAAGAATGTATTTCCGGCGCAGCTGTCGCTCCGCTTCAACATTGGGCACCAGATGATCCTCGTCCAGAAAATGGACGGCGGTTCGATGGGCCGTCAGGTATTTTGAGGTATATATATCGCGGGCGCGCGGTCCGAGGATATCCAGGGCGCCAAAGGGAATGTTCCATTCGCCCAGGCGCGGCCAAACCATCACGCCGCCACAGTCAAATATCAGATGCTTCATTGCTCTCGTCCTCTTTGCGAATGATTTCCCGGGGTATGTTTTCGGGGGCGCCTTCATAGTCGCTGCTTTGGGTGGGCAGGCCTTGTGCCCGCAGGCGCGTCTCGGTGGTGGCTTTGACCATCGCGTAGATCAGGGCGAATACCGGTACGCCCAACAGCATGCCCGGAAAGCCGAACAGCCCGCCGCCGACCATGATGGCCAGCATGATGAAGAACGGTGAAAGCCCCACATAGTCGCCCATGATGAACGGGCCGATCACGTTGCCGTCGAGCTGCTGCAGGATCAGTATGAAGACGGTGAACCAGAGGGCGCTCAGCGGGTTGATCAGCAGCAGGATCAGCACGCAGGGAATGGCGCCGATCAGCGGGCCGAAGAAGGGCACGATGTTGGTAAAGCCCACGATGACGCTGATCAGTAACGGATATTCTATCCGGAACAGCAGCATGCATACGTAACAGATGATGCCGATGATCATGGAATCGAGTATCTTGCCGGTGATAAAGCCGGAAAAGATCTTGTGGGCCCGGCGGGTCCAGTAAATCAGCGTTTCACAGGTGCTGGGCTTGAAAATCGCATAGCAGAGCTTCTTGACCTGGGCGCAGTATTTTTCCCGCTCCATCAACAGGTAGAAGGCCGCGATCATGCCCACCAGCAGCTGGAACACCAGGGTGTAGATGCTGCTGGAAATGGCCATCAGATTGTTGACCAGCAGCGAGGTGTAGTTCATCAGCTGGGAGACCACATTTTCCCAGGCGATCACCAGCTGCTCGCCCTCGATGCTCAGGAATTCGAATTTCAGAAGCAGCTGGTTGATGGTTTCCCGGTTCATCGACACGAAGTTGGCGATGTATTGCAGGATCGACTTGACAGAGGTGATCAGCTGGGGCACCAGTATGGCGAAGAACCCGGAGAGCAGCGACAAAAATACGACGTAGGCGATGATCGTGGCGATGGCACGACTCAGCTTTGGATGGGGCTTGTGCTTGAAAAGCACCTGGTTGAACAGCGTCTCCACACGGTTTACGATGGGCATCAGCAGGAATGCGATGATGAAGCCGATGAGGAAGGGCGCGATGGTGCGTAGCACGGCCTTGAAGGCGCCCCAGAGCTCGCCCAGATGCAGCAGCGTGACCGCCAGGGCAATGCCGATGCAAACGACTATGATGTTCGAAAGGGTTTTAGCCCGTATCTCTTTTGGAATCAGCGATTTCATGGGCGCCTCCGACTTCGGTTTTCCCATTTATTATATCACACAAACCATCGGCGCTCAATACCCGAAATCCAGGCTTTTCAGCCCTTGTTTCTTCCTATTATATAGACGCTATTTACGGTGTTTCGAAGCCACTATGAAAATAATTGTTCGTGTTTTATGCCAGTAGTTCACGAAGCTTACGCCAAAGTGCCGGTGCTTCTTCGATATTTCCGGTGAATTTCCGAACAATCGCTTCCCCGTTCAAGACCCATTGTCCGTCGAATAATCGGGGTACAGACAGGCTGGGGTTCCGAAGCGCATTGTCCAGTATCGAGAGTGGGTCCGATGGGCCGTATCCTGAGAGAGCACCAGTCACGGCAAAGGCTGAGGCGCGATACAGGGAAGATTGGCAGTCGTCCGTCAACAGCCAGGCGATAAAATCTGCGCACAGGGCTTGCTGGTCGGCGCTATCCGTGCGGTTGACAATCGCCATGGCCAGCAGCTGGTCGGTAAAGCTGTAGTCCCCGGGGCACAGCTGCCACTGGGGTCCCTTGCCCTGGTCTGAGAGGGACTGCAATCGTCGAATCTCCCGTTGGGTGACAGGCATTGCCGCGGATTCCCCGTTGACAAAGTTTCGCCAGGCATCTTCATCATAGTGAAAATCCGCAGGCAGGTGCCGGCACAATGTCGCATTTCGATTGGGCTCGGCAGAAGCTGCCGGAACAGGGGCTTCTCCACCGGCAAGGCCGAGTTCAACCTCGCCCGCGGGTGAAGCTGTCGACTTCGCCGCTGAATCGGGATCGGAAGGCGCATATCGCCCGGCACACAGTGCCAACAGCGCTGCGTCCCAGCGCCGCCAGGGTTCAGGCCGGGGAACGGACAGAACGGCGTCCGTGTCATGCCAGCTGTCCGGCAGGCCGTCGATATATCCGGTGTTCAAGGCCCACAGGTAGCCGCCCATGGCCACGGGTATGGAATAGGTTGCTCCGTCCCACTGGCCGCTTTGGCAGAGGGCGGGTCGCAGGTTCTCCGGGGTTTCCAGAGGTAATAAACCCGCCGGCGACGCCAGCAGGTCAGGCGGAAACAGGAGCATGTGCGGAGGAAGAATGCCGCTGTCATTCATCGATGTGATTGCGCCGGCGTCTACAAACTGGGGTTGCACGTATACGCCGGGATGGGCCTTTTCGAAGCCTGCAATGCACCGGTTCAGCCAGGGTGAGATGCTGCCGCTGCCGCAGGGCCAGCCCTCGTGGATCCAGAGGTTCAGTACGCCGGACCAACCAGCATATTTCTCGGCGACCAGCGGGCGCGTGTCGATTGGCAGTATGTGTCGGGCAAACAAAAGCGCGGGAATCAACGCCATCAGGGACAACAGACACAGCGCCCTTTTCAGCCTTCTCATGTGATCACTCCTTTTCAACGCTATATAGAAGAAACAGACTTGCACCACTCCTGCATTTCTTTGTAAACTATGCAGCTTTTCTTTAAAAAAGGCCGAAAAAGACTGGAATAATGTTAAGTGATTGATAAATCAAAGAATTTGCTATTGACAAGGAGGATGGTTTTTGTTATACTGGCAAAGCTGTCAGCGAGAGAGGGTCGAAAAACCCTGAGGAGCGAGCAGCGGCGAACCTTGAAAACGATACAGAGGAAACGAGTACAAGATCTTGCAGACTTGCGAGGATGGCCGAGAGGCAGGAGCGAGGAAGTGAGATGAAAACAGTCAGAATTCTATGAGTAAAACGCCACGAGGTAACAAGAAAGCGGAGGCTTTGGCGAGCCGAGGCGAGTAGGGGAACCAAGTGGAAAGGATTAAACATCAGAGTTTGATCCTGGCTCAGGACGAACGCTGGCGGCGTGCCTAACACATGCAAGTCGAACGGGGCTATTACGGAAGGTCCTTCGGGAACGGAAGTTTTAGCTTAGTGGCGAACGGGTGAGTAACGCGTGAGAAACCTGCCTTTCAGTGGGGGACACCAGTTGGAAACGACTGCTAATACCGCATAATGTATTGAGGGGGCATCCTCTTGATACCAAAGCTTAATGTGCTGAAAGATGGTCTCGCGTCTGATTAGCTAGATGGCGGGGTAACGGCCCACCATGGCGACGATCAGTAGC
>JAZOUD010000004.1:0-19392 GCA_045658005.1 Clostridia bacterium | reverse complement strand
ATCACGAGGAATAGAGCGATCGTTCCCGCGACAGAACAGAGGATTATTCATGTTTTAAGGGATGGTGTTTGTTTCTACCATGCGCCAGCCACTATTTCTAATCCCTAATCCCTAATCCCTCTCCCCGACAAATCAGTATTTTCCTACATCACCACCGAAATCTCCGTTTCCGCGCTCAGCATCTCCTCGGGGATGGTATTGCCCTCGACGGGCTTTCCGTTGACGGTCATCGACGCGCAGCCGGATTCCCTGCCGTTCGGGTTTTCCACCCGGATGTGCAGCCGGCGTCCGCGGAAGGTCTTCTCGATTTCAAGCGCTTTCCAGTCCTTCGGGATGGACGGGGCGATTTTGATGCCGTGCAGGTCGGGGCGCAGCCCCAGTATGCCCTCCACGCAGCCCACCATGACCGTGGAGGCCGTGCCGGTGAGCCAGTGGACGTGGGAGCGGCCGTGGCGGGGGCTGGCGGGGCCCTCGGTGAACTGGCCGTAGCAGTAGGGCTCGATGCCGCGGATCTCCGCACGGTCGTTCTGCATGGCGGGGGCGTTCTCCGCGAAGTAGGCGAACGCCCGCTCGCCGTGGCCCAGCAGCGCCTCGGCCAGGATCACCCAGCCCTGGGACTGGGAGAAGATGCCGGCGTTCTCCTTGACGCCCTGGTTGAAGATCACGGCCAGCGCGCCGTCGAAGGCGTGGGCGTGGTAGGGCGGGTCCATCAGCACCGCGCCGTAGGCGGTGTTCAGCCGGTTCCAAACCTGGTCCATCGCGGCGCTTGCCTGCTCTGCGTCAGCCAGGCCGCTGATGACCGACCAGCTCTGGGGATTGAGCCAGAGGTTCGCCTCCGGCGCGCTGCCCGCGCCGATGGTCTCGCCCGCCTCGGTGAAGCCGCGGATGAAGCGGTCCCCGTCCCAGCACAGCGCCTGCAGCTTTTCACCAAAGGCCCGCTGCTCGCGCTCCAGCCAGGCCAGGTATTCGCCGTCCTGCTTCTCCTTTGCGAAGCGGCGCAGCACGGTGAAGGCGTAGTAGTACTGCAGGGCCACGAAGGTGGATTCCCCGTTCGCGCCCAGCCGCAGGCAGTCGTTCCAGTCGGCGTACAGCCCGGCGGGCAGGCCGTGGGGGCCGAGGTGCTTCATCGAGAAGTCCAGCGCCCGCTTCAGGTGCTCGTAGACGCTGCCCTCATCCCTGTTGGCGAAGGGGATCACCTCGTCCAGGAAGGCGGTGTCGCCGGATTCCGCGACGTACTTGTAGACCGTCGGGAACAGCCACAGCGCGTCGTCGGCGCGGTAGGAGGGGTGGCCCGTCTCCTTCACGTAGCTGGCGTCCTCCGGGGTGTCCTCGTGGCCGGCGTTGTGGGTGAACTTCACCAGCGGCAGCCCGCCGCCGTGGTGCACCTGGGCCGAGAGCATGAAGCGGATCTTCTCCTTCGCCATCTCCGGGGCCAGGTGGATGACGCCCTGGATGTCCTGCACCGTATCCCGGTAGCCGTAGCCGTTGCGCAGCCCGCAGTAGATGAACGAGGCCGCCCGGGACCAGATGAAGGTCATGAAGCAGTTGTAGGCGTTCCAGGTGTTGACCATCGTGTCGAATTCGGGGCAGGGGGTCTTGACCCTGAGGGCGGAGAGCCGCCGGCCCCAGTCGTCCTTCAGGGCCTTAAGCTCGCGGTCGACCACGGGCTTCGGCCCGGCGTAGCGCGCCATGATCGCCGCGCTCTCGGCGCTTGCGACCTGGCCAAGCAGGAAGGCGACGGTCACGGCCTCGCCCGGCGCCAGCTCGACGACGGCGGACAGCGCGCCGCAGCTGTTGCCGTTGTAGTTGGACAGGTTGCCCAGGTCGCCCCGCTCCACGCCGACGGGGTTGCCGTACTGGCGATAGGGGCCGAGGAAGCCGGCTTTGTCGCCGCACCAGGAGGCGGTCCTTGCCCCGACCAGGCCGAAGAAGCGCTCGGTGACGGCGTCGCCGTTGATGCCGGGCTGCTTGTCCAGGTTGCCGTTGATCTGCTGGCGGATGCGGCCCTCGTCGTACAGCGTGCGGGTGATGAACTGGGAGTACTGGAGGTTGACCTGGTCCTGCTCGTAGTTGGGGTGGCTGGTGAATTCCGCGTACCCGGTCAGCGTCAGCGCGCGCTGCACATCGCTGCGGTTTTCCACCGTCAGCGCCCAGACCTCGTGGGTGGCGCCCAGGGGCACGTAGTACAGCGCCTCGCTGTGGATGCCCCGGTAGTCCGCGGTGAGCCGGGTGTAGCCCAGGCCGTGGCGGCACTGGCAGGCGTAGGCGTCCAGGTCCTTGCCCACGGGCTGCCAGCTGGCGGACCAGAAGTCGCCGTCGGCGTTATCCCGGAGGTAGATGTAGCGCCCGGGCTGGTCGAACTGGTTGAACACGTAGCGCAGTATGCGCCCGTTGGCCCCGGAACGGGCAAAGCTGTAGCCGCCGGCGTTATTCGAGATGAGCGCGCCGTATTCCGGGGAGCCCAGGTAGTTCGCCCACGGCTGGGGCGTATCCGGTCGGGTGATCACGTATTCCCGATGGGTCTCGTCAAAGTATCCGTACTGCATGTTGCCTCCTGATCGGTTGAATAGAGGGGGGCGTCTTCGTGCGACGCTGTGTGGGATAGCGGTCTTGCGGCGGCCTGATACCGCCGCTGCATCTCTATTGTGCCAGATTCAGGATGCGCTGTCAAGGAATGGGGGGCATATTACAGCCGAAAAATGAATTTATAAAAACAAGAGGAATTTACAAAAAAAAATCGAATAAGTAATATAAAAGGCGATCTATGTGAATCGGCGGGGAGGTGACCGCATTGGCTGGCGAGGAGGCTTCCAGGCGCGAGCCGCGCCTTGTGAACCGGTATGCTTTCAAGATGATGCTGTCCTATTGCCTGGTCATATTCGTCGGGCTGGGCCTGGTCGCCGTGCTCACCACCTCCAGGGTCGTGGGCACGCTGACGGAAAAGGAATTGCGGATGGACAGCGAGATGGTCCAGCAGGTGCAGACGTACAGCGACGAAAAGTACAGGACCGTGCAGAGCATATTTGCCCAGCTGTACATGCCCAAGAGCTATTACAACAATTACAGCATCACCGATTACCTGAACCCGAGGAAGCTGGCGACCATGGACCGCAGGACCAAGAGGGAGATCATCTCCGGCTACCTCCAGGATACCTGCGCGGCCAATGACTTCATATCGGATATATTCATCGTGGATTACGGCGACAGGGACATCTATTTCTTCTCCAGCGTCGCCGGAAGGGATACGTCGCTGGATTACGACTTCTACGACCGGGGCATTCCCGGCGAGGACGTCGACAACCACATACGCATCATTCCGAACCACATTCCGGCCTACATCAACGCCAGCAGCGTCAACGACTACGCCGTCATCTCCTACTGCATCTACCTGTTCGACGTGAATGCCGTCCGTTTCAACCAGCCTCTGGGCTACATCGTGGTGAACGTCTGGGCGGACCACTTCAAGCAGGCCTATCGAAACGCCGAGAGCCTGAACGGCATGCTTTTCGTGGTGGACCGCAACGGCATAACGCTGTTTGATTCCTCCGGCGACGGCGCGGGGAAGCCCTTTGACGGCACGCCCTACGGCATAGCGGATTTCAGGAACGCAGCCTCCAACGACGCCTACGTAATCTCTGCCCAGCAATCCGAGCAGACGGGCTATTGGTTCATGAACGTCGTCAGCCGAGAGGTGATTCACCGGGAGGCCGGGGCCATGCGCCGGAGCCTGTACGGCGCGCTGGTGGCCTGCGTGCTGCTGGCGCTGGTCATAAGCCTGGTGTCCGCGACGCTGTTTTCCAGGCGGATCAAGCGACTGGTGCTTAGAATGCAGGCTGTGGAGCGGGGCGAGTTCAGGACCTGGCCCCAACCGCGCTCCCGGGACGAGATCGGCTATCTGGAGGAGAGCTTCAACCGCATGACCAGCCGCCTGGAGAAGCACATCCAGACCGCCTATGTGTACCAGCTCAAGTCCAAGACGGCGGAGCTGAAGGCGCTGCAGGCGCAGATCAACCCCCACTTCCTGTTCAACACCCTTGAATCCATACGCATCAACGCCCTGATGAACAAGGACGAGCAGACGGCCAGGATGATCCACCTGCTGGGCAACCTGTTCCGCTGGAACATCAAGACCCGGGGGATGTTCGTGGAGCTGAGGCAGGAGATCGAGTATGCAAACGCCTTCATCGAGCTGGAGCTGATGCGCTATGCCGACGCCTTCGAGGTCAAAACCGAGGTGCCCCAGAAGCTGATGCAACTGGGGGTGCCGAAATTCATATTGCAGCCCCTGGTGGAAAACGCGATCAAGCACGGCCAGATGGGCGTCATCGAGGGCGGGCTGATCACCATAGAAGCCCGCGTGGAGGCGGAGGCCCGGCTGGTGATCGCCGTGTCCGACAACGGGCGGGGCATGGACGGGGAAACCCTTCGGCGCATCGAGGCCCGGCTGGACGACCCGGGGGCGGAGACGACGGAGGATTCCTACAGCATCGGCCTGAGCAACGTGCACCAGCGCCTGCGGATACTGTTCGGCGAGCCCTACGGCATGTCCATAGAGAGCGAGCCGGGGGTGCGCACCGTCGTCACGATCGCCATGCCCGCCATGAGAAAGGAAGAGATGGAGGCCTATGTACAGAGTAATCATCGTGGATGACGAGCCCATCATTCGAAAGGGACTGCGGGAGACCATCGAATGGGACAGCCTGGGCCTGGAGGTGGCGGGCGAGGCGGCGAACGGCATCGAGGCGCTCCGGCTGGTGCGCAGCATACGGCCGGAGATACTGATCACGGACATCCGCATGCCCCAGATGGACGGCCTTGAGCTGATCCGGGAGGTCAGGCAGCTGGACTTTGACGTCAAGATCACCATACTGAGCGGCTACAGCGACTATGATTACCTGAAGGCTGCCATCAGGCTGGGGGTGGACAACTACCTGCTCAAGCCCATCGACAACGACGAATTGATTTCAAACCTGAAAAACGCGGTGAGCGAGATCGAGAAGGAGGCCATCGTCGACCAGCGCAACCGGCAGGGCAGCGAGCTGCTGCGCACCAACACCCTCAGGCGGTTGATGACCGGCAACATCAGCCCGGAGGAGCTGCGGGAGAAGGCGGACTTCCTGGATATCCCCTTCACGGCGGAGGCATATCTGTGCGCCGTCGTCGCCGTGAGCCCCCAGGCGTCGACGGCCCCGCGCGAGCCGCTTGACCGGAACGAGATCGAGGCCATGGCGAAGGCGATTCCCGGGGTCAGTACGATCGCGTTCAATGACAGCGAGAACAACCTGGTGCTGCTGATGGCGCTGGACAGCGCCCTTAACGACCGCAAGGGGATCCAGGCGGCGCTGGAGGGCTTCGTGGCCAAGGCCCGGCAATCCCAAAGCCCGCTGACGGTTGGCGTCGGGCAGCCGGTGAACCGGCTGGAGGAAGCGCACCTTTCCTATGAAGGGGCGTGCAAGTGCCTGGAGTACGGCATGTTCATGCAGGGCAGCGGCGTCATCTGGTTTGACGGCGTGCCAGAGGTGCCGTCGCCGGGGCGGACGCTGGAAAGGTTCGACTTTGACAAGCTCGAGGGATTGATTCGCCGGGGCGACCCGGCGGCCACCCAGGCCTATCTGGACGAGGCGCTTTCCATGGTCGTCAAGGAGAATCCGCTTACCCCCAACCAGGCCCACAACCTGCTGATGCACATCGCCGTGTGCATGACCGACTGCTTTCATGAGATCTACGGCAGCATGAACACCTACCGGGAACCGACGGAGTTCGACTTTGCCGGGCTGTTCAGGCTACGCCATTTTTCAGACATGCGCCAATGGCTGCGCGCGCTCTGTGAGCGGCTGTTTTCGGAAAACGCCGCGGTGCTGGGCAGGAGTTCGTCCCTTGTCGGGCTGGCGGTGGCCTACATCGCCAAGCACTACCGGGAGGGCGTGACGCTCAAGCAGGTGGCGGCGGACTGCCGCATCAACACCTCCTACCTCGGTCAGATCTTCCGGAAGGAGATGGGCTGCGCCTTTACCGACTACGTCAACGGCCTGCGCATCCGGGAGGCCCAGCGGCTGCTGACAAACCCGACTTTAAAAGTGTACGAGGTCGCCGAGCAGGTGGGCTTCACCGACTATCACTATTTTCTCAAGATATTCAAAAAGGTGACGGGCGCCACGCCGAGGGATATGCGAAATTAAAAAGGGGGAGCATTCGCGTGAAAAGGATCCTGTCGATCGTCATATGCCTGATCCTGGCCTGGGGGACGGCCTGCGCCGCCCTGGCCGCGGACGAGGTCAGCATCGTATTCTGCGTCAACATACAGCCCCAGCTGCCCAGGCCGTTCTGGCAATCCATCGCGGACCGGTATATGGCAGCCCACCCCGACGTCAGGGTGGAGATCATCGGCAACCCGTCCCTGAACGTCACGCTGCCCCAGTACGAGAAGACCCTGCTGGTCACGGACCAGTTCCCGGACGTGATGGTGATGCAAAACCCGGCGGACTTCGTGCCCTCCGGCGCGCTGCTGGCCTTCGACGAGGGCGACCTGGACTACCTGGTCGATCCAGAGGTGGGCATGATCGACGGCAAGCAGTACGTTGCGAACTACAAGAAGCAGATCATCGGCGTGTTCTACAACGTGGATATGTTCGCCGCCAACGGCATCGGGGTCCCCAAGACCTGGCAGGCGCTTATGGAGGCCTGTGATAAGCTGCTGGCCGCGGGGATACAGCCCTTTTCCATCGGCCTGAAGGACGGCTGGCCCCAGAGCCAGCTGGCCAACATGCTGGCCGGCACCGAGCTGCTGGCGAAGGATGTCCATTGGGGCGCGAGGCGCAACGCCGACGCGGTAAAGTTCAACAATCCCGACCTGGTGCGGGCCATGGAGAAGTACCAGACCATCTGCACCCGGTATTCCGGGCCCAACATCGCCGGCATCACCTACACCCAGATGCTGGAGCAGTTCTTCACCGGCAAGGCCGCCATGCTGCCCATCGGATCCTGGGTGAACGCGGAGGTCGCCAAGGACGGGCAGGACTTCGAGGTGGGCTGGTTCCCGATCCCTGGCGAGTCGAACGCCGACGTGGTCTCGGTGTACGTCAACGAGGGCCTTGCCATCGGCGCGAACACCCGGTATCCCGAGATCTGCAAGGACTTCATCCGCTACTTCTTCACCGACAAGGCGCTCTACGGCGAATTCCTTAAGAGCGAGCAGCTGTTCAGCACCACCAAGGAAGACGTGGAATACGAAATGATCCCGCTGCGCAAGGACATGGAGGCGCAGATCGCCGACATGGTGGAGGTGGAGGGCTTTGAGAGCATGACCGGCGACGACGCCTTCCTGCCGGGACTCAAGGACTACTTCACCAACCAGCTGACCCAGAGCATCGCCATGGGCGCGGACGTGCCTACCGAGCTGGACGCCTTCGACGAGGAGTGGGCGATCGCCCGTGCGGCCGTCGAGGACGCGGGGTAGGCGAGGACGAGCGTTATTTTTTCTAACGGTTCGGGCGTATGCAAATACTGATTTGTCGCGGAGCGACAAATCAGTATTTACTACTTTCCAATGTACTTCAGGCACATCATCGTGATGTCGTCGAACTGCTCTGCGCCGGCGACGAAGGCGTTGATGCCGTCCATGACGTGGTGCAGCGTGTCCTCGGGGCTCGCGTCCGGGTTCCGGTTCAGGGCCGTAAGCATGCGCTCGGTCCCGAAGAGCTCCTTTTCGGCGCTGGTGGCCTCGGCTACGCCGTCAGTGTAGACGAACAGGCTGTCGCCCGGGTACATCTGGAAGGTGTGCTCCTTGTAGGGTATGCCCTCCATGGTGGCGACGGCGGGGGAGTGGCGGTAGACCACCAGCTCGTATTCGCCGTTTGCGCGGCGCAGCGCCGGGTGCTCGTGGCCGGCGTTGGCGGCGATGCCCTTGCCCGTGGAGATCTCCAGCACGGCCACCCAGACCGTGACGAACAGCTCGGTCTCGTTGCCCTCGCAGAGCTGGTCGTTCACGTTCTCCAGCGCCTCGCCGGGGGTCTCGCCGTTCTGCAGATGGGATTTGATCAGCACCCGGGCGATCATCATGAACAGCGCCGCGGGCACGCCCTTGCCGGAGACGTCCGCCATCACCAGGCCGATGTGGTCGTCGTCCACCAGGAAGAAGTCGTAGAAGTCGCCGCCCACCTCCTTGGCCGGGGTCATGGTGGCGTAGACGTCGAATTCGGGCCGGTTCGGGAAGGCGGGGAACAGCCGGGGCAGCTGGCTGGCCTGGATGTCCCTGGCCATGCTCAGCTCCGCGCCGAGGCGCTCCTTCTCGGCGGTGACCCGCTTCACCTGGTCCACGTATTGCAGGGTGCGGGCGGACAGCGTGGCGAAGGCCTCGGCCAGCGCTTCGATCTCGTCGCCGGTGCGGTAGGTGTCCTCCATGAAGAACTGGAGGTCCCTGCCGCCCAGGGACTGCACCCGCTCGGTCATCATGCCCAGGGGACGGACGATGCGCTTGGAGAGCACCAGCGCCCCGGCGATGCCCAGCACCAGTATCACGGCCAGCAGCACGATGATGGTGCGCCTGGCGTTTGTGAAGCTGTTCCTATAGGTGGCCATGGCTTCCTCGACGATGCCGTCATATTGGGCCTCCAGCAGCGTGGTGGGCTGCCGGGCGGAATCCTGGCTCACGGCGGAGACCACCGTCCAGCCCACGGATTCGATGGGCGCGCCGACCATGTAGTAGTCCTGCCCGTCCACCGTCACCCCGGTCACGTCGGTGACGCCGGAAAGGGCGCTGCCGATGAAGGCCGACAGGGTTTCTTCAGAGGAATCGCGCAGATCCTCCGCCTCCATGGGCGGGCGCACCCGCAGCGCGCCCTCCGTGCGCGGGGAGAACACCACGTGGCCGTACTGGTTCACGATGAAGTTGAAGGCGCCGCTCTTGTCGGAGGAGGCGACCGAGGCGGCCATCCTGTCCAGGAAGAGGTCCGCGCCCACCACGGCGGCCAGCCGGTTGCCCTGGTAGACGGGCAGCGCGCACATGATGCCGATCTGGCCGGTGAACACGTCCTGCACCACGTCCGTATAGTAGAGCCGTCCCGTCTCCACCGCGCCCTTGTACCAGTCGCGCTCGCGAATGGGCATGGGCGTCAGCGTGCCGTCCTCTGAGAACTTGGCCGCGGAGTGGTCGTCCGCCAGCAGCATGGCGCCCTCGGGCAGGGCGATGTAGCACGAGTTGACGACGCCGTTGGCGTACAGCGCCTTCATCATGTCGGACATGTTGGCCACGAGGCCCAGCCGCTGCGCCAGCGCCGCGTCGTCGGTATCCAGCCCCGCCTCCGTCAGCAGCTGCACCGTGATCGTTCCGTCCTGCGCCGGGTCGGGCAGGGCGTAGGGCTGGGCGGCGTAGGCTTCGGGCGCGCGGAAGATATTGGCCGCGTAATCTCCGAGCATGTTCACCGTGCCCGCCAGGTCGTTGAACAGGTCGTTGGCGATGTAGGCCTGCATCTGGGTGCTCTGGCCCATGCTTTGGGAGATGACGGCGTCCATGGTTTCCTTTGAGATGGTCGATATGGACTGCTTCTGCCGTTCGTTGGTTTCCGCGACCAGGCTGCCGATCCTGCCGGTCTGGTGGATGATGACCACCGTATAGGCCGCCATCATCAGCAGTATGACGATCAGCACCAGGTTGAAGAACTTCTGCTGTATGCCGCCGATGACGATGTTCCTTATTTTCTTCATTGCCCGCCTCCGATATCACGATGCCTCTGGATGGGTACTTGGGTTCCCTACCCATCCATTATATCATATTCCGATTGAAATGAAGTGGCATTTCGAAGATGATCGTGTTGAAAACGGGAAATATGAGAAAAGGATCTGTGGAAAACCGTCCGAACGGCTGCGCCGTCTATACGGAACCACTCCTTCCGTGTCAGCGCGATAAACCAGGCTTTGCCCGTCTTACCCCCTCATCACTGCCTCCAAAAAGTCCGCCGCGGCCTTCGCTCCGCCGCAGCTGCGCAGATCCGCCCGCATGGCCATCGCGGCCTTCAAAAGCCCTTCGTCCCCAATGGCTTCCATGACCAGCCTGCGCAGCCTCTCCGGGTCGTGGGCCTCTGTGTCCGGCAGCATCCGGCCCGCGCCAAGCTCGCTGACCCGCCGGGCCACCGCCCGCTGCTCGCCGGTCTGGGGATACAGCAGCTCGGGCACGCCCATGTACAGGCCCTCTGAGGCGCTGTTCATGCCGCAGTGGGTGATGAACAGGCGCGTCCGGGCGAGCACCGCCATCTGGTCCACCGACGGCTCGATGCGGATGTTTCCCGGCAGGGGGCCGAGGTGTTTCGGGTCGAAATCGTTGCCGCAGGCGATCAGGGCCTCCACCGGCGCGTCCTTCAGCGCCGAGACGCAGGCTTTGTAGAAGTCCGGCCGGTCGTTGATGACCGTGCCCAGGGAGATGTACACCAGGGGACGACCGCCGTCCTTCGGCTCCGGCGGGACATCCCGCACGCAGGGCCCGACGAAGCGGTAATGGGCGGCGTCAAAGGTCTCGCTGCAGGGCTGGAAGCGGGGCGAAGTGTAGACCACGGTGTCGGTGTCGTTGTCGTTCTGCACGATCTCCAGGGCGCTCTTTACCGGATAGCCCAGCGCCGCCAGCTTCTTCGCCTCCCGGTTCAGGCGGGGCAGCCCCAGCAGGATGTCCGCAAGCTCCGAAGGGCTCTGCCGCATGTACCTTGAGGAATGGCGGTTGAAGGCAAAGGTGGTGGTGGAGCACACCAGCGGCAGGCGGTGCTTCATGGCCGTCAGCTTGCCCCAGAAGCAGGCGGAATCGGAGATGACCAGCTCCGGGTGAAACCCTTCGATCTCCCCCGCCAGCATGGCGTCCATGTTCGCGGTTGTGCGGAAGGACTGCACCGACATCTCGGTGGTGGAGACCCTTTTGAGCCGCCTTTCGCTATGATCGGTCAGCGGCGGCAGGAAGCGGTCGCAGGGCACAAACGCCGCGCCGGTGGCTTCGATGCGCTGGCGGAAGGCCTCGAAGGAATAGTAGCGGATGTCGTGCCCCCGCCGCACCAGCTCCCGGGCGAATTCCACCGTCGGGTTGGTGTGCCCGAAGGCGGGTATGCAAAACCACATGATCCTCACGGCTTTGCCTCCTCTCCGAATACGGCCTCGGACCACTGCCTGAACGTCGACTTCGGCGGAATGGCGATGCCCCTCTCAGGGTCGCCCAGCAGGATCAGCGTGTCCCCCGGCTGTATGCCGAACATCTCCCGCGCCTCCCGGGGAATGACGATCTGCCCTTTCGCGCCCACGGTGGCCGTCCACGCGGCCCTTCCGTCCGGTCCTTTCACGATGCAAACCTCCTTTGGAATACAAATCATACTTTTCATACTATTATAGCCAAAAACGCAGGCGTGTCAAGCCCTGCCTGACACGCCCGCGTCAAAGGGATCGTTATTTCAGCATCACCTGGCCGCCGGTGACGGGGATGGCCTGGCCGGTCTCGTATTTCTGCTCGACGCAGTAGAATATGGCCTTGGCCACGTCCGCCGGGAAGCAGCCCCGGTTCATGGGCACCTTGGACATGTAATACCTGCGCACGTCCTCGACGGTCTTCGCGTCGGGCACCTTGCCGGCGTTCAGGTACTGTACGAACAGGCCGCGCTCCGGGTCGGACCACAGCGGGCCGTCCAGGTAGTTGCCGGGGCAGATGGCGTTGACCTTGATGTTGTAGGGGCACAGCTCCAGCGCAAAGCTCTGGGTCAGGCCGATGCCGCCGAACTTGGAGCCGGCGTAGGCGTAGTTGTTCTTGCTGCCCTCCAGGCCGGACTTGGAGTTTATGGTGATGATGTCGCCGAACCACTCCGGGTCCGCCTCGTGCTCGGCCTCCATGATGGCGGCGGCGTACTTGGCGCACAGGAAATAGCCGGTGTAGTTGATGCCCGTGACGAAGTCGAAGGTCTTTTTCTCCAGCTCCAGCAGGTTGCCGGCCTTGGCCACGCCCGCGTTGCTGACCAGTATGTCCAGGCCCCCGAACTGCTCGACGGTCTTCTGCACCATGGCGGCGACGCTCTCCTCGTCGGTCACGTTCACCTCGACAGCGGCGGCGTGGGCGCCCAGCTCGTCGGCCACGGCCTTGGCGCCGGGCAGGGTCATATCGGCGATCACCACGGTCGCGCCTTCCTTGTGCATCTCCTCGGCGATGCCCTTGCCAAAGCCCTGGGCCGCGCCGGTCACGATGGCGATTTTCCCCGCCAGACGCCCCTGGGTCTCGGGCCGCTTGCCGATGTTTGCCTTTGCGATGGCAATCCATTTGCTCATGTCCACCATTTTTTAAGTCACCCTTTCATATTTTTTGCGGTTGAACCCTGAGTTCCTGGGTTTCATTATAATGGTTTTTGGTCGGAAATGCAATAGCCAACGGAAAAGGTAATATGGCGGTAGCGCTTGCAAAGCGCCGGAGCTTGCTCTATAATAGTAACCAGGCATGTGGGAAAGGGGGGAACGGGCCTTGGGCGAAGCGGACGAACGCTACGACCTGCGCATGATGGCGGCCTATGTCCGTGGAGCGCTGAAGGGGCGGGACGAGCCGCTGCTTGCCGCGCCGCTGGACGGGCTGAACGAACAGGATTGCCTGGCGCTGATGGCGTTGGGCAGAGCGGCGGGACTCAAGACCCACCACTTCAAGCGATTCGAGGCGCTGCCCCGGGTGAAGGCCGTCATGGGCTTCCTGCGGAGCGTACAGCCCCGGAGCCTGCTGGACGTGGGCAGCGGTCGGGGCGTGTTCCTGTTTCCCTTCCTTCGGGCATTTCCCCTGGTGCCCGTCACCAGCCTGGATATACTGGAAAAACGGGTGGCGATGCTCGGAGCGATCCACGACGGCGGCGTGGATAACCTCACGGCGCTGAATGCCAGCATCTGCGACTGGGACGCCCCGGAGGCATCCTTCGACGTGGTGACGCTGCTGGAGGTGCTGGAGCACATCCCGGACGTGGCGGCGGCGGTGGGCAACGCGGTGCGGCTGGCCCGGCGCTACGTGGTGGTGACGGTGCCCAGCAAGCCCGACGACAACCCCGAGCACATCCATCTGCTGACCAAGCCTGCGCTGACGGCGCTGTTCAACCGGGCAGGCTGCGCGGACCTGCGCTTTGACGGTGTGCCGGGACACCTGATCATGATCGCAAAGGTGGGATGACGATGGACTACACGATCATCAAATACCCCCGCACGCCCCACATCGAGGGCTCGCGGCTCCAGCCCGGGGACGAGGACCTGTCCCAGCGGGCCTTTTTCGAGATCGCCGGGCGGCACATCGTGATCGAGGAGAAGATCGACGGCGCGAACACGGCGGTGTCCTTCGATCCCGCGGGCGCGCTGCTGTTGCAGAGCCGGGGTCACTACCTGACTGGCGGCTACCGGGAGCGCCACTACAACCTGTTCAAGCAGTGGGCGAGCGTCCATCGGGAGGCGCTGTGGAACGCCCTGGGCTGCCGCTACGTGATGTATGGGGAATGGCTGTACGCCAAGCACTCGATCTACTACGACGCGCTGCCCCACTACTTCATGGAGTTCGACATCCTCGACCGGCGGACGGACCGCTTTCTCGATACTCCCGCCCGCAGGGCCATCACCGGAAGGCTGCCGGTCTGCTCCGCGGCGGTGCTGGCCGAGGGAGAATTCGCCCGCATGGAGGATGTGCTCAAATACCTGGGGGATTCCAGCTACATCACCGCCGACCACATCCTGCATCTTCGCACCGCCGCCGAGCGGGAGGGCCAGGACCCGGAGCGCGTGTGCCGGGAGACCGACCACCGCCGGACGATGGAGGGGCTCTATATCAAGGTGGAGGAGGGCGGCGCGGTGGTGGACCGCATGAAGTTCGTCCGCGCCACCTTTTTGCAGGTGGTGGAGGAATCAAAGACCCACTGGCTGGAGCGCCCGATCATCCCCAACGGATTGACCCGGCCCATCGACGCACTGTTCATGCCGGCGCTGGAGGGATGCGTATGACGCCGGCGATGAGGGCGCTGCTGGACTGCCTGCCCCACGCGCCGGGCTATACCTGGAACTGGGCGGGGCTCGAAGGCATGGCGCTGCTTTCGGACTGGCTTCGCCGCATGGCGCAAACGCCCCAGAACCCGCTGTGGCACGGCGAGGGGGACGTGTGGGCCCACACCCGGCTGGTCTGCGAGGCGCTGGCGTCCCTTCCGGATTTCAGGGCCATGCCGCCCCGGACCCAGGACGCGCTGGCGCTGGCGGCGCTGCTGCACGACATCGGCAAGGTGAAGACCACGAAGCTGGAGGACGGCGCCTGGGTGTCGCCGAAGCACGGCCCGGTGGGGGCGAAGCTGGCGCGAAGGCTGCTGTGGCGGGCTTTTGGCCTGTGCGGTACGCCTGAAGCCCAGCGCCTGCGCGAGGCCGCCTGCCTGTTGATCCGCTACCACACCCGGCCGCCCCACCTGATCGAGGGCGACGAGATCGCCGCCACGGTGCTCCGGCTGGCGGCAAACGGCGAGCTGGCGCCGGACTTCACGCTGCGCGGGCTGTGCCTGCTGGCCCAGGCGGACCGCCTGGGCAGCGTGGCAGACGACAATCAGGAATTCCTCGACAGGATCGACCTGGCCCGGGAGCTCATCGCCGGGGAGGGCTGCATGGACGAGCCCTATCCCTTTGGATCGCCCCGCACCCAGCGCGCGCTGTTCAAGGGAAGCAGCGTGTGGCGCGATCAGGCGCTTTTCGACGATTCCTGGGGCGAGGTCATATTGATGTGCGGCCTGCCGGGGACCGGCAAGGACACATGGATCCGCGCCAAATGCCCCGGCCTGCCGGTGGTCAGCCTGGACGACGTGCGCCTGGAGCTGGACGTGACGCCTACCCAGAGCCAGGGCCAGGTGGTCCAGGCTGCCCGGGAGCGGGCAAGGGCGCTGCTTCGGCAGCGTCAGCCCTTCGTCTGGAACGCCACGTCCCTGACCGCCCTGCGGGCGCAGCAGGTGGGGCTTTTCGAGGACTACGGGGCCAGGGTGCGCGTCGTGTTCCTGGAGACGGCGTGGGACGAGAACCTGCGCCGAAACGCGGGCCGCCGGGACGCCGTGCCGGAGGACGTGATCGACGGCATGCTGGCACGGCTGGAGCCGCCGGAGCGCTGGGAGGCGCAGGCGGTGGAATGGCTCTGTGTATAGTTATGGAGGCGGGTGACGGCGATGGCGGACAGGAACGCGACCATGGCCCGGCGGATTGCCGCTGCGGTGGCGCAGGCCGGGGGCAGAACCTACTATGTCGGGGGCTGTGTCCGGGACCTGCTGCTGGGCCTGGAGAACAAGGACATCGACATCGAGGTGCACGGCGTGACCGTACCGGCGCTTTCGGCGATACTGGACAGGCTGGGCGAACGCACGGTCATGGGGGCGAGCTTTGGCATCATGGGCCTGCGCTACTACAACATCGACATCGCCATGCCCCGGTCCGAGAAGGCCACGGGGCGGGGACACAAGGACTTTGAGGTCTTCGTGGACCCCTTCATCGGCGAGGAGAAGGCGGCTATGCGCCGGGATTTTACGATGAACGCGCTGATGCAGGACGTGCTGACCGGCGAGGTCCTCGATTTCTTCGGCGGCCGGGCGGACCTGGCGGCGGGGCGCATTCGCCACGTCAGCGACGCCTCCTTTGCCGAGGACCCGCTGCGGGTGTTCCGCGCGGCCCAGTTCGCCGCCCGATTCGGCTTCAGTGTGGCCGACGAAACCACGGCGCTCTGCGCCACGATGGCCGTGGACGCCCTGCCCCCGGAGCGGGTGATGGGCGAGCTGGAGAAGGCGCTCATAAAGGCGGCGCGGCCCTCGATCTTCTTTGACGCGCTGAAGCGGATGGGTCAGCTTCGCCCGTGGTTCGCCGAGCTGGACGCCCTGACCGGGGCGGCATGGGAACGGGTCATGGCGGTCCTGGACGCGGCGGCGGCCCTGCGCTCGGAGGCGACTCAGCCGCTGGGCTTCATGATGGCCGCGAGCTGCGCCGGCTTTGAACCCGCGACGGCCGGGGGCTTCCTGGCGCGGCTGACCCACGCGGTGGAGCTGACGCGCTATGTGCTGAACATGGTTCAGCACCGGGGGGACCTGGAGGGATACCTGGCCGCAGACCCCGGCGAGGCGGGCTGTATGGCGCTGTTCGACGGCGCGCTCTGCCCGGAGGACCTGATCCTGCTGAGCCGGGCGGCGCACGCCGGCGCGGCGGGCTGGTCCGGGACGGAACGGCGGCTGCGGGGTCTGTACGCGCTGTACCGCGCCCGGATGGACAGGCCCTTCGTGATGGGGCGCGACCTGATTTCAGCGGGCGTGAAGCCGGGGCCGGATATGGGCAGGGCGCTGGCCTACGCCCACGGCCTCAGGCTGGCGGGCGCGGACAAGGCTGAGCAGCTGCAAGGGACGCTTGAATGGCTGGAAAGCGGGGAGGATGGGCATGCTTGATGTCACACTGCTTGGCACGGCGGCGCTGATGCCGATCCCCGACCGGGCGCTGACCGCGGCGACCCTGACCAGCGCCGGGCACACGATACTGTTCGACTGCGGCGAGGGCACCCAGACGGCGGCGCGGCGGGCGGGGGTGAGCCTGATGAAAGCGGACGTGATCGCCCTTACCCACTACCACGGCGACCATGTCTTCGGCCTTCCGGGGCTGATGCAGACGATGGAGGTGCTCGGGCGCGCGACGCCGCTGACCGTCATCGGGCCTGCGGGCCTGCGAACGGCGTTGCGGCCCCTGCTCGAGCTGGTGGGGCATACGGGCTACCCGGTGCGGCTGGTGGAGCTGCCCGACGGGGGAGTTCCCATGCGGGAGCTTGCCGGGGGCTGGCCGGAGGCGGCGCGGCTCACGGCCTTCGAAACGGCCCACCGCGTGGTCAGCCAGGGCTACAGCTTCACGCTGGGCCGCGCCGGAAAGTTCCAGCCCGAAAGGGCGAAGGCGCTGGGCGTGCCCGTGAAGCAATGGAGCCTGCTGCAAAGGGGACAGAGCGTCCGGGCGGGCGAGCGGACCGTGACGCCCGGGGAGGTGCTGGGACCGGCGCGAAGAGGCCTGAAATTCGTGTTCACCGGGGATAGCGCCCTTTGTGACAGCCTGGTGGAGGGCGCGCGTGGGGCGGACCTGATGATCAGCGAGGCCACCTACGGCGAGAACGCCCAGGCGCAGATGGCCGCGGAATACGGCCACATGACCTTTGCCCAGGCGGCGGAGGTCGCCCGCAGGGCGGACGCCAGGCGGCTGTGGCTGGCCCACTATTCCCAGATGGTGGAGGACCCGGGGGAATACCTGCCCAACGCGACGGCGGTGTTTGGGAATACCCTCTGCGGCGAGGACGGCATGTCGCTGACGCTGCGGTTTGATGAGGAATGAATGCCGTTTGCGCCCCTCTGTTGCGGCGGCCTTCAGGCCGCCGCAACAGAGGGCTGTGGAATATGATCATAATGCTTGTGATAGGAGCTGAAGCAACATGAAGCGCCTGAAGACTCTGCCGGCGATGCTGCTGGCGCTTGCGCTGTGCCTGGCGGGCATGGCGGCGATGGCAGAGGAGACCTGCCTTGACCGGCACGGCGCGCTGCACGTCTCGGGCACGGGCCTGGCGGACGAGGCGGGCGCGCCGGTGCAGCTGCGGGGCGTGAGCACCCACGGTCTGGCCTGGTTTCCCGAATTCGTGAACGAGGCGGCCTTTCGGACCATCCGGGACGACTGGGGCGCCAACGCCGTGCGGCTGGCGATGTATACCTGCGAGAGCGGCGGCTACATGACCGACGGCGACCGGGACGCCCTGGAGGCGCTGATCGACAGGGGGGTCGACCTCTGCGGCCAGCTGGGCATGTACGCCATCATCGACTGGCACATCCTCAGCGACGGCGACCCGCACACCCATGCCGACGCCGCCGAGGACTTCTTTGACAGGATGAGCGCCCGCTATGCCGGTCGGCCCCACGTGCTCTACGAGCTGTGCAACGAGCCCAACGGCAAGGGCGTGAACTGGCCGGTGGTCAGGGATTACGCCGAGCGGATCATACCGGTGATCCGCGCCAACGCGCCGGAAGCGGTGATCATCTGCGGCACGCCCGACTGGTCCCAGGACGTGGACGCGGTGGCCGCCAACCCCATCGACGATGCGAACACGATCTACGCGCTGCACTTCTACGCCGCGTCCCACCGCATCGCCCTGCGGGGCAGGGCCAAGAAGGCGCTGGAGGCCGGGGTGCCGGTGTTCGTCTCCGAGTTCAACATCTGCGACGCCTCCGGCGACGGCGCGATCGACGAAAAATCTGCGGCGGCCTGGCGGGAGCTGATCGAGGAATACAACCTGTCCTACATGGCCTGGAGCCTATCGAACGCCGACGAGACCGCCGCGCTGATCCGCGCCGACTGCCCCAAGACCTCGGATTGGACCGAGGACGATCTGAGCGACACGGGCAGGTGGCTGCGCAAGATGATGCGGGAGGAGAGGGAGAAATACTGATTTGTCGCTGCGCGACAAATCAGTATTTACGCCCTTAATTCCCATGTATAAAAATACAAGGAGCCAATGACATGAATAGACTGCTGAACCTTGTCCTGTCTTTCGTCCTGCTGCTGGGCAGCTTTTCCGGTGGCTGCACCGCCCGCGCCGAGGGCGCGGAGGATTACCTGGGCATCTGGGCTGCGGACGGCGACACCGTGGAGATCCGGCGGGAGGACGACGCGGAGGAAGGGCTGGAGTGCCGCATCGTCTTCATGGAGGACGGCAGCGACGACAGCGACGTGTGGATCTATAACAATTGCTGGTATGACGGGGAGGAGAATTGCCTTCAGTGCATGAACGTCGTCCGGGAGCACCAGCATTATGACGACATCTGGCAGGTGCTGGAGGCGTCGGACTGGTCGCTGAACGATATGGACTTTGCCCGGTTTGACCGCACGGAGGACGGGCTGCGCTTCAGCGTGGACGTGCTGGACGCGCCCATCGACCTCGTGCGCCCGGAGGAAGCTGAGACGTGGACGCGGGGCGCGGCGCTGGCCTTCCTGGGCCGGTGGCGGGGCGATGATGCCACCCTGCGGGTGGAGGACCTGGGCCCGGTATACCTGTTCACCGCATGGGTGCCCCTGGGCAACGGCGCTACCGGCAAGTGGAGCTACACCTGCCGCTACGATGCCACCGAGGGGCGCATGGTGTCGGTGAGCGTCTCCCCACGCAGCGTCATCACCCCCACTGAGGAGGGCGGGACCATCGAGGAAGAGGTGGGCTGGGACAACAGCAAGGCGTTCTTTACCCTCACAGGCGACGGCCAGCTGCTCTGGAGTGACGTGACGGACGGCGACGGCGAGGACATGACCCTCGAACGGGCAGAGGATTGACGCGGCAGAATCGCCCGCCCAATCCCGCCCCTACGAGAGGGAAAAAAGACCCCCGTGGCATTTCGCCTGTGAAAT
>JAZOUD010000003.1:0-42327 GCA_045658005.1 Clostridia bacterium | reverse complement strand
TGGAGATCTGCTGGCTGATCTCGGTGGCGGGCATCAGCAGCTCGGCCTGGGAGACGCAATAGTTCTCCAGGAATACCACGTTGATCAAAGTCGGAGGCCAAGCGGTCTTAGGAAGACAAGCAAGTTGTTCAACTCCTTGGCTCACAGAACGACATGGCTACGATCCGACTTTGGAGATCTGCTGGCTGATCTCGGTGGCGGGCATCAGCAGCTCGGCCTGGGAGACGCAATAGTTCTCCAGGAATACCACGTTGATCAGCTTGGAGGCCCTCGGATGCTTGCGCACCAAGTCGCCCACGGCGTTGATCAGCTTGATGGTCAGCTTCGCCCGGTGATAGCCGGGAGCCGCCTTCGCACCGAAGATGAAGGTGCGGGCGTGGAACTGCTTGTCCGGGTTCTCGTCGATGTCGTTGTAGAGCATCATGATGCCCAGCGCGTTCATCAGCTGGCGCTTGTATTCGTGCAGGCGCTTGGCCTGGGCGTCGAAGATGCTGTCGGGGTTCATCTCGATGCCCTGGTGGCGATACACGTGATCCGCCAGGCGCAGCTTGTTGTGGTACTTGATCTCCTCGAACTTCTGCCGGAAGGCTGCGTCGTCGGCGAAGGGCTTCAGTGCTTCGATCTTCTTCATGTCCTTGCGCCAGTCGGTGCCGATGGCTTCGTCGATCAGGCCGGACAGCTCAGGGTTGCACTGCATCAGCCAGCGGCGATGGGTGATGCCGTTGGTGACGTTGACGAACTTCCGGGGCTCCAGCATGTAGAAGTCGTGGAAGGTCTGGCGCTTGAGGATGTCGGTGTGGATGGCCGACACGCCGTTGACGGAATGGGTGTAGGCCACGCACAGGTTGGCCATGTGCACCTGGTTGTAGGCGAGGATCGCCATGTGGCCGATGCGCTCCCACTGGCCGGGGAAGGCGTCCCACAGCTTGGCGCACAGCCGGCGGTTCATCTCCTCGAGGATCATGTAAACGCGGGGCAGCTGCTCGCGGAACAGGCTCTCGGGCCACTTCTCCAGGGCCTCCACCAGCACGGTGTGGTTGGTGTAGGCGAAGGTGCGGCGGGAGATGGCCTCGGCCTCGTCCCAGCCCAGGCCGTAGTCGTCCATCAGTATGCGCATCAGCTCGGGGATGGCGACGGCGGGGTGGGTGTCGTTGATGTGGATGGCCACCTTGTCCGGGAAGATGGCAAAGTTGTAGCCGTAGGTATCGATGAACTCCTTCACCGCGAACTGTATGGAGGCGGAGGAGAAGAAGTACTGCTGCTTCAGGCGCAGCTCCTTGCCCTGGTAGCTGTCGTCGTTGGGATAGAGGATCTTGGAGATGACCTCCGCCAGCTCGCGCTCCTCCATGGCCTGCACGTACTGGCCGCGGTTGAAGTGGCCCATGTCGATCTGGTTGACGGCCTTGGCGCTCCAGGTGCGCAGGAAGTTGACCTTGGTGCTGTCATAGCCCACCACGGGGATGTCGTAGGGCATGGCCTGAACGGTCTTGTAGTCCAGGTGGCGGTAGTAGGTGCGGCCGTTGTCCTCATAGGTTTCGATGCGGCCGCCGAAGTGCACCTCCATGGCGTCCTGGGGATGGGGGATCTCCCAGATGTTGCCGCTGGCCAGCCAGTTGTCGGGCACCTCGACCTGAAAGCCGTCCACCAGCCTCTGGCGGAACAGGCCGAATTCATAGCGGATGGTGCAGCCCATGGCGGGCAGCTTCAGCGTGGTCAGGGAATCCAGGAAGCAGGCGGCGAGCCGGCCCAGGCCGCCGTTGCCGAGGCCGGGCTCCGGCTCCTCCTCGAATACCACGGAGCGGTCGATGCCCAGCTCGTCCAGGGCCTTCATATAATTGGTCTCATTGACCAGGTTGACCATGTTGTTGTGCAGCGCGCGGCCCACCAGGAATTCGGCGCTGAGGTAGTAGACCTTCTTGGCCTGTTGCGCCTTGCGGGCGTCGCGGGAAGCGCTGCGGCGCTGCATGATCTCGTCGCGCACCACCAGGGCCAGGGCCTGGTACAGCTGCTCCGGGGTGGCGTCGGCCACATCGCAGGCAAACTGCGTGTGCAGCTTGTTGAGTATGCTGTCCTTGATCTGCTCAACGGTCATCCGTTCAAATTTCACAAAAACACCTCCGAAAAAATAAGGCATGACGGTAAGTTCAACCGTCACTATAACACAGAAAGGGGGGTTCTGCAATGGAATGTGTGTTTATTTTTTGGTTGAAAATGTGCATCTTTGGGTACTTTTGCTCTGCGTTAACAGAAAACTAATTATTTACCGGGCAAATGTGGCACAAAAACGTGGCCGGGGGGAGAGAAAAACCAATCCGAAGGAGGACCTGTTCGCCGTGATTCTGTCATTCAGGAGCTAAATTTGCATTTTATAAATTCAAAAAATGCAAATTTAACCTTTGATTATACTGATCAGGCGTGGAAATGGGCATGGAGATATGGTAAAATAGCAAAAGCGACACTACTTTGGGAAAGGTTGGATTGCGAGATGAAACCCTATGCTGAAATGTCCCGTGAGGAGCTGGAGAAAGAGATCGTCCTGCTGAAAAAGGAGTACCAGAGGTTCCAGGGCATGGGCATTCACCTGAACATGAGCCGCGGGGTGCCCTGCAAGGAGCAGCTGGATCTGTCCATGGGCATGATGGACGTACTGGATTCCGACAGCGACCTGACCTGCGACGACGGCACCGACTGCCGCAACTACGGCGCGCTGACCGGCATCGAGGAGGCCCGGGAGCTGCTGGGCGACATGATGGAGAACAATCCCAAGGACATCACCATCTACGGCAATTCCAGCCTGAACGTGATGTACGATACCGTATCCCGCGCCTACACCCACGGCATCATGGGCTCCACGCCATGGTGCAAGCTGGATAAGGTGAAGTTCCTGTGCCCCGTGCCTGGCTACGACCGCCACTTTGCCATCACCCAGTATTTCGGCATCGAGATGATTCCCGTGCCCATGACGCCCAATGGCCCGCAGATGGACCTGGTGGAAAAGCTGGTGGCCGAGGACGAGGCCATCAAGGGCATCTGGTGCGTGCCCAAGTATTCCAACCCCCAGGGCTATTCCTACAGCGACGAAACGGTGCGCCGCTTCGCCCGGCTGGAGCCGGCGGCGTCGGACTTCCGCATCTTCTGGGACAATGCCTACGGCATGCACCACCTCTACGATGAAAAGCAGGATTACCTGATCGAGATCCTCGCCGAGTGCAAGCGTGCGGGCAACCCGGACATGGTCTACAAGTTCTCCTCCACCAGCAAGATCACCTTCCCCGGCTCCGGCATCGCGGCCCTGGCCACCTCGCCTAATAATATGGAAGACATCACCAACCAACTCAAGCGCCAGACCATCGGCCACGACAAGGTGAACCAGCTGCGCCACGTGCGCTTCTTCGGCAACATCCACGGCATGGTGGAGCACATGCGCAAGCACGCAGACATCCTCCGTCCGAAGTTTGAGATGGTGGAGAACACGCTGGAGGAGAAGCTGGGCGGCCTGGGCATCGGCAGCTGGACCAAGCCCCTTGGCGGCTACTTCATCCACTTCGAGAGCCTGCCCGGCTGCGCAAAGGCCATCGTGGCCCGGGCCAAGAAGGCCGGCGTGGTGATGACCCCTGCGGGCGCCACCTGGCCCTACGGCAAGGACCCGCAGGACAACAGCATCCGCATCGCGCCCTCCTATCCGTCCCCCCAGGAGCTGGCTGCCGCCGCCGAGCTCTTTGCGCTGTGCGTCAGACTGGTCAGCGCGGAGAAGCTGCTGGTCCAGAAGCAATAATGTCAAAACCAACGCGCCCTGTCGATCGACAGGGCGCGTTGGTTTTAAAAAGAATGCGCATACCATAACAAAATTTGAAAAATTTCGACATATTTGCTGGACAGAGGAGGGTTTAGCTGATATAATATCTGTGTTTAACACCTGTTTTCAGCCTGTTGACTGACAAAAGGAAGTGTTTTGACCGCATGTATTCCGAACAGCAGCTTTCGCGCTATCCCTTTTTCAAACGGGCATTTGAAAAGGACAGGATCAACTATGTATTGGATCCTCTGACAGGTCTGGTATCCCGCCAACATATACTCGGCTTTGTGCGTTCCCTGATCGATGAGGGGACGCCCTTCACATTCGGCATGCTGGATCTGGACAATTTCAAATTCATCAATGATACCTATGGCCACCACGTGGGCGACGGGGTTTTGATGGATGCGGCGCAGGGACTGACCGAATACCTGGAGGGCTATGGCGTCGCGGGGCGCTTCGGCGGCGACGAGCTGCTGTGGATCAA
This sequence comes from Clostridia bacterium, assembly GCA_045658005.1. Classification (GTDB taxonomy): domain Bacteria; phylum Bacillota; class Clostridia; order Christensenellales; family Aristaeellaceae; genus UBA2862. The sequence continues at coordinate 38,047 of JAZOUD010000003.1, read as the reverse complement.
TCTGCGGGACAGGACCTACGACGATAAAAAAGCGTTTCTCAGCGAGCTGTACAACAGCGCGAAGGTGCTGCGCAAAAACGTCCACCTGGCGGACTGCGACCCGTTCATCACGGGCACCATCGGCTGCGCCACCTATCCCGACGACGCCACGGATTACGAGAGCCTGTTCGCCATGATCGACAAGGCCCTGTACCGGGGCAAGCGCAAGGGCAGGAACTGTTACATTATATATGTTAAGGAGAAGCATGCCGACATCCAGATCCGCCAGATCGCGCGGCGTGGAGTGTATACCTCGATGCGCAACCTGGTGCGCATGTTCGAGATGGTGCCGGGCATGAAGAACAAGCTGCACTCCGTCGCGCCGGTGATGATCGACGAGCTGAAGGTCTCCGACCTGTACTACGTCGACCAGAAAAAGATCATGCGGGGCATCCGCGTGCAGGGCATACGGGAGGACGTGAGCGACATCGACCGGCTGATGAATGATGAGCTGTTTGCCGCCAACGACCTGTCCGTCGTCGAGGCGCGCTGCCCACAGTTCTTCAGCGTGCTCAGCAGGTGGGAGGTAGAGTCTCTGATGGTGGTGCACATCGGCATGGACAACGCGCCCACCGACGGCTACCTGGTGTGCGCGGAGCCCCGGAACCGCCGCCTCTGGCAGGAGGACGAATGCGCCTTGATGTTTTTCCTGGCGAAGCTGATTGCCGCGAGGCTGCGCATCGACGGCGAATCGTTCCTGGGCGACGCATGGTAATGCCCGATCGTAAAAGAAGTTATATTTATCTTATTAATTTGATTGACATGATTTGTGGTTAATGTTATAATCCGAATTGTGCAAGGTGTCAATTTCATGGCGTACTTGTAATTATCAGAGGGTATGCAGCACCTGTGACCGAAAACAGTCCGGATGACGCACAGGCGCGGGAATAGCGCCGGACCGGTTGGCTGGAGGTGGGCGGTTGCAAAAATGCAGAACGGTCAAACAATACCGGGCGCTGGATCTGGTGATGTTCGCCCTGATGTTGACGGTGGCCGAGACGCTGGCCGTCACCGCCGCCCGGCGCTGGTTTCCGAACGAGCCCTATACCGTGTCGGTGACCCCGGCGGTCACTTGCATCGTGATGATGCGCTGGGGGCCCTGGGCGGGGTTGCACGCCGCACTGGGCGGCGCGGTATTCTGCATGACTTCCGGCGCGGGGCCGCGGCACTACATCGTCTATTGCCTGGGTAATCTGCTGTCCCTGGCGGCGCTGGGGTATATCAAGGCCGCCAAGCCCGAGGGCATACGCGAAAGCGTGGGGAAATCCCTGGCGCTGGCGCTCATGGTGACGCTGCTTATGCAGCTGGGAAGGGCGCTTCTCGCCGTCGTGCTGGGCAGCGCCCCGGCGGCGGCGCTGGGCTTTTTTACCACCGATGTGATCACGCTGCTGTTCACGCTGGTGCTGATATGGATCGCTCGCCGGCTGGACGGCATATTCGAGGAACAAAACCATTACCTGCTCAGGCTGAAGCAGCAGGAAAACGAAGAAAGAGGAGGATACTGATGAGAGACAAGGGATCGGATTTTCTGATTTTTGATCAGGCCAGTGGCACTTATCGGGAAAATCCCGAACAGATGGTGCGCGACGACGTCGAAAAGCACTACTGGCTGCACGTGGGGCGCACGATCCTGAAGGATTGGCGTCTGTACGTGATGCTGCTGCCCACCCTGCTGGTCTTCCTGTTCTGGCGCTACCTGCCCATGTACGAGCTGCTGGGCGCTTTCAAGGTCAGCGACCAGGTCAAGCCGGTGGCGGACCAGTACTTCGCGGGCTTCTCCTATTTCAAGACCCTTCTGGTTGGCGGCGGCGCCAGTGCCGGCATGTCGGCGGAATTCTGGCGGGCGCTGCGCAACACCTTCCTGCTCAGCTTCTACGGCCTGTGCTTCGGCTTCCCTATGCCCATCATACTGGCCCTGTTCTTCAACGAGATCCGCTCAAACATCGCCCGCAGCGTCTACCAGGTGCTCACCTATCTGCCGAAGTTCATGTCCACCGTCGTCATGACCTCGCTGGTGATGATGCTGGTGAAGCAGGGCTCGCTGACCAGCGGCGCGGGCATCGTCAGCCAGTTCCTGGCGCGCCTGGGCCTGATCTCCCAGGAGACGGCCAACGCAGGCATGCTGAACAACCCGGATTTCTTCCGGGGCATCTACCAGATCAGCGGCATCTGGGAGACGGCTGGCTACGACAGCATCGTGTTCTTCGCGGCAATCATCGCCATATCGCCCACCAGCTACGAGGCGGCGCAGATCGACGGCGCGGGCAAGATGGCCCAGATGCGCTACGTGGTGCTGCCCAGCATACTCTCCACCATCGTCATCATGCTGATCATGCGCATCGGTTCGCTGCTGAACATCGGCTATGAGAAGGTGCTGCTGCTGTACAACACCAACACCTACGTGACCGCCGACGTGGTCTCCACCTTCGCCCAGCGCTACGGCCTGGCGGGCGCCCAGAAGGGCATCGCCTCCGCCGCCGAGATGATGAACAACGTGGTGGGCATGCTACTGGTCATCGGCGCGAATACGGTGGCCCGCAAGGCGTCCAACGTGTCGCTGTACTAAGGGGGGGATTTCAATGAAAAGAAAACTCGAAGTCTCCGAGCTGATCTTCAAGATCGTCAGCTATACGCTCCTGACCGTGTTCGCCCTGGGTTGCCTGTACCCGTTCCTGTACGCGGTGTCGGCCTCCATCAGCGGGCGCCACGCCGTGGACTATGGCGAGGTGGTGCTGTTCCCCAAGGACATCCAGTTCGACGCCTTCCGCAGGATGTTCAACGACAACATGTTCTGGAATTCCTATTCCAACACGCTGTTTTTGACCGTCTACGGCACGCTGTGGGCGCTGGGCGTGGCCATACTGGGCGCCTACGCCCTGTCCAAGAAGCGGCTGCTGTTCCGCAAGGTGTTCAACTTCTACCTGGTGTTCACCATGTGGTTTTCCGCCGGCATCGTGCCCCAGTACCTGAACTACCTGGCTACCAAGAAGGTGTTCAACTCCGTGGGCATCATGGACGACAAGTGGCTGGTGGTCATCGCCATGGGCATGGCGGCGATGAACATCATACTGCTGCGCAACGCCTTTGAGAACGTGCCCAGCGAGATCGAGGAGGCCGCCATCGTCGACGGCGCGACCGAGTTCGGCGTGCTGAGCAAGGTATTCATCCCCATGTCCAAGTCCACCATCGCAACGGTGGCGCTGTTCTTCGCCATATCCCGCTGGAACGGCTACTTCTGGGCGCGCCAGATGATCTCCAACGCCCACGAGCATCCGCTGCAGGTCTTCATCCGTCTGACCCTGGAGGATTTCACCAATTCCGAGACCATGGCCGGCTGGAACGAGAGCTACGCTTCTGACTCCGTGATCTACGCGCTGATCGTCTGCTCCATCGTGCCGATCCTAATCATCTACCCCTTTATCCAGAAGTACTTCGCCAAAGGCACCAATGCCGGCGGTGTGAAGGAATAATATCAAGGAGGAATACTGTATGAAGAAGCTCTTGTCGATCCTGTTGGCCTGCGTCATGCTGCTGTCCTGCGCCGCGCTGGCCGAGGACACCGTGCTGCGCATGGCCACCGGCTACAACAGCACCAAGACGGGCATCGCCTTCGATGCCGAGACCGCCGGCAGCGGCGTGACCCTGGCCGATGGCAACACCTACAACACCGGCGACCTGAAGCCCACCTGGGTGGAGCTTGAGAAGATCCTCGGCGTGAAGTTCGAGGACAAGTACCAGGGCAACAACACCGCCAAGGAGTTCGAATTCTGGAAGGACCGCCTGAACGAGGTCGACATGATCAGCGGCACCGCCGCGACCCTGTCCGAGTACGGCGAGGCCGGCAGCCTGGTCAACCTGGCCGAGTACCTGGACCAGATGCCCTCCTTCAAGGCCTATCTGGACGCCAACCCCATCGTCCGCCTGTCCATCACCGGCAACACCGATACCGGCGCCATCTACTTCAGCCCCTACTTTGACGGCGTCAACGATATCGAGCGCATGCCCCTGATGCGCGTGGACTGGGCGCAGAAGCTGCTGGACGGCGAGGGCGAGTTCACCGCCGACGCCTGCAACGACACCGCCGCGCCGGTCTACCAGCCCTATATGCCCACCAGCGGCACCATCGAAATCGAGACCGTGAAGCTGGACGGCTCCGGGGTCGAGACCGTCACCAAGAACTATGACGCCGCCGGCAACATCGTGGCCGCCATGAACGAGAAGGGCGCCATGAGCGGCGTCGAGGCCGTCAACATGCTGCGCGCCTACATCGACGCGGCCTACGGCGGATACTACGGCACCGAGCGCTCCAACCTGTTTGTGGGCCAGAACGCCGCCTGGGACGCCGACGAGATGGTCGCCCTGTTGCGGTGCGTGGTCGCCAATCCCCAGACCCTCAACGGCACCGATTCCGTGCAAGGCCTGTTCACCCGCGAGGAGGCCAACAACCAGCGCCGCGTGGATATGATCCGCCTGGCCGGCCACCTGTTCGGCGTGCGCGGCATGGAGAGCCGCCAGGATTACCTGTACATCGGCAACGACGGCATGCTGCACGACGCCCGCCAGGAGGCAACCGCCTACCAGGCCATGGGCCGCATGAACGACATGGCCAAGGAGGGCCTGATCTCCAAGGCGTTTATGGACTCCTCCGAGGAGAACAGCGGCACCTACCTGGAGAACGACCTGGGCTTCATGAGCTACGACTACAACCAGACCCAGACCATCATGAACGCCACCAAGCTGCAGGACGGCGAGAAGTACATGGCGATCCTGGTGCCCGTGGCCCGCTGGTATGACGGCACCGACGAGAACGGCGTGTACATGCGCTTCACCGAATCCTGGCGCTCGGTCAAGACCGACGGCTGGGCCATCTCCAAGGCCGGCGTCGAGGGCAACGAGGCCAAGCTGAACGCCGCGCTGAGCCTGATCGACTACGCCTTCTCCGACAAGGGCCAGATCCTGATGAGCTACGGCCCCGACGCCTTTATCAAGACCAAGGACGACGGCAGCTACGAGACCTTCGTATTCAACGGCAAGGAGATGCCCGTCATCGCCGACGCCACCTACGCGGAGCTGTGGGAGAAGGCCAGCGGCAACTACACCAACTACGCCCGCATGTACCTGGGCTCCACCCTGTCCTTCGCCAAGAGCCAGGCCTTCGAGTACCAGTGCACCCACGAGGTCGGCAAGGAAGGCGCGGGCCACATCTCCACGGCCATCGGCCTGGGCGTGATCAAGCACCCCGAGCTGGCCATCACCGAGAATCGCTGGTACACCTCCGTGCCCACCGTGCTGCCCAACACCAAGACCGAGAGCGACATGCTGAATACCTTCAGCGCCCTGACCGCAAGCGGCAAGTTCAACCTGGGCAGGGACGGCGAGAACGTGTTCGTGGACATCATCGTCAAGGGCTTCACCCTGGACGGCATGACCAGCGCGGACGAGGCTGCCGCCACCGTGACCGACAGCTGGGGTGGCACCCAGTATTCCTTCCTGAAGACCACTGCATGGCAGCGCCTGCAGGACTACTACAACAGCCTGAACGGCTGATGAGCCAGCCCTGGAAGGGGTAAAAAACCAAAGTCCGTCCGCCCCGCGCGGCGGGGCGGACGGTTATCCTGAGATGAGCGGGGGAAAGATCGTCATGTATAAAAAACAAATGACTGTGCAGCGGGTCATATGTCTTTTGTCAATCGTCGCCAGTGTGATCGTATTTATATACGCGCTTGGGATCATGACAGATATGTATGACAGTCTCAAGCCCACGATGATGAACGACAACGACTTTACCCAGACCATGGTGCCGGGGTCCATCGTCTATTACGACATGCAGCCCTTCAACCACGCGCTGCTTCGTGTGAGCATCGGCTTGATCCTGCTGTCCTGCCTGCTGTTTTTGATGAACACGCACGTGCGCAGGAAATACTATATCGGCAATTACATCGCGGTCATACTGAACGTCGTCGCAAACGTGTGCGTGGCTGCCTGGGCCCACGGCCAGATCACGGCCTTCCGAGCCCAATTCCTGACCGTCGACTTCGCGGCGCTGGAGATGTTTGCCACAGCCATGAAGACCCTTTACACGGAATCCACCTTCTGGTTTGACATCCACTACGCGGTATTCGGGCTGACGCTGCTCGTATCCGTGCTGCTCGTGGTGAATGTGTTCTGGAAGATCCGGCTGATGAATGAAGAAAAACGGCTGCTTGCGGCCGGAAAGGCGGTGTCGGCATGATGAATGACCAGTCCGTTCGCCTCGATCGCATGCGGTTTACAAAGAACACCACGTCCTCCCGGCTGGTGCTGCTGGCCATCGTACTGGACGCGCTGTACTTTGTCAGCCTCTATAGAATCAATTTGGATTACTACTACAACATGATGATGGGCGCTTCCATCCTCTACAACCTGGTGTTCATGCTGGCGGCCTTCCTGGCCTCCGAGGGCGTGAAGAACTACAAGCAGAGCTTTTCCGGGGTGCTGTGCGTGTTGGGCGTGCTCCAGATCGTCAGGATATTCATACTGCCGGTGCCCGCCCACCAGACGACGGTTACCGTCGGCGGCGCGGAGATGCTGGCGATGAGCAACGGGCAATTCACCTGCGCCGTGATCTATCTCGTGGGCTCTGCCGCCTGTCTGTTCGTGGCCGCGGTGATCAACTTCACGAAGAGCCGCGCGCTGAAGGCGCATATCGCCGGCCTGGAAGGCCAGAAGGCATAGGGGAGGGCGCACCATGGCACAGTTGAGTTTACAGCATATCGATAAAATATACGACAACAACGTCCAGGCGGTGTACGACTTCAACATTGACATCAGCGACGGCGAGTTGATCGTGCTGGTCGGACCCTCGGGCTGCGGCAAGTCCACCACGCTGCGCATGGTCGCCGGCCTGGAGGACATCTCCCGGGGCAACCTGCTGCTGGACGGGCGGGACATCACCCGCGCGCCGGCGAAGGACCGGGACATGGCGATGGTGTTCCAGAACTACGCGCTGTACGGTCACATGACCATCTATGAAAACATGGCCTTCTCGCTGCTGCTGCGCAAGGAGGACCCCAACGTCATACATAAGAAGGTGCTGGCGGCGGCGGACATACTGGGCCTGACCAGCCAGCTGAACAAGAAGCCCTCCCAGCTCTCCGGCGGCCAGCGCCAGCGCGTGGCCATGGGCCGCTCCATCGTCCGCAATCCCAAGGTGTTCCTGTTCGACGAGCCCCTGTCCAACTTGGACGCCAAGCTGCGCGGCGCCACCCGGCGGGAGATATTGCTGCTGCACAAGCGGCTGAACGCCACGATGATGTACGTCACCCACGACCAGACCGAGGCGCTGACCCTGGCGGACCGCATCGTCTGCATGTCCATGGGCCATGTGCAGCAGATCGGCACGCCGCTGGAGCTGTACGATTCGCCCAACAACACCTTCGTGGCGGGCTTCATCGGCCTGCCGCCGATGAACTTCTTCGACGTGGCCTTCGAAAACGGCGCGCTACACGGCAAGGGGTTCGAGGTGCAGCTTTCCGACGAAGAGAAGGCGACGCTGGCGAATTACAACCGCAAGGCCATCACCCTGGGCGTGCGCCCCGAGGACATCGCCGAGGGCGGCACGCTGGCGGTGAAGGTGTTCTCCAACGAGAACCTGGGCATGAACACGCTGGTGCACGGCCACATGGGCGATAATATCCGCATCACCGCCAAGCTGCGGGACTGGACCGACTACAAAAACGGCGACATCGTCCAACTGGGCTTCAGGCGCAAGCACTTCTTCGACAAGGAAACCACCAACGCCATACGGAAAGGGGATCGGTGAGACATGGCAAACCAGCCCAAGGGTTTCAGTGAATTCATTCGCAAGCGCATCGTCGCCCTGAAGCGCAAGCCCCAGACCATCGCCCTGATCGCCTTCGCCCTGGCCTTCGTCTACTATTCCCTGAACCTGACGAAGATATCGGATACCACGGCGTACATCAACCTGCCCGGCATGGGCCTGGCGGGCTTTGCCACGATGCTGTTCTCGATACTGATGATGGTGTGCTTCATGAACGCCTTTCCTCATCGCAAGAAGGTGAACGTGCCGATGCTGGCGCTGATGTTCGTGCTGGTGGCCGTCATCATCTTTGCCGGCGTCTTCTATCAGAGCCGCATCACCGAGGCCCTGACCCGGGAGGTCAACCCCATCGTCGTGAGCGATGACAAGGTCTACATCGCCCAGGCCCAGACCATGCTGACGGTCCACCGGATCATACTGATCATCGGCGTGGCGTTGGTGGCGCTGTTGCCGGTGTACTCCAAGGCGCTCAAGAAGATCAACACCAACGTGGACGTGGAAGAGAACGGCGATATGGGCGCCATCGACATCAGCGGGGAGGACGCATAGTCGCCCCGCGGCGCGGCGGCGCATACCGGCATGGCTCGAAAGCATAAGAACCCGCCCAGGGAACCCGATCGGTCGGCGGCGGACTACTATAAACTGAATCTCAGGGCCGTGGACGACCTGGTCACCGCGGACGAGAGCAATTCACCCAAGGTGAGCGAGGCGGAGCTGCGCAAGTACCGCTCCGGCCCGAAGGTCAGGCTGTCCGATACCCTGAAGGCGCTTCTGATCAAATTCTGGTTCAACGGCGCGACCTGCTTCTTCTTCCTCTGGGGGCTTGGCGCCTACCTGCACAGCTGGCTGGACCAGATGGTGGTGCTGGCGCTGGCGCTGGGGGCGGTGAACGACCTGCTGACCAACAACGTCTTCAGGTTCTATGCGAAGACCCCCGGCGGCAACGACCGCTGGATGATGTTCCCCCAGAAGGCCTTTTACACCCTGCCGCTGAATGTGCTGTACGCGGGCGTGCTGCTGTTTCTGGTGATGGTCACCTACAGTGCCGTCAACGCCGCTATCATCGCCTTCACCGGCGCGGTAGGCACCGTGCCGCTGGGCGTGGGGCCGATACTCTTCGGCGTGTTCACCACCGTCTGGGATACGCTGCTCATCAAGATCAAGCATACGGCGCAAAGCGTCCTGTCGGACGCCAGGCGCGCCTCTAAGGGAGTGTAATCGCCCGTGTTTCATGCCATCTATGTGGGCGCCACCTCGGCGTGCTTTGAGCTGGAAAACCAGTCGCCCTACCTTGCGCCAGAGCCCTGGCGGATGCTGCTGGACGGCGCGCCGGTGAAGCAGGGGCAGGAAAACGTATTCTCCCTCTTCGGCCTTAAGCCCGGCAAAACCTACGGTGTGACGCTGTGCATCGGCTCGGACGCCTGCACCGTCGAAATCACGACGAAGGGCGAGCGCTGTGCCATAAGCGTGAAGGACTTCGGCGCGAAGGGCGACGGTGTGACCGTGGATACAGCCGCCATACAGACGGCCATACTCGCGCTGCCGGAGAAGGGACGCCTGGTGTTCCCTGCTGGAACCTACCGGACGGGCCCGATCCTGCTCAAGAGCCATATGACGCTGGAGCTGGCCGAAGGCGCGACCCTGCTGGGACTGACGGACAAGGCGGATTATCCGGTGCTGCCGGCCGTCGCCCGGGATTTAAACGGCGGCCCTGGCGTGCACTTTGGCGGGTTTGAGGGCTTGCCCAGGGATATGTACACGTCACTGATCACCGCCGAATACGCGACGGATATCACCATCGTCGGCCCGGGCCGCGTGGACGGCAACGCCCATAACGGCATTTGGTGGCAGACCTTTGAAACGGACCCGGTGGCCCGTCCCCGGCTGATGTTCCTGAACCGCTGTGACAACGTGACGGTCCACGGCATTGCCGCCGCGAACGCCGCCTCCTGGCACCTGCACCCCTATTACTGCCGCGACGTGCGTTTCTTCGATCTGTCCGTAACCGCGCCGAAGGACAGCCCCAACACCGACGCCATGGATCCGGAGTGCTGCGACGGGGTGGACATCGTGGGCTGCCGCTTCTCGGTGGGGGACGACTGCATCGCCATCAAGTCCGGCAAGCTGGAGCTCTACCGCCTGTGTCCCGCGTCGGCCGATTCCCACACCATCCGCAACTGCCTGATGTCCTTCGGTCACGGCGCGGTCACGCTGGGCAGCGAAATTTCCGGCGGCGTCAAGGCGCTGTCGGTGAGCCAGTGCCTGTTTCGGCAGACCGACCGGGGCCTGCGCATCAAGACCCGCCGGGGTCGCGGCAGGAGCTGCGACATCGACGGCATCGCCTTTGACAACATCCGCATGGAGGGCGTGCTGACCCCCATCGTGATGAACATGTGGTACCGCTGCGTGGACCCGGACGGCGATTCCGAATACGTGCAGGGCCGCGCACCGCTGCCGGTGGATGCGCGGACGCCCCGCCTGGGCCGTTTCCACTTCTCCAACATGGAGTGCGTCGATGCCGAGGTCGCCGCCTGCTACTGCGACGGGCTTCCGGAGGAACCCATCGAAGAGGTGGTGCTGGAAAACGTGCATGTGCGCTTTTCAGAGGATGCTCGTCCCGGTGTGCCCTCGATGTTCACGAACGCGCCTGAGCGCTGCCGCCTGGGCCTGTGGTTTGAAAACGTGAAGCGGGTGAAACTGAATAACGTCGTCGTCGAGGGCCAGGCAGGAGAGACTGTTCTGACGAGAGGCGTTGGAGAGACCGTCGTCGAATGACAGACGGTTGATGACTGTCCTGACGCCATTGTAGCGGCGTAAACGCCGCCGCTGCAATAAGCAGCGAGAACCGAGCAGACCGAGTAGAATGAGGTGCAGCGCCATGTATGAGGCCATCGAACGCTATGTCTTCAGCCTGATCGAGCAATCCACTCCCGAGCGCACCGTCTGGAATATTGAACGGGTGCGTGAGGGCGTGCCCACCAACTGGAACTACATCGACGGCTGCATGCTCACCGCGCTGCTGGAGATGGCGGAGATCTCCGGCGACGACCGGTATTTTGACTTCGTCAAGGGCTTCGTCGACGCCTTTGTGGGCGAGGACGGCTCGATCCGCACCTTCAGGCCCGAGCGACGCACGCTGGACGACATCAACGAGGGCCGCGTGCTGTTTCCGCTCTATGAGCGGACGGGTCTGGAGAAATACCGCCTCGGGGCACAGACCTTGAAGCGGGCACTGGACGCGCAGCCCCGCACCCCGGAGGGCAGCTTCTGGCACAAGCAGATCTATCCCAACCAGGTCTGGCTGGACGGCATCTACATGGCCATGCCCTTCCTGACGCTCTACGAAAAGCACTTTGAGCGCGGGGACTATATCGACGTGCTCAGACAGGTCAAAATCGTGCGGGCGCGCATGCGCGACGAGGCCACCGGCCTGTATTACCACGGCTACGACGCCAGCCGCAGCGCCTTCTGGGCCGATCCCCGGACGGGGCTCTCCAGCAGCTTCTGGCTTCGCAGCATCGGCTGGTTCGCGGTGGCGCTGGCGGATCTGGCGGATCTGCTGCCCGCGGGCGAAGGCCGGGATATGGTGGGGGACATCCTCGCCGACCTGACGGCCAGCGTGTGGAAATACCGCGACCCGGAGACGTCGATGTACTACCAGGTGCCCAACAAGGCCGGCGAAGCAGGGAACTACCTGGAATCCAGCGGCAGCGCCATGCTGGCCTATGCCATGCTCAAGGGGGCGCGGTTGGGCGTGCTGGATGCGGTGTACGCCGACAGGGGCCAGGCGACCTTCGATGGCATCGGCAGGCGCTACCTGTCCTTTGAAAACGGGGCGCTGCACCTGGGTGGCATCTGCCTGGTGGCCGGCCTGGGTCCGGAGGACAACCGGCGGCGGGACGGCAGCTATGCCTACTATATCTCCGAGCCGGTGGTGGCCAACGACGCCAAGGGCGTGGCGCCCTTCGTGCTGTGCTATACCGAGGTCAAGCGGCGCGATGCGGGCAAAAACTGACGGTCCGGAAATAACGAATACACTCAAGGAGGCAGTGATATGGCGTACCTGACGCTGAAGAACATCAACAAGATTTACCCGAATGGCTATCACGCGGTCCACAACTTCAATCTGGAGATTGAAAAGGGTGAATTTGTCGTGTTCGTAGGGCCTTCGGGCTGTGGCAAGTCGACCACCCTGCGGATGATTGCCGGCCTTGAGGATATTTCCAACGGCGAATTCCTGATCAACGGCGTGCGAGCCAACGAGATGGGCCCCCGGGAGCGGGAGGTCGCCATGGTGTTCCAGAGCTACGCCCTGTACCCCCAGATGACCGTGTACGACAACATCGCCTTCGGCCTGACGCTCCAGGGCGTGGACGAGGAGATCATCGAAAAGCGGGTGCAGAAGACGGCGAAGATACTGGGCCTGACCGACTACCTGGACCGCCTGCCCCGGGCGCTGTCCGGCGGCCAGCGCCAGCGCGTGGCCATCGGCCGCGCCATCATCCGCAAGGTGGGCATCTTCCTGATGGACGAGCCCCTGTCGAACCTGGACGCCAAGCAGCGCGTGACCATGCGCTATGAGATCGCTCAGATCCACCAGGAGACCGGCGCCACCACCATCTACGTCACCCACGACCAGACCGAGGCCATGACGCTGGCGGACCGCATCGTGGTGATGAAGGACGGTTACGTCCAGCAGATCGGCACGCCCTACGAGCTGTACCACAAGCCGGCCAACGTGTTCGTGGCGGGCTTCATCGGTGAGCCGCCGATGAACTTCGTCCGTGGCGTCGTGAAAAACGGCTGCATCGCCATGGGCGACAACGCGCTGGACCTGCGGCCCAAGTACGCCGATATCGGCAAGTACGAGGGCAAGGAGATCGTGTTCGGCTTCCGTCCCGAGGCTGTCAGGCTGGGCGAGGTCGGAAACGCCTGCGTCGTCAAGTGCCGGGTCGAGCTGACGGAGATGCTGGGCGACAACACCAACGTCTATATCACCGCCGGCGACAAGCAGGCCATACTGAAGGTGGATTCCCACGACACGCCGGATATGGACGCGGACATCACCTTCTCCATACCGATGGAGGACGTGTACCTGTTCGACGCCCAGACGGAGAACGTGATCGTGTAAACACGGGGTAATCTGACTGAAGGGGCGGCGATGCGCAGCTTCGCTGTGCATTGCCGCCCCTTTAGTTTATATACGAAAGGAACGAATACCATGAACATCGGCATACGCCTGCACGACACCGCGTCGGGGTCGCTTTCCGAGCGCCTCGGCTTTGCCCGGAAGCAGGGTTTCTCCTGCGTCCACCTGGCACTCTCCAAGACGATTCCCGGCTTTTCAATGGACGACGCGCCTGCGCTTCTGAATGCCGCATTGGCCGACGAGCTGAAAGCGGCCTTCAAGGCGCAGGGCCTGGAATGCGCGGTGCTGGGCTGCTACCTGAAGCTGGCCACGACCGACGCGGAGGCGTTGGAGCACACCCGGGACATCTATCGCGCCCACCTGCGCTTTGCCCGCATGATGGGCGCGGGCGTGGTGGGCACCGAGACGCCCCTGGCGTCGGGCATCCCGCTGGAAGCCGACAGCCCGGAGGCGCTGGCGCTGTTCCTGCGCTGCGTCGAGCCCCTGGTGCGCTGCGCGGAGGAGGAGGGGACGATACTGGCCATCGAGCCCGTGGCCTGCCACATCGTCAACACCCCCCAGCGCATGGAGCAGCTGCTGGACGCGCTGAAGTCGGATCACGTGCGGGTGATCCTGGACGCCGTGAACCTGCTGACCCGGGACAACTATACCCAGGCCGGCGCCATCGTGGACGAAGCCATCCGCCGCTTTGGCGACCGGGTGAGCGTTCTGCACATGAAGGACTTCACCGTCGATCCGGACGCTTATATGACACAGGCCTGCGCCTGCGGCACGGGCCTGATGCGATATGGAAAGCTGCTGGCCTTCGCAAGGGCGAAGGGCCTGCCCATGACGCTTGAGAACACTACCCCGGAAAACGCCGAGGCGGCGCGGCTGCTGCTTGAGAGGCAGGCGGAGGAACTGGCATGAAGTATGTGGTCGCAATAGACGGAAGCGGCGATTTCACCGCCCTCCAGGCCGCGGTGGACGCCGCCGCGCCGGGGGATGAGATCGTGGTGAAGCCGGGGATCTACCGGGAACGGGTGGTGATCCACCGGGATGGACTTCGCATCACGGGGGAGGACGGCGCGGTGCTCACCGGCTCGGGCTGCGCGAAGGATCAATTTGCCGACGGGCGGGAAAAGGGCACCTTCCTGTCCGCCACCCTGCTGGCGCTGGGCAGCGACCTCACCGTGGAAAACCTGACCGTGCGCAACGACGCCGGGGATGGCCGCGAGGTGGGCCAGGCCGTGGCGGTTTACGCGGCGGGGGACAGGGGGCTTTGGAAAAACTGCCGGTTCATCGCCCATCAGGATACGCTCTTCTGCGGCCCAGTGATGCCAAAGGTGCTGGATGCAATCGCGCCGAGGACGCTGGAGACCGTGACCTGCGTGCCCTCCACCGGGGATTGCCCGCCCACCAGCGAGCGACAGTGCTTTGTGAACTGCCATATCCAGGGGGATGTGGATTTCATATTCGGCCCCTATCGCTGCTGGTTCGAGCGCTGCACGCTGTTCATGAACCGGCGGGGCGGCTGGTACACGGCGGCGAACACCCCCGAGGCCCAGCCCTGGGGCTTGGTGTTTCACCGCTGCCGCCTGACCGGGGAATGTGAAGCTGGCGGGGCCAGCCTGGGCCGGCCCTGGCGCCCCTTCGCCCGGACGCTGTTTCTGGCCTGCGACATGGACGCTCACGTCAATCCGGCGGGCTTCGAGGACTGGCAGAACTGGGACGGCGTGCGCCCCGTCACCCGGCGCTGCGGCGAGTGGGGCACCACCGGCGCGCGGGCCGATACCTCCACTCGTCACCCGGACCAGGCGATACTGACCGACGCAGAGGCCGCGGCGGTGACGCCAGGCGCGGTGCTGGATGGATGGCAGCCGAACATATCGGACGGATAATAGCGCATACAAGAATCGGATCCTGATTTGCCGGGAAGCGGCAAATCAGGATCCGTCCTTTTATCCTGCTCCCATATCACAGCATGATGCAGATCATCCCTCCGCTGCCCTCGTTGATGACCTTTTCCAGGGCTTGGCGCAGCTTCTGGCGGGCGTCCTCGGGCAGGCGGTTCAGCTTGCCGCTGACCCCCTCCCGCACCAGGTCGCTGAGCGTCTTGCCGAAGATCTCCGTCTCCCAGATGGCGTCGCCGCCGGCCTCCATCTTCTCTTTCAGGGACCGGGCCAGCTCCTCGGACTGGGCCTGGGAGCCGGCAAAGGGGTTGACCTCGGTCTGTATGTCGGCCCGGATCAGGTGCAGCGACGGCGCGTTTGCCCGCAGGCGCACGCCGTAGTGGCTGCCCTGGCGCGCCAGCTCCGGCGGCTGGAGGGCCAGCTCGTCCAGCGCGGGCGAAACCACGCCGTAGCCGCTCTCCCGTGCCTGTTGCAGCGCGCCGGACACCCGGTCGAAGGCCCGCTTGGCGGCCACCAGCTGCTTCATCAGGCCGAACAGATGGGCCTCACCCTCGATGTTTTCACCGCAGGCCTCGCCCAGCACCCGGTAGAACAGACCGTCCTTCAGGCTGAGCCGGTATTCCAGCGCGCCGCGGTTCAGGTCGATGCGCGCCGGCAGGGCGTCCTCGGTGTACTCGTTCTCGTCCAACGCCGCCTTCAGAAGGCCGTGGTCCCGCACCCGGCGCATGCCTTCCGCAGCCTGGCGCACGGTGTCCAACACCGACTTGCCCAGCCAGTGGTCGTCCGCCAGCGCCGTGAGCCATGCGGGCGTCTGGATGCGCACCTCGCGGATCGGGAATTCGAACAGCAGGCTCTCCAGCAGCGCGTTCAGGTCCTCCAGACGCATGTCCTGGGCGTTCACGGCGTGCACGGGAACGCCGTGCTGCCGGGTGAGGCCGTCGGCCAGCCGCCGGGTATCCGGCGCGGCGGGATTCTTTGAATTGAGCACGATGATGAAGGGCTTGCCCAGCGCCTTCAGCTCGCCGATGACCCGGGCCTCCGCCGCCTCGTAGGCCGAGCGGGGCATGTCCACCACGCTGCCGTCGGTGGTCACCACCGCGCCGATGGTGGCATGCTCCCGGATCACCCGCCGGGTGCCCAGCTCCGCAGCCTCCTCGAAGGGGATGTCGTGGTCGTACCAGGGCGTGCGCACCATGCGGGCGTCGCCGTCCTCGCTCAGGCCCAGCACCCCCGGGATCAGGTAGCCTACGCAGTCCACCAGCCGGACCCGGGCCGTCGCGCCCTCCCGCAGGCGCACCTCCACCGCCTCGTCCGGCACAAAGCGCGGCTGGGTGGTCATGATGGTGCGGCCCGCGCCGCTCTGGGGCAGCGCATCCACGGTGCGGTCCCTGGCGCTCTCCTGGGCGATATTTGGCAGCACAAGCAGCTCCATGAACCGCTTGATAAAGGTCGATTTCCCGGTGCGGACCGGCCCGACGACGCCGAGGTAGATGTCCCCGTCGCAGCGGCCCGCGATATCCCGGTACAGTGTATTCTGATCCATGGGCCCCGCCTCCTGAATGCGTTTTCACCTCCAGCCTATGATGGGGCAGGGTCGATTATGCGACGCGATCGCCCCAACAATAAAGGATGGGCAAACGGCCCTTGCATTTCACCGGCACAGGCATTATAATGTAAGGCAAACGGACACCCACGGAGGCGGAATATGAAGCAGGGACATCGGGAAGGCCACGGGCGCAGAAAGCCGCGGAACATCATGCTAACGGCGTTCTGCGTCGCGCTGGCGGCAATCCTGATCGGCATGGGCAGCTACGTGGCCCTGTGGTACCTGAACCTGGGCCGCATCAGGGCCGAAGGCGAGCGTTATGCCCAGATGTACGGCGGCAGGGAAAATGCGCCTTCGTCGCAGTCCATGCCTGCCGACGCCGCCCCGTTGCCCTCCGCGCAGCCGACGGCTGTACCGACGGCGGATGCGACCCCGATTCCTACGGCCACGCCGGTCCCCTCGAAGCGCCCCGCGCCGACGCCCACGCCTGCGCCTGCCATCGGCCCGGACGCCGACATGCCGGTGGCGGTGGACGAGCCGATTCCTGTTGAAGCGACAGAAGAGATCACGACACAAACACGGCCCGCGTCCAAGACTGACCCCGTTTCCACGCCGGACGCCGACATGCCGGTGCCTATGGACGAGCCGAGACTCACCGAGGCGACCGCAGGGGTCACGGCCCAGGTACAGCCCGCGTCCACGCCCGTCCCCGTTTCCGCACCGGATGCCGACATGCCGGTGCCCGTGGACGAGCCGATCCCCACCCCCGACAGCGACACGCTGGTCATTGCGCTGCCCACGGCCCCGCCGATACAGCTCAGCTTCTCCAAACTGCTGTCGGCCAATCCGGACACGGTGGGCTTCCTGGAGATCGAGGAGATGCTCTCCCTGCCGGTGGTACAGCGGCCAAACGACAACGAATACTACCTCGACCACAGCTTCGAAGGCGCGAAGGCGCTGGAGGGCACGCTGTTTCTGGACGGCATGAATCGGCTGGCCCCGGAGGACGACTGCCTGATCGTCTACGGCCACAACATGAAGAACCGCACCATGTTCGGCCGGCTCAGCGCCTATGGGGACATCAGCCACCTGCGCCAGCATCCGGTGGTGCACTTCGATACGATCTATGAAAACCGCAGCTACGTCGCCTTCGCGGCCTTCAGCGCCAGCATGGTGCAGGGCGACTCCCGCTATTTCGATGTCCGCAACTTCATATTTGATGAGGACGGCTTTGACAAGTTTGTGCTGAAGCTGCAGAGCCGGTCGGTGTTCAAAACGCCTGTGGACGTGCGCTACGGCGACCGCCTGCTGCTGCTGGTGACCTGCGACTACAGCAACCGAGAGGGCCGCTTCATACTGGCCCTGCGCCAGTTGCGCCCGGACGAAAACGAGGGAAACATGTTCGCACTGATGCTGCAGGCGGAGATGAAGTAAAACAAATACTGATTTGTCGCTGCGCGACAAATCAGTATTTGAGGGGTTAGGGGATGGCCGGACAGTACACGGTGTAGGGGCGCTCTCCGAGCGCCCGCGGGCGATTGGAAATCGCCCCTACACACCAGCCCTAAAACCTAACCCCTAAAACCAAATCCCTCAATACTGATATATCGAGCCCTGCTCGACAAATCAGTATTTTTCTATCTCCAGACACGCCTGCTCTACCGGGTCGTTTTCCATGTCCAGCCAGATGATGTTCCTGTCCCTTCTGAACCAGGTCATCTGGCGCTTGGCGAATTGCTTGATGGCGGTGGCCAGAAGCTCGATCATCTCCTCCCGGCTGGGAATCTCGCCGGTCAGGTACTGGGTGATGAAGCGGTATTCCAGGCCCAGCTTCTTCAGGAATTCCACGCTGACGCCGCGGTCGATGAGGCCCCTGACCTCGTCGATCATGCCGGCGTCCAACCGCCGCTGCAGGCGCTCGTCGATGCGCCTTCTCAGCGTCTCCCTGTCCCAGGTGACGC
Organism: Clostridia bacterium; assembly: GCA_045658005.1. Taxonomy (GTDB): domain Bacteria; phylum Bacillota; class Clostridia; order Christensenellales; family Aristaeellaceae; genus UBA2862. The sequence goes on along the minus strand of JAZOUD010000003.1, from coordinate 19,641 downwards.
CCAGCTTCAGGCAGTCGTAGCGGGGAGCGTTGTGGGGAACGTGGTCGTCCCCGGCATGCAGCTTTTCCAGCAGTCGCATCACCCGGTTGCGGTTCTTAGGCTCCACGTCGGTGTCCGGGACGGCCTTCAGGAGCATTTCATAGAGCTCTGGCGTTTCAAAGGTCTCCAGATAGGCCCGGTATTCCAGGTCCGGCGGATTGTCGCTCATCACATAGCCTTCGGTGACACAGGCCACGTAGAGTCCCGTACCGCCCACCAGGAAGGGCAGCCTGCCCCGTCCGGCGATGCCGTCGATGGCCTCATAGGCCATGCGCTGGAAGTCGTGCATTGAGAAGAAATCGCCGGGTTCGCACACGTCGATCAGGTGATGGGGCACCCCCTGCATCTCCTCCGGCGCAATCTTGCCGCTGCCAAGGTCCAGGCCGCGAAACACCTGCCGGGAATCGGCGGAGACGATCTCCCCGCCATAGCGCCTGGCCAGCGCCACGCCAAGGCCGCTTTTGCCGGAGGCGTTGGTGCCGCAAACGACGATGAGTTTGTTCATGGTAATCCACATGCCGGCGCGGCGACCGGCACAAACAGGGATGAAAACGAGTGCCGCAGGATTTCCCGTTTTCATGTATACTGTACTGGAGAGTGACACACTACAAAGGTCTCTATCTCATGGCCCTATGATACCATATTCGCAGGAAAATTTCCCCCCTTCTACAGCGCCCATTGGGTGTCTGTGGAAAACTTAACGTCGCATACGACCTTCCTCGCTTGGGCGAGAGAGGTCATGGGAAAGCGGGGCCATATCCATTGCGAAAAGGGAATGAGACCGGCGGCCCCCAGTGCGGCGTGGAATTGAGGCATATTGCGCACGAATATATGATGCGCCTGTAAAAATACCGGGAGAGTTTATGATTTCTAAAAGAATTGTTGGTAATTTTTTGGCAGAGTATGTAGACAACACAATCTAAGAATGGTATGATTGATGTATGTTAAGGCATCGGTAGAATCGGGTGATTTCTGAAGAGATCTTTGTATCGATCTTAACAATCACTGGTAACCGATTAAAGGGAAAGTGAGTGGTGTTTAAAGCCTGCCTTAAACACCACTCCGCTTATGAATAAGACTCGCAGCATAGCTTGCCCATCAAAAGCGGACGTGGTCATGCTCCCGGCGTTAGTAGGTGTGCATGTATAGGAACCATACTGGTGAGAGTTCAAATGTGGCCTCTCAATGGCGAAGCTATGCGCCCAGAGGTGTGCTGCACCGCTGGCATGAGTTTTTAGCGCGATGAACTGCGTATAATGACGCCAGGACTATTGCGATCAAACACAGTACATGGCGCCGAAGGAGCAGATGAAATGGAAGGTCCGACCAGGATATCGCGTGGATGCTTCTTTTGCAAGAGCGGGAAAGAAGCGGACGTGATCAATCACTTCAATACAACCTTTCCCAATGGAGAAGCGATCTCTCCAACGAAGACAAGAATCAGGCGGCTTCACGATGAGGCGATAGAGGAGCAGGTTCCACTCCTTCCCGGTTACGTATTCTTCCAAATCCCAGAGAAAGAACCGGAAGCGCCCGGAATCGTAGATACAATATTGATGGCGCTGTTGGAGCTCTCCCGCATCGACAGCGTTCTGAAGCTGCTCAGATATTCTGATGGAACGTGGAGGCTGTTGGGCTCGGACGATCTCTTTGCAGAGATGCTGTTCAGGAACGGCGGGAATATCGGCCTATCGACGGCGTACTTTGACAAGGGAAACAGAATAAGGGTGTTGGATGGCTTCCTGAAGGATTATGAAGGCTATATTACCAGAGTCAACAGGAGAAAGAAAACCGTTGAGGTTACCATTGACCTCCAGCGGAAAAAAGCAATCATGTGGCTCGGGTATGAGCTGGTGGAGGCTGTGCCTGTGAATCCACAATTACCGCCAAAAGCATAGACAACCGGGTTTTACGCAGATCTGAAAACGTGATGGGCAAGGCCTATACGAGGGACCTGTTCGGACGGGATTAAGGCGCGTTATACAACACATACAGACGAAATACTTGGGAGTGAAGGAACCGATGAAGCTGATTATACAGATACCCTGCTACAACGAAGCCAAGACCCTGGAGATTGCCCTGAACGACCTGCCGCGCCACATCGACGGCATCGACGAGATCGAATACCTGATCATCAACGACGGCAGCAAGGACAACACGGTGGAGGTGGCCCGGCGCTGGGGCGTCAACTATGTGGTGAATTTCACCCAGAACCGGGGCCTGGCCAAGGGCTTCATGGCCGGCCTGGACGCCTGCCTGCGCAACGGCGCGGACATCATCGTTAACACCGACGCGGACAACCAGTACAACGGCGACGACATCGAGAAGCTCGTGCGCCCGATACTGGAGGGCAAGAGCGACATCGTCATCGGCGCGCGCCCCATCGACCAGACCGCGCACTTTTCGCCCATCAAGAAAAAGCTGCAGCACTTCGGCAGCTGGGTGGTGCGCAAGGCATCCAAGTCCAACATTGCGGACGCCCCCAGCGGCTTCCGCGCCATCAGCCGCGAGGCGGCGCTGCGCATGAACGTGACCAACGAATACACCTACACGCTGGAGACCATCGTGCAGGCCGGCCGCGAGCGCATTCCCCAGATGTCCGTGGACATCCGCACCAACGCCGAGCTGCGCCCCTCCCGCCTGTTCAGCAGCATCCCCAGCTATGTGAAGAAGTCGATGGTGACGATCTTCCGGGCCTATGTGTTCTACAAGCCGATGCGCTTTTTTATGACTTTGGGCAGCATCCCGATGGCAATCGGCTTGATTTTGGGCATTCGCTTCCTGGTGTTTATGGCCCGTGGCACCTCAGCCGGTCACATCCAGTCCCTGATCCTCGCCAGCATGCTGATCATGATCGGCTTCATGACCTATGTGATGGGGGTGCTGGGCGATACGATTGCGGCCACACGGAAGATCGTGGAGGACGCGGAGTATCACGCCAGAAGGGCGGATTACCAGACGAGCGGGGAAGTTGATACGAAAGCAGCAAACAGGTGATCAATATGGCAAAAAAGAAATTGCTGATGACGGCGTCAACCTTTCCGCGGTGGGAAGGGGATACGGAGCCCTGTTTTATACTGGACCTGGCCAAAGCGGTCAATCAGTACTATGACGTGACGGTGTTGGCCCCCGCCGGGATTGGCGCACGAGACAGTGAGGTCATGGAAGGGGTGAAGGTCATCCGCTATCACTATCTTCCGGTACATAAGTGGGAGACGCTGTGCTATCCCGGCGCGATCGTCCCGAGGATCAAGGAGAAGAAGGCGCGGGCGTTGCAGGTACCTTTTTTGTTTATGGCGCTGTGGGTAACGCTGCTGAGGCTGAAATCGAAATTTGATTTGGTTCATGTCCATTGGTTGATACCGCAGGGGATTGTTCAGGGATTTGTTGGGGGAAAATATATAGTAACCGGGCACGGGGATGATGTTACATCGTTGAACAATGGATTCATAAAACATCTGAAGCAACGCTGTTTAAATCACGCACAGCATATAACAATAGTTTCCAAACGGCTGAAATCAATACTGACGAACACATACAGCGTACCGGAGGAAAAGATCGATGTCATTTCTATGGGCTGTGATCTGTCCAATTTTTCGCCTGAATACAGAGATGAAACACTGTTCGGAAACAGAGGGCGGAAAAGTATAGTCTTTGTAGGTCGTTTGGTTGAGCGAAAAGGCGTGACATATCTTATCGACGCTATGGAACAGATCGATGCCGACCTGTATATCGTAGGTACCGGCCCCGAAGAGCAGGCATTGAAGGAACAGGCAAAAAGGATCCCGGGGAAGATTCATTTCTTGGGCACGAAAAACCATCACGAGCTTCCTGCGATTTATGCATCCGCAGATGTGTGCGTATTTCCTTCTATCCGTGCATCTGATGGGACAGAGGAAGGGTTTGGATTGGTCATCCTTGAAGCGATGGCATCCGGAACACCAGTTGTTGCAAGTAAGTCTGGTGGTATTGTGGATATAATTGAGGATGGGGTAAACGGATTATTGGCCCAGGAGAAAGATGTTAAGCAGTTATCTGAATGTATCAATTCAGTGTTGAATGATCGGGAATTATCTCAGAGAATAATTGAAAAAGCATGTGAAACAGCCAAGCGTTATGATTATGCCTTCATCGGTAAAAGATTCTCGGATATATTGGATGAAGTAAGCAAAAAATGAATGTATGCATTAAAATACATGATTATATGAGCTTGATCAGAGATGGATTTGGAGGACACTATGGATATTGTTGTTTCTTTCATCGTTCCTGTATACAATGTGTCAAAATATCTAAACAGATGCCTGGATTCACTGGCAGCTCAAGCCAATCAAGGCATAGAAGTTATTATGGTAGATGATGGTTCTACAGACGATTCTGGGGCAATATGCGAAGAATACGCTAAGAAATACAGCAACTTTTATGTATATCATCAAAAGAACAAGGGTATCCCTGGAGCGAGAAATACGGGGCTAAGTTATGCAAAGGGTGAATGGATTTGCTTTGTCGACAGTGATGATTATATTGAATCCGACTTTATGAAGAACGTCAGCCTGGATAAATACAGTGAATATGATATAATATACTTCGGTTTTTCAAGGGTGGACGAGAGTGGTAATATTACAAAAATGCCAATCTGGGAAAATAGTATGGTATTGAGTAGAGAAAAATCAAAGTTATTGGGATGCATTATTCTCCACCCCGATATTATGGCAGATAGTGGCATTTTTCCTTCAGGGTATCAATTTACTACGGCATGGGGTAAGCTATTTAAGCATGCGTTTTTAACAGATAATGATATCATGTTCCAAGAATCGGTTAGGCGCAGTGAAGATGTGATTTTTAGTTTTGAGGTATTCTTAAAGAAGCCCGTATGTTATCTTGAAAAGCAGTATTTATACTTCTATCAATATAACCAATCATCAATTACCACTAAGTATAATCCAGATATATCTAAGCAATATGAGATACTGTATAACAAAATTATGGTGGCAATAGATAACAGCGATGAAAAAGATGTATATCTTGTGCATCTGCCTTATAGGGCAGTGAGGAATTTTATGTTTTGCTGTAATCAGGATTTCTGCCATGCCCAGAATAAAGACTCATACAAGAAAAGGCGCGAAAGCTTCCTAAAACTAAGACAACTGCCTTTATATGATAAGGCTTTTAAAGATGCGAAAATGCGAGAGTTGAAGCTTGGCGTCAGAGCAGGAGCAATTCTCTGTAAGTATAAACAGTTTTTTTTGTACTCTGTGTTATTTAGAGTATACCGAAGTGTTATTAAAGTATGATAAACTATACTGAAAATGTACGAAGGAGGCAAGAGTAATGAAGTCCAACAACACTCTCCCCATTGACTTCATTGTTTATTGGGTTGACGGCAACGATCCCGTCTGGCAGGCCAAGAGAAATCAGTTTAAAGTGGATAAAGGGCAGGATAATTCAGTATATAGATACAGAGATTGGGATAATCTACAATATTTGTTTCGCGGGATCGAAAGATTTGCACCTTGGGTGAACCGTGTTTTTTTTGTTTCGGACAATCAAATACCTGCATGGATGAATGTTGAAAACCCAAAGCTTACAATTGTCGATCACCGTGATTTTATACCCGAAGAATATCTGCCAACGTTTTGTTCACGTTCCATTGAAGTGAATTTTCACCGAATTAAGGGATTGAGCGAGCAGTTTGTGGTATTCAATGATGATTTTTTCCTCACGAATTCCGTGGAGCCTGAAGATTTCTTCCAGAACGGAAAACCAGTAGATATGTTTATGGAGTTTCCTGTTTTGTTTGGTGGAGATTTCAGCTATGATGTGTTTACTTATGGGATGGTCAATAGTTTTAGCATGCTGGGAAGGCATTTCGATCGGGTAGAGTATAAAAAGAGACTGCGCAGCAAAATACTTTCCCCAAAGTATGGGCTGTATTTCTTTTATAATTTGTATATGTATTTACTCCCGATCAAGAAATTCTTTGGGCTGCAAACCCCTCACATTTGCAGGCCGTATCTGAAGTCTTCATATGAGAAGCTGTGGGGCATAGAAGGAGAATTCCTGGACAGGGTCAGCAGGGACAAATTCAGGAGTAAAAATGGTGCAAATCTGTGGATGTTCAGAATGTACAATATTTTGGAGGGTAATTTTGTACCGGCAAATATATACAAGATAGGGCATTGCTATTCTATTACCGATGACGATGAAGGAGCTTGCCGGGACATTATTCGACAAAAGTATAAAATGATCTGTCTCAATGACAAGTGTGAGGAAGAGGCTTTTGACAGGATGAAAGTAAAACTCCAGGACAGCTTTCAAAAGATTCTTCCAGAAAAAAGCAGTTTTGAGAAATAAGGTCATGATGAGAAGGACAAGCAGCTAAGGTTATAGAAAACCCGGAGGCAGATTGAAATGCAAGAAAAGCTGAAACAATATTGGCCCACATGGTTGGCGATGATCATCTTTTCTTTATTCTATATCGTTGAATTTAGAAACACAACAACAATTCGTATACTAAATGACGAGTTCGGATATTGGGGAAATGCTGCAACTCTGGTCGGGCTTGATTGGCATTCACTTTTGGCTCAAACAGGCTATTATTCCATGGGGCTAAGTTTTTTTTTGGCACCGTTATTCAAGCTCGGAATTGAGCCTTCGGCCATGTATCAGCTTGCCATACTCCTTAATGTTATCTTTATGATTGTCTGCTATTTTTGCGCATATTATTCCGTTAAAAAGCTGTTTCCTTCTCTAAATTCGATATATCATCAACTCATCAGTGCGGTGACTGTATGCAGCGCTTCCTGCCTTATATATACTCAATATACAATGTGCGAAACACTTTTAATAATGCTTTATTGGTGCCTGATTGTTCTGCTTGTGATGATTGAAGAGAAGTTTTCTTTTTTGAAAGCGATGGGAATATGTATTCTCAGTATTGCGCTGTATCTAACTCATCAGAGAACCCTGGTAATTATGGGATGCGCCATGCTAATGGCTTTTATATATACATTCAAAAGTAAAAGGTATGTCTGTTTGTTTATAGAAATCATCTTTTGTATTACAGGCATGTTGCTGTACAGGAAACTACACAATTATCAGATTGCTGATGTATTTAACAGTACCGGAGGAGCGATTCGAAATTCGGTTGAGCCGTCAGCTTCTTTTGTAGGAGGGTATATTAAAAAGGTTTTTGCCTACCCGAAGGAATTTATATTATCGTTTGTATGTAAACTGGGAATTGTGTCATTGTCAACATTTTTTACGTTGCTGCCCGTCTGTAAAGGGGTATTCCTGGATATAGGCAGAAAGCAGTACAAACATATAGGAACCAAAATATTCATACTCCTGTCGGCATTGATAATGCTTGGCCTGAACAGCATTCAAATGATGCATAGCAATATGAGAGCAGATATAGTCATCTATAGCAGATACATGGACTATGTTATTCCGTGTGTAACGCTTTTAGGCTTGGCATATTGCGTCCAGAACCCCATGGGTTTTAAGAAATCTTATCTCTTTTCAGCGATAGCTACAGTGCCTATACTCTGTTTGGCGACGTGGAAGACGTATAGCGCGAGAGAGACCTTCATTTTTATATGCAGCCCAATTTGGGGAGCGGTATTAACATACTTTGATTATGATTATATAACAGCTGGAATGATCATCATTGAAGTATGTTTTGCCGTGGTCGTTGCGTATAATAGCCTGATTCACCGTCGATTTAAGTACGGAAGAGTTGCGATGCTGCTAATTTTTTTGTTAATCAGTCTTGCAACATTTCGATTTGGTTTTGATATGTCCAATACCCAGGTACGAAGAGTACACAATAATGTGAGAGGCGTATTGGATTCTCTGAAGGAAGTGCCGGAATTGGATATATACTATTTGTCAAATCAACCGGATGATTTGCCGGTAAAGGAGATTCAGTTTTTTTTACCGGACAGGCCGATTAAGGTAGTGGATCGGATGGACAAGATTGATGCAAATACGTATTTATTGCTTAGTGATCATGATCGTTTTAATTTTTCTGACTATGGTAAGCTCGCGACCAATTCAAGATTGGATCTCTTTCTGATAGACTGAATGACAGATGTTGGAAAATGGTGTTCAATATGCACTGTATGAAAATATGGTTGAGGTCATATTGTGGAAGCTGAATGGGGTAGAAAATAATGAGTATAATATGCACGTTTCCCCGAGCGTTTGTTTTGGGAGGGATAGAGTCTTACTGGGTTAGAATAGCCAAATGGTCAAAAAAGCATGATGAGACATTCTATTTGGCATTGCCAGATAAAAAAGGAGGTGTTCAGGAGGAATGGTCCAGTGAGTTCAAAAAATTAAGTATCCATACGGTGCAATATGCGATAAGGCCGTTTAATGGCATATCACTGGCTGATGAAGCAATTATCGACATGAATTCCATTATTGTCGTTCCGGATGTCATAACGTACATTGGTTTTTGCAGATGGAAAAGCATTAAAAAACGTGGCGACGTTAGTATTGTTCTATATATATTGAACCCTAATTACTCTGTATTCAACACAAAAAAAACGTATCTAAATCGTCCTTATGATAAGACGCTCAGGAGCCAATTAGGGAAATCGATTATCTTCATGGACGAGGATTGCCTTGAAAGAGCAGAGCAATTCTACAAACAACGTATCGATTCCTCTGGAATAGTAAGATTGGGGTATGAAATTGAAGCGTTGGATACAAATGAGATAATGCAGCGGCGCAATGATATGCAGGATTTTGAAGTGCTGTCTGTTTCTCGATTTGCATTTCCGTTTAAGGGATATCAGCTGGGCTTGATCGATGCCGTTCCGATGCTTGTTGAGAGGTATCCAAGAATAAAGTTTACCATTATTGGATGCGACGAATCAACAAACGGAGATGAATTGTTCAAGAAAAAATATGATGGTCTGGACGAATTTCAAAAGCAAAAAGTCAAGTGGATAAAGAAGGTGGCTTATTCGGATCTTGTGAAGCATTATCATACTGCGAATCTCTACATCGGGATGGGATCGACAGTCATTGAAGCGGCCGTGCATGGCGTTCCAAGCATTGTCGTAGCCTATAATACTACAGATTTGGCGCCCATCGGATACTTTCACGAAATGGATGGGCTTATAGGCAGGCCATTCAATAAAGCAATAAAACCAAAGGAAATCGCAGAATTGATCGACAAGGTATATAATGCCTCACAGAGTGAATATGAGCGCTTGCAGATAAACACATATGACGAGTATGCAAAAAAATATGATATTGACAAAGTGATGCAGGCATTGGAAAGCAGAAAAGGAATGTTCGCTCGCATTCCGCTGACCGTTAGTGTTTACAATGCAGCTATTTATTATACATTACATTTTCGGGATACAATCAGAAGAATATTTCGAACCATCAGAGTGGGGTCATCTGAATGAACAAAATAAAACTATTTCTTGAAAACTTCCTCGTTTATGGTCTTGGAGGAATTATCAGCAAGATTATCCCCCTGATCATGGTGCCCATCGTCACGCGATTGATGCCGAATTCGACCTATTATGGCCTGAGCGACATGTCGCAGACAGTTGTTTCCCTGGCTTCGGCGATTGCGGTGATGGGCATGTACGACGCCATGTACCGCATGTTCTTTGAAAGGGATGAAGAGCAGTATAAACAAACGGTTTGTTCGACGACGTTGCTTTTTACCATGGGGACCTCACTCGTCGTCTTTATCATCATGCTGCTGTGCAGGGAATGGATTGCCACATTCTTCTTTGAAAACGCTAAATATGCGTTTCTGGTTTATTTTACAGCGACGGCAACGTTGGTTGGAGCCACCAATACGATTATTTCTGCGCCGACACGCATGCAAAACAAGCGAAAGGTGTTCCTGGTAACAAATACGGTAGGACCTGTAATTTCCTATGGTATTGCAATACCATTGTTACTGAAGGGCTACTATGTCATCGCGCTGCCTCTGGCAATCTGCATATCCCGGCTGTCGCTGGAGATTGCCTTTGGTGTGATGAACCATAAGTGGTTTTCGCCTCGATTGTTTGACGCGAAGCTGTTGAAGGTTCTGGTAAAAATTGGTTTGCCCTTAACCCCCAATTTCCTGATTTATTGGATATTCAATTCCAGTGACCGCGTGATGATAACGCGCCTGATTGGCCTGGGGGAATCCGGCGTCTATTCGGTGGGCGCAAAGCTGGGCATGGCCAGCCATCTGATCTATACGGCATTTGCGGGGGGCTGGCAGTTTTTCGCGTTTTCAACGATGAAGGAAGATAATCAGGTCAAGAACAACTCGAAGGTGTTCGAATATTTGGGCTGTATTTCCTTCGCAGCGACGATGTTTATTTGCGCGTTATCCAGACCTATTTATGCATTGTTGTTCCCAGTGGAATACCATCGTGCATTTATTGTCGCGCCGTATCTTTTTTTGGCTCCTCTTTTGCAGATGCTCTTTCAAGTGGCGTGCAATCAGTTTCTGGTAATAAAAAAGACATGGCCCAATATGGTTATTCTATCCATAGGCGCATTTGTGAACGTAGTATTAAACTTACTGCTGATTCCAAGGCTGGGCATCGAAGGTGCATCAATAGCCACGATGATCGGATACGTGATTTCCGATATCGTCTGTGTGATTGTCTTGAAGAAAATGAAGTTGATTACATTTTCAAGACAATTCATAATGGTGGTACTGATATCAGCTTGTGCTTTTGTTGTCTGGCGATTATTTCTCTTACAGATTTCATGGCCAATCAGTGTTTTGTTTGCAGTCATGGTTACTTTGATCGTTATGTGGCTATATCGAGATGAGTTGTCTATCCTGTTTGGGATGGTGAAAAAAAACAATGCAAAAAAATACCACTAAAATTTATAAAAACTTTGCAACTGTTCAGTTCCGTATGTATGTGTAGCTTTAATGACAGTCTCTGCGCTGCCGTGACTGACCAGTCTAAAACCTTATTATATAAGGAGAGTAATGATGCGACTTAGAAAACTGGAGTTAAAAGATGCGCCGCTGATGCTGGAATGGATGCACGACGACTCTGTTGTTCGTGATCTAAAGACGAATTTTGCCGCAAAGACTATAGAGGATTGTAAGTCGTTTATTATCTGTGCGGCAGAGGATCGTCTGAACAGGCATCTGGCCATCGTGGATGATGCGGATGAATACATGGGAACGGTTAGCCTGAAGCACATTGAATCGGGTGCCGCAGAATTTGGCATTACCATTCGCACGTGTGCGATGGGAAAGGGCTATTCTCATTTCGGGATGGAACAAATCTTGAAATATGGCTTTGCGGAATTGGGACTAAAGCTTGTTTATTGGTGCGTTGCCCCTCAAAATCAAAGGGCAGTAAGGTTTTATGACAAACATGGTTTCCCAAGGCGACAGGAAGTATCAATGTTGGCATATGGATACTCGGATGATGAGAAGAAAGAATACATTTGGTACTATATTAAGCCTGAGATGGCTGATTTTTTGTCCAATAATAATTTGGTATAAATGTCAGACATCGAAGGTGAAAGAAGGGCTTATAACATGGAAAACAGAATTATGTCTTTTAGTCCTCACGGCGATTCCCGCGGCCAACTGATCGCCCTGGAGGAATTCAAGGAAATCCCCTTCTCCGTAAAGCGGGTCTATTACATTTACGATACCGCGCCGGGGGTTACGCGGGGTTTTCATGCCCACAAGTCCCTGGAGCAGGTTTTGATTTGTATCCATGGAAGCTGTAAGATCCGGCTGGACAATGGGCGGGAGACGGCGGTAGTACCGCTGGACAAGCCCAGCGAGGGTCTGTATATCGGGCACGACATGTGGCGGGAGATGTTCGATTTTTCGCCGGACGCGGTACTGCTGGTGCTGGCGTCGGAATTGTACGACGAGGCGGATTATATCCGCGATTACGATGAATTTTTGAAATATGCAGGGGTGAAGTGAGCGTGAAGGTGCCGTTTGTAACTTTTGGACCGCTGGAAGCGGAATTGGACGGGGCGCTGCGTGGCGCTTTTGAGCGGGTTTACAACCGGAGCTGGTACATCCAGGGTGAGGAAGGCAAGGCGTTCGAGGCGGCTTTCGCAAAGTACTGCGAAAGCAGCTTTTGCGTTGGGGTCGGCAATGGGCTGGACGCGCTGATGCTGTCGTTGCGCGCGCTGGGAATCGGGCCCGGCGACGAGGTGATCGTCCCCTCGAATACGTTCATCGCCACGGCACTTGCCGTCACCTATGTCGGCGCGAAGATCGTCTTTGTGGAGCCGGATATACGAACCTTCAACATCGACCCGACCCGCATCGAGGCGGCCATTACCGAACGTACCAGGGCCATCATGCCGGTGCACTTGTACGGCCAGGCCTGTGATATGGATCCCATCATGGCGATTGCCCGCAAACACGGGCTGTTCGTGGTGGAGGACTGCGCCCAGGCCCATGGCGCGACCTACAGGGGCAGGCGCGTCGGTTCCTTTGGGGATGCTGCCGGCTTCAGCTTTTATCCGGGCAAGAATCTGGGCGCGCTGGGTGATGCCGGCGCGGTGGTCACCGGCGACGAAACACTGGCAGAAAAGGTGCGCGCCCTGGGCAACTACGGTTCGGATTACAAGTATCACCATATCTATCAGGGCTATAATTCCAGGCTGGATGAATTCCAGGCGGCCTTCCTGGCTGCAAAGCTTCCGATACTGGACAAGGTTAATGAAAACCGTCGAAGGACAGCAAAGCTATATTCAGAGGGTATCGTCAACCCGGAGGTGAAGCTGCCCTATGTGCCGGATTATACCGAACCGGTGTGGCACATCTATGGCGTGCGGTGTGATCGGCGTGAGGCATTGGAGGCTCATCTGACCAACAAGGGAATCGGCGTCAACAAGCACTATCCCATCCCCATGCACATGCAGGAATGCTACCGCGATCTGGGCATTCCGGAAGGTGCGCTGCCCGTCGCGGAGGAGATCAGCCGGACGGAGCTCAGCCTGCCGATGTACTACGGCATGACCGATGCTGAAATTGGGTATGTGATCGACGCGGTCAACAGTTATAAATGATTTAACCCCAAATGCTATACTGAAGGTGAAGTGCTATGAAGGGTATTATCCTCGCGGGCGGCGCGGGCACGAGGCTCTATCCGCTGACAAAGGTTACGAGCAAGCAGCTGTTGCCCGTATACGACAAGCCTATGATCTATTATCCGCTCTCTACGCTGATGCTGGCGGGAATACGGGACATCCTCATCATTTCTACGCCCAGCGACCTGCCGAATTTTGAAAAGCTGCTGGGCGACGGCCAGCAGTTCGGCATCCGCCTGAGCTATGTGGTCCAGCCCAGCCCCGATGGCCTTGCCCAGGCGTTCATACTCGGCGAATCCTTCATCGGCGATGATTGCGCCGCTATGATCCTGGGAGACAATATCTTCTACGGCAGCGGCTTTTCCCCGCTGTTGCAAAGAGCCGTTGCCACCGCGGAGAACGGGGACGCGACGATATTCGGCTACTACGTCAATGATCCCGAGCGATTCGGCATCATGGAATTCGACCAGGACTGGAACGTGCTGTCCGTGGAGGAGAAGCCGAAGCGCCCGAAGAGCAACTATTGCATCACAGGGCTATACTTCTACCCCCGCGGCGTTTCCGGGAAGGCCAGGGCCGTCAGGCCGTCGGCGCGGGGGGAGCTGGAGATCACTTCCCTGAACGCGGCCTATCTTTCAGAGGGGCACCTCAAGGCCCAGATCCTCGGTCGCGGCTTTGCGTGGATGGATATGGGCACCATGGACAGCCTGGCGGAGGCGACCCAGTTCGTTCAGATGATCGAAAAGCGACAGGGCGTAAAGATTTCCGCGCCAGAGGAAATCGCCTTTCGCAAGGGCTGGATCTCCGAGGAGGCGCTGCTGCGCTCCGCGGAAGCCTATGGGAAATCCCCCTATGGCGAGCACCTGAAGCGCGTGGCGGACAAGACCATGAGATACTGAGGGGGCATGCGTATGACCATCATCATCACCGGTGGCGCCGGTTTTATCGGCGCCAATTTCATATTCCATATGCTGGAAAAGCATCCGGATTACCGGATTGTATGTGTGGACAAGCTGACCTACGCTGGGAACCTCTCCACGCTGGCCCCCGTGATGGACAAACCCAACTTCCGGTTCGTGAAGCTGGATATCTGCGACCGGGAGGGAATCTATAAACTCTTTGAGGAGGAACACCCGGATATCGTGGTGAACTTCGCCGCGGAGAGCCATGTGGACCGCTCCATCGAGGACCCGGGCATCTTCCTGCAGACCAACATCATTGGTACCTCCGTGCTGATGGACGCCTGCCGGAAGTACGGCATCACCCGCTATCACCAGGTGTCTACGGACGAGGTGTACGGCGACCTGCCGCTGGACCGGCCCGACCTGTTTTTTACCGAGGAGACGCCGATTCATACGTCTAGCCCCTATTCCAGCAGCAAGGCCGGGGCGGACCTGCTGGTGCTGGCGTATCACCGCACCTTCGGGCTGCCTGTGACCGTCTCCCGGTGCTCCAACAACTACGGGCCGTATCACTTCCCGGAGAAGCTGATCCCGCTGATGATCGCCAACGCGCTGAACGACAAGCCCCTGCCGGTGTATGGTCAGGGGCTGAACGTGCGGGACTGGTTGTATGTGGAGGACCACTGCCGGGCCATCGATCTCATCATCCACAGGGGACGCGTGGGCGAGGTGTACAACGTGGGCGGCCACAACGAGATGCGCAACATCGACATCGTGAAGCTGATCTGCAGGGAGCTGGGCAAGCCCGAGAGCCTGATCACCTACGTCACCGACCGCAAGGGGCACGACATGCGCTACGCCATCGACCCGACCAAGATCCACAATGAATTGGGTTGGCTTCCGGAGACGAAGTTCGCCGACGGCATCAAAAAGACCATTCAGTGGTACCTGGACAACAGGGAATGGTGGGAGACCATCATCAGCGGGGAATACCAAAATTACTATGAGAAGATGTACAGGAACCGGTGAGGGCTCCTTGGATGAACGCGGAAATGCCTGAAGGAGAGATCGATTATATAAAGGAAAAATCGACGAGTGTTTTGCGGAAGCAGGACTGGCATTGGCTTTATCCGGTGGTAGGGCGCGGTCCTGGGCATATCTCCTTCGTCAAAGCATCTGGCGAGCGTGTCGTAGGAGGAAAGAGGTTAAGAAGCATGAAGGAAAAGCGGACGGACATAATTATCATCTATTTGATTTGCTTAATAACCAAGGTTGTTATTTCGCTTCGAGTCTATCCGGTGCTCTATCTTTCGGACGAGGTATCTGCGTTATCAGCCACTGCGCTTGCGGCAGGTTTTGACTGGAGTGCTGTTGTTTCTCACGCTGGTTATTATGGTTTCGGCTTTCTGGCACTTCTTGCCCCTCTGTTTAATATTGTTCGTTCACCGGTCTGGATATATCGCATTATCGTTACTGTTTCTTGCATGATGGAAGCACTATGCTCGGTTGTATGTTATCATACGATCCCATATCTTATTCCGGATCTTGAGAGGGGGAAAAAAAATACAATTTCACTGTTGAGCAGTTTGACAACCATTGCCGCCACATTTACTATGGGAAACCGTAATGAGGAAATGGCGTGTCTTTTGGTTTGGATCACGATATACCTTCTTGTCAGGATCCTTCTGGAAACAGGAAGGAAGAAAGCAATGCTTGAGCTGCTCTTATTGTTTGTGATCGCTTATTCGTTTACGATACATGCCAGATTGTTGATGATTCCTATATGCCTATGTTTTGTTTCTGTGATTTATATGCTTGTGCATAGGAAACTGCCATTTCATATATGGTTTTATATGGGATTGGCGGTGTGCTTTATCGTTATGCAAAGGTTGACGGATGCATACAGGGGATTGATTTGGAAGGAATCCGGTGTCGTTCGAAATGCTTCGGCTACAGGTCAAGTAGGGAAAATTATCCCCTTCATTCGCGAGAACGGCTTTACCTGGCCGATTGTCAGATATGCGATCATAAATGTGATTGGCCAAATATACACAAGTGTTCAATTTACAGGCGGACTTTTTGCGGTGGCCTTGATAGCGATATTGGTTTCATGGTTTCCTCCAGGAATACGTATCAAAAATCCTGATATCATGTTTATCTGTGAGCTTTTTATATTGTTATGCATGACCGGCCAGATCATTGGTACAACAGTGAGCTGGATGCCCGGATATTTTTATGGAGATGATCATAGTACAAAAGCAATTACCTACTTGAGATACTTTGGGATATATCTGTCTCCCTTGGTGATGTTTGGACTTGTGAGAATGGGAAAAAAAACGCAGATAGAGAAGAAGGTGTTATTGTTCAGCCTGATTTTTACAATCGTATTAACAGCCATTTGGTTTTGGAAGATTTGGCCTGTTGTTAATTCTGGTGGGCGCCAGGGACAGATGTACTTTGGCTTTATCGGTGGTGCAAAATCCGATGAAAAAGCAACAGAACTGCATCATATACAGGCAGGACTGGTAGCGATTGAGATAACTATGCTGATAGTGGCTCTTTGCATGAAGAGTAAGAAACAAGAATGTTATATATTTTTTATACTATATTTTATTGCAATGAGAATATATTCTGGAGATCGGACAATTATCTCCGAGCAGAAGAATTATGTACAAGCAGATGCAGGATATCAGGCTATTGAAAAACTGAAAGATAAGATGCCGATTGAGGAAATATATGTGATTGAAACGCGAAATATAACGGACCACCAGATTTGGTATTTATATCAATTCTTGAACTACGATGTACACATCATTACAGAGCTGCCGGATAAGATAGAAAAAGGGATTTGCTTTTCCAACGGGATGTTGGCGTTTGACGGAGTAGACTATGGGACTGTAAAGCTGGACGACAATGAATATGCATATTGTTTTGATCAGCAAACGATAAATGCAATGCGGAATGCTGGGTATAATGTTGAGGATAGTGTTTCCATAACACCTTTAGTGAACTTTTAGTAAAAGTATTGTCTCGGGAGGGAACAGATTATGACGACTCATCAAGACACATCCAAGAAAGCTAGTTACTGGAGTTGGTTATTCCCGGTACTTCTGCTGGCGCTGATTGCTGGCCTTTGTGCACCGATTCAGATCTATCTGAATAACTACAGCACCTTCCAGGTGACGCTGGTGCAGATGATTCCTGTTTTCCTGGTTACGTTTATCGCGATCCTGGCCGTGGGTACCGGCATTGGGTTGCTCATCCTGAACTGGCGATGGGTGAAACAGAAGCTGGGCAATTATAGGTATATATTGATCGGTGGGCTAGTAGCTCTGGTATTTGTCATTTGTGTCAATAACAAGGCGCCGGTACCGACGCTGCTGTGTACAGGGCTGCTGATTGGGCTGTTGATTCGGAGCATGGAGCAGGGGCTGCTTGTTTTGAAATGGGAACAAAAATACAAATACCTGATCTTTGGAATAGCTCTGGTCGCCGGGATTGCGGCGTTTATTCAAAACAAGTATCCGCTTCTGACGGTCTTCGTCTGGGGTGCGGTCCTGGGCATGGTGTTGAATAAAAAAGTTCGTCCCATCAACGTCTATACGGATATCGTCTTCGGCCTGGCGCTGGCGATCTGCGCACAGCTGATGTTTTGCAACACAGGTCTTGAGACGCTGTCCAATTCCCAGCCCAACTGGAACAATCAGTCCACCGGAGCGATGCTCAGCCTGCACCTGTGGGGGCTTTGTCTGATCCTGCCTTCGGTTCTGCGGTTGATCAACGTCAGGGTGCTGCGACAGGTGAAGCAGTGGGGCAGCGCTGTTCTGACTGTGGGCACGATCATCGCCGTGGTCGTGTTCGTGGCGAAGGCGGACTTGTCACCCATCCGCGTCATGACCAAGGATAGTGAGTTTACGCTGTCCAGGAATGAAAACGTCGTCGTCTTTCTGGTGGATTCCCTGGATGCAAAGTATGCAGAGGACTATATGCTGGCTGAGGACATCCTTCCGAAGACCAAGAAGAAGAAAAAGAAGGGTAAAATTGCCCTGGATGAGAGCCGCTCAAACACGCTGCTGGACGGTTTTACCTATTTTGACAACGTGGTCAGCGGTGCCTGGCATCATACCGTCAGCATTCCCATGCTGTTGACGGGCGTGCGGTTCGACATGAATCCGGAACACGATACAAAATACAACTGGGAAAAGTACAGCAAGGATCGGGAGCGGTATTACGAGGAGGCCTATGCCCAATCCTCTCTGTTCAGCGACCTGATAGAGAACGATTACAGCGTCCGGTTTTACAGTAAGACAGACCTCGTTAAGGGCATGGACGTCGAACAGATCGACAATGTACGAACGGACATTGCCTTCCAGCAGAAGTCCTTCGGTACTTCGTTAGGGAACATGTTCCGACTGACGGCCTACTATGCGATGCCCTATCAAGCAAAACACGCATTTTGGATTTCGGGCAACGACATCGCAAACAATACGGAAATGGCCACGCCAGACGTGCAGAATTACAATGTCTGGGACGTTACCTTCTACAATGATTACACCAACGAAGGACTTACCTTGGTGGAGGATGGGAAGACCTTCGTGATTTATCACCTGCGCGGCGCGGCCGCGCCCTATCGCATGAACGAGGAATGCAAGGAAGTCAACGAAGCGGATACTTCTCTGGAACAGCAGGTCGCGGGCGTGTTCCGGATGATCGACGAATATGTCGAGGAGATGAAGGCAAAGGGCGTCTACGACAACAGCACCATCATCATCGCGGGCACCAACGGCGACCTGGAGCTGGGACAGAACCCCGCGGTGTTCATCAAGCGGAAGCATGACTCGGGTACGCTCGTTCGTAACTCCCGGCCCCTCACCTTTGCCAACCTGCGCTCGAGCCTTGTGGACGGCATCGTAGAAAACCCCCTCCCAAAGTACGGCTACAACATGTTCAATCAGCCGAAGGACGAGGCGCCTGTGCTGCGCGAGCATTTGGCGGAACAGAGCAAATGGAAGCAGGTTTATCCATGGGATAAAAGTCCCAAGTGGCGTACCTTCATGATCATGGAAAAAGCCAGTGGAACGAAGTACATCCTTAAGACCGTGGAGACCGACCCGTATCCCGTCGTGCTGGACGAATGGATGCCGCTGTGCGGATACGGAGACATGACGGAAAGTATCAAGATCCGAGGCCTGAGCACCAACGATGGGGCGTACCGGTGGACTTCGGGACAGAACGTGACCATGGGCTTTGCGCTGGAAGAACCCCGGGAAAACGTGCTGTTCAGGATGGACTATTCCGACACGTTCAACGGTGAGCAGCGGGTGCTGGCCTATGTCAACAACCATCCCGTCTATGACGCGATTGCCAGCGGGGCGTCGTCGATCCGGTTCAACATCCCGATGGAGTATGCCCCGGACGGCATCTACAATATCGTGTTAAAGCTGCCGAACGTTGTGAGCCCCGTGTCGCTGGGCATCAGCGATGATACTCGCAAACTGGGGCTTCAGGTTACCGGCTGTGGTCTTTACGCCGATTCGGATGAAAGCTTACTGAACCCGTAAAACACATTTCGTTGACAGAATCGAACTAGGGCTTACCCTTTACAGCTCAGCGTCCCACTCCCTCGTTCTGGCCTTCGGCC
>JAZOUD010000002.1:0-9750 GCA_045658005.1 Clostridia bacterium | reverse complement strand
AAATACTGATTTGTCGGGGAGAGGGATTAGGGATTAGGGATTAGAAATAGTGGCTGGCGCATGGTAGAAACAAACACCATCCCTTAAAACATGAATAATCCTCTGTTCTGTCGCGGGAACGATCGCTCTATTCCTCGTGATACCTCGGTGCGCGGCTTCTCCTAATCCCTAATCCCTATTCCCTAATCCCTGCGCGTCAGCGCGACAAATCAGAATTTGCCTCTCTAGAAAAAACCTTCGCCCGCCCATACTGGGCGAAGCGAAGGTTTTTTTGTCTATGAAGTTGTACGGGTTCTGCTATCAGAACAGCCCGTTGCTCTCCCGCAGGGCGTTGGCCTGGGTGTCCAGCAGGCGGCTGAACTCCGCTTTGTAGGCGGCGGCGGCGGCCTTCAGGGACTCGTAGCGCGCCTCGAGGGTCTCCACCTGGCTCTTGGCCTCGGCGGCAATGGCGTCCGCCTCCTCCTGGGCCTTGCTCACCAGGGCGTTGGCCTTCGCCTGGGCGTCGCTGACGGTCTTCTGGGCTTTGCGGTTGGCCTCCTCGGTGGTCTCGTCCGCGATGCGCTGGGCGCCGATCAGGGATTCGCGCATGGCGTTCTGAAGGTTCTGGAAGTAGCCCTTCTCGTTGTAGTCGGGCGTGCGGGCCTCGGCCTCTGCCGCCTGCCTGCGGGCCGCCAGCACGTCGGCCTCCAGGGTCTTGACCTGCCGGCTCAGCTCGAGGTTCTCGCGCACGAGCTTCGTCATCTGCTCGGAAATCTCATCCAGAAAATCGTCGACCTGCTCGATGTTATAGCCTCCCGTCGCCTGGGTGCCAAATTCCTTCTCCTGAATATCCTTCACGCTGATCGCCATGTCGATACCGTCCTTTCATCACTGGTGTAAATGGGTTCTCACTATCAAACGCCACTCTATCCTGGATTATTTCGCCGGGACTGCGCTCAATTCCTGCATAGAGAAGTTAGGATTTCATTATTTGCTGCCGTAGCGGAACACCTGCACCACCTGCCGGCCCCGACGGGATTCCCCCTGGAAGGCGGTTATCCGTATCCGTCCATGGCCCCTGGCGGAGATCAGGTCGCCCTCGCTCAGCCGGGCGTCCGGCCGCAGCTGGGGCACGTGATTCAGCTTCACCAGCCCTGCGGCGATCAGCCGCTGGGCCTCGCCCCGCGACAGGCGGCAGGCGGCGGCCAGGACCGCGTCCAGCCGCTGCTGCTGCACCGTCAGGCGCAGGCTCTCGCCCTCGGGCGGCGACAGCTGCAAGTCCTCCGTCGCCACGCACACCTTCAACGCCGCCCGTCCCGCGCTGTCCAGGTTGGCGGCGATGTAATCCGCCACCTCCGGCAGTGCGAACAGGTAGGCGCAGGGCGCGCCGCGGTATTCCCCCATGGCGATGTCGCCGGTCATCTCCCGCTCGATGCCCAGTCCCATCACCGCGCCCAGCAGGTCGCGATGGCCGGGATTGGCGAATTTGCCGTTCCACTGCAGCCGCAGCGCCACGATGGGCCATTCCCCCGCCTCGGGGGCCTGCGCCACGTGAAACGCCGCCACGCAGCGCTCAGCGCCCTCGTAGCCGCCCCAGAGGGCCGCTTCAACCCCCGCCCGGCCCGCCGCCATCTGCAGCAGGCCCATCGCCGAGGGCTCCAGGAAGCGGGTGTAGCAGGCCCTGCCGCTGTGCTTTGTCCGAAGCGCCAGCTCGTTCAGCCGCTTTTCCAGCGCGTCGTCCATCACAGCCTCCGGGCCAGCAGGTAGTACAGCCGCCACCAGAGCCGCCCCAGCAGCTGGTAGGCGAGTATCGCAAACAGGTAGGAGAAGTCCACCGGGGCCTGGAAATACTGGCGCAGCTTCATCGACAGGCCCTGGAACGGGGCCACGAAGGGGCGTATGAAGTTCCCCAGGATGTCGAAGGCCCGGAAATTGGGCCGGAACCAGCTGAGCACGCAGTAGACGAATATCGCCAGCGTGATCAGCCGCAGGAAGATGTATCCCGCGTAGAATACCTCGTAAAGGCCCATCCTGCCTTCACCTCCGTGAGCATCAACGCTTGATTCAGAACCTTCGGTCCATGTCGTAGGTGTCGTTGACCTCCACCGACATCGGCGCCACCAGGTAGGTGCGGTCCGACGCCTTGCGAATGCTGGCGTGCAGCGCGAACACCGCGCCGGAGAGGGTGTCCACCGCCCGCTGGAGCAGGTGGCCGTCCAGCTCGTCCATGGTGAGCACCACGGTGTTGTTGGCGATCAGCTGGTCGATCACCTCGCAGCAATCCTCCAGCGAATGCAGCGAGTACATCACCGTGCGGGAGCGCTGGCTGACCCGCATGGGACGCTGGGGGCTGACCCGCTGGGGCAGGTTCCTGCTGCTGTCGTAGCGGGGATCGGGCGCCTGGCTGTAGCGGGAGGACTGGCGGGGCTGGGCGGTATAGCCCGAATCGTCGAAGCGCGACGCGGTGCGGCGCTCCCCCGTGCGATAGTCGTCATAGCCCCTCGGGGCGCGGCTGTCGTAGCGGCTGGAGCGGCCCGTGCTCTCCGGCAGGCGGCGCTGGGTATTCGACCGGGCCGGGGCCTGGCGGCTGCCGGCGGCGCTGGTCGCGCGCTGCTGCCGCGCGGGCGTATAGGCCGCCCTCCGGCCGTAATTGTCGGAGGAATACTCCTCGCCATAGGTATCCTGCGTATCCTCATCGTCCACCAGGCCGATGAAATTCAACAGCTTGTTGAAGCCTCCGGATTTGTTGCGCGCCATGGTCTACCCCTCTTTATCGCGTCATGCGTTGTCGCCCACCGATTGATGGCTGCCTGTTTTGCGTTATGGCGGCCTGGAGGCCGCCGCTACAAGGCTCTGCCGTAATAGCCTATATCTTTGCCGGCCTCGCGCCGAACAGCGCCCGCCCCAGCCGGACCATCGTCGCGCCCTCCTCGGCGGCGACGACGCAGTCGTCGGACATGCCCATGGAGAGCGTGTTCATATCGACGCCGGGCAGGTCCATCTCCCGCAGCCGATCGAACCAGCGGCGCATCTGCCGGAACAGGGGCCGCACGTCCTCGGGATCGTCGGCGATGGGCATGATGGCCATCAGGCCCTGCACCGACAGTCCGGGCAATTCGGCGCAGCGGCGCAGCAGCGGCAAAAGCGCATCCTCGTCCACCCCGGCCTTCTGGGGCTCCCGGGCGATGTTCACCTGCACCAGCACCGGCATCACCTTCCCCGCCGCCTCGGCCCGGCGGGAGATCTCCGCCGCCAGGGGCTCGCGGTCCACGGACTGGATCATGGCCACCCGCTCCACGGCCTGCTTGACCTTGTTGGTCTGCAGCCGCCCGATCAGGTGGATCTCAAAGCCGGGGTTCAGCTTATCCTGCTTGCCCGCCAGCTCCTGCACCCGGTTCTCCCCCAGTATGCGGATGCCGCCGTCCCAGGCCATGTTGATGGTGTCCGGGTCGATGGTCTTGCTGACGCCGCAGATGGTGGCCCCGCCCCATTTGGCAGATGCCTCGCCGATGCGCGCCTGCCAGCGGGCGATGTTCGAAAGCAAATCCTCGCGGTTCATTGTCGTACTCCGAATTTATTTGATCAATACCGTCTGGCCCAGCTGCAGGGCCCCCTCAACCATCGGCTGGATCATGGCGATGGTGCCGTCGGTGGAGAGCACCTCCACCGGCACGAAGGTGCCGCCGGGCACGTCGTACACCCAGACGCCCATCTGGCCGTTCTCGTTGTACAGCGCCTCCACCCGCACGGACAGGCCGGTCAGCGTGATGCTGAACTGGGCCTTGCCGGTGCGCCGGTAGATCAGCGGGCCGATGGGGTCGCGCACCTCGAAGACCGCCAGCGTGCTGTCGTTTTCCTTCTGCACGCTGTACACCGAGGCGGTGTAGCTGAGGTCGTCGAAGCCCTCCATCTGGATGTAGTAGTTGTCCTGGCCCACCATCGGCGTCCAGGTATTGCCGCTGTAGAGCACCGCCACGTACCAGCGGTTCTGGTTCACGATGCGGTAGATGCCGTTGTTCAGGGTCTGGCGGGTGTTCTCCAGCCGCTCCCCCGCCAGCACCTGGCGCACCTGGGCGATGGACAGCGCGTTCAGGCTGTCGGGCGTCAGGTCGGTCTCGTAGCCGTCGATGTAGAAGGACACCACGCCGTCCCGATCCGCGTTGGACACCGTGCGCCAGGACTGTATGCTGGACAGGCGGGTGTTTTCCTCGTCGTACAGCTTGGTCAGCTTGCTGTCGCCCCGCTTGTTCTGGCGAAGGTATTCCTGGCGGCGCACCATTTCCGTCTCCAGCTGGCTGGCCACGGTCTTCAGGTTGCCGATGGTCTGGCGGGTGATCAGGTTCTTGAACTCGATGGCCTTGCGGTTGACCCGCTGGTCCAGCTCCTGGAGCTGGGAATCCACGATGTTGGCCAGCAGCTGCTTGTGGTAGTCCTGGATCTTCTTTCGGGTGGTCTCCAGGTTGTTCAGCAGGCTCTCGGAATAGCCGGTGGCGTACAGGTTGGCCACGGTGGTGTCCGCGGTCACCAGCGAATTCTCCGGGGAGATGTACTCCACCCGCGCCGTGGATTCCGCCAGGGTCACCGACTCGTCGCGTATGATCACGCAGTCCACCGTCTGGCGCTGGTCCGCGTTGGCCATCATGATGACCGTCTCCTTTGAGCCGGGGAACAGCCTTGGCCGAAGGATCAGGAAGGCGATGACAAGCAATGCCAACAGGAACAGGAAGAACCTGCCGGTCACTCTCTTTCTGCGCATAGCTCACGCCCCGATCGCTCGTAGTATAGGCCGCCTGACCCACCGTGAGGACAAAGCGGACAGGGTACAACCATCGTATTCTATATTATAACCCCTGTTGGGTTATGATTCAATGCGCATCACTTGACTTTTTTTCGCCATATGCATTAGAATGTGACGCCCATATTATCCGTCCCGCAAGGCCGACAGGGCTTTCCCAAAGCCCTCTGCCGTTACAGCTCAGCGTGCCCCCCGATATTCGTCGGGTTAGACACTGTAGCAGCGGCCTCCAGGCCGCCACTGTGGCGGCGCCCTAAAGGACCTGCTTCGCTGCGCAGGCGCCGCCGCTACAGCATCTTGCCCGATAATATGAGGGCACTCTGAGCTGTTACCCTCTGCCAGCGTTGCGCACAGTTTTTTTACCAAACCCAGTAGACAAAAATAAACCGTGAATGCTATAATGGCGGTAATAAAGAAGCATTATTTGTACCCGTTCGAGTGCAATTACCGGAAAAGGCGGTTTGAAGATGCAGAACAAGCGACTCTACAATCGCGTGGGCGGCGTTTCGGCAAACGCCCTTACGATGCCCATCGTGATCATACTGTCCATACTGCACGTGCTGATCATCACCGTGATCGTGATGATCAACACCAGTAGCTCCAACCTTTCCACCATCAATTCCAACGCCGGCCAGTACACCCAGGAGGCCACGTCGCTGCTGGCGGGCTCCAGCCTGCTGTCGGAGACCTCGAGCAATTTCGTGCTGATGCCCCTGAGCGAGACGGGCGAGGTGAACGTGATCCCGTTGCAGGCCTATGCCAGCGAGCTGGGCGTGCCCCGCCGGGGCGACGACATCCTGGCGCTGTTCAAAAGCCACAAGATCAACCAGGAGGAGATGTCCCTGCTGGAAAACGCGGCGGAGAGCGCCAATTACATGCTGGAAGCCCAGCTGCATGCCATCAGCCTGGTCAGCTCGGTCTACCCGCTGCCCGAGATCAGGCCACTGACGGACATCCCCCGGGTGGCGCTGACCGAAGAGGAGCAGGCGATGACCGACGAGCAGCGGCTGGCGACGGCCCGCACGCTGATCCTCGGCTCGGTCTACGGCATGAACAAGCAGTCGGTGTCCCAGAACGTGAATGCCTGCGTCGGCGTGCTGCAGAGCACCTCCGCCCGGATGGCGGCCCAGGCCGCCCAACGCATCAGGCTGCTGCGCACGATACTGTGGATCATCACGGTGTCCATCATAGTGGTGCTGATCATCACCTTCGCCACGCTGTACCGCCAGCTGCTGTTCCCCCTGGGACGGTTTGTCACGCTGATCCCCGAGGACGTGCCCCTGGACGAGACCCGGGGCTTCCGGGAGGTTCGGCTGGTGGCGGCGGCCTACAACGACGTGCTGAAGCGCCGCAACGCCCTGGACAGCATACTGCGTTCGGCGGCGGAGACCGACGCGCTGACGAACCTGCCCAACCGCTACCGCTTTGAGCAGTACCTGCTGGAATCCGAGTCCAGCGGCTATTCCATGGCGGTGCTGCTGTTCGACGTCAACTTCCTGAAGCAGACCAACGACACCGAGGGCCACCTGGCCGGCGACCGGCTGCTGCGGGACGCGGCCCACTGCATCTCCTCCTGCTTCGGGGAAAACTGCTTCCGCTTCGGCGGTGATGAGTTTGCCGCCATCGTGAAGGACTGCACCCCCGACGCCATCGACCGCATGGTGACAGATTTCGAACAGGCGGAAAAGGCGCACAACGTCAGCATCTCCCTGGGCTGCGCCTACACCGAGGAGATCGGCCAGACCACCTTCCGAAAGCTGCTGGACGAGGCCGATCAAAAGATGTACGCCCAGAAAAAGGAGATACATTCCCGGCCGACCTGAGGGATATAATAGTTTCAGGGCCGCGATGCGGCCCTGAAAGTCGTTTAAGGAGCAATTCATGGTTCAATTCACACCCACGAGCGTGGTCCTCTTCGGGCTGACCTTCCACTGGTACGGCGTGATCATCGCCGTCGGCATGGCCCTGGCCGCGGCGCTGGCCTGCGCGCGGGAAAAGCGCCTGGGCCTGCCCAGGGACACGGCGCTGGACCTGGCGCTGATCGGCATCCCCGCAGCCATCGTTTGCGCCCGGCTCTACTACGTGCTGTTCTCGTGGAAGGAGTATGCGGCCAATCCCATCCGGGCGCTGTACATCTGGGAGGGCGGCATGGCCATCTACGGCGGCATCATCGGCGGCGTGCTGGCGGGCTGGCTGTACGCCAGGCGCAAGGGGCTGCCCTTCCTGCGGCTGGCCGACCTGGCCGCGCCCTCCATCGCCCTTGGCCAGGCCATCGGGCGCTGGGGCAATTTCGTCAACCAGGAGGCCTACGGCGCCGTCGCCACCCGGCCCTGGCAGCAGCGCTTTCCCATATCGGTGTTCATACGCGCCGACGGCCAGTGGCACTTCGCCACGTTCTTCTATGAATCGGCCTGGTGCTTCGTCATCGTGGCGGCGCTGCTCATCGCCGAGCGCCGCCACCGCTTCCGCCGGGACGGCGAAATCTTTCGCAGCTACGTGTTCCTCTACGCCCTGGAGCGGGCGCTGGTGGAGGGGCTGCGCACCGACAGCCTGTATCTGGGCCCCTTCCGCGTGTCCCAGCTGCTCAGCCTCGCCGCGTTGCTGACCTGCGCGACCATCGCGCTGGTCCAGGCGA
The DNA here is from genome assembly GCA_045658005.1 of Clostridia bacterium. Lineage (GTDB taxonomy): Bacteria > Bacillota > Clostridia > Christensenellales > Aristaeellaceae > UBA2862. Next base: position 2,341 of record JAZOUD010000002.1, on the reverse strand, counting down.
GAAAAAAGACGGCCCCCGCCATCACGCTGGCCCTGTGCGTCGCCATGGCCGCGCTGCTGCTCTCCGGCCACCCCTGGCCCGCCCTGGCCTGCGCCGTTGGGGCGGCGGGGATGTACTGGGGAAATTCTGATTTATCGACCTGTGCTCGATAAATCAGAATTTCTCCAACATTCCGCGGCATCCCCGCTCGATCTGCCCGTATACCTCGGCGAACCTGCCGGTGTACCAGGGGTCGTCGATGGCCTCGTCGCTTCCGGCGAAGGACATCAGCAGGCGGATCTTGCCCTCGGGGTCGCCGCCGGTGATGCGCAGCATGTTGCGGATGTTGTAGGGCTCCATGCCCACCAGCCAGTCATAATAATCGTAGTCCGCCCGGGTCATCTGGCGGGCGGCGTGGCCCTTGCAGGCGATACCGTGCTTCGCCAGCTCCGAACGGGCCGGCGGATACACCGGATTGCCGATCTCCTCCCGGCTGGTGGCCGCGGAGGCGATCTCAAACGCGCCCTCCCGCCCCGCGTCCTTCACCAGCTTCTTCATCACATACTCCGCCATCGGCGAACGGCAGATGTTGCCGTGACATACAAAGAGTATCCTGGTCATGCTTTTCCTCCCCTGTGAAATATCCTGTTTGCCAGCCCGAAAAGGGTATCCCTGACCGTGGGCTCCTTCAGCAGGATCAGCGTGCCCACGTAGACGGTCGCCGCCCCGGCCACCTGAGCCCCGAGGGCCAGCCACGATTCCGGCAGCGCCGCCCTGAGCCCGGCCAGGAGCGCCGTCTCCAGCGCGCCCGCGACGCAGACCTTCGCGACGGTGTCGCCGTATCGGTTCAATCGGTACACCTTCCTGCCCTGAAACACGTACATGACCATGACCACGGCTTCGCTGACGACGGAGGCGATGGCCGCGCCCCTCTCACACAGCGTCCGGATCAGGAAGTAGTTGCCCGTGACGTTGACGATCGCCCCGACGCAGACGCACAGCGCCATCCTGGATTCCCGGTCCGTCACCAGCATCACCCTGGAGCCGAGCAGGTATCCGACGGGAGAGATCAGCAGCACCAGGCAGAGTATCCTTTCCACCGGCCCGGACACGATATACGGCGCGCCGAACAACCTTGAAAACAGGAATTCCGAGGTAAACTGCAAACCGACGATCATCGGCACGGCCCCAATGATGATGACCTTCAAGGCCTTCGTCAGTATGCTGTTGAAGGCGTCGAACTGCTTTTCCTTGTAGCACAGCGCGATCCGCGGAACGAGGGCCATGGTCACCGAGTTTGTGACCTGCAGCAGGAGCTTGTTGACCTTGCTGGCGTACTGGTAATAGGCGACGTGCTCCTTCGTGGTCATGATGCCGAGCATGGTCGTATCCACGAGGGTATAGATCTCTATGGCGAGGTTGACCATCACCAGCATAAAAATGGGCTTCATGTGGCGCGCCAGGTCCAGGTTCGTCGTTCGAAGCCTGACAAAATGCCGGGCGTGGATCACGTTGATCAGATTGTTGCCCGCGACCCCGAACACGGTAATGGCCGCATACGCCAGCACGTCCCGCTCGCCCTTCACAAAGACGACGATCAGGGCAAACACGATGACCTTGAATATGGCGTTCCTCAGGGAGACATAGCCAAATTCCTCCAGCCCCTCATAGAGCCAGGAGATGTTCAGCATGTTCAGGACCACCGTCAGGCCGACGGTGGCATACAGGGCCAGGCTGGCGCGGAACGCGGGGACGATGAGTATCAGGGCATAATAGATCGCGGTGAAGAAAACCGTCGAAATGCCGTTGATGATGAACAGCTCGGAGAATACGGCGTCCATCTCCTCCCGGCTGTCCCTGGCCTTGGCGATGGCCTTGATGCCGTAGGTCGGGATCCCGAGGAAGGCCAGTATCGAGAAATAGGAGACCACATTTTGCGCATAGGCGACCTCGCCGACGCTCTCGGGAAGCAGCACCCTGGCGACGTACAGGCTGGAGACAAAGGGAAACAGCATGTTCAGGACGTTGTAGAACAGATAGTACAGGCTGTTCTTCTTCAACGACTTGTTCATCCCGGGCCGCCCCCCTTCCGCCTGCTTCATCAATCCAAAACCCATTATACAACATTTCCGCGAATCACGCCACCCAAAAATGCGCTTCGCCCGGGATGGCAGCGGCGCGTCATCCCGGGCGAAGCGCGGTATTTTCCCTGGCCCGTCAAATCTCCAGGTAGGAGTCGGCGTACAGGTTGTTGTTCTTGATGATGTCGCAGGTCTTGACGGTCTCCATCAGGCGCTGGTCGTTGGGGTTCACGATCGCGCTGGTCAGGCCCTGCATCATCGCCATCGCCAGCATGCAGCTG
>JAZOUD010000001.1:0-5957 GCA_045658005.1 Clostridia bacterium | reverse complement strand
CGCCACGGTACCCATGATCATCTTACCCATGCTGCCCACGCCGCCGTCGCCCAGGTGGGGCTTCAACACGTCGACGCCCTTCTTCATGGCCTTGGCGGCCACCAGCATCTCAGGCACAAAGATCTCGTTTCTGGAGAAGCGGTCGCCGACCACGCTCATGGCCGCAATCATGGTGTTCAGGATATCGGCGGCGGCGATGCCGTCGTCCAGGGCCTCGTTCACCGCGCCGGGAACCAGGCGGGTCTTGCCGTTGCATACCAGATCATGGATGTTTTCAAGCGTCATAGGGAAAATCTCCTTTCAGATGCACATGTGTCGCAGTGCTGTCCGGGTGATACGCAGTGTGGCGGCGCAGGACCGACGTCAGAACATGATGCTGATTGGCAAACGGGCGGCGTCGATATCTGCCTGCCTGTGGCCGAACTTTTCACAGTTGTACTTGTCGATGGCATCCCAAAGTCCCTTATAGGTGCCCTCATACAGACTGCCCGGACCGCCTTGGGTGATGCAGGGAATGAAGTACTTGCCGTCGGCAGCTGCGCCACAGGTGTTGATAGCGTTAAGGGCTGCCTTCTCGCAGTCGGCATAGGTCCAGCCCTCGAAATCCACCTGCTTGTTGTCGATCTCACCCATGAAGGTCATTTTGCCGCCGTACTGCTTGATCAACTCCGGCACGTTGTTGGTGTGCATGCATCCCTGCCACACGTCTATACCCATTTCGATCATGATGGGAACCAGGTTGGCGCAATAGCTGTCGGAGTGATGGAAGATAAGCTCTACGCCGTGGCTGTGGTAGTAGCCGTAGATCTGCTTATAGGCATCCAGGAAGAAATCTTCGAAAACCGCAGGGCGCATAAATGAATTGCGCTCACTGCCAAAGTCATCATGGTGGAAGATGGCATCGGGATGCAGGTTTGAGCAGATGCCATCGGCCAGCTCCAGCTCCCAGTCGGTGAGGTACTTGATCATGTCGTGCATCTCATCCGGGTACTCCATGTAGTTCATAAGGGCTTCTTCCATGCTGCACAGGTGATGGGTCTGCTCAAAAAGCCCGGGCGCGATAAAAGTCGCCTTATAGGCCTTTGCGCCGTCTACGGCGGCATACATGTCCTTGGCGATATTCCACAGCTCATCCGGGAATTTCAGTGACGGTGCGTGCACGTAATCCTGCCAATGCTCGATATCCTTGACGACGATCTTTTCAGGCGTATGCACCGGAAACGCGCCAGGCACATTGGTTGGAAACGAGTTCGTGACGCCCCAGGCGTTCACCGAATCCGGGTCTCCCTTCTTCATCAGGGGAGATGCCAGCAGGAACGGATGGAACAGCAGGGCAATGCCCTCGTACTGATTGACAATGCGATCGGGATTGCCGCCCCGAATGACTTCGCGCATATTCTCCTTTGCAGTCAACATGTTAGAACCCCTCCTTTACATGTGTTGCTTCCTCATAATTAAGTAAGTAACTGGCATTTTGAAATGCCGCCCTCATGTAAATATATAGTAACATTTAAAAACATTTCTTGTCAATGAATCCATAAAAACAAATAATTTTTCCACGATTTGAGCGATTATACACTCCAAATTCCTCATTTTTGAGGATTCGAACAAGTGATTGAAAAGATGTAAGACTATTATCAGTTCCTTTTCTTGAAGCGGCTGCTTCTCGAACGAACGGAAAAGCTTACTTTGAACCTATAAACCTATACCCTATTCCCTTTACGGTTTCAATCCATCCAGCTCTGCGTGATAAGACTGCTTTTTTATCTGATTTGTTTTCCCTGTATTTTATGCAAACAATTAATCTATTTGGGCTTGCATCGTCGCTCGTTTTGCGCTATAAAAGAAAACAGGTGTAAATTTTTGATATCGACGATGGAAGGCCGACGCTGGGGCGCGGATTCAGGGAGTATCGGATGAGGAAGCCGGACAAGACGGTATTGGAGCAGACGGCGCATGTCGCGCTGGGCGTTGCGGCGCTTGTGGCAGTGATGCTGATCGTCTATGCCGCCATCGGCAGGCTGAAGCCGCCGGTCGTCTGCGGGGCGCTCTACGCCGGGGCCCTGGGCATCGCGAACTTCTTCGTGATGGGCATGATGGTGCAGAGCGTCGCGGACCGCATGGCCGAGCGCCAGCGCACCGAACAGGAGATCGCGGACCTGAGCCTGCAAATGCAAAACCGCATGCGCCTTTCCTATAACGTGCGCATGATCGCGCTGTTCGCGTTGCTGGTGCTGGGCATCGCCGTGTTTCACTTCGATCCGCTGGCATCGATACTGGCCGCGCTGTTTCCCTCGATCGTGATAAGGGTACTGCAAATCCTGGAGGCAAAAAAGGCCCCCGAAACCAAAGGAAGTGACAATCCTTGAACCAGGAATTTACCGTAACCGGCGCGAAGGTGCTGTTTGAGATCCCGGTATTGGGCGGCATCGCCATCACCGAGACGGTGGTGAACACCTGGATCGTCATGGCGGTCATCGTGGGGCTGTGCCTGTTTTTGACCAGCGGGCTGCAGGTGCACTGCCGCACAAAGCGCCAGGTCGTCGCGGAGTTCATCGTCAACAAGGTCAACGGCATGGTGGGCGAGAACATGGGCGAGCACTTTTTGCAGGTGGGCTACGCGCCGCTGATCGCATCGGTCATGGGCCTGTCGGCACTGGGTTCCCTGTCCGGCATGGTGGGCCTGTACGCCCCGACCTCCGATCTCAACACGCTGCTGGCCTGGTCGCTGGTAGTGTTTGTGCTGATCACCTACAACAAGTTCCGCGCCGGCGGCCCCGTGGGCTATATCAAGGGCTATTTCCAGCCCATTCCGGTGCTGCTGCCCTTCAACATCATTTCAGAGGTGGCGACGCCCATGTCCATGGCGTTCCGTCACTTTGGCAACATCGCCTCGGGCACCGTCATCATGGGCCTGCTGAGGTGGGCGCTGGCCAACCTGTCCTATGTGATCTTCTCGAAGCTCCCGGGCGCGCTGGGCCGTGTGCTCGGCCAGATTCCCATTCTGCAGGTGGGCATCCCGGCGGTCTTCTCGATCTACTTCGATATCTTTTCCGCACTCCTTCAGGCGTTCATCTTCTGCATGCTGATGATGATGAACATCAGCGCTGCCGCAGAGGAATGACATACATCAAATAATAATCATTGGGAGGGTATTTCAATGAATGAGCAACTTTGGACCAAAGCAATCGTAATGGGTTCCTCGGCCATCGGCGCCGGCCTGGCGATGATCGCCGGCATCGGCCCCGGCATCGGCGAGGGCTACGCCGTCGGCAAGGCCTGCGAGGCCATCGGCCGCCAGCCCGAGTGCAAGGGCACCGTGCAGTCCACCATGCTGCTGGGCTGCGCCGTCGCTGAGACCACCGGTATCTACGGCTTCATCGTCGCCCTGCTGCTGATGTTCGCCAATCCCTTCATCGGCAAGCTGTAATTTCCCTTTATCTTTGAGACGCGATCATTTCTCGGAGGTAAAAAAGTGAAAGTACTGGAGTTTATCTCGATCGATGCCTGGACCATCATCTTCCAGATCTGCAACCTGCTGATCCTGCTGCTGCTGGTTCGGAAATTCCTCTGGAAGCGCGTGATGGCCGTGCTGGAGGCGCGTCAGAAGGAGATCGACGGCATCTACGACGCCGCGGGCAAGGATCGCCGCGAGGCCGCACAGCTGAAGGAGGACTATACCGAGCGCATGAGCGGCGCCCGGGAGGAGGCCGACCGGCTGGTGAAGAACGCGGTGGACACCGCCCACAGCCGGGGCGAGGGCATCGTGAACGAGGCCAAGGCCGAGGCCGCCCATATCAAGCAGAAGGCGGAGCGGGACATCGAGCAGGAGAAGCGCAAGGCCTATTCCGAGCTGATGGGCGAGATCTCCGGCATGGCGGCGGACATCGCCGGGCGCATGGTGGAGCGCGAAATCAACGCGGATGACCATCGCGAGCTGGTGGAAGAATTCATCAAAAGTGCAGGTGAAGCGTCGTGACGGGCCTGGCGAGGGAATACGGCGAGGGCCTTTACGAGCTGGCGCGGGATGAAGACCTCGGCCTGCTGATCTTTGAGCAGCTGGACGACATCAGCGCGATCCTGAAGGCGCAGCCCCGGTTCATACGGCTGCTGTGTTCGCGCGCCGTCGAGCGCGGCGTCCGTCTGAAGATCATCGACGACACCTTCGGCAACCGCGTGCACCCCTATGTCACCAACTTCTTGAAGCTGCTGGTGGAGAAGGAGCATTTTGACGCCTTTCTTATGTGCGCCGAGTGGTTTCACCAGCGCTTCAACGACGACAGCGGCATCGTGGAGGCTTTCGTGACCAGCGCCGTGGCGCTGAACGAGGACGAGCTGTCCGCGCTGCGGGTGCGGCTGGCCCACATCTCCGGTCGCCAGGTGAAGCTGATCACGGCGGTGGATCCGGCGTTGATCGGCGGCGTGCGCGTGGAGATGGACGGCAGGCGCTATGACAACACGATTCAAGACAGGCTCGGCAGGCTCAAGCGCAGCCTGACCCAGGCGCTGTAGGAAAGAGGGCAAGCAGATGCAGCTCAGACCTGAAGAAATATCAAAGATCATCAAGGATCAGATCAAGCATTACGACAACCAGATCATACAAACCGACGTCGGTACGGTTTTACTGGTGGGCGACGGCATCGCGCGGGTATCCGGGCTGGAGAACTGCATGGCCAACGAGCTGGTTCGCTTTTCCAACGGCACCCTGGGCATGGCGCTGAACCTGGAGGAGAACTCCGTGGCCGTGGTCATGCTGGGCGACGACGCCGACATCAAGGAGGGCGACACGGTGGAGCGCACCCACGAGGTGGTCTCCGTGCCCGTGGGCGAGGCGCTGATCGGCCGCGTCGTGGACGCGCTGGGCCAGCCCATCGACGGCAAGGGCCCCATCGCCGCCCAGGGCGAGCGCCGCATCGAGAACCCGGCTCCCGGCATCATCGAGCGCAAGAGCGTGTCGGTGCCGCTGCAGACGGGCATCAAGGCCATCGACAGCATGATCCCCATCGGTCGCGGCCAGCGCGAGCTGATCATCGGCGACCGCCAGACCGGCAAGACCACCATCGCCGTGGACACCATCATCAACCAGAAGGGCAAGGACTGCCTGTGCATCTACGTGGCCATCGGGCAGAAGCGCTCGACGGTGGCCCAGGTGGTGGAAAGCCTGACCCAGGCCGGGGCGATGGACTACACCATCGTGGTCTCCGCCACCGCGTCGGAGCTTGCGCCGCTTCAGTACATCGCGCCCTATTCCGGCTGCGCCATGGGCGAGTACTTCATGGCCCAGGGCAAGGACGTGCTGATCGTATACGACGACCTGTCCAAGCACGCCGTGGCCTATCGCGCGCTGTCGCTGCTGATTCGCCGCCCGCCGGGACGCGAGGCTTATCCGGGCGACGTTTTCTACCTGCACAGCCGCCTGCTGGAGCGGGCCGCGCGGGTCGCGCCGGAGTATGGCGGGGGGTCGATTACGGCGCTGCCCATTATCGAGACGCAGGCGGGCGACGTCTCCGCCTACATTCCCACCAACGTCATATCGATCACCGACGGCCAGATCTTCCTGGAGACCGAGCTGTTCCACGCCGGCATCATGCCCGCCGTGAACCCCGGTATCTCCGTCAGCCGCGTCGGCGGCAACGCCCAGATCAAGGCCATGAAGAAGGTCGCCGGTTCCCTGAAGCTGCTCTACTCGCAGTACCGCGAGCAGCAGGGCTTTGCCCAGTTCGGCTCCGACCTCGACGCTGACACCAAGGCCCGGCTGGCCCAGGGTGAACGGATCGTTGCCGTGCTGAAGCAGCGCAACAATGCGCCTGTGGAAGTTGCCCACCAGGTGTGCATCATCTATGCTGTTGTCAACGGCTACTTGAAGAATGTGGAAGTTTCCCAGATTCCCGAGTTTGAAAAGCGTCTGCAGGAATTCATGGAAAACGGCAAGTACTACGATGTGCTGACTGCAATCC